>NZ_JBFUEV010000002.1:0-711055 GCF_056403775.1 Cellulomonas sp. P2_F12 | reverse complement strand
GGGTCAGGCCGAGGCGGCGAACGCCCGTGCCGCCGCCGCCGAGGCCGCCGCGGCCCGGGCCCGGTCGCAGGCCGCGGTGGCGACAGCCCCCGCCGTCGTCGCCAAGCCGACCGCGCCACCCCTGTCGGAGCTGCTCGCGCCGACCAAGCGCCAGTTCGGCCTCTACACGCCGCAGTCGCCGTTCAACTGGGCGGAGCTCGACAACGTCAGCTCGACCGTCGGCGTCGCGCCCACGATCGCGGGCTACTTCCAGGGCTGGGACGGACCGTTCCGGCCGGACGCGGTCACGCGCGCCTGGCAGAAGGGCATGCTTCCGCTGCTCACCTGGGAGTCCCGCCCCCTCAAGGCGGCGAACGACCAGGCCGTCGACCCGAACTACTCGCTGCCCAAGATCATCGGCGGGCAGTACGACGACTACCTGCACCAGTACGCCAAGGACATCGTCAGCCTGGGCCTGCCCATGGCCATCCGTCTCGACCACGAGATGAACGGCAGCTGGTACCCGTGGGGCGAGCGGGCGTGGGGCGGCAACTCCCTCAACGGCAACGGCAAGGGCGACTACGTGAAGATGTGGCGCCACGTGCACGACATCTTCCAGGCGGAGGGCGCCAACCAGTACGTCATCTGGGTCTGGGCGCCGAACATCGTCAACGCGCTGCCGGACTGGGCCAAGAACTCGTCCTGGTACATGCGGAGCCTGTACCCCGGCGACGACTACGTGGACTGGGTGGGCCTGTCGGGCTACTACCGGCCGCCGTTCAGGTCCGACCAGACGCCGACGTTCTCCTACACGTACGACAAGTCCCTGAACCAGCTGCGGTCGATCACCAAGAAACCGATCCTGCTCGCGGAGATCGGCGCCTCCGAGGTGGGCGGCCAGAAACCTCAGTGGGTCGCCGACCTGTTCGCGGCCCTGGCCAAGCCGGAGAACGCCGACGTCATCGGGTTCGCGTGGTTCAACCACACGGTCACGACGATCTCCGGCGGCCAGCGCGTCACCAACGACTGGCGCATCACGTCCCGGCGCGACTCGCAACAGGCGTTCATCGACGGCATCCACAACCCGGCGGCGGGCTTCGTCGACGGACCGGTGGCCGCCACGACGCTCGCCGCACCCGCACCGACCCCGGAGGTCGTGACCCCGACCCCGACCCCGACGCCCACCCCGGCGCCGGAACCGACCCCGACGCCGGAACCCACCCCGACGCCGACACCCGAACCGACCCCCACACCGACCCCGGAACTGACCCCCGAGCCCACCCCGAGCCCGACGACCACCCAGGAGCCGTCATGAAGACACCCCGTGTCGACGCCCTCGACACCCCCGTCCGTCGCCCGTTCGACCCCGCCGGCCCCGCGCCGCGGATCGCCGTCCTCGGCACCGGCTACCTCGGCGCCACCCACGCGGTCGCCATGGCCCAGCTGGGCATGGAGGTGGTGGGCGTCGACACCGACCCGCACAAGGTCGAGATGCTCGCCGCCGGCAAGGTCCCGTTCTACGAGCCCGGGCTGCCCGAGCTCCTCGCCGAGCAGATGGCCACGGGTCGGCTCCGGTTCACCACGGACGTGGCCGAGGCGGTGGGCTGGGCGGACGTGCACTTCGTCTGCGTCGGCACCCCGCAGTCCAAGACGAGCCACGCCGCGGACCTGCGGTACGTGGAGGCGGCGACGACGGCCATCGCGCGGCACCTGACCCACGACGGGCTCATCGTCGGCAAGTCGACGGTGCCCGTCGGCACGGCCGCCCGGCTCCGGACGCTGGTGGCCCGCGAGGCGCCGTCGGGCGTCCGGGCCGAGCTGGTGTGGAACCCGGAGTTCCTGCGGGAGGGCAAGGCGGTCGCCGACACGCTGCACCCCGACCGGATCGTCCTGGGCGGCACGTCGCCCGAGGCGGAGGCGCTCCTGCGGAAGGTCTACTCCGGTCCCATCGCCGAGGGGTCGCCGGTGGTCGTCTGCGACCTGCCGACCGCGGAGCTGGTCAAGGTCAGCGCCAACGCGTTCCTGGCCACGAAGATCTCGTTCATCAACGCGATCTCCGGGGTCTGCGAGGCGGCGGGTGCCGACGTCACGGTGCTGGCCGACGCCCTCGGGCACGACATCCGCATCGGGCGGCGGTTCCTCGACGCCGGCCTCGGGTTCGGCGGCGGGTGCCTGCCCAAGGACATCCGCGCCCTGATGTACCGGGCCAACGAGCTCGGGGCCGGCCGGGCGGCGGCGCTGCTCCAGCAGGTCGACGAGATCAACATGGGTCAGCGCGAACGCGTCATCGAGCTCGCCGTGCAGGCCTGCGGCGGCTCGGTGCTCAACCGGCGGGTCGGCGTGCTCGGCGCCGCGTTCAAGCCGCACACCGACGACGTCCGGGACTCCCCGGCGCTCAACGTGGCGGCGGCCCTGCACCTGCGGGGCGCCCAGGTCACCGTCTACGACCCGCAGGCGGGCGACACCGCCCGGTCGATGTTCCCGACCCTCGGCTACGCGACCAGCGTGGAGGAGGCCGTCGAGGGCACTGACGTGATCCTCGTGCTGACCGAGTGGGACGAGTTCCTCCAGGCGGACCCGTCGCACCTCGCCGCGCTCGCCCACCAGCCGGCCGTCATCGACGCGCGCGGCAAGCTCGACGCGGGCCGGTGGCGCGCGGCCGGGTGGACGTTCACGGGGCTGGGCCGCGCGGCGGCGTGAGCAGACACACCGACGGCCCCGGGGTCGGTCCCCGGGGCCGTCGGCCTGACCTCAGCCTCAGCCCAGCGCCACGCCCTCGATCGCGGCGTTCGGCTGCGGGTCGGGCAGGCGCCGCATCCGGAAGCCGTTGACCAGCCCGACCAGGCCGGCGAGCAGCGGGACCAGCAGCGCGATCTGCAGGGCGCGCGGCCGCACCTCGGTGTTGATGCGCAGGATCTCGGCCTGCACGTCGGCCGGCTGGCCCACCAGGACCTCCTCGAGCTGCGTGTTGCTCATCAGCTGCGCGTCGTCCTCCAGCGCGGTGGCGACCTGGGTCTGCTCGTCGGGCGAGAGGACCGTGCTCGCGTCGGACTGCGTGGTGAACCCCAGCGACAGCGCGGCGAGCAGGAGACCGCCGGCGAACGCGAGCCCGAACGACAGGCCGAACGAGCCCGACGCCGAGTTGACGCCCGCGGCCTCGCTGACCCGCTCCTCGGTGATGGGCGACAGCGTGTAGTTGTTCAGCTGCGACACCAGGAGCCCGAGGCCGGACCCGATGATGATCAGCGGGACCACCAGGTACCAGCCGGACGTCGCCCGCGGCACCACGGGGATCAGCACCAGGACACCGACGACGACCAGCGCGAAGCCGACCAGCACGATGTCCGCCGGCCGGCGCCGGCCCGAGCGCTTCCCGGCCAGCAGGGCCAGGGCGAACATGCTCAGGGACAGCGGGGCCAGCGACAGGCCCGCCGACATCGCGTCGTACTCCAGGACCATCTGCAGGAAGATCGGCAGCGTGATCATCGCGGCCCCGAGCGTGATCTGCTGGAGCATCTGCTGGGAGACGCCGACGCGGAACAGCGGCAGCCGGAACAGGTCGGGGTCGAGCAGCACGGGCTTGCCCGCGCGCTTGCGGCGCACGAGCCAGCGGACCAGCAGCCCGAGGGCGATGGCGCCGACGGCGATCAGGGCGCCGACGGCCTCGCCGCCCTCCTGCCACACGAGGATGCCGAGGACGATGCCGCCCATCGCGAGCGCGGACAGGATGGCGCCGACGACGTCGATCGAGCGGTCGCCGGTGTAGGCCACGTCCTTGACCAGCCTGATGCCGCTGAGCACCACCACGATGATCAGCGCCTCGAGCCCGAAGGCCACGCGCCACGACAGGTAGGTGGTGATGAAGCCGCCGAGCAGGGGACCGACCGCCGCCGCGATCGAGGCGGACGCCCCGACCAGCGCGTAGACCCGCACCTGCGCACCGCCCGTGAAGTTGCCGTGGATCAGCGACTGCATCGAGGGCAGCAGGAGCGACGCGCCCAGCCCGCCGATGATCGCCCAGAAGATGATCACCGCCGTCAGGCTCTGCGCCAGCATCATCGCGACCGCGCCGGTGGCGTACCCGAGCAGCCCCAGCACGTAGGCGCGCTTGCGGCCGATCAGGTCACCGACCTTGCTGCCGATGAGGATGAACGCGGCGGACACCAGGGCCTCGAGCGCGATCGCGGACTGCACGCCGCTCACCGTCGTGTCCAGGTCGGCGACGACCGCGGAGATCGACACGTTCATGAAGGACGTGTCGACCACGAGGACGAACATCGCCATCGCGAGCAGGAGCGCGAGGCGACGGTCCAGCGGCGGTGCGGTCGGTGTCGACATCTATGCCCCCAGGGCTGCGGAGACGACGTCCTTCGCCTCTGCCTGCACCTGGGCCAGGTGCTCGGCGGACACGAACGACTCGGCGTAGATCTTGTACACGTCCTCGGTGCCGGACGGCCGGGCGGCGAACCAGGCGTTCTGCGTGGTGACCTTGAGGCCGCCGATCGCCGCGTCGTTGCCGGGCGCGTTGGTCAGCTTCGCGGTGATCTCCTCGCCGGCCAGCGTGGTCGCGGTGACCTGCTCGGGCGTGAGCCTCGACAGCGTCGCCTTCTCCTCGCGGGAGGCCGCGGCGTCGACCCGGGCGTACCAGGACTCCCCGAACTCGGCGACGAGCTCCTGGTGGTGGACCGACGGCGACTTGCCGGTGGTCGCCAGGATCTCCGAGGCCAGCAGCGCGGGGAGCATGCCGTCCTTGTCGGTGGTCCACACGGTGCCGTCCTTGCGCAGGAACGACGCTCCCGCGGACTCCTCGCCGCCGAACCCGACCGACCCGTCCACCAGGCCCGGCACGAACCACTTGAACCCGACCGGCACCTCCAGCAGCCGCCGGCCCAGCTTCCCGGCCACCCGGTCGATGAGGCCGGACGAGACGAGGGTCTTGCCGATGGCGGTGTCGGCCGGCCAGCCCCGGCGCGCGCCGCCGTAGAGGTAGGAGATGGCGACCGCGAGGTAGTGGTTCGGGTTCATCAGCCCGTCCGGGGTCACGATGCCGTGGCGGTCCGAGTCGGCGTCGTTGCCCGTCGCGATGTCGAACGGCGCCGGGTCCCCGGCCATCCGGGCCACCAGCGACGCCATCGCGTACGGCGACGAGCAGTCCATGCGGATCTTGCCGTCCCAATCGAGCGTCATGAACCCCCACTGCGGGTCCACCGTCGGGTTCACCACGGTCAGGTCCAGCCCGTAGTACTCGCCGATCTCGCCCCAGTACTCGACGGACGCGCCGCCCAGCGGGTCCGCGCCGATGCGGACGCCGGACGCGCGGATGGCGTCGACGTCGATGACGTTGGCCAGGTCCGCGACGTAGGAGGACAGGTAGTCGTGCTTGAGGGTGGTGTCCGCCGCCAGCGCGGCCTCGGCGCTCACGCGCGGCACGCTCTTCCAGCCGGTGGCGAGGATCTCGTTGGCGCGGTCGGCGATCCAGCCGGTGGCCTCCGACCCCGCGGGGCCGCCGTGCGGCGGGTTGTACTTGAAGCCGCCGTCGCGGGGCGGGTTGTGCGACGGGGTCACGACGATGCCGTCGGCGAGGCCCGGCCCCTGCGTGCGGACGCCCTCCGAGCTGCCGGCGCCGTTGTGCCGCAGGATCGCGTGCGAGACGCCGGGCGTCGGGGTCCACGAGTCGCGGGCGTCCACGTGCACCTCGACGTCCGCCGCCGCCAGCACCTCGAGCGCCGAGCGCCAGGCCGGGTCGGACAGCGCGTGCGTGTCCCGGCCGATGAACAGCGGGCCGTCGGTGCCCTGGGAGCGGCGGTACTCGACGATCGCGGCGGTGATGGCGACGATGTGCGCCTCGTTGAACGCGGTGTCGAGGGCCGACCCGCGGTGTCCGCTGGTGCCGAACACCACCCGCTGCGCGGGGTCGTCGAGGTCGGGTTCGCGGTCGTAGTACGCGCCGGTCAGGGCGTCGAGATCGACGAGGTCGGACGGTTGGGCGGGTGTTCCGGCACGCGGGTCCATGTCGCGATCCTCCCTTAACGCCCGGTACGAAGCGAGCCCCTCCCCGGCTGGTTGCCCTGGTGGGGACCGGTAACCTTTCCCGCATGGCCAAGAACTCGTCCGACTTCGTGCTGCGCCCGTTCGAGGGGCTCCCCGGTGAGCCCGACTGGGTCGCCCTCAAGGAGCTGGTCCCGGCCGCGACCGCGACGGCCCGGACCACCAAGGAGCACGGCGCGCGCGAGGTGCTGATCACCACGGTGCTGCCGACCAGCTGGCCCGCGCTGCACCGCGCGGACGGCGTCGTCCTCCTGGCCCTGCAGACCACCAGCAGCTCCAACGACGTCAGCCGCGACCTCGCGCACGCGCTGCTCGAGGCCCTCGAGGTCGAGGCCGGGACCGCCGTCGAGACCATCGGCCTGCCCGAGCCGGGCCCGCGCCTGCAGGACGTGCTCGACCTGTCGGTGCCGTTCGAGGTCACAGTGCAGGACTCGTTCGCGTACTGGCTGGCCCCGGACACCGAGCGCACGCCGGACCTGCAGGCCGCGATCGAGGAGGCCGACGGCGGCATCATCGACACGGTCAAGCTCGAGTCCGCCGACGCCGCGTACTGGTGCCGGATGGGTGCCCGCGAGTTCCTGCGCTGGGCCCAGCCGCACGAGGAGCAGGTGGTCCTCGACGGCCTCTCCCGCCTCCACGCCACGCGCGAGTCCGGGTTCGAGGGCGCCAAGTTCGTCGGCTACTTCCGCTCCGCCGGCCTGGTCGTCCCGGTGTGGGAGCTGGCCAAGGGCTCGGAGGCGGAGGACATCGAGAAGCCGGTCGCCGACTTCCTGCCCCGGTTCACCGCCGCGCTCCAGGACACCGCGCCGCTCGACGCCAACGAGCGCCGCGCGCGCGCCGGCCTGGTGGCCCGCCAGGTCACCCTGCGCTGACCCGTCCACGGACGGGCGGGACGGGTGCGGGTCGATAGGGTGGCGGACGTGATGCGCAAGGGCGGCAAGGCCGCCGACGACCAGGCGGAGTCCGCCGCACCCGTCGACACCCCGCAGCCGCCGGCGGACGCCGCGCAGGCTGCCGGGCAGGCTGCCGTGAAGGCTCCGAACGACGCCCGCAAGGCGGCGACCGACGAGCGCAAGGCGGCCGTCCACAAGGCCCGCCAGCGCGTCGCGGTGATCATCCCCGCCAAGGACGAGTCCCGGCGCATCGCCGCCACCGTCCGCTCGGCCCGCGCCATCCCGCACGTGGACCTGGTCCTGGTGGTCGACGACGGCTCCGAGGACAACACCCAGCACGTCGCCCGCGAGGCCGGCGCCGTGGTGGTCCGCCACTCGCACAACCGCGGCAAGGCGGCGGCGATGGAGACGGGCGCGGCGGTCGTCGCCATGCGTGACGCCCCCGACCGGCAGCCCCGCATCCTGCTGTTCATCGACGGCGACCTGGGCGAGACCGCGGTCAACACCGCCCCGCTGGTGCCGCCCGTGTACGAGGGGCACGCCGACCTGTCCATCGCCCTGATCCCGCCGCAGCCCGGCGCGGGCGGCCGGGGGATCGTCGTCGGCGCGGCCCGTCGGGCCATCGTGTCGATGACCGGCTGGACCCCGACGCAGCCCCTGTCCGGCATGCGGTGCCTGACCCGCGAGGCGTTCGAGGCAGCGACGCCGCTGGCCCACGGCTGGGGCGTGGAGACGGGCATGACCATCGACCTGCTGCGCCGCGGCTTCCGCGTCGTCGAGGTGCCCTGCGACCTCAAGCACCGGCCGTCCGGCTCGGACCTCAAGGGCCAGATGCACCGCGCCGCGCAGTACCGGGACGTCCAGCTCGCGGTGAACGCCCGCCGGGTGCGCCGCGCCGCCGGCGCCGTGAAGCGGACCGTCACACCGGCGCAGAAACCGCCTCAGACTCACCGCTAGCCGGTTCGTCGAGCTCCCCGTCGGGCGCCCCGAGCCGCCACTGCGCGGCCGCCGCGACCAGGCACGGGACCGCGACGGCGATGCCCGTGGCCGGAACGACGATGCCAGAGTCGTTCATGAGGAACCCGACGGCCAGCGCCGCGCCGATCGCCGCGACCGCCGGACGCAGGAGGGGCACCGCGCGCTGCAGGCCGGCCATCGAGCTGCCGGTCCCCATGAGCGCGCCGCGGCGGGGCCGGCCGCCGGCGATGACCAGCCAGGTCAGCAGCACGCCGCCGATGGCGAGCACGAGGTAGCGCCAGGACGTCAGGACGCGCAGGTTCACGGCGATCTTGCGGCCGACCACGTCCCACAGCCCGCCGTCGAGCACGGTCGCGAAGAACCGGCCGAGGTGCGTGCGGGCGTCGGGCGGGCGCATCCAGTCGAGCACCGCGAAGCCGCCGACGACCACGACGCCGACCAGGACGATCAGCCCGAGCCACTTCCAGCTGACCTTGCGGCCGCTGACCACGATGGTCAGCATCGCGAACGCGAGGATCAGCGCGGGCGGCCCGCCGAAGTCGCTGCCCAGCCCGGGCGCGCCGTCCACGACCACGAGCAGCAGCCCCAGACCGGCGACCGCGGCGGTGGCCAGCCCGCGGCGGCCGCGGCGCAGCAGCGGGTCCGCGATCGCGACCGCGAGCAGCAGCCCCGCCGCGGTGAGCAGCGCGAACGCCTGGTTGCTCATGCCGTAGAAGCGCGCGGCGAGCACCCGGTGGGCGCCCATCGGGGAGTCGATGACCAGCGTGGAGCCGGTGCAGGCGTCGACCACGAGCACCAGGACCGTCACGCCCGCGACGACGCCCGCCGGCCCGAGCAGGTTGCGCCGCCAGGGCCCGACCAGCGCCACGACCGTGATCAGCGCGATCCAGCCGAGCAGCACCCACCAGAACGTGGTGACCGGCATGTCCGAGCGCCACCACGGGACCAGGTTGGTGAGGAACGACGCCACCGGCGCGGCGGCCAGGGCCAGGGCGGCGACCCGCAGCACGCGCAGGGCCGGGCGCAGCGGCGCCTGGTCGGAGCGGCCCTTGCGGGTCAGGATGATCGCCGCCGCGATGAACAGGACGGCCTGGACGAGGACCAGCCGCGTCGAGTACGCCCCGGCCACGCGCGCGATCATGGTCGCGTGCCGCTGGATGTCGAGCAGGCGGTCCACCCGGGCGGTCGCGGCGGCGGTCGACGGGCCGGGCAGGATCTCGGACCCGCTGAACGTCGCGGCGCTGTCGTCGAGCCCGATGCCGGACAGCAGGGTCGGCGTGACGTCGACCGACTGGATCAGCCCGGCCTGGCGGGTCGAGCCCGACGTCAGCAGGCTCTGGGAGTACTCGGCGCCGTCGGGTGCGCGCCCGGTCGCGGCGCCGAGCTGCAGGACGGTGCGGCCTGAGTCGGCGAGCGAGACGACGAGGACGGTCGCACCCGAGCGCTGGGCCCCCGCGATCGCGGCGCCGATCCGGTCGTCGATCGCCTGGGCCTGCAGCGCCCGCGACGGCTCGATGATCGCGTCGGGGGTCGAGACCTCCGGCTGCGTCGGCTCGTCCACCTGGTCGCCGGGTTCGGTCGCGGTGGGCGCGGGGGTGTCGGGCCGGTCTGCGGTCGCGTACCCCGGGTCGCGCAGGGAGCCGGCGTCGATGACCACCAGCTGCGAGGTGGCGAGGGCGTCGCGCACGGCGCGGGTGATGCCGAGGTTGCTGGTGGGCAGGACCTGGTGGGTGCCGACGGGGATGCCCTGCTCGTCGGCCAGCGCGATCGCGGCGCCGGGCCCGATGCCCGCCACCGCGGAGCCGGCGTCGGCCAGCATGTTCCCCAGGAGCCCCGGGACCGCGCCGTACGACTCGGCGTCGGCGGCGGCCACGTAGTCGTCCCAGCCGGGCACCTGGCCGGTCTCGCCGGGCTCGCGCAGGGTGCGGCAGGTGCCGTCGTCGGTGCGCACGTCGGCGGCGCGGGTACCCGTCGAGACCGCGAGCCAGCCGTCGGCAGGGCAGGAGCGGGAGGCGACGCTGCGGGCGGCGACCAGGCCGACCGACCCCTCGCGGGACATGCTCCACAGCGCGGGCGTCGTGAGGGTGGTGACGTCGTCCCAGCGGACCCCGGTGACCCCGATCAGCAGGACCGGCGGCTCGTCGGCAGCCTGCGCGGGAGCCGCCAGGAGCAGGCTCGCCATGCTCAGCAGGAGTGCGAGCACCGCGCCGCGAAGCAGGGACGCGCGCGGGCGGGCAGGGGTCAGCACCGTTCCAGCCTACGGGCGCACTACCCTCGACCCCGGCGGCGCTGCGGGGTATCCGTGCAGCGTGCACATCATCTGCACGGGAGGAACGCCATGTCGAAGGCGCTACCGCGGTACGCCTACCTGGGTCCGGCCGGCACGTTCACCGAGGCCGCGCTGCGCCAGGTGGTCGCGGTCGACGAGTGCGTGGACCTCCCGGTGTCGGACGTCGCGTCGGCCATCGAGGCGGTCCGCACCGGCGACGCCGACTTCGCCGTGGTCGCCATCGAGAGCACGGTCGAGGGCGGCGTCACCGCGACCCTCGACAGCCTGGCCGGCGGCGACCCGCTGGTGATCCTGCGCGAGATGCTCGTGCCGGTGCAGTTCACGCTGGCGGCCGCGCCCGGGGTGCGGCTCGCGGACGTCGAGCGCATCTCCGCCCACCCGCACGCCTGGGTGCAGTGCCGGCGCTGGCTCGCGCACCACCTGCCGCACGTCGTGCACGTGCCGGCCACGTCCAACACGGCCCCGGCGGCGCTCATCGCCGACGGCGACGGCCGCGACCTCGGGTTCGACGCCGCGCTCGTCCCGCCCGCCGCCGTCGAGTCCTACGGCCTGGTCCCGTTGGCGGAGGACGTCGCGGACAACGTGTCGGCGCAGACCCGGTTCGTCGTCGTCGGCCATCCCGGCGACGTGCCGCCGCCCACCGGCGCGGACAAGACCACGCTCGTGGTGCACCTGCCCGACAACGAGGCCGGCGCGCTGCTCGCCATGCTCGAGCAGTTCGCGGTCCGCGGCGTGAACTTGTCCCGGATCGAGTCGCGGCCCATCGGCGACTCGCTCGGGCGGTACTCGTTCTCGCTGGACGCCGAGGGGCACATCACCGACGAGCGCGTCGGCGAGGCCGTCATGGGCCTGCACCGGCGCTGCCCGTACGTCCGGTTCCTCGGGTCCTACCCGCGGGCGGACGCGGTCGAGCCGACCGTGCACGTGGGTACGGCGGACGGCGACTTCGTGGGCGCGCGCGGGTGGCTGCAGGCCGTCCGCGGCGGGACCGCGACCTGAGCGTCAGGCGTCCGCGGGCGACTCGTCCGGCGCGTACGCGAGCAGGTGCGCGACCAGCAGGTCGCCGCTGTCCTTCGCCAGCCGCTCCCCGCTCCACGCCTCGCTGATCGACACGGTCCGCCCGTCGTGGAGCGTGAGCTCGGCGCGCACGGGGATCTGCTTGAGGACGCGGGCGACCGCGATCTCCTCGTACGCGAGGAAGCGGTGGTACGACGCGAGCTGCACCACCGAGCCCGACTGCAGCAGCCCGAGCAGCCGCTGCTTGCCGAACTCGTCCTTCTTGGGCGTCGGCACGAGGATCAGACCGTTGTCGAGGACCAGCACGTCGTGCTTCTTCCCGTCGACCTTGACGCTGGCCAGGCCGCCGACCACGTCACCGCCGTGCGCCGTGGCGGCCTCGTTGACCTGACCGGTGGACTCGACGTCCACCCCCAGCTCGACCAGCCGGGCGCGGGCCTCCGGCACGGACCCGGGGCTCAGCGCGAGCGTGACCACCGGGTCGACGTCGAGGACCTCGCCGTCCGCGCCGACCAGCTCCGCCGGCCCGCTCCACGAGTGGCGCCACCGGGCGACCCCCGCCTGCACGGCCGCCTGGCTGATCAGCATGTCCATCACGACGGCCAGGGGGTCGGCGTCCTGCGCCTCCTCCGGGTGGATCCCGAGATCCTTCTCCCAGGCGGCGCGCCGGCCCGACGCGACCAGGTCGAGCACCGTGCCGAGGTTCGCGCGGGGCTGCCCGGCCACGCGCGCGGCAGCGCGGTAGAAGATGTCGACGGTCCGCTGCCGCGTGAGCACGAGGGAGGTCGCGGTGAGCTCCTCCCAGTCCAGCTGCGTGCGGCCCTCGACGTCGAACGCGCTCGCGGCCAGGGCCGTGGCGGCGTCGTCGAAACCGGGGACCAGCACCGTCGCGGGACGGGTGTCGCGGACCGGCGCCGGGTCGGTCATCCGGTCCATCGCGGCCACGCGCACGGCGATGGACGGGTGGCTGTCCCAGCGCGACTGCTCGGCCGGCGGCGCGTCGGAGCGCATCTCGGCCAGCTCGCCCGCACGGGCGCCGACCAGCCGGCCGAAGCCCCCGAAGAACCCCTGCGCGGTCGGCGCGTAGCCGGACTCCCAGGCGTCCTCGAGGTACTGGCTCAGGTAGAACGACCAGGCGGCGTCGGCCACCGGCAGCTCCCGCAGCGCGCTCTGCGCGGTCGCCCGGCCCGCGATCTGCACGGAGAGCCGGTCCGCCTCGAGCTCCTGGCGGCGGTTCACGGCGGCGGCGACCATGACGTAGAGCCGGGCGTAGAGGGCGAGGAACCAGCCGACCAGGTTGCCGGAGAGCTGGTCGAGGGTCGCGCCGATCGCCTGCTTGCCGCGGTACGTGATCGCGCCGAGCCGGGTGTGGCTGTTCGAGTAGTGACCCAGCTCGTGCGCCAGCACCGACCGCAGCTGGCCCACGTCGAGCGTCTGCAGCAGCGGGACCCCGAGGTAGAGGTGCCGAGCGCCGCCGACGAGGCCGAGCAGGCGGGTGTCCTCGGAGACGGCCGCGTTGACGTCGGCGATGAGGCGGATGTCGTCGGGCACCCGGGTGTCGGCGGCGGCGGCGAGCTCGCGGACCGTGTCCCACAGCGCCGGGGCGTCGGCGGGCGTGAGCGTCGGGCCGTCGTCGGCCACCGGACGGGCACGGGCGACCTTCCACAGCGCGACGACGATCGCCACCGCGACGGCGGCGGCGAGGAACCCGAGCTTGGCCGCGGCGGCCTCGGCGTCCGACTGGAACGCCCACCACGCCAGCGCCCCCATGCCGACGACGACCGCCAGCGCGACGACGTAGAAGCCGACCAGCAGGAGCACGGCGAGCGCGGCCCGCAGGGTGGTGGTCATGGCGGTCCTCCCGGTGCGGGCGGCGCGGTCGCCCACCCTCGTTCGGCGGGGAGCGTAGCGGCCGCGCGCGCCGGTCCACCAACGCGCGTCCGGGTTGCCCTCGAACGGGCGTTCCGCGGGCCCGGATCCGCGCGATCGTGCGGATCTCAGCCCAGCGGCACCCGCACCACCAGGGCCGCGTGGTCCACGCGGGCCGACAGCTCGGTGACCCGGCCGACGATGTCGCCGTCCACCTGCACGTGCTCGCCGCCCTGCACCACCACGCGGACCTCCTGTGCCCGCGTGTGGTCGATCCGGCCGATCTTGGCGGGCAGGTCGTTGCGCATCCCGGCGCCCTGCAGCATCACCTCGCCGAACAGCTGCGCCCAGCCCGCGATGCCGCCGCGGGTGTCGATCGCCGCGACGTCCAGCCACCCGTCGTCGAGCACCGCGTCCGGGAGCAGCGTGATCCCGCCGGGCAGCTTGCCGCAGTTGCCGATGAGCAGGCTACGCAGCCGGGTCGTGGTCATCGGCTGGTCGTCGAGCCGGACGTGCATGCGGGTGCGGCGGCCGTGCAGGTGCCGCATGCCCGACACGAAGTACGCGATCCAGCCGACCCGGCGCTTGAGCTGCTCGTCGGTGTCGGCCACCATCGCGGCGTCGAACCCGAGCCCGGCGATGACCAGGAAGATGTGGTCGCGCTGCAGGCCCTCTTCGTCGGCGAGGTCGTCGACCGCGTCCGTGACGGCGTCGTCGACGTCGGACTCCCAGCGCAGCACCCGCAGCCAGCCGACGTCGATGGTCCGGTCCCGGCCCTCCAGCGCGATCCGCATGGCGGCCAACGGGTCGCTCAGCGGCAGGTCGAGATTGCGCGCCAGCAGGTTGCCCGTGCCCAGCGGCATCAGGCCCATGGGCACGCCGGTGCCGACCAGACCCTCGGCCACCGCCCGCACGGTCCCGTCGCCGCCGATCGCGACCACGACGTCGGCACCGTCCGCCACCGCCTTGCGCGTCTGCCCGACGCCGGGGTCCGCGATCGTCGTCTCGTACCAGAGGGGCTCGGGGTACCCCTGGGCCTCGCGCGCCCGGAAGACCGCCGCCCGCAGCGCGGGGACGTCGGACTTGCTGGGGTTGGCGACGAAGGCCACGACCTGCCCGGTCTCCTGCACGTCGCGCGAGAGCCGCAGCGCGCGGGCGCTCGTGCCGGCGCTCGGCGACTCGATCCGCCGCCGCAGCTCGCGCTGACGGATCCAGAGGATGAGGACCAGCAGGAGCGCGGCGAGCGCGGCGATGCCCGCGCTCACGGCGACCCACGCCTCCCACGTCATGCCGAGAATCTACGGGTCGCGCCCCCGAAAGCGCCGAGCCCGCCCCGACCCGAGAACGTCACTTCAGCGCGAGAACGGCAGTTCACGGTGACGTTCTCGCGCTGACATGACGTTCTCGAGCGCGGGCGCGGCGTCCGTCGGACCTCGGTGCGAGCGCCGCCGCACGGGTCTGTAGGGTTCTTGGGTGATCGATCTGCGGCTCCTGCGGGAGGACCCCGACCTCGTCCGGGCGAGCCAGGTGGCGCGCGGGGACGACCCCCACCTCGTCGACCAGGTGCTCGACGCCGACGCCCGGCGACGTTCGGCGCTGACCGAGTTCGAGACGCTGCGGGCCGAGCAGAAGTCCCTGGGCAAGCTGGTGGCGAAGGCGCAGGGGGACGAGAAGCACGCGCTGCTGACCCGCGGCAAGCACCTCGCCGACCAGGTCAAGGCGCTGCAGGCCGACGCCGACGCCGCCGAGACGGTCGCCACCGAGCTGAGCCGCCGCATCTCCAACGTCGTCGAGGACGGCGTGCCCGCCGGCGGCGAGGACGACTACGTCGTGCTCAAGCACGTCGGGCAGGCGCGCGACTTCGACTTCCCGGTCAAGGACCACCTCGAGCTGGGCGAGGGCCTCGCGGCGATCGACACCGAGCGGGGCGCCAAGGTCTCCGGCGCGCGGTTCTACTACCTCACCGGCATCGGCGCCCGCCTCGAGCTGGCCCTGCTCAACGCCGCCGTCGACAAGGCCCTGAGCGCCGGCTTCACGCCCGTCATCACGCCCACGCTGGTCAAGCCCGAGATCATGGCCGGCACCGGCTTCCTCGGCGCCCACGCCGACGAGATCTACCACCTGCCCGCCGACGACCTGTACCTCGTCGGCACCAGCGAGGTCGCGCTCGCGGGCTACCACTCGGGCGAGATCCTCGACCTGTCCAGGGGCCCCAAGCGCTACGCCGGCTGGTCGGCCTGCTACCGGCGCGAGGCCGGCTCGTACGGCAAGGACACCCGCGGGATCATCCGCGTGCACCAGTTCCACAAGGTCGAGGCGTTCACCTACACGACGATCGAGGACGCCTACGACGAGCACCGCCGCATCCTCGCGTGGGAGGAGGAGATGCTGGCCCTGGCCGAGCTGCCGTACCGCGTGATCGACACGGCCGCGGGCGATCTCGGCTCGAGCGCCGCCCGCAAGTTCGACTGTGAGGCGTGGCTGCCCAGCCAGCAGCGCTACCTCGAGCTCACCTCGACCTCCAACTGCACGACGTTCCAGGCCCGCCGCCTGGGTGTCCGCGAGCGCACCGCCGACGGGTCGATGCGGCCGGTGGCCACGCTCAACGGCACGCTGGCCACCACGCGCTGGATCGTGGCGCTGCTGGAGAACCACCAGCAGGCCGACGGCTCGGTGCGGGTCCCCGAGGGGCTGCGCCCGTACCTGGGCGGCCTCGAGGTGCTGGAGCCCGTGCGATGACGCGCTGCCGGCTCGTCGCGCTCGACGTCGACGGGACCCTCATGTCCTACGACGGCGTGATCTCCGACGAGGTCCGGCACGCGGTCCGGGCGGTCCGGGACGCCGGGCTGCACGTGGTGCTGGCGACCGGACGCGGGGTGCACTCGGCCGCGCCGGTGGCCCGGGACCTGGGCCTGACCGAGGGGTGGGTCGTCTGCTCCAACGGCGCGGTGACGGCGCGTCTCGATCCCGCCATGGAGCACGGGTACGAGATCGTCCGCGTGGTCACGTTCGACCCCGGACCGGCCCTGCGGGCGATCGCCATGGAGCTGCCCGACGCCCTGTACGCCGTCGAGGACCTCGGTCTCGGCTTCCGGGTGTCGGCCGACTTCCCGGACGGCGAGCTGTCCGGCGACCTCGAGGTGGTGTCCTGGGAGGAGCTCACGTCGACGCCCGCCACCCGCGTCGTCATCCGGAGCCCCGACAGCACGCCCGAGCTCTTCCACGAGCTGGTCGAGCGCGTCGGCCTGCACGAGGTCGAGTACGCGGTCGGCTGGTCGGCGTGGCTCGACCTGACCCCCGGGGGAGTGTCCAAGGCCAGCGCGCTGGAGGAGGTCCGCCAGCACCTCGGTGTCCAGCCGCACGCGACCGTGGCGATCGGCGACGGCGGCAACGACGTGCAGATGCTGCGCTGGGCCGCCCGCGGGGTGGCGATGGGCCACGCGCCGGAGTCGGTGCGCGCCGCGGCCGACGAGGTCACCGGCGGCATCGAGGACGACGGCGCGCTCGCCATCCTGCACAGCCTGCTCGTCTGACCCACAACGCCCCCGACCGGCCCATCTCGTCCGTTTCGGGCCCGATTCCGGGTGATTTCGACCGTGTGCGTGCGCTGTGGTCGAGCCGTGACTGAATCGTGACCGGATTGCCCGGTCTCTGAGGTTGCGCCCGTCTTGCGTAACGGCTTGCATCGCTTGCAAGGGCGCCGGGATTCCTCCTGCGCCCGACCGGTACATGACGACGTGGAGGTCTCATGAACGGCACGCGCAAGCGTCGCGGGTATGTGGCAGCAGCAGCAGCGAGCGCGGGCATCGCCCTCGCGCTGGCGGCCTGTTCGAGCGGGGACGACGGGGGCGGCGGCGGAGGCAGCACGGACAGCGCGTCCTCCGACTGCGCGATCTACGACTCGTACGGCGACCTGTCGGGCAAGACGGTCTCGATCTACGCCGGCATCGTCGCCCCGGAGGACAAGCCGTACACCGACTCGTTCAAGGCGTTCGAGGACTGCACGGGCGTCAAGGTCGACTACCAGGCCGACAAGAGCTTCGAGCAGCAGATCCTGGTCCAGGCGCAGGCGAAGAACACGCCGGACATCGCCATCGTCCCGCAGCCCGGCCTGCTGGCCCAGCTGGTGGCCACGGGCACGGTCGTCGCCGCGCCGCAGGCCGTCGCGGACAACGTCGACAAGTTCTGGGACCCGTCCTGGAAGGACTACGGCTCGGTCGACGGCACGTTCTACGCGGCCCCCTCGGGCGCGAGCGTGAAGTCGCTGGTCTGGTACTCGCCGAAGCAGTTCAAGGACAACGGCTGGGAGATCCCGACGACGCTGGACGAGCTCCAGCAGCTGTCCGACGACATCGCCGCCACCGGGATCAAGCCGTGGTGCGCCGGCATCGCGTCGGGTGACGCGACCGGCTGGCCGATCACGGACTGGATGGAGGACATGATGCTCCGGGTCGCCAGCCCGGAGTCCTTCGACAAGTGGGTCTCGCACGAGGAGGCGTTCAACTCGGCCGACCCGACCAAGGCGCTCGACGCCGTGGGCGACTACCTGAAGAACGACAAGTACGTCAACGGCGGCTTCGGCGACGTCACGTCGATCGCGAGCACCGCGTTCCAGGACGGCGGCCTGCCGATCCTCGACGGCCAGTGCGCGCTGCACCGCCAGGCGTCGTTCTACGCGGCCAACTGGCCCGAGGGCACCAAGGTGGCCGAGGACGGCGACGTCTTCGCGTTCTACCTGCCGGGCGAGGCGGCCGACGACCACCCCGTGCTCGGCGCCGGTGAGTTCGTGACCGCGTTCTCCGACCGTCCCGAGGTGCAGGCGCTCCAGACCTTCTGGTCGACGGACGCCTGGGCCAACATCAAGGCGAAGGCCAGCTCGGACGACACCGGCGGTGGCTGGGTCACCGCCAACAAGGGGCTCGACACCGCGAACCTGGTGAACCCCATCGACCTGCTCTCCGCCAAGATCCTGCAGGACCCGAACACGGTGTTCCGCTTCGACGGCTCGGACCGCATGCCGGCCGCCGCGAACACCGCCTTCTGGAAGGAAGCGACCAACTGGATCACGGGGCAGTCGACGAAGGACACGCTCGACAAGATCGAGGCCGCCTGGCCGACGTCCTGACGTGAGGCCGGTCCCCGGGGAGTCGTCCGCGGCTCCCCGGGGACCGGCCTGCACAGCGTCAGTGCCACCGTCGCCACTCGTCCCTGTCCGGAGGTCCGATGCAGCTCGCCGACAAGCTCGGAACCATGGTGATCGCGCTGCTCGCGTTCACCCTCGTGATCGGTCTGATCCTGTTCGTGGTCGCGCTCCTGGAGAAGCGGGGGGCCAAGCGGGTCGCCTGGTTCTTCGTGGGGCCGACGATCCTGCTCCTGCTGATCGGCCTGGTGTACCCCGCGGTGCGGACCGTCGGGCGCTCGTTCTTCGACGCCGCCGGCAAGGCCTTCATCGGCGTCGACAACTACACGGCGATCTTCACGTCCCCCGACCAGCTGGTCGTCCTGCGCAACACCGTGCTCTGGGTCCTCGTGGCGCCGTTCGTCGCGACGGCCGTCGGTCTCCTGTACGCCATCATCGTCGACGGCGCCAAGGGCGAGGCCGTGGCCAAGTCCCTGATCTTCCTGCCCATCGCCATCTCGTTCGTCGGGGCGTCGATCATCTGGAAGTTCGTCTACGAGTACCGGTTCTACGACCCGACGCTCAAGGTCAACCCGCAGCAGATCGGCCTGCTCAACCAGATCATCGTGTGGCTCGGCGGCACACCCCAGCAGTTCCTCATCAACCAACCGTGGAACAACCTGTTCCTCATCGCGGTGATGATCTGGATCCAGGCCGGGTTCGCCATGACCATCCTCTCCGCGGCGATCAAGGCGATCCCGCAGGACATGGTGGAGGCGGCGCGGCTCGACGGGGTGTCGTCCTGGGGGATGTTCCGCTTCATCACCATCCCGACCATCCGGCCCACGCTCGTGGTCGTCCTCACCACGATCGCCATCGGCAGCCTCAAGGTCTTCGACATCGTCCGCACCATGACCGGCGGCCAGTTCGGCACCAGCGTCGTGGCCAACGAGTTCTTCACGCAGAGCTTCAGCGCGGGCAACCAAGGACTCGGCGCGGCTCTCGCCGTGCTGCTGTTCATCCTCGTGATCCCGATCATCGTCTACAACATCCGGCACATCCGGGCATCGGAGGCACGATGAGCGCCGTCGGACCCCAGCTGGACCTCAGCGGGGTACAGGGAGGTGTCGACGACCAGGCCGGCGACGTCCGCGGTGTCGCCGAGGCGACCAAGAAGCGCCTGACGTCACCCTGGGCGTCGCTCGCGGCAGTGGTGCTCGCGGTCGTGTGGACCGTGCCCACCCTCGGGCTGTTCATCAGCTCGTTCCGGCCGGCCGCGGACATCAACAAGTCGGGCTGGTGGACGGCCTTCAGCGACCCGAACTTCACGCTCGAGAACTACCAGACGGTGCTGTCGTCCGACAGCTCGTCGTCGCTCGCGCCGTACATCGTCAACTCGCTCGTCATCACGATCCCGGCCGTGCTCATCCCGCTGCTCATCGCGTCCCTGGCGGCGTACGGGTTCGCGTGGATGGACTTCAAGTTCAAGAACGTGCTGTTCGTCGGGGTGTTCGCGCTGCAGATCGTGCCCATCCAGGTCACGCTCATCCCGCTGCTGACCATCTACGCGGATATCAACATCGCCGGCACGTTCTGGGCGATCTGGCTCTCGCACACCATGTTCGCCCTGCCGCTCGCGGTGTTCCTGCTGCACAACTTCATGAAGGAGATCCCCGCCGAGCTGATCGAGGCGGCCCGCGTCGACGGCGCCGGGCACGTGACGATCTTCTTCCGGCTGATGCTGCCGATCCTCAAGCCCGCGCTGGCGGCCTTCGGCATCTTCCAGTTCCTGTGGGTGTGGAACGACCTGCTCGTCGCCCTGACGTTCGCCGGGTCGTCCCAGGCGGTCGCACCGATGACCGTCGCGCTCTACAACCTCACGGGGCAGCGCGGTTCGCAGTGGTACCTGCTGACCGCCGGGGCGTTCGTGTCGATCATCATCCCGGTGATCGTCTTCCTCAGCCTGCAGCGGTACTTCGTCCGCGGGCTGCTCGCCGGGTCGGTCAAGGGGTAGGCCTGGTGCGGGCGCGGCTGTCCTAGCCTGAGGCCGTGCCCGCACCCCTCCTGTTCGTCGTCTCCGGGCTGACGCAGTACCTGGGTGCGGCGCTCGCGGTCGGCATCTTCGACACCGTCGCGCCCGCCACCGTGGCGTGGCTGCGGGTCGCGGTGGCCGCGGTCGTCCTGCTGGTCTGGCGACGGCCCTGGCGCGCCCGGGCCCTGTGGACCTGGCCCGAGCTGCGCACGGCCGTGGTGTTCGGCGTCGTCCTCGCCGTGATGAACGTGGCGTTCTACATCGCCATCGACCACCTGCCGCTGGGCACCGCCGTGGCCATCGAGTTCCTCGGGCCCGTGGCGGTGGCCGCCGCCACCGGGCACGGCTGGCGGGACCGTGTCGGCATCGCGATCGCGGCGATCGGCGTGGTGCTGCTGGCGGGGGTGAGCCTCGACGCCGGGCCCGACGCCGTCATCGGGCTGGTCGCGATCCTCGTCGCGGCGGCCTGCTGGGCGGCGTACATCCTGCTCGGCCGCCGCGTGGCTCGGGCCGCGTCCGGCGGGATCACCGGCCTGTCGGTCGCCATGGCCGCCGGCGCGGTCGTGCTCGGGCCGTTCCTGGCCGGTGGCGCCGGGCCGGTGCTGCACGACGCCCGGCTCGCCGCCCTCGTCGTCGCGATCGCCGTGTGCTCGTCGGTGATCCCCTACGCGCTCGAGCAGGTCGTGCTGCGCCGGGTGCGCGCCGCGACCTTCGCGGTGCTGCTGGCGATGCTCCCCGCGACCGCCGCGGTGGTCGGCGCGGTCCTGCTGCAGCAGGTGCCGCACGGGCTCGAGGTGGTCGGGCTGCTGCTGGTGTCCGGCGCGATCCTGCTCACCGGGCTGGAGCGCGAGGAGCCCGCCACCGACGAGGCGCCGCCGCCGGCGTAGAGGCCGTCGTGGCGTTACAGGTACTGCCCGGTCGACGGGTCCCGGCCGTCCGCCTGCAGGCCCGGCATCGGTCCGGCAGGGAGCTGGCGGCGCGTTCCGGGCAGCTGGGCCTGCGCGGCCATCTGCTGGGCGACGAGCGCGGTCTGGATGCCGTGGAACAACCCCTCGAGCCACCCGACCAGCTGGGCCTGCGCGATCCGGAGCTCGGCATCGGACGGCGCCTGGTCCTCCACGAACGGCAGCGTGATCCGGTGCAGCTCCGCCACCAGCTCGGGGGACAGGCCCTCCTCGAGCTCGTGCAGCGACCGCTCGTGGATCTCCGCCAGACGGGCGCGGGCGGCGTCGTCCAGCGGCGCGCTGCGCACCTCGTCGAGCAGCTGCTTGATCATGGTGCCGATCCGCATGACCTTGGCGGGCTGCTCGACCAGGGACGTGATGTCCTCGGGGGCGTCGTCGTCCGGCGGATCCACGATCACCACGCGAGGCGTGTCGTCCTGCGGGGCGTCCTGCGCGTTGTCGGTCACCCGGGCATTCTGACCGACTCGCACCCACAGCGCAGCGGCTCGCGTCACCCAATCTGCGCGCCCGGCCTCGTCGCTAGGGTGGTCGCATGCCCTGGCTCACCACACCTGCCCATGCCCGGTGGCTCGAGGACGAGACCGACCGGCTGCTCGCCTTCGGCCGGGCCTCCGTGGTCCCGGGCGGGTTCGCCCGGCAGGACGAGGCGGGCCTCGCCGTCGACGGGCCGCTGGAGCTCTGGATCGCCTGCCGCATGACGCACGTCTACGCGCTCGGGCACCTGCTGGGCCGCCCCGGCTCCGCGGCGCTGGTCGACCACGGGCTGGCCGCGCTGACCGGCGCCTTCCGTGACGACGAGCACGGCGGGTGGTTCGCCGAGGTCGAGCGCGACGGCACGCCCCGCGACACCGACAAGGCCGCCTACCCGCACGCGTTCGTCGTCCTCGCGGCATCCAGCGCCGCCGCGGCCGGCCGTCCGGGCGCCCGCGAGCTGCTGGACCAGGCGCTGGCCGTCTCCGAGCGGTGGTTCTGGGACGACGAGGCGGGCATGGTCGTCGAGCAGTGGGACCGGGGCTTCGCCACCCTCGACGACTACCGCGGCGTCAACGCCAACATGCACACGGTCGAGGCCTACCTCGCGGCCGCGGACGTCACCGGGCAGCGCGTCTGGCTGGACCGCGCCCTGCGGATCGTCGAGCGCGTCGTGCACGGCTGGGCGCGCGACAACTCCTGGCGCATCCCGGAGCACTTCGACTCCGCCTGGGTGCCCGACCTCGAGTACAACGTCGACACCCCGGCGCACCCGTTCCGGCCCTACGGTGCGACCATCGGCCACTGGCTCGAGTGGGCCCGGCTGACCCTGCACGCCCGCGCCGCGGTGACGGCCCGCGGCGACGTCGCCCCCGCCTGGATGCTCGAGGACGCGGTCGCGCTGTTCGACGCCGCCGTCCGCGAGGGCTGGGACGTCGACGGCGCGCCCGGCTTCGTCTACACCGTCGACTGGTCGGGTGCCCCGGTCGTGCGCGAGCGGATGCACTGGGTCGCCGCCGAGGCCGTCGCCGCGGCCGCCGCCCTGCACGCCGCCACGGGCGAGGACCGGTTCGACGACGCCTACACGCAATGGTGGGAGTACATCGGCGCGCACGTGCTGGACCGGGTGGGCGGCTCGTGGTGGCACGAGCTGGGCACCGACAACGAGGTGTCCCGGACCGTCTGGGCCGGCAAGGCCGACCTCTACCACGCGGTGCAGGCGACGCTGATCCCGCGCCTGCCCCTGACCCCCGTGATCGCCCCGGCCCTGGCCGCCGGCCTGCTGGACTGACAGCACGCAGCGTCCGCACTCGGTGGGGCTCCGACCCGCGGGAGTGCGGAGGTTGCGTCAGGGGATCAGCAGGACCTTGCCGAAGGCGTCGCCCGTCTCCAGGAGGCGGTGCGCCTCGGCGGCCCGGTCGAACGGCAGGCGCGCGTGCACCACGGGCCGCACCGAGCCGTCGGCGACGAACGGCCAGGCGTGCCGGCGGACGCCGTCCATGATCGCGACCTTCTGGTCGAGCGGACGCGAGCGCAGCATGGTGCCGAGGATGCTGGCCCGCTTGCTCAGCAGCACGGACAGGTCCAGCTCGCCGCGGCGGCCCTGCTGCATCCCGATGACGACCAGGCGGCCGTCGTCGGCGAGCATCGCGAGGTTGTCCGCGAGGCCGCCCGCGCCCAGCACGTCGAGGACGACGTCGACCCCGCGGCCGTGGGTCGCCTCAAGCACGCGGCCGACGAGGTCCGGCTCGCGGTGGTCCAGCGCGACGTCGGCACCGAGGGCGAGCACCCGGGCGGTGCGCTGCGGGCCGCCGGCCGTCGCGACCACCCGGGTCCCCAGCGCGTGGGCCAGCTGGACCGCCGCGGACCCGACGCCCCCCGAGCCGCCGCGCACCAGCAGGGTCTCGGCGGGGGAGAGGCGTGCCGCACGCAGGTTGGACCACACGGTGGCCAGGGCCTCGGGCAGCGCGGCGGCGTCGACGGTGGGCACGCCCTCGGGGACGCGCAGGCAGAGCGCCGCAGGCACGGCGACCCGCTCGGCGTAGCTGCCGCCCGCCAGCAGCGCGGCGACGCGATCACCCACCTGCAGGTCGTCGGCGCCCAGACCGTCGCCGCGGGCGACGACGGTCCCCGAGACCTCGAGCCCCGGCCAGGCCGGCGCACCCGGTGGCGGGGGGTAGTGACCCGCCCGCTGGAGCAGGTCCGCCCTGTTGACTCCGGCCGCCGCGACCTCGACTATCAGGTCCAGCGGTCCGGGGGCGGGTTCGGCCACCTCGTCGACTGCGAGGACGTCCGGATCTCCCGGCTTCGTGATCACCACCGCACGCACGTCCGCACAGTAACCCCAGTGTCACCGAGGCCCGCTGCTAGCACACGACACCCGAAAGGGCGGTCATGTCGCCGTATCCCAGTGGGTGAGGTCCATGGCAAACTCACCCGCGGGCTAATGGTCCGGCGTCCAGCAGCCGATGAAGGCCAACGGGACACCTCGTGGGTCGACTGGCCAGAGGGAACGACCGGTACGACCTGGTGGAGACACCTGTTGTCGGAAGACGGAAGGGAACGACATGCTGCGACGGCTCGGCATCCGCGCCAAAGTGATGGCTGTCCTTGCCGTCCCCATGATCGTGCTGCTTGCAGCCGGTGGGTACATCTCGTGGAACGCCCTCTCCGAGCTGCGGTACGCCAGGGCGGCCGAGAGTGTCGTGACGACGCTGCAGGCCTATGCCCCGGTGTCGAGCGCGCTGCAGGCGGAGCGGCTCCTCTCGCTCAACGGCGGGACCCCCGAGCAGCTCGCCGCGGCGCGTGAGCAGACGGACCAGGCGCTCGCCGCGGTGCGTCCGATCACCGCGAAGCTCGACCTGAGCCAGTTCCCCCCGTCGGTCGTCGACCAGTTCGTCGAGGTCCAGCTGGCGCACAACACGATGCTCCCCGCCGTCCGCACGGGCGTCGACATCAAGTCCCAGCGTGCGCAGATCGAGCGCAACTACTCGCAGATCATCGAGGGTCAGCTCTCGCTGATGGAGCAGGTCTCCAACAGCCTCGAGAACCGTGACCTCTCGGAGTACATCACCGCCTACCGCGAGATCGGCACCACCGCCGACGACCTGGTCGTCGAGATGATCGACGGTGTGGCGCTGCGGTCCAACCCGCGCTCCCCGTCGCCCGCCGCGGTCCGCCAGTACGGCACGCAGGCCGCCGCCGTCGAGCTGGCCCGTACGCGTGCCCACGACGCCGTGACCACCCTGGGCATCGAGGCCCTGGCCTTGCCGACCAAGGACCCGAGCTCCAACTTCACGCGTATGCGGGCCATGATCGAGCAGGGCAACACGGCCGGCCTGGTCCAGGTCGACCCGGCGCGGTACGTCGAGGAGATCCAGAACCAGCTGACCAGCCTCGGCGCGCTGAACACCGACGTCCTGGCCGACGCGCACAGCGTCGCGGCCCAGGCTGCCGACGACGCCGCCGCCCGAGCGTGGATCACCATCGGCATCGTCGCCGCGGCCCTCGCAGCCTCCCTGTTCTTCGCGCTCCTCGTCTCCCGCTCCATCGTCGTCCCGCTGCGTCGCCTGACGAAGGCCGCTGCCGACGTCCGCGAGCAGCTGCCGCGACTGGTCGAGCAGGTGGCCGTGCCCGGTGAGGGCCCGGAGATCACGCTGGCGCCCATCCCGGTGACGTCCCGCGACGAGGTCGGCCAGCTGGCCGCCGCGTTCAACTCGGTGAACTCGACCACCGTCTCGGTCGCCCAGGAGCAGGCCGCGCTGCGTGGCTCCATCGCTGAGATGTTCGTCAACGTCGCCCGCCGCGACCAGGTCCTCCTCAACCGCCAGCTGTCGTTCATCGACTCGCTCGAGCGTGCCGAGGAAGACCCGAGCACCCTGGCGAACCTGTTCCGCCTCGACCACCTCGCCACCCGCATGCGGCGGAACGCGGAGTCCCTCCTCGTCCTCGCCGGCATCGACTCGGGCCGCCGCCTGCGCGACGCCATGCCGCTCTCGGACGTCGTCCGCACGGCCTCCTCGGAGATCGAGCAGTACGACCGCGTCGAGCTCGACCTGCAGGTCGACCCGCACATGCACGGCTTCAACGCCCTGGGCGCCGCCCACATGCTCGCGGAGCTGCTCGAGAACGCGACGATCTTCTCCGAGCCGGAGACGCCCGTCACGGTCACCACCGGCGTCTCGGGCCAGTTCGTGGTCGTCCGCGTCCTCGACCAGGGCCTCGGCATGAGCGACCAGGAGCTCGAGGCCGCGAACGCGAAGATCATCTCGACCTCCGCCAGCGACTCCCTGGGCAACCAGCGCCTCGGCCTCTTCGTCGTCGGCCGCATCGCCCAGCGCCTCGGGGCCGAGGTCAAGCTGCTCAAGGCCGCGCACGGCACGGGCACCGAGACCATCGTCAAGTTCCCGGCGACGCTGTTCGTCGCCAACGAGACCGCCCTGTACGGCGCCGGCGCGCCGGCTGCCCTCGCGGCGCCGCGCAACGACCAGGGCCTGCCCCAGATCGAGGCGCCCGTCGTCGACGAGGTCGACCTCGCCGCCCTCACCGACGGCCAGACCCCGCTCGGCCTGCCGCACCGTCGCCGTCGTGAGGACGGCTCGGACGCCGAGGTCGGCCCGATCCCGGTCACCGAGCTCGCGCAGTCGACCGGCCTGCCGTCGCGGTCCAAGAAGACGTTCGACGAGGACAACCTCGTCCTGCCCGAGGCCCCCGACGGGCACATCGCGCCCGAGATCCAGGCCGCCGGTTCCGACTGGAAGCCCGAGACCCTCGCGCCGCTCAAGGGTGGTCTGCCCAGCCGCAGCCGCGCCGCGACGTCGGCGTGGGCACAGCCGGAGGAGCAGACGTCGACTGCGGCCGCTGCCGCGCCGGCCCCTGCCGCCCGTGCCGGGCTCTTCTCCGGCTTCCGTGGCCGCACGGAGACGCCCGCCACCGCCAACGAGACCGACGAGAACCTCGTCGTGCCGGCCCTGCAGTCCGAGGACGACGAGCGCGCCCTGCCGCCCGCCCAGTCGAACGCGGTCCGCGCGCCCTGGATGTCGAGCGGTGCGCACGCCGCGCCGGTCGAGCCCATGGTCGTCCCGAAGCTCGTCGACGACGAGGACTCGTGGGAGGCGCAGGAGGCCACGCACCGCCAGGAGCAGAACGACGCCGCCGCCGCGCTCGCCGCGCAGGTCGAGGCCGCCCCGGCCGAGGAGGAGGCGCCCGTCTGGGAGCCGACGCCCGCCTGGGACGCCGCCGAGACCGAGGCGCCCGCCGCCGAGGCGTGGGACGCACCCGTCGTCGAGGAGACCCCCGCGTGGGAGGCGCCCGCCGCTGAGGCGTGGGCTGCTCCCGTCGTCGAGGAGACCCCGGCATGGGAGGCACCTGTCGCCGAGGCGTGGGCCGCTCCCGTCGTCGAGGAGATCCCCGCGTGGGAGGCGCCCGCCGCTGAGGCGTGGGCCGCTCCGGTCGTCGAGGAGACCCCGGCGTGGGAGGCCCCCGTGGCGTCCGACTCCGAGGCCTGGGACCAGGCGATCGTCGACGACGAGCCCGCCTGGGAGGCGCCGGTCGTCGCCGAGCAGGCTCCCGCAGCCCTGACGGCACGTGTGGCCACCCCGGCACCCGAGCCGGTGGCCGAGTTCGAGGCCGAGTTCGAGGCCGAGGTCGAGGTCGCCGAGCTGCCCGCGCCGGTCGCCGAGGTCGAGGTCGCCGAGCCGGTCGCCGAGGTTGCCGCCGAGCCGGTCGCGCCCGTCCAGACCTTCACCTCGTACAGCGGCTACTCGGGCTGGGGCGCTCCCGCGTCCGACGTGCCCGCGCCGTACGTGCCGTTCGAGCGCACGCTCGACGAGGCCCGTGCCTGGCACACCGGCGCCATGCCGATCGTGGCCGCGCCGGTCGCCGAGCCCGCCGCCGAGCCGGTCGCCGAGGTCGTCGAGCCCGTCGAGGAGCAGGCCGTCCCCGCCGACGACGCCGCCTGGCCGGCCCCCGCGTGGGAGCCGCCGACGTGGCAGGCGCCGCAGTGGGAGGAGCAGGCTGCCGAGGCCATCGCCGAGGTCGCCCCCGAGCCCGAGCTGGCCGTCGTCGACGGTGTCGCCTTCCGCCGGGTGTTCCTCGAGCCCGACCCGGAGCCCGAGTACGAGGGCGAGGCCGAGTACCAGCCCGAGGCCGAGTACGAGGCCGAGGTCGCTCCCGAGCCGCAGCCCGAGCCCGAGCCCGAGCCGCAGCCCGTCGCTCAGCAGGAGGCACCCGTCTGGGCCGCCCCCGTCCAGGAGGCGCCGGCGTGGCCGGCCTTCCAGGCGGCGCACCCCGGGACCGAGTCGCCGACGCAGCTGTTCACGCCGGTCGAGGCGGCAGCCGCCGTCACGCCCGAGCCGGTCGCGTACGCGCCGCAGGCCCCGGCCTACGACGCGGCCCCGGTCACGTTCGCGGCCCCCGAGCCCGCCGCCGCCCCCGCGTGGGCGCCGACGGCGTCGGCAGCAGCGCCTGCTGCGCCCGCAGCGCCCGAGGCTCCGTTCGCCGAGCTCGTGCAGACGCCGTCCGACGACGCCAAGGGGCGTCGCCGCTGGGGCCTGTTCGGCAAGAAGAAGGCCGACGAGGTCGTCCCGGAGCTCCCCGCCCCGGTCGCCCAGGCGCCCGAGCCCGTCAGCCCGGCCGCCCCGGTGCGGACGTCGGCGTGGACCTCGGAGGCACCCGCCCCGCAGGCGCCCGCCGGTGCCGACCCGTCGCAGTCGTGGATGGCGTCGACCGCGTGGCCCGCCCCGACGGCACAGGCTCCGGTCGCACCCGCGCCGGCCGCCCAGCTCCCGAAGGCGCCCGCTCCCATGGAGCCCGCGCCGGCCGGTTCGTGGCAGCCGCCCGAGTGGGCCGCGCGTCCGGGCGGCAACCCCGCACCGCACTCGACGGTCCCGCAGCCTGCGCTGCCGCCGTCGGTCGCACCCCGCGTCGGCACCCTCGACGACGAGGTGGCGGCGATGCTCGCCCTCCGGTCGGACATCCAGGAGCAGGCACTCTCCGAGCTCTCCCAGCTCTCGGCCTACCGGCCGGCGGCATCGGGTGGCAACGCGGAGCGCCTGACCAAGCGAGTCCCCACAGCTGTCCCGGCGACAACCGTCACCGAGGACGAAGGGAAGCCCGTGCAGCGTGACGCGGACCAGCTCCGGTCGCGTCTGTCGAGCTTCCAGTCCGGGACCTCCCGTGGCCGTCGCGCCACGGAGGACCCGTCCGGCCAGAACGGCGTGAGCTGATGACTGCCCCAGACCCCACAACCGTCGTCACCGCCATGGTGGCGTCTGACCCCGCAGTCATCGACTGCACCAGCAAGGAGGAAGTGTGACCGCGCTCAGCACCGAGGCAGCCAACTTCGGCTGGCTCCTGGACAACTTCGTCCGGACCGTGCCCGGCACCCGCCACACACTCGTGGTGTCTGCGGACGGTCTTCTCATGGCGATGTCCGAGCAGCTCGACCGCACCAGCGGCGACCAGCTCGCGGCCATCGTCTCCGGGATGTCGAGCCTGACCCGTGGCGCCGCGCGCCAGCTTCGTGCGGGGGAGGTGCGTCAGGCGATCATCGAGATGGACAACTTGTTCCTCTTCCTCATGAGCGTCTCGAACGGCTCCGTCCTCGCCGTGGTCGCGGAGTCCAGCTGCGACGTGGGCCTCATCGGCTACGAGATGGCGATGCTCGTCTCTCGTACCGAGGCGACCCTCACGCCGCAGCTCATCTCCGAGATGCGTGGTCAGCTCCCCGTCGACGGCGCCACCCGCGCGCCGGTGGCCTGAGGCCCCGGCCTCGGAGAGAGACTGACTCATGAGCGAGCACATCGAGTACGAGGCCAGAACGGTCCGGCCCTACGCCGTGACCGGTGGCCGCGTGCGCTCGGCGCGCTCCGACCTGCCTCTCGAGGCACTGGTCGAGGTGATGCCCGGCGCCGTCGCGAGCCAGGGTCTGCCGCCCGAGAAGCGGGCGATCCTGCAGCATGCAGCGTCCAACTACATCTCGGTGGCAGAGCTCTCCGCTCTGCTCCACCTGCCGCTCGGAGTGATCCGGATCCTCGTATCCGATCTGTCTGACCAGCAGTACGTGCGCGTGCACACCTCACAGCCGGTCGAGGTCAACACCGGTGAGTCCCCTGCCCTGTCCCTCAGCGTGCTGGAGAGTGTTCTCAATGGCATTTCCGCCCTCTGACGCCGCTGTGGCCGCTCCGGCGGGCACGGCAGGAAGCGTCGCACCCACAGTCGTCAAGATCGTCGTCGCCGGCGGGTTCGCCGTCGGCAAGACGACCTTCATCGGCTCCATCTCGGACATCGAGCCCCTCAACACCGAGGCCGCGATGACCGAGCACTCCGTCGGCGTCGACGACGCCGGTGGCGTGTCGGACCGCAAGACCACCACCACGGTGGCGATGGACTTCGGTCGCATCGCCCTGCCGGGGTCGCTCTGGCTCTACCTGTTCGGCACCCCTGGCCAGGACCGGTTCCTGTTCATGTGGGACGACCTGGTCCGCGGCGCCATCGGTGCCGTCGTCCTGGTCGACACCGACCGGCTCGACCAGTGCTTCCCGGCCGTGGACTACTTCGAGAGCCGCGGCATCCCGTTCGTCGTGGGCGTCAACTGCTTCGACGGCGTGGCCAAGCACCAGCTGGACGACGTCCGTGAGGCGCTGGCCATCCCGGCGCACGTGCCGGTCCTCTACACGGATGCCCGGTCGCGCGCGGCCACGAAGCAGGCGCTCATCTCGCTCGTGCAGCTCGCGATGGAGCGTCTGCGCAGCCGGTGACCCTCGAGGTCTCACCCGACCGCGGCCGGCCCCTGCAGGGGGGCCGGCCGCCGTCGTTCCCCGACGAGGTGGGGGATCATGGTGCCGTGACCGCATCGTCCTCCGTGCCCTCGCCGCGTCCGCGCGGCGACGACGGCGACGGGGTGGTGCCGCAGCCTCGCGCGGCGGGCGACGACGTCGAGCCGGCCGCCGACGAGCGGGTCTCCGACGAGCAGGCCGCCGACGAGCAGGCAGACGACGACGAGTCGTCCGTCGCCGACGAGCCGACCGCCGACGACGGCCCGGTCACCGACGGGCCCCCGCCGGTGCCCGTCCGCCCCGACGTGCCGAACCAGGCGTCGGCCCCCGCGCTCTCCGGGGCGATGCCGACGGTCCCGCCGCGCACGTCGGTCCTGCCCCCGAAGACGCCGCCGCGAATCTCGGGCCCGGCCCCGACGGCACCGCCGTCGACCGCCCCACCGCCGACGGCACCGCCGCGACGCTCGGTCCTGCCGCATCGAGTACCCCCGCAGACGCCGGCCCCGTCGCCGCCGGCCCCGCCCAGCGGCGCGACGGTCGCCGCCCCACCGGTGCGACCCGTGCCCACCGCCCGGGTCTATGCGGACGGATCGGCCCTCTCCCGCTACCTCGACGGCGCCCCCTGCCGCACGCAGTGGCTCACGTGGGTGGCGGACCACGAGGCGCAGCTGATCACCACGTCCCTCGGCATGACCGAGCTGCGCCGCATCGCGCGCCCCCGCGGGGTCGAGGCGACCGGCGTCGCGCACGACGTCGAGGAACGCGTCGAGGTCATCCGGTTCTCGGACCAGACGCTGCGCGCGGCCACCAAGGTCTCCGGGGTGCTCCCGCCGTTCATCGCCCTGCACATCGGTGCAGCCCTGAGCCACCCGGACGTCGCGGGCGTCGCGACGTACGACGTCCAGCTGGCCCAGGTCTCGGCGCTGCACGGGCTGGACGTCGTATCGCCGGGGTGGCCTGCTCGCTGGTGGGAACGGGCCGGGTGAACCTGCCGCTCGGCCCCCTTCCCCGGAGCGCTGGACCGGCCTAGTTTCGAGAGGTGACGGACACCGCGAGCCCCGAGACCGCCCCAGCTCCGACGGAGGGGACTCCCCGCCCCGCTCCCGCGTTGCGGCCGCACCGCCGCCGGGCCGCCGACCCGGTGGTGCACCTGACGCGTGAGGAGCGCATCGCCCGGGGCGCCGCGGCCCGGGTGCTCCTGCCGCGCGAGTCGTTGGCGGACGTGGGGGCCGGGTTCTCGCGGCCCGACCCGATCGAGCTGCTGGTCTCCCAGGGCCAGACGCGGGTGCCCGAGCTGGTGCCGCTGCGGTACGGGCGGATGGTCGCCACGCCGTTCACGTTCTACCGCGGCGCCGCGCTGATCCAGGCCTCGGACCTGGCGGCGACGCCCGACACGGGGCTCGACGTCCAGCTCTGCGGCGACGCGCACCTGTCGAACTTCGGCCTCTACGGCACGCCGGAGCGCCGGCTGCTGTTCGACCTCAACGACTTCGACGAGACCCTGCCGGGACCGTTCGAGTGGGACGTCAAGCGCCTGGTGGCCAGCATCGAGATCGCGGCGCGTGGCAACGGCTTCAGCCGCAAGGAGCGGCGCGACCTGCTGCTCAGCGTCGCCAAGACCTACCGGACGACCATCCGGGAGTTCGCGACGAAGACGAACATCGACGTCTGGTACGCGCGGCTCGACGTCGACGACTTCATGGCGAAGAACGGCTCGTCGTTCGCCAAGACTCAGATCAGGCGCACGGCGTCCACCGTGAAGAAGGCCCGGTCGCGTGACCACCTGCAGTCGGTGGCGAAGCTGACCGAGATCGTCGACGGGCACCGGCGGTTCCTGTCCGACCCGCCGTTGGTCACGACGCTGACCGACCTGCTCGGCCCCGACGAGATGGACCGGTTCATGGCGGGGATGGGTGACCTGGTGCGCGCCTACCAGGCGAGCCTGCAGCCGGACCGCCGGCACCTGGTCGGCCAGTACCGGGTGGTGGACATGGCGCGCAAGGTGGTCGGCGTGGGCAGCGTGGGCACCCGGGCGTGGATCCTCCTGCTCGAGGGCGTCGACCAGAGCGACTACCTGATCCTGCAGGCCAAGGAGGCGCAGCCCTCGGTGCTCGAGCAGTTCCTCGGGGCCAGCGAGTACACGCAGTCCGGTCAGCGCGTGGTCGAGGGCCAGCGACTCATGCAGGCCGCCAGCGACACCATGCTCGGGTGGCAGCGGACCCACGGCCTCGACGGCGTCACCCGGGACTTCTACCTGCGCCAGCTGCGGGACTGGAAGGGCTCGGCGGTCATCGAGACCATGGTGCCGGTCGGCATGCGCGAGTACGGGGCGCTGTGCGCCTGGACGCTCGCCCGCGCCCACGCCCGCTCCGGGGACCGCGTGGCCATCGGCGCCTATCTCGGCGGGTCCAGGGCGGCCGACGAGGCGTTCGCCGACTTCGCGTCGGCCTACGCCGACCGCACGGAGAAGGACCACGGCGCGCTCGTCGCCGCGATCGCCTCGGGGCGCCTGCAGGCGATCGAGGGCGTCTGACGGACCCTCAGCCGCGGCCCAACGCGCTGGCCGCGGCGACCACGAGGGACTCGTCGGTCGTCGTGTAGCCGTCGGACCCGCCACCCGGCCCGCCCGACTCGTCGACGTGCCGGCTCGCCGACAGGTGCACGGCGTCGACCCCGGCCGCGACCAGCGCGGGGATGTCGGGCGGCCGGACCCCGCCGCCGGCCATGACCTGGAGCCGGCCGGCGGCGGCGGCGACCGTGGCGGCCAGGCGCGCGACGCCGTCGATGCTGCGGGGGGCGCCGCCGGAGGTCAGGACGCGGACGACGCCGAGCGAGAGGAGGTCGTCGACGGCGGGCGCCCACGCCTCGAGGGTGTCGAAGGCCCGGTGGAAGGTGACCTCGCGCCCGTCGGCGGCCGACACCAGCCGGGCGACGGCGGGGAGGTCCACGGCGCCGGCGGGGGTGAGTGCCCCGACGACCACGCCGGCCGCACCCGCAGCGACGGCGGCCAGCACGTCCCTGACCTGCACGTCGAGCTCGTCGGCGGCGAAGACGAACGACCCCGCGCGCGGCCGCACGAGCACGTGGACGCCCACCCGGGACGGCACCGCGGCGAGCACGGCGTCGAGCAGCCCGATCGAGGGGGTCAGGCCACCGGTCGCGGCGAGCGCGGCGCAGAGCTCGAGCCGGTCGGCACCGGCCGCCGCGGAGACGACCGCGCCGGCGACGTCCTGGACGGCGATCTCGAGCCGGGTCACGCCCACGACAGCAACGGTGCTCCGGCGGCGACGGTGTCGCCGGGCCGGGCGAGCCGGGTGACCGCGTCGGGGGGCGCCTCCAGGCCGACCACCGGGCACACCGGCGAACGACCGCCGGCCGCCACGGAGGACGGGTCCCACGTGATGACGACCTGCCCGGCGGAGACGACGGCGCCCTCGGCGGCGTGCAGGGTGAACCCGGCGCCGCCCAGCTCGACGGTGTCGATCCCGAGGTGGACCAGCACGGCCCGCCCGTCGTCGTGCTGGACGACGAACGCGTGCGGGTGGAGCTTGAGGATGGTCCCGGCGATCGGCGCGATCACCTCGGACGCGACCGCGAGCGACGGGTCGAGAGCCACGCCGGGCCCGACCAGCTCGGCCGAGAACACCGGGTCGGGCACCTCGGGCAGCCCGAGCACCTGGCCGGCGACGGGCGCCAGGACGGTGAGGGCCGCCATCAGCGCAGGTCCTCGATGTCGGAGGCCAGGGTGTCGGCCTCGGGCCCGACGATCACCTGCACGGCGACGCCGGAACGGACCACGGCGATCGCCCCGGCGGCCTTGAGCCTGGGCTCGTCGACGAGCGAGGGGTTCTGCACCTCGACCCGCAGCCGCGTGATGCAGGGCTCGAGGTCGAGGATGTTCGCGTCCCCGCCCAGCGCCGCGAGGATCTGCTCCGCCTTCGTCATGTCCGTGCTCCTCACATCAGCTCGTCGAGGTCGGTCGCGATGAGGTCGACGTGCGGGCCGACGACCACCTGCACCACGCGCCCGGAGATCATCACCCCGAACGCGCCCGCGGCCCGCAACCCGGCCGCGTCGACCCGTCCCGCGTCGCGCACCAGGGACCGGAGCCGCGTGGTGCACGGCTCGATCTCGTCGATGTTGTCGACTCCTCCGAGCGCGGCGAGGATCGCCGCCGCCTGATCTCTGCCTTCGGGCTTCATCGCCGTCCTCCTGCAGTCGCTTCGGTCTGGTCGGGCACGGTGTCGCCGTCCTGCACGGGGCGGCGCCGGGGGACGAGGGCCGGTCGGGGCGCGCGCAGCGGCACCCACACGCTGTAGCGGTCGGACCGGTAGCAGGCGCGGGAGAACATGATCGCGGCGTCGACCGAGTAGGTCCGACGCTCCGCCCGCAGCACCGCGTTGGAGTCGCCGAGCCCGAGCAGCGAGGCCTCGGTCGAGGTGGCCTCGTCGGCGGACAGTGTGTCCTCGCCCCACTCGGGGGCGAGCCCGCGCTGCCGCAGTGCCTCGTACATGCTCGGCGGCGGGCCGGCGTCGAACAGCCCCGGGGCGAGCGCGACCGGGACCCACACCTGCTCGATGCAGATGGGCGTCCCGTCGGCGCTGCGCACGCGGTAGAGGAAGTGGACCTTGTCGCGCGGCTCGATCTCGAGCGCGGTCGCGACGTCCGGGGTCGCGGCGATCACCTGCGCGGTGAGGACGGTGGTCGCGGGCTCCATGCCGCGGCGGCGCATCTCCTCGCCGAACGTGGTCAGCCGCATCTCGAAGTCGATGCGCTGGGGGGCGACAAACGTGCCACGCCCCTGCTCGCGGACCAGCACGCCGTCGGTGACGAGGGTGTCGACGGCCTGCCGGACGGTCATCCGCGAGAGGCCGAACTGCTGGCTGAGGTGCCGCTCGGAGGGGATGGCGTCCCCGACCCGCAGCTCCTGCGCGACGAGGGTGGCGAGGTGGTCGCGCACCGTCAGGTACTTGTGCGCGGCGCCCTGCTCCGACTCGTCGTCCACGTGCGAACCCACTCCTTCGATGAGGCGGATGGTGCACCGACCGCTACAACCACACGTCGCGACGTGACCCTTGACACATCATGAGGTCTAGACCAGTCTGCTCGCAACTGGTCCAGACCAGATACCCCCAGACATTCCCCCAGGCACGTCGTCGACACCCAACGAGGAGTGCTCCATGACCACCGTCACCGCGGACACCGCTGAGAAGCGAGGCATCCCCGGCCTCGCGCAGCTGCAGCGCATCGGCCGCTCGCTCATGCTCCCCATCGCCTCCCTCCCGGCCGCGGCGCTGCTGCTGCGGCTCGGCCAGCCGGACATGCTGGGCGCCGACGGCCTCGGCGCCCACCTGCCGTGGATGGTCCCCGTCGCGGCCGTGCTCGCGGCAGCCGGCAACGCCCTGTTCGCCAACCTGCCGCTGCTCTTCGCGGTGGGCGTCGCGGTCGGCTTCGCCCGCAAGTCCGACGGCTCGACGGGGCTCGCGGCCGTCATCGGCTACCTCGTCTTCAAGGGCGTCAGCGACGCCCTCTCTCCGTACACCCTGGAGAAGGCGGGGGAGGGCGAGACGCAGGAGCTCATCAACTACGGCGTGCTCGGCGGCATCGTGATCGGCCTGGTCACGGCGCTGCTGTTCCAGAAGTACTACCGGATCAAGCTGCCCCCGTACCTCGCGTTCTTCGGCGGTCGCCGGTTCGTGCCGATCATCACGGCCGGGGTCTCGGTGCTCGTCGCCGTCGCCGGCGCGCTCATCTACCCCGCGTTCAACTCCGGCTTCACCGCGGTGGGCGACTGGGTCACCGGCTCGACGATCGTGGGCGCCTTCGTCTACGGCACGCTGAACCGGCTGCTCGTGCCGCTCGGCCTGCACCACATCCTCAACTCGCTGCCGTGGTTCCAGTTCGGCACGTACACCAACGCGGACGGCGTGGTGGCGCACGGCGACATCAACCGGTTCCTCATCGGCGACCCGACGGCCGGCACGTTCATGACCGGCTTCTTCCCGATCATGATGTTCGCGCTCCCCGCTGCGGCCCTGGCGATCGTGCACACCTCGAAGGCGAAGAACCGCAAGGTCATCGCGGGCATCATGGGCTCGGCCGCGCTCGTCTCGTTCGTCACGGGGGTCACCGAGCCGCTCGAGTTCGCGTTCGTCTACGTCGCGTACCCGCTCTACGTCATCCACGCGATCCTCACGGGGACGTCGCTGGCGCTGGTCAACGCCCTGGGCATCAAGGACGGGTTCGGGTTCTCGGCCGGCGCGATCGACTACGTGCTGAACTTCCGGATCGCGACGATGCCGCTGCTGCTGATCCTCATCGGGCTCGGCTACGCGGTCGTCTACTACTTCCTGTTCCGGTTCGTCATCACGCGCTGGAACCTGCGGACGCCGGGCCGCGAGGACGACGACGACGACGCGGTCTCGGGCAGCGCGACGACGGTCGAGGGCGTGGCGCCGGCGGGCGCCGCCGACGTGCCGACGCAGTCGACCGAGCGGCCCGTCCCCGCCGACGCACGATGACCACCGCGGTCGCCGCCGCGCTGACCCTGAGGGGGTTCGGGGTCAGTCCGGGCCGCCGGGCGGGAGTCGTGGCGCGCATGCCCGACGCCCCTCCGGCGCCGTCGCCCGAGCCGCTCGCCCCGGGCTCGGACCTGACGGCGGCGGCGACCGCGGTAGACCAGGCGGCGGTGCGGGTCCGGGACGCCCTGGCCCGCGCCGCCGACACGGCGACCGGCGAGGCCGCCGACATCCTCGCGGTCATCGCGGCGATGGCGGCGGACCCCTCGCTGGCCGACGAGGCACGCCGGCGGGTGCTCGACACCAGGTCCTCCCCGGCCCGAGCCGTGTGGGACGCGGCCGAGCTGGTCGCCGAGCAGCTGCGCGCGCTGGGCGGCATGTTCGCCGACCGGGCGACCGACGTGCAGGACGTCCGCGACCGGATCGTCGCCGAGCTGCTGGGCCTGCGGCCCCCGGGCGTCCCCGACCCGGGCCACCCGTTCGTGCTGGTCGCGCGCGACCTCGCCCCGGCCGACACTGCCCGGCTGGACCCGGCGAGGGTGCTGGCGATCGTCACCGCCGGCGGCGGACCGACGGCCCACACGGCGATCCTGGCGCGCTCGCTCGGCATCCCCTGCGTCGTCGCGGTCGGCGGGGTGCTGGAGATCGCGGACGGCGAGACCGTCCTGGTCGACGGGTCGACCGGCGAGGTCGTGCGGCACCCGTCGCAGGACGCCGTCGAGCGCGCGTCGCACGCCAGGCCGCGCCCCACCCGCCTGGCCCGCCCGGGCAGCACCGCGGACGGCCACCCCGTCGCGCTCCTGGCCAACGTCGGTGACCCGGCCGGCGCGGTCGCCGCGGCGGAGGCGGGCGCCGAAGGCGTCGGGCTGTTCCGCACGGAGTTCGGCTTCCTCGGCCGGGCGACCCCACCCGGCATCGCCGAGCAGGTCGCGGCGTACGCGTCGGTCTTCGCGGCGTTCCCCGGCCGGCGCGTGGTGATCCGCACGCTCGACGCGGGCGCGGACAAGCCGCTGCCCTTCGTGACCGCCGACGACGAGCCGAACCCGGCCCTCGGCGTCCGCGGCCTGCGCACCTCGTGGTCGCACCCCGGCATCCTCGACGACCAGCTCGCCGCGATCGCCCGGGCGGCGGCCGCCTCGGACGCGGACGTCTGGGTCATGGCGCCGATGGTCGCGACCGCCGACGAGGCCGACGCCTTCGTCGAGCTCTGCGCCGCGCACGGCCTTCCACAGTCGGGGGTCATGATCGAGGTCCCCGCCGCCGCGCTGCGGGCCGGCGACCTCCTGGAGGGCGCCCGCTTCGCCAGCCTGGGCACCAACGACCTCACGCAGTACGCGATGGCGGCGGACCGCGAGCTCGCGGGCCTCGCGCGCCTGTCGACCCCGTGGCAGCCGGCCGTGCTGTCGCTCGTCCAGCTCGCGTGCGCGGGCGGTGCGGCCCGTGCGCGGCCCGTCGGCGTGTGCGGCGAGGCCGCGGCCGACCCGGTCCTCGCCCCGGTCCTCGTCGGGCTCGGGGTGTCCTCGCTGTCGATGACCGCGCGCGCACTGCCGGACGTCGGGGCGGTGCTCGCGTCGGTCACGCTCGAGCAGTGCCGCGCCCTGGCGGCGCTCGCGCTCGTGCAGCGGACCGCCGACGCAGCCCGGACCGCGGTACGGGCCGGGCTGCCGGTGCTCGAGGAGCTGGGTCTCTAGGCGGTCTGCTGGAGGAACTGCTCGAGCGCCGCGATCGAGGCCTCCGCGTCGGCGCCGTCATCGGCCGTCGCCAGGACGACCTCGTCGCCCGCGCCCACGCCGAGCGTCATGATCGCGAGGATGGACGCCGTGGCGACCGGGTTGCCGCCGGACTTCGCGATGGTCACCTTGGCGGGGAGCTTGCCGGCCGTGGCGACGAACTGCGCGGCCGGGCGGGCGTGCAGCCCCTCGGGAAGAGCGACGACGACGGAACGCTGCATGGCCTGCCTCCAGGGACGGGTCGACGGTGACAGGGTCGACCATACTGGTCTAGACCAGAACGCGCGAGGGTGGTGTGGAAGACTCGTGCCGCTGCGAGCCGCGAGGCCCGCGCGGGAGGGCTGTCTGAGCGGCCGAAAGAGACGGTCTTGAAAACCGTTGGAGCGGGACAACCCCGTTCTCGTGGGTTCGAATCCCACGCCCTCCGCCCGTGCTCACACGTCCCGTCGCAGGTACCGCCAGGCGAGGAACGCGCACACGAGGCCGTTCGCCATGCCGACGAGCACGTCCGTGGGGTGGTGCATGCCGCGGTAGAGGCGCGCCGTCGCGACAGCGAACGGGACGAGGAGGCAGATCGCCGTCAGCCCCCACCGCAGCCACGGCCGGGTGATCCGCTGGCAGAGCAGCGCGAGCGACACGTAGAGCGCCGTCGCGGCGCTGGTGTGGCCGCTCGGGAACGCCGTGGTGGGGGGCGAGTCGTCCAGCAGCGCGACGTCGGGACGCCCGCGGCCGACCAGCAGCGACGCGGTGAAGAAGAGGATCGCCTGCAGCCCGAGCGCGATGGCCGGGACGACGGCGAGCCACCACTGCCTGGTGCGCCACCAGAACAGCGCCACGACGAGGACGCACACGGCGACGGCGTACTGCGTCTGGCCGAAGTTCGACAGCACCAGCGTGAGGGAGTTCAGGCCGGCGGCGCGGCGCGCCTCGAACCACCGGTCGACACCGGTCTCCGCGGGCAGGTCGTGCAGCGGCCCCACGATGAGGAGGCCGATCCCGACCATGACGAGCCACCACAGGGCGGCGGGGAGCACAGCCCGCCCGGCGAGGTCGCGACTCGCCGAACCGAACGTGGGGGCGGATGTGTCCAGCTCGTAGCGGTGCACGAACGTCCGGACGGAGCTGGGCTTCTTCGTCTCGCCGACGAGGAGGGTCATGAGATCCCTTCGGTGGGGGGCCGTGAGCTCCAGCCCCGGTAGCCGAGGTAGGAGGCGCCGGCCATGGAGGTGCCGAGCAGCATGCCGGCGACGACGTCGGACGGGTGGTGCACGCCGAGGAGCACACGGTCCGCGGCGGTGATCACGGTGGCGGTCGCGGCGACGACCGGGACGACGACCCGGCCACGCCGTCCGAGCAAGGGCCACACGAGGAGCGTGAGCGTGACGGCCGCGGCCGCGGTGTTCGTCGCGTGCCCGGAGGGAAAGCTCGACCCGGGGGCGTGCTCGAGGGCGTCGTCCACCACGGGGCGGGCCCGCTGCACGAGCCCCTTCGCGCCGATCTGCACCACCCACGCCGACATCAACGTGACGAGAGCCCACAGCGCGCGGGTCGACAGACCGTGCCGCCGCCAGACCCACAGGCACAGCAGCGCACCGGCGAGGTTGGCCCACACGGGCTGGAGCAGCTCCTGCCACACCACGAGCGCCCGGAGGAACGCGGGGTGCGCGCGGGTGAAGGAGGTCGCGGCGGCGATCACCTCCTCGTCGAACCGGACCAGCCCCGGCGACTCCGCTCGCACCAGGTACGCGAGGACGAAGACCGGGGCGGACGCGCCCACGCCGAAGGCGACGGCCGGCAGGAGGGCTCGGTGGCGGAACGTCGGCTGAAGCACCTCCGCAGGCTAGGAGACCCCGGGGGATTCGGCTCGCTGGGCGTCCTGCTCGTGGGTACGGGCCCACGCCGTCCGCCGGTTTCGCCCCATTCCCAACGCGGCCCACGGAGTGGGAGCATCGACCCGCTCGATCGTGCTCGACGACGACGTCGGAGGAACCATGTCTCGGTGGCCCGTGCGACTCGGAACGACGATTGCTGCGACGGGGCTCGTCGCGGCGTCAGGACTGCTGGCCGGGCCGGCGTTCGCGGGACACGGGCCCGGGCATGACCCCGGGCAACAGAGGTACAAAGACATCCAGCTGCTGGCCATCAACGACTTCCACGGCAACCTGGAGCCGCCGAGCGGGTCGTCGGGCCTCGTCACCCGGCTGCAGCCGGACGGCTCGACGCTGCCGCAGACGGTCGGCGGCGTCGAGTACCTCGCGACGCACCTGGAGCAGGCGCGCCAGGGGCACGACCGGTCGCTGACGATCGCCGCGGGTGACCTGATCGGTGCCAGCCCGCTGCTCTCCGCCGCGTTCCACGACGAGCCGACGATCGACGCCATGAACGCGTTGCACCTCGACGTCACCAGCGTCGGCAACCACGAGTTCGACGAGGGCTCGACCGAGCTCAAGCGGATGCAGGACGGCGGGTGCCGCACCAACCCCGACGGCACGCCCGCGGCCGACAGCTGCCCCGCCGGCCCGGGATCGTTCACCGGTGCCGACTTCCCGTTCCTGTCCGCCAACGTGGTGGTCACCAAGACCGGCAAGACGCTGTTCAAGCCGTACGTCGTGAAGAAGCTCGACGGCGTCAAGATCGGCTTCATCGGCATGACCCTCAAGGGCACCCCGGACATCGTCACGGCGGCCGGCGTGCAGGGCCTCACGTTCCTCGATGAGGTGTCCACGGCCAACAAGTACGCGAAGGAGCTGCAGCGCGAGGGCGTGCAGTCGATCGTCGTGCTGCTGCACCAGGGCGGCATCCCGGCGAGCGGCTTCTACAACTACGACTGCAACGCCGGCGGCGCCCTCGGCCTGTCCGGCGACATCGTGCCGATCGCCCAGCAGATCAGCCCGGCGGTCGACCTCATCGTCACCGGCCACACGCACACCGCGTACTCGTGCAACATCCCCGACCCGAACGGTCAGCCGCGGATGGTCACGAGCGGCTCGTCGTTCGGCCGGCTGTACACCGACATCGAGCTGAAGTACGACCCGCGGACCAACGACGTCGTGCGGCCCTCGGTGGTCGCGACGAACGTGCCGGTCACCCGCGACGTCCCGCCGGCGCCGGCCGAGACGAACATCATCACCAGCTACAAGGGCTTCCTGGGCCCGATCGCCGACAAGGTCGTCGGCTACATCGCCGGCACGATCCTCGGCCGGGCCTGCGCCGGCGTGCCCTGCTCGGCATCGGGTGAGTCGCCGGCCGGTGACCTCATCGCCGATGCGCAGCTGGAAGGCCTGAAGAACGACCCGCTCAACACCGGGGGCGCCGACTTCGCCATCATGAACCCCGGCGGGATCCGGTCCGACTTCGTCTGCGCGCCCGGGACGGCCCCGTGCGCACAGACCTACAGCCAGGCGTTCACGGTCCAGCCGTTCACCAACATCATGAACGTGATCTCGATGTCCGGCGCGGACGTCATCACGATGTTCGGCCAGCAGTGGGTGGGCCAGAACACCTCGCCGAAGGTCCTGCAGGTCTCCGCGAACGTCAGCGAGGTCGTCCGGGCGGCCGGCGCGGCCAACGAGAACCGGTTGGTCTCGGTCGCGGTCGACGGCGTGCCGGTGAACCCGGCGGGGACGTACCGCGTCGCGATGAACGAGTTCCTCGGCGGCGGCGGCGACGGCTTCACCGCGATCCGCAACGGCACGAAGGTGTTCGTCGGCCAGAGCGACCTGGACGTGCTGATCGCCTACCTGGGTGCCCACAGCAGCCAGGCGTCGCCGTACCCCGTCCCGACCGGCGGGCGCATCACGATCGGCTGACCACACACGGACGGGCCCGCCCCCACAGGGAGCGGGCCCGTCCGTACGTGCGGGAGGTCAGCCCGCGGAGGGCAGCGCGGCCACGAGGCGGGTGCCACCTCCGGCGACGTTGGTCGCCGTGTTGTTGGTGACGGCCCGCAGCAGCGGCGAGAGCGCCTTCCAGTCCTTGTTCGCGTTCGCGGCCTGCGTGGCGTCGCAGGTGTGCTCGCAGAACAGGGACTGCGTGGAGGAGCGCACCAGGACGTGCGCGCCGTAGTTCTGCAGGGCGTGGCCCAGGGCCTTGCCTTCGGCCGTCAGGTTCATCGCGTCGATGTTCACCGAGCTCGGGATGGCGAACAGCGTGCCCATGGGGATGGTGCCGGTGTACGCCGTGGCGCCGTTGGCGTCCTGCGTGCGGGCCGGCCAGACGGCGCCCGACTTCAGCTGGGCGTCCGAGATGCCGAGCGCGAGCGTGTGCTTGATCGAGAGCTTCTTGAGCTCCTGCGTCCGGATCAGGCCGGCGTAGAAGGAGACGCCCGAGGCGCGCGCCCCGTCGGTCAGGCCGTCCGTGCGCAGATCCGTCTTCACGATGCGCGTCGACGTCCACTTGTCGGTGCCGACGTTCGTCATCTTGTAGAACTCGTAGCCGGTGACGCCGTCGGGCTGGATGACGCCGACGTGCTTGTCCGTGCCGTACGTCGGGGCGGTGTTGCGCGGTACGCGCACCTGGATCGACGCGCCCGTGTTCGGGTTGGTGACGGTGGCGATCGGGTCGCTCGTCGTGGCGTAGAAGACGGCGATCGACCAGCGCGACGAGTTCAGCGTCGGGGTTGTCAGCGCGAGCTTGCTGGTGATCGGGCCGGTGGCGGCCTCGAACTTGGCGCCCGAGCCGATGGACGTGTTCCACGGCGCGGTCGACGAGAACGGCAGCTGCGAGACGTCGCGCGCCGGGGTCGTCGGGGCCGGTGTGGTCGGCGTGGGGGTCGGGGTCGGCGTCGGCGTGGTCGGGACCGGCGTCGTGACCGCGGTCGAGGGGACCGTCAGCGGCGTGGTGCTGGTGGGGGCGTTCCAGTCGACGACCGTGCCGTGGCTCGAGACGACGTACCCGCTGTCGTGGACGAAGACCACCGGGCAGGTCGCGGCGACCGAGTTGGCCCACTTGGTGGTCCCGTCCTTGGCGACGAGGACGAGCTTGCCGCCCGCCCGCAGGTCGAGGTGCGCGCCCGTGCCGCCCTGCTGCACCCAGCGCCGACCGCCCGTGGAGGCGTTGGCCAGCGTCAGCGAGCCGTCGGTGGCGAGGGTGAGCTTGTACGTGCCGTTGGCCGACACGAGGCTCTTGCCGGCCGTGAGGGAACCGCCCTCGACGAGCTGGTTCGCCTTGGCGGCGGCGCACGTGGTGCCCGTCGTGGTGGTTGCGGCCGAGGCGATCGTCGGCGCGGCGACCGTGGCGACGATGCCGACGGCGAGCGCGGAGAGGACCACGAGGGGTCGGGACAGAGAGAACATGTTTTGGCTCCAGAGATCGGGTCAAAGAGCGCGCAAATGCTCCGACACGACGCATCGGGCATCCGGGCGAACAGCAAGTATTAGCGGCTCTATCGGACGTTCCGAGCGGGGCTTGAAGCGCGTGATCCTGCGGATCTGGGGCCTGTGAGCAGCCTGTGAACTTCATGAGAGGCCCGTCCTGGTCGGTTGACCAGGAGGTTCGATGAATTCTTCGTCTGAATTGCCCGGAAAGGCGCTGTGACGGCAGTCACGAATACGGAGCACAAATGTGGCGCATGTCACATGCACCGTCCGCCGGGTGAAAAACCGACATTTGCGGTCCAACGGTGACAGCGCTCCCATACCTCGCACGCCGGTGCCGGGACGCGTCGTCCGGTGCCCGCGCCGACGAGCGCGGCGAGGCCCGGAGCGGGTGCGACCGACCCGCGCGGCCTTCTCCCGGCCTGCGATCGTGGGGTGGCGCGCGAGGACGTGGCGCTCCCCGCGCAGCGCTTTCTGGTGGGCGTCGGCGACGTCGCCCGCCTAGGCTCGCGGCGTGCCCCGACGTCACGTCCAGCTGCACGCCCGCCCGCCGCAGGAGGCGCAGGGGGAGGCCGTCGACGTCCTCGTCCGGCGGGGTCTCGACGACCTGCGGCGCGAGCTGGGCGTCCCGGCCGACTTCCCGCCCGACGTGCTCGCGGAGGCGGCGGACGTCGTGCGCAGCGGGCCGGCGGCCCCCGGGGCGGTCGATGCCACCGAGGTCCCCTTCGTCACCATCGACCCCGAGGGCTCGAAGGACCTGGACCAGGCCGTCCACATCGCCCGCCTGGGCGACGGCTTCCGCGTGCAGTACGCGATCGCCGACGTGGCCGCGTGGGTACGCCCGGGCGGCGCGATCGACGACGAGGCGCGCGAGCGCGTCGAGACCCTGTACGCCCCCGACGGCCGGACCCCGCTGCACCCGCCGAGCCTGTCCGAGGGCGCGGCCAGCCTGCTGCCGGGTCAGGTCGCGCCGGCGCTGCTGTGGACGATCGACCTCGACGCGGCCGGCGCGCCCGTCGCCACGACCGTCGTCCGCGCCTCTGTACGCAGCCGCGAGCAGCTGACGTACGCGGGGGTGCAGGCGGCCCTGGACGACGGCTCGGCGGACGAGCCGCTGCAGCTGCTGCGGGAGGTGGGGCTGCTGCGGGAGGCCGCCGAGCGCGCCCGCGGCGGGATCACGCTGCCCACCCCGGAGCAGGTGGTCGAGCAGGGGGCCGACGGAGTCTGGACCCTCGGCAGCCGGGCGACCCTGCCGGTCGAGGAGTGGAACGCGCAGATCTCGCTGCTCACCGGCATGTGCGCCGCGCGGTTGATGCTGGACGGCCGCGTGGGGATCCTGCGCACCCTGCCCGACGCCGACCCGCGCGACGTCGAGCGCCTCCGCCTCTCGGCCCACGCCCTCGGCGTCCCCTGGCCCGACGGCGCCACCCCGGCCGACGTCATCCGCGACCTCGACGCCGCCAACCCCGCCCACGCGGCGTTGCTGACCGACGCGACCTCGCTGCTGCGCGGTGCCGCGTACGTGGCGTTCGACGGCGAGCTGCCCGCGTTCACGATGCACGCCGCGATCGCCGCCCCGTACGCCCACACGACCGCGCCGCTGCGACGGCTGGTCGACCGGTTCGTCGGCGAGACGTGCCTGGCCCTGAGCGCCGGCACTCCCGTCCCCGCGTGGGTGCGGGACGCCCTGCCCGAGCTGCCCGGCCTCATGGCCAGCGGGGACAAGCACGCGGCGGAGTTCGAGCGCGGCTGCATCGACCTGGTGGAGGCGGCCCTGCTGACCGGACGCGTGGGGGAGGTCTTCGACGGCGCGATCGTCGACGTCCGCGCGGATCGTGACGCCGGCGTCGTGCAGCTGCGGGACCCCGCGGTGCGCGGACGCATCGAGGGGGCCGGACTGCCGCTCGGCGAGGACGTCCGCGTGCGGCTGGTCGAGGCGTCGGTCCGCGAGCGCAAGGTCCGCTTCGAGCTCGAGACGCCGCGACCGCACGATGAGTGAGCTCGACGAGGTCGCCGACGAGCTCTACGCGGGAAGCCCCGCCGAGTTCATCCCGAACCGGACGGCCGCGGTGAAGGCCGCGAAGGCCGGCGGCGACAAGGACCTGGCCGCGGCGATCGGAGCGCTGCGCAAGCCCACGGTCTCGGCCTGGCTGGTCAACCTGCTGGTCCGCGACGACGCCGCGCTCGCGGGCCAGATCGTCGCCCTGGGCGAGGGGCTGCGCGAGGCGGAGAAGTCGCTCGACGGCCCCGCGCTGCGCGAGCTGTCGACGCAGCGCCGCCAGCTGGTCCGCTCCTTGGTGGCGCGGGCCCGGCGCCTGGCCCAGCCGACCGGCCAGAAGATCGGCGACGCCGTCACGCAGGAGCTCGACGCCACGCTGACCGCCGCCCTGGCCGACCCGGGAGTCGCGCACGAGGTGCTCTCCGGCCGGCTCACGGCTGCCCGCGAGTACTCGGGGTTCGGCAGCGCGGGCGGCGGGTCGGTGACGACGGGGGCGTCGCGGACCACGACGTCCGGCTCGACCTCCGCTGCGGGCTCGGCGCCCCGGGCGGCCGCTCCGAAGGCCCCGCCGCGCCTGACCGTCGTCGGCGGCTCCGGCGCGTCCCGGCCCACGCGAGCGGCGACCGACGACGAGCCGGCCGAGCCGGAGGAGACCGGCGAGACCCGCGCCGAGCGCGAGCGACGCCAGCGCCGCGAGGAGCGCGAGCAGCGCGCGCGGGACGAGGCCCGGGCCGCGTGGGAGAAGGCCGACCGGGCCGCGCGGGAGGCGCGGGAGAGGCACGACGCCGCCGTCGCCACCCGCGACGACAGCGCCGCGCAGGTCGCGCGTACCGAGGAGGCGGCCACCCGAGCGCACGAGGAGGAGGACGACCTGGTCCGCGAGCTGGCCGAGGCGCGTCGACGGCTCGCCGCCGCCGGCAAGGCCGCCACCGCCGCCGACCGGGAGGTCGGGCTCGCCCAGCAGAACCTGCGGCACGACGACCGCGAGGTCTCGACGACGGAGCGCGAGCTCCACCGCGCCGAGCGCGCGCGCGACGCGGCGGCCGCCGCCCGCGACGCCGTCGTCGACAAGGACGCTTAAGAGGTCAGGACCTGTCCGCCGCGGGCGCGACGATGGGCGATCAGGTCGAGGGAGGACACGGATGGTCGGGAGCAGGGACGACGCCCCGCGGGTGCACGCCGAGACGGCCGAGGAGTGGCGAGCCTGGCTGCTGGCCCACCACGCCGAGGTACCCGGCGCCTGGCTGGTGTCGTGGAAGTCGCAGACGGGCCGTCCGTCCGTGGGGTACGAGACGGCGGTCGAGGAGGCGCTCTGCGTCGGCTGGATCGACTCGTCGGGCCGCAAGCTCGACGACGAGCGCTCGATGCTGTGGTTCACGCGGCGCAAGTCGGGCAGCGGCTGGGCGCGGACCAACAAGGAGCGGGTCCTGCGGCTCGAGGCCGACGGGCGGATGACCCCGGCGGGGCGCGCACTCATCGACGCCGCGAAGGCGGACGGCTCATGGACCCTGCTCGACGACGTCGAGAACCTGGTCGTGCCGGACGACCTGGCCGCCGCGTTCGACCGCTACCCGGGCTCGCGGGAGCAGTTCGACGCGTTCCCGCCGTCCGCGCGGCGCGCGATCCTCGACTGGATCGTGCACGCCAAGCGCGAGGCGACGCGAGGCGCGCGTCTCGACGAGACGGCGCGGCTCGCGTCGGAGGGCCGTCGGGCGAACCAGTGGGTCCCGAAGGCGTGACGCTCCCGTGCCCCGACAAGCCGGACGGAAGCTGCGCCCCCGCAGGTCAGAGGCCGCTTTGGAGGTCAGCCACCGGCACGGGTACCCTGTGCTGGTCCTGGAGACGTCGCATAGCCCGGTCTAGTGCGCGACCCTGCTAAGGTCGTGAAGGCGTAAGCCTTCCGTGGGTTCAAATCCCACCGTCTCCGCTCTCGTTGTCAGAACAGCTCGAACCCCTCAGGGTTCGGGCTGTTGCTGTGTGCGGACCCGGCGCCGCCCGAGCACCACGTCGCCGACGATCACGGCGAGCATCACCCCGTTCGACAGCCAGTTCAGCCCCAGCGGCGAGAGCACGTCCCGCAGCAGGAACGCGGCCAGCACCACGACGACGCCGACCAGGTGCGGCGCGGACCACCGGCCCCCGGTCGCTCGTCGGAAGAACGCGTTCCCCAGCAGGTAGACGGCGGCCGCCCCGCAGATCAGCCCGGCGGTCCACGTGTCGGTGTGGCCGGTCGGGTGCTGCAGGACCAGCTCGTCGGCCACGGCGGTGAGCACGATGCCGACGATGAGCAGGAACGGGACATACGTGTACGCGGTCTGCGCCACCATCCCGGGCGCGGCCTGCCGGGAGAAGTAGGCGGTCGCCGACTGCTCGGACCGGTCGAAGAAGAGCAGCCACATCAGCACCGTGCTCACGAAGGCCGCGAGGAACGCCAGCAGCGTCGTCGCCGACAGCTCCAGCTCCGCGAACGCGCTGCCGGTGACGATGATCGACTCGCCCAGGCTGATGATGAGGAACAGCGACACCCGCTCGGCCATGTGCGAGCCCCGCACGGCCCAGGTGGTCGGGTCCGTCGGCCCCATGAACGGCACCCAGAACAGGGCGCGCGGTCCGGCCACGTCGATGAGCGCCGCAATCACCCAGAGCACGATCCGCGTGTGCTCGTCGGCCAGGGCGCCGCCGATCCAGAAGGCCCCGGACACGGCCAGCCACACCGTGATCCGCACGAAGTTCAGGGCGTTCTCCGGCCAGTGCCGCCCCATCGCCCACGTGGTGAACATCGTCCGACCCAGCTGGATCGCGACGAACGGGACCGCGAACAGCAGGGCCTTGGACTCGAACGCCTCCGGGATCGCGCTCGACATGAGCAGGCCCAGCAGCATGAGCACCAGCAGCATCGCGCGGACCGGCACCTTGTCCGGGTCGAGCCAGTTGGTCACCCACGTGGTGTCGATCCAGAGCCACCACACCGCCCACCCGAGCACCACCGTGTGCAGCAGCGTGGTCAGGTCGGGGTGCGAGATGAGGCTGTGCGACAGCTGCGTCACCGCGAACACGAACACCAGGTCGAAGAACAGCTCGACGTACCCGACGCGGCTGCCGTCGTGCCCGTCGCCGTGCCGCAGGACGTCCGCGCGCATGCCCCACCGACCGCCGCCGGTGCCGAGTCGGGCGGTCGTCGTCATGCGCGCGATCCTGCCACGAGCGTGTTTCGGGTCACGCTCATCCGGTTTGGGCCTGCGGGCCCCTGGCCTGTATCGTCGTCTGCGGCCCTGCGGGGCCATGCGCCCGTAGCTCAATGGATAGAGCATCTGACTACGGATCAGAAGGTTGGGGGTTCGAGTCCCTTCGGGCGCACTTCTCACGATGAAGGCGCGGTGCTCACCAGCACCGCGCCTTCGTGCTTCCCCCGGCACGCCGGCAGGAGGAGCATCGGTCCCACGAGACCGAGGTCGCCGTCGGGGCGACGGTCCGGGGGTGTGCCGTGCGACGCAGGCAGCTGATCTTCCGCTCGGTGGTGCTGGTCCTCGCGCTCGTCGGTGTGGTGGTGCTGGTCATCCCGTCGACGTTCGGGGGTGTCGTCGGCGCGGTGCTCGCGACGTTGCTGCTGGGGGTCGTGGCGGTGATCGAGCTGGTCAACCTGATCGCGGCGCTGCGCGACCGGACGCCGGACCACGCGCCTCCCGGGGCGTGGTGGCTGTGCGAGCTGCCTCTCGACCACCCGTACGTCCTGCTCGCCGGGGCAGAGGACAGGACGTGGCGATGCAGGAGGTGCGGTCACCTGCGCTACACGCCCCCGCCGCGCGCGACGATCGACGTGGCGACCCAGGGCGAGGGCGGCTTCAACGCCCGGTACCGCGACTGACCGTCAGTCGAGCACCACGAGCTCGTCGGTCTTCTCGTCGTGCCCGACGATCGCGCGGCGGGCCGGGCCGAGGTCGGCGATGCCGGGCGGGTAGCCGGCCCTGAAGTCCACGTGGCCGTCGACCAGGTCGTAAGCCACGAGCGCCGAGGTGGCATCGGCGGACGTGGCCTCGGTCGGGACGAGCAGGTGACGCCCGTCGGTGAGCAGCGTGGTCGCGACGAGGTCCTCGTCGTACGGGGCCGTCCAGAGCAGCTCGCCCGTGCGCCCGTCGACCGCGACGATGCCTGTGCTCCCAAGGAAGTACACGCGCCCGCGCACGACGAGGGCGCCCGTGACGACCGAGGTGTCGTACGACCACCGCGCCTCGCCGGTGCGCGCGTCCCACGCGTCCAGTGCGTCGCCCGAGGTCAGCAGGAGGCCGGGCAGGCTGCCGTCGTCGACGGTGACGGACAGGCCCTCGCCGTCGACGGTCACGTCGTGGTCCGGGTCCCCGTCGGCCGCGACGAACGTCGACCGGATGCCGCCGTCGGCGGTCTGCGACCGCAGGACGATCCGGCCGTCGCTGTCGGTCATCCAGCCGGCGAAGGTGGCGTCCTCGGCCGCCAGGTCGCGCACCGTCTCTCCCGTCGCGGACAGGAGCACGAGCAGCCGGCTCGGCGAGGTGTACGCGAGCAGGTCGCCGACGCGGAAGAGCCCGAGGCTCGGCAGGTCGTCGTCCGACCAGCCGTACCCGTCGGGCAGCGGGTCCTCCTGCCTCCAGCGCTCGGTGCCCGTCAGCTCGTCGTACGCGACGACCGCGGTTCCCTGGGCGCTGCTCGACCCGAGCACGACGACGCCCGCGGGCATCAGCGCCAGCGCGTCGCCGCGGTCGACGGGCCAGTCGGCGTCGACCGTCCCGTCGGCGGCGGACAGGACGAGCACGCGGTGGACGGTCGCCGGGACGTGGTCGACGCCGCTGCCGCCGTCGACGAGGTAGCCGCCGTCCGTGACCAGGCAGACGACGTGCTCGGCGGTGCTCACCTCGGCCCCCGGCGCCTCGTCGCTCTGGCACGAGCTCCCGCTCATCGCGTGGTCGGCCGCGTCGGCGAGCGCAGGCGTGGGGCCCAGCAGGGGGACCGTCCACCCGCGCGCGCCGCCCCACGTGAAGGTCTGCGCACCGTCGTCGCCGACGTCCAGCGAACCGCCGAGGTCACCGAACAGCTCGCCGGGGTCGTTCGCGGGGACCCCGCGACCGGGGCTCAGCGTCGCGTCGACGGGCGCGAGCACGCCGGGCACCTGGGCAAGCCGCGCCAGCGCGGCCCGTTCGCGGGACGAGGCGACCCCCTGGGTCACGGCGAGCGCCACGACGCCGGCCGCGGCGACGGCCACGATCCACCGTCGGCCCCGGTGGGACACGCGGACCGGGGGCTCGTCCGGGGCGTCGTCGGCGCTGCGGAGCTCGACCTCCTGCATACCGCCGCCCCGCGCCATCCGGCGACAGTACCCACGCGATCGCGCCGCCGGCAGGGCGTTCGGAATGAACCCGGACAGACCTGGCGCGGCCGCCCGCGGCGCAGTTATGTTCCTCGCAGGCTGACCGGCGCCGCCGGAGCCCACCCGCCAGGGTGAGGGGACGACGAGCACGCGGCGCGGGCCGCCCTCGGAAGGCGAGGGGACATGGCCGACGTCGCGACGAAGGCGGACGCGGGACCGGCTGCACCGGCCGACCGGCGCCCCACGGTGGGCGACTCGGGACGCCTCGACGACCGGTGGCCCGACCGGTTCGCGGCCGCGATGTTCCTGGCGAGCGGCTTCGCGCTGGTCGTGGCCGCGGTGCCGCCGTGGCGGGACTACTTCTCGCGCCCGGACGACGTCGTCTCGATGCTGACGATCCCGCTGATCCCCAACATCGTCTACGCCGCGCTGCTGGCGAGCGTGGGCATCGCGCTGCACCGCCGGATGCGGGCGGCGTGGTGGATCCTGCTGATCTGGTGGGTCGTGCTGCCGCAGGTCGGTCGGATCGTCCGGCTGGCCGACGGGGGCTCGCCCGTCAACCTGATCGGCTTCGCGCTGATCGGCGTCGTCTTCGTCGTGCTCCTGCGGTCGCGTCGCCAGTTCGGCGCGAAGGCCGTCAGGGGCAGCTTCCTGCGGGCGCTCGCGGCGTTCCTCGGCGGCGGCGTCGTCGTGCTGCTCGTCGGCTCGTGGCTCGTGGCGCGCTTCGGCCATCCCACGACGGCCGGGTCGTCGGCCCAGTTCGTCTGGGACAGCATGCTCGGCGACCTGGGCACGGTGGACGACGCCAGCAACGCGACCGCACCGCTGTGGGTGCGCGTCGTCATCAACCTGCTGGCCCTGGTGACGGTCATCTGGTCGACCGTGCTGCTGTTCCGCTCGCCCGCGTACACGCACACGCTCGACGCCGCCGACGAGGCGAGGGTCCGGACCCTGCTGAGGGAGTTCGGGTCGGAGGACTCGCTCGGGTACTTCGCCACGCGCCGCGACAAGTCGGTCGTGTGGGAGTCAGGGGCGGCCGCGACCGCCCGCGCGGGGGTCTCGTACCGGGTCGTCGGCTCCGTCAGCCTGGCCAGCGGCAACCCGGTGGGCGACCCGCAGTACTGGGCGGCGGCGATCGACCAGTGGCGGATCCAGGCCCGGACCAACGGGTGGTCGCTCGCCGTCATGGGCGCGGGCTCGGCCGGTGCGCTGGCGTACACCGAGGCCGGGCTGACCGCGTGGGAGATCGGCGACGAGGCCATCCTCGACATGCGGACCTTCTCGCTGACCGGCCCGGGGATGAAGGCCGTGCGGCAGTCCGTCACGCGTCTGCAGCGGCGCGGGTACACCACGCGCGTGACCAAGCACGAGTCGATCGACGCCGAGCACTTCGCCGCGCTCGACCGTGCGGCGGCGCAGTGGCGCGGCGACGGCGGCGACGAGCGGGGCTTCTCGATGGCCCTCGGTCGGCTCGGCGACCAGCTCGACGGCGACTGCGTGCTGGTCGAGGCGCACGACGGCGACGGGGTGCTGCGCGCGTTCCTCAGCTTCGTGCCGTGGGGTCGCACGGGCGTCTCGCTCGACCTGATGCGGCGCGACCCGGCCGCCGACAACGGCCTGGTCGAGCTCATGGTCTCGTCGTTGGCCGACCGCGCGACCGCGTTCGGGGCGGGCCGGGTGTCGCTGAACTTCGCGATGTTCCGGGAGGCGTTCGAGCGCGGTGCCGAGGTCGGCGCCGGCCCGATCGCCCGCCTCTGGCGGCAGTCGCTGGTGCTGGCCAGCCGCAACTGGCAGCTGGAGTCGCTCTACCGCTCGAACGCGAAGTACCAGCCGGAGTGGCAGCCGCGGTTCATCTGCTTCGAGTACGCGTCAGACCTGCCGCGCGTCGGGACGGCGACGGGCAGCGCCGAGGGGTTCCTCACGCGCCCGTCGCTGCACCGGCTGAACCGGCGGGGTGGTCATTCGACCGACGCGGAGGCCCTGGACCGGGCGGGCAAGGAGTACGCCGCGCAGGTCGAGGCGCAGATCCCCGCGGCGCCCGACGCCCTCGAGGAGGCGATGTCGGCGCACCGGCTCCCCGAGCAGCAGCGCGTGCGGCGCGCCAAGGTGGACCGGCTGCGCGAGCGCGGCATCGACCCCTACCCGGTGGGCTACCCCCGGACCCACACGCTGGCGCTGGTCCGCACGGAGGCCGGCGAGCTCGCGCCCGACACGTCGACCGGGCGCACCGTGTCCGTCGTCGGCCGGCTCATCCGCAAGCGCGACGGCGGGAAGCTGGGCTTCGGCACGCTGCGGGACGGCAGCGGCGACCTCCAGGTCATGGTGGGCGCGGACTTCGTCGACGCCGAGGACCTCGAGCTGTGGCGGCACGACGTCGACCTGGGCGACCACATCGGCGTCACCGGCGAGGTCGTCACGACGCGCCGCGGGGAGCTCTCGGTCCGCGCCACGTCGCTGCAGCTCACCAGCAAGGCCTTGCGGCCGCTGCCCGACAAGCACAAGGGACTGACGGACCCCGAGGCCCGCATCCGCGCCCGCTACGTCGACCTGATCGTGCGGCCCTCCGCCCGCGACATCGCGTACACGCGGGCGACCGTCGTGCGCAGCGTCCGCGACTCGTTGCACGCCAGGGGCTTCACCGAGGTCGAGACGCCGATGCTGCAGCTCATCCACGGCGGCGCCAACGCCCGGCCGTTCGAGACGCACATCAACGCCTACGACATGGACCTCTACCTGCGCATCGCCACGGAGCTGCACCTCAAGCGGCTGGTCGTGGGCGGGATGGAGAAGGTGTTCGAGATCGGGCGCCAGTTCCGTAACGAGGGCGTCGACTTCAAGCACAACCCGGAGTTCACGTCGCTGGAGCTCTACGAGACGTACGGCGACTACGACACCATGCGGGTGCTGACCCAGGAGATCATCCAGGAGGCCGCGACAGCGGTGTACGGCTCGCCGGTCGCCCGCCGGACCGACGCGGACGGCACCGTCACCGAGTACGACCTGTCCGGCACGTGGCCCGTCAAGACCATCTGCGAGGCCGTGTCGGAGAAGCTGGGCGACCAGATCACGGCGGACACCCCCGTCGAGGTGCTGAACCGGCACGCCGAGGCGATCGGCCTCGAGCTCGAACCGGACGCCAGCTGGGCCGTCGTGCTCGAGGAGATCTACGGCGAGCTCTGCGAGAGCACGACGACGACGCCCGTCTTCTACACCGACTTCCCCAAGGAGAACTCGCCGCTGACCCGGCAGCACCGCGTGGACCCACGGCTGGCCGAGAAGTGGGACCTGGTGATCTTCGCCTCCGAGCAGGGCACCGCCTACTCCGAGCTGATCGACCCGCTGGACCAGCGCCGCCGGCTCGTCGCCCAGTCCCTGCTCGCCGCGGCCGGCAACCCCGAGGCCATGCAGGTGGACGAGGACTTCCTCACGGCGCTCGAGTACGCCATGCCCCCGACCGGGGGCATGGGGATGGGCATCGACCGCCTGGTCATGAACCTGACGGGCCTGAGCATCCGCGACACGATCCTCTTCCCGCTGGTGAAGCCGTCCCGCTGACGGTCAGGCGGTAGCGGCGCGGTTCTTGTCGATCCGGTTGCGCAGGAAGATCAGCGGCAGGACCAGCGTGGCGAGCATGGTCACCAGCCAGACGGTGAGCGAGCCGAACACCCAGGCGGTGCCCGTGTCGATCGTGATGGAGTTGCTGACCAGCGTCGCGATCCAGAGCGACACGACCGTCGAGACGAGCCCGACCGCGCCCGTGAGCGCGTTGGCGTACTTGCGCGTCATCACGACGAACCACGGCGTGAGGATGCTCTGCAGGGCCGCGAAGACGATCACCGCGATGAGGAAGCCCTCGGCGCTGACCGAGAACCCGTCGACGATCAGCGAGGCGATCCACAGCCCGAGGGCGGCGGAGCCGAGGAAGATCAACGCGCGGATGAGGAAGACGACCATGGGCGCACGCGCTCCTTCGTCGGCGGCAGCGGGGAGGGTCCTCCCTGAGAGCCACCATAGAGATCGGCCCCCACGAGCGGAATCCCCTCCGGCCGTGTGACCAGTCCGTTTGCTACGAGTGATCGCCACGTCATGACCAGTTCACACACGCCCGCTACCGTGGCTCGGGTGACGGACAACACGACACCCATCGCCACCCCCGAGCACACCGTGGAGGGATTCGTCCGCGAGTTCCTCAGGGAGCTCAACTTCGGGCAGGGCACGGACCTGACCAAGGCCTCGGTCAACGACAAGTACCTGGCGATGGCGCGCACGGTCCGCCACTACCTGATGGTGCGCTGGATCGCGACGCTGCGGCGGCAGTTCGAGATCCAGGCCAAGTCGGTGGCGTACCTCTCCGCCGAGTTCCTGCTGGGCCGGCAGCTGGACAACGCGCTGCTGGCGTCGGACCTCGAGGGTGTCGTCGAGGAGGGGCTGGCGTCGCTGGGCATCGACCTCGCGGAGCTGCGCGAGGCGGAGGTCGAGCCCGGCCTGGGCAACGGCGGCCTCGGCCGGCTGGCCGCGTGCTTCATCGACTCGCTCGCGACGATGAACGTGCCGTGCATCGGCTACGGCATCCGCTACGAGTACGGCATCTTCCGCCAGACGTTCGTCGACGGCTGGCAGGTGGAGAAGCCCGACAACTGGCTCGCCCTGGGCTCGCCGTGGGAGTTCCCGCACCCCGAGTCGGCCGTGACCGTCGACTTCGGCGGGCACACCGAGAAGCACGTGGACGACGACGGCGTCGAGCGCAGCACGTGGGTGCCGGGCTGGAGCGTCCTCGGCGTGCCGTACAACTACATGGTCCCGGGCTACGAGAACGGCCGCGTGAACACGCTGCGGCTCTGGAGCGCGCGGGCGACCCGCGCGTTCGACCTCGAGATCTTCAACGCCGGCGACTACGCGCAGGCCGTCCGGGCGCAGACCTTCGCGGAGAACATCTCCAAGGTCCTCTACCCGGAGGACTCGACCCCGCAGGGCAAGGAGCTCCGCCTCCAGCAGCAGTACTTCTTCGTCGCGTGCTCGATCCGCGACTTCATCGACCAGGTGCTGCCGCCGGACTTCGACCTGCGCAACCTGCCCGACCGCATCATCTTCCAGCTCAACGACACCCACCCGGTCATCGCGATCCCCGAGCTCATGCGGATCCTGGTCGACGAGCGCAAGTGGGAGTGGGAGGACGCCTGGGCGGTGACCCAGAAGTGCTTCGCCTACACGTGCCACACGCTGCTGCCCGAGGCGCTCGAGGTCTGGTCGGTGGACCTGCTGGGCAAGCTGCTGCCGCGGCACCTCGAGATCATCTACAAGATCAACGAGGACTTCATGGCCGAGCTGCGCACGGCCTACCCCGACGACGAGCTGCGCGTGCGCCGCATGTCGATCATCGCGGAGTACCCGGAGCGGGCCGTCCGCATGGCGTACCTGGCCACGGTCGCCGGCGCGAAGGTCAACGGCGTCGCGGCCCTGCACTCGCAGCTGCTCAAGGACAAGGTGCTGCACGACTTCTCTGACCACTACCCGGACAAGTTCACCAACGTCACCAACGGCGTCACGCCCCGCCGGTTCGTCCGGCTGGCCAACCCCGGGCTCTCCGAGCTGGTCACGGCCGCGATCGGCGACGGGTGGGTCACCGACCTCGAGCGCCTCAAGGAGCTGGAGCCGCTGGCCGACGACGCCGAGTTCCGACGGGCGTTCCGCGAGGTCAAGCGGGCCAACAAGCTGCGCCTGGTCGACGTCCTGGCCGAGCGGGATGGCATCACGATCGACCCCGACACGATGCTCGACGTCATGGTCAAGCGGCTGCACGAGTACAAGCGGCAGACCCTCAAGCTCCTGCACGTGGTCACGCTGTACGACCAGGTGACGTCCGGCGCCCTCAAGATCGAGGACGTCACGCCGCGCACCTTCGCGTTCGGCGCCAAGGCGGCACCCGGCTACAAGATGGCCAAGCAGACGATCGGCCTGATCAACGCCGTCGGCCGCACCATCAACGCCGACCCCGCGCTGCAGGGCCGGCTCACGGTCGCGTTCCCGGCCAACTACAACGTCACGCTCGCGGAGAAGCTCATCCCCGCGGCGGACCTGTCGGAGCAGATCTCGCTGGCCGGCAAGGAGGCGTCGGGCACGGGCAACATGAAGTTCGCGCTCAACGGTGCCCTGACCATCGGCACCGACGACGGCGCGAACGTCGAGATCCGCGAGCTGGTGGGCGACGACAACTTCTTCCTGTTCGGCCTGCTCGAGCCCGAGGTCGCCGAGATCGTGGACGCCGGGTACCACCCGACCTCCTACTACGAGAAGAACCGCTCGCTGCGGCACGCGCTCGACCTCATCGCGTCCGGCGCGTTCTCCGACGGCGACCGCACGACGTTCGAGCCGATCGTCTCCAACCTGCTCTCGGAGGACCGGTTCCTCGTGCTCGCCGACTACCAGGCGTACATCGACGCCCAGGCCCGGGTGGACGCGGCGTACGCCGACACCGACGCGTGGACCCGGTCCGCCGTGCTCAACGTCGCGCGGTCCGGCTTCTTCTCGTCCGACCGCAGCATGCGCGACTACATCGACCGCATCTGGCACACGGAACCCGTGCCGCCCGAGCGCTGACCTGGAGTGCAGCGAAGGGTGGGGGCGCGCAGCGCTCCCGCCCGCAGCGGAACGCAAGGGCAGCGCGACCACAGGAAGGAGCGCTGACCTGATGTCTGAGCTCACCCCCTACATCGCGGTGCCCGACTCGCGGGCGGCGCTGCGGTGGTACGCCGACGTGCTCGGGGCGGTCCAGGACGGCGAGCTCATCCTCAACGAGGACGGGTCGGTGGGTCACGCGCAGGTGCGGATCGGCGGTGCGCTGCTGATGTTCGCCGACGACGCCCCGGCGTACGACTCGGTGTCGCCCGACCCGGCCGGCCCGGTGCCGGTGACGTTGCACCTGACGGTCGACGACTGCGACGCGGTCGTCGACCGTGTACGCGCGGCCGGGGGCGTGATCGACCGCGAGCCGACGCCGACGCCGTTCGGTCGCATCGCCGTCGCGCGCGACCCCTTCGGGCACCGCTGGATGTTCGACCAGTCGCTGTGACGCCTACGCTGGTCCGGTGACACCCGCGAAGAAGTCCCAGGAGATGAAGGCGTCGACAGCCGCCGCCAAGCTCGACGTGTACCTGCCGGCCACGCCGGAGGACTTCCAGAACCGGATGATCACGCGCGACGAGCTCACCGAGCTGCAGCGCACGCCTCCGCAGTGGCTGGTGGACCTGCGCCGCGACGGGCCGCACCCGCGCAGCGTCGTCGCAGGCCGCCTGCGGGTCTCGATCAGCGGGCTGGCCCGCGGCGGGATCACCGACCCGCTGACCACGGCCGAGATCGACGCCCTGCAGGCCGACCCGCCCAACTGGCTGGTCCGCGAGCGCGAGATCGCCGCGCAGGTGCGGCTCGAGGAGCGGCTGCTGGAGTCCCGCGAGGCCGACCGCAAGGCCGCCGAGGCAGCCAAGAACCGCTGACGGTCGGGCCGGTCAGCGGCCCGTGCGCGGCTTGCGGGGGTTCGGCTTCGGCTTGCCCTTGGCCGACGACGGTCGCCCCGAGGAACCTTTGCCGCTCGAGCCCTTACCGGTCGAGCTCTTGCTGGTCGCGCTCTTGCTGGACGGCCTCGAGGCCTTGTCGCGACCGGTCGTCGTCGGTTGCACCTGCGCGGGTGCGCCGATGCCGCGGCTCGACGTGGCGGTGCGGCCCCGGACGATGCCGATGAACTCCTCGGTGAAGTCGTCGTAGCGGTCGGTCACCCAGGCGAGGCCCACGGCGGACCCGGGGGCGTCGCGCACGATCCGCGCGGTGACGCCGCGGCGCTGGTGCAGGCGACCGAGCGACTGGGGCAGGACGACCACCCCGACGCCGGCGGCCACGAGCTCGATCGCGTCGGGGGTCGTCGCCACGGGGCCGTCGCCGACGAACGGCGTGCCGGGCGGGTCGACCCAGCGCAGGGTGTCGTCGAGGGGGACGACGAGGGTCTCGTCGTCGAGGTCGGCGGCGTCCACCTCGTCCACGACGGTGACCACGTGGTCCTTGGGCACGACGACGACCGTCGCCTCCGTGTAGAGGGTGATGACCGAGAGGTCGTCGCCGTCGGCCGGGAGCCGGAGCAGCGCGACGTCGGCGTCGCCGGACCGCAGGAGGCCGGCGGCGTCGGCGGGCTGCGTGTGCACCAGCTCGACGGGCACGGTCCGGAGCCGCTCGGCCCACACGCGGAGCCAGCGGTCGGGGTTGACGCCCGGCACGAGGGCGACGCGGAACACGCGCGGCCCCGGGCGCGCATCATCCGCGGGTGCGGGGCTGGTCGGCTCGTCGGTGCTCATCGGACCCTCCGGAAGACCAGGTCGCGGACCTCGTGGCCCAGGTCGAGCCCGCGCTGCTCGAACTTGGTGACCGGGCGGTGCGCGGGTCGGGGCGCGAAGCCGTCGGCGGTGTTCTCCAGGCCGGGGTCGGCGGTCAGGACCTCGAGCATGGCGTCGGCGTACTCGACCCAGTCCGTCGCGCAGTGCAGCCTGCCGCCCAGCCGCAGGCGCGACCGCAGCAGCGCGACGTGGGACGGCTGCACGAGCCGCCGCTTGTGGTGCCGCCCCTTGGGCCACGGATCGGGGAAGAACACGTGCACCGCGTCGAGACCGGCCGGCGGGAGGGCGGTGCGGACCAGGTCGAGGGCGTCGCCGTGCGCCACCCGGACGTTGGTCAGGCCGGCGCGATCGATCAGGCCGAGCAGGTTGGCGACGCCCGGCAGGTGGGCCTCGACGGCGAGGTAGTCGCGGGCCGGGTCGGCGGCCGCCATCGACGCGGTCGTCTCGCCCATCCCGGACCCGATCTCCAGGACGAGGGGTGCGGACCGGCCGAAGAGCGCGGCGCTGTCGAGGGAACCGTCGGCCGCCCGGGGCATCGGGGACCGGTCGTCGTGCACCGAGAACCCGAGCTGCGGCCACAGGTCCCGCAGCGCCTCTTCGCGCTCGCGGCCCAGGGGCGCCCGCCGCGGGTGGAACGTGCGCAACGGCTCGTGGGGTCGCGAGGCCACGTGCCGGAACGCGTCGGACGGGAGGCTCACGAGGGTCCAGCCTAGGTGGCGCGCCGACGGCGACCGCCGGTGCCGAGGGGTCAGGAGCCGAGCACGGGCCCCATGAGCGCGAAGACCTCACCGAACGGACCGGCGGCGATCGCCATGCGGCCGAAGGGGGTGTCGGTCGGCGGGCTGACCACGGTCCCGCCCAGCTCCGTCACGCGGGCGGCCGACGCGTCGGTGTCCGTGACCGCGAAGTAGAGGGTCCAGGCGGCGGGAGCGTCGTCGCCGGCCCGCTCCCCGTAGCCACCGACGCCGGCCAGGGGCGCGCCGCCGAGGGACACGGACGCGTACTCGAACCCGGGTGCGCTGAGGTCCTCGACCGAGTAGCCGAACACCCGCTGGTAGAAGTCGAGCGCGCCGGGCTGGTCGTGGACCATGACCTCGGACCAGACGACCGCGCCGGGCTCCTCGACGACGTCCCAGCCGGTGTGGCTGCCGGGCTGCCAGACCCCGAAGACGGCGCCGGCGGTGTCGACGAAGATCGCCATGGTGCCGAAGTCCATGATCGCCATGGCCGGGACGATCTCCTGCCCGCCGGCGTCGGCGATGGCGGCGGCGGTCGCCGCGAGGTCGTCGGTAGCGAGGTACACGCACCAGGCCGGCGGCGGCGCGGGATCGTCGCCCATCGGCTCGCCGAGCCCGACCACCCGCTTCCCGTCCACGAACGCCTGCGTGTAGAAGCCGAGCTCCGGGCCGCCGATCTCGAACTCCCAGCCGAACAGGGGGCCGTAGAAGGCGCGCGCGGCGGCGAGGTCGGGGACGGTGATGTCCGCCCAGGCCGGGGTTCCGGTGGGCCAGGCCTCGCGGTGGGTGGTCATGGTGCCCAGCCAACACCCCGGCCCAGCCGCGCGCCAACAGGGGCTCGGACCAGCGCAGATGCGGCACAACGGGAGACATGGGGCACCTCGTGTGCTAGTCACGTCTCATGGCCGACGCACCCCCCGACGAGAGCGAGCCGGCCGTCGACGTCGCCGGCGGGTCGGCCGCCCCCGAGGGGAGCGAGAGCGCGCTGACCGTGGTCCTCGCGTTCGGGGCCAACCTGCTCATCGCCGTCGCGAAGTCGGTGGCCGCGGCGATGACGGGCTCGGCGTCGATGCTCGCGGAGGCCGCGCACTCCTGGGCGGACACGGGCAACGAGGTGTTCCTGCTCATCGCGCAGCGTCGGGCGGCCAAGCCGGCCGATCCGACCCACCCGCTGGGGCACGGCCGCGAGGTCTACGTGTGGTCGCTGTTCGCCGCCATCGGGTTGTTCGCCGTCGGCGCCGGCGTCTCCATCACCCACGGGATCTCCGAGCTGTCCAACCCCGAGCCGGCCGGCGACTTCGGTATCGCGTACGCGGTGCTCGCGGTGTCGTTCGTGCTCGAGGGGGTCTCGTTCTTCCAGGCGTCGCGTCAGGCCAAGCGGGGGGCCGCGCGGCAGGACAAGGACCTCGTCGCGCACATCCTGCAGACCTCCGACCCGACCGTCCGCGCCGTGTTCTTCGAGGACGCCGCCGCGCTCGTCGGCATCGTGATCGCGACCGTGGGCATCGGGTTGCACCAGGCGACCGGCTCGCCCGTGCCGGACGCCGTCGGCTCGATCCTGGTCGGTGTGCTGCTGGGGGTCGTGGCGATCGTGCTCATCGACCGCAACCGCCGGTTCCTGGTGGGTCAGGTGGTGGACCCGCAGCTGCAGGCCGCGGCGGTGCAGGCGCTCCTCGAGCTGCCGGAGGTCGACCGGGTGACCGAGCTGCGGCTCGAGTACGTGGGCGCGCGGCAGGTCTACCTGACCGGTGCGGTCGACCTCACGGGCAACATGGAGGAGGACGACGCGTCGCACGTGCTGGCCTCGCTCGAGCGCCGGATCGCGCGGACGCCGGCGGTCGTCGGGGCGATGCTCTCGCTGTCCGAGCCCGAGGACCCGAGCCTGTGACCGGCGCCGCGTCGCGGTGGGGCAGGCCGACCGGCAAGGACGTCACGTCGGGGCTGGTCACCGGGCTGTTCAGCATCCCCGAGGGCATGGCGTACGCGAACATCGGCGGGTTCAGCCCTGTGGTCGGCCTGTACTCGGGCGTGGTGCCGACGATCGTGGGCTCGTTCTTCGCCCGCACGGTCCTCATGGTCACCACGCTGACCAGCGCCATCGCCCTGTCGTCGGCCAGCGTGCTCGCCGGTTCCGGGCTGGACCCGCACGACCCCGGGGCGATCGCGACGCTGACCCTGCTGGTCGGCGTGGTCATGCTCGTGCTCGGCCTGCTCAAGCTCGGGTCGGTCATGCAGTTCGTGTCGACCGCCGTGATGACGGGCTTCACCACGGGGATCGCGGTGCAGATCATCGCCGGCGAGGTCGGTGACGCGACGGGCTACAAGCCGGACGCGCACAACACCGTGGGCAAGCTGGTCGAGGCGATGGCGCACGTCGGCTCGTGGGACCTGCGGACCGTCGGCGTGGCTGCCGCGACCATCGTGGTCTGGGCGCTCGCGCGGCTGGTGAAACCGCTGCGGTCGCTGGCCACGCTGGTGGCCCTCGTCGTCGTGTGGGTCGTCGTGGTCGTCGCCGGGATCGACGTCGAGGACGTGGGCTCGATCGCGTCGATCCCGCGGAGCCTGCCGCCGTTCTCGCTGCCGGACGTGTCCGCCGTGCCGAGCCTGGCGCTGGGTGCCGTCGCCGTCGCGCTCGTGGCGCTCGCGCAGGCGGCGGGGATCGGCGCCGCCGTGCCCAACCCCGACGGCTCGCGGCCGAACGCCTCGCGGGACTTCGTCGCGCAGGGCATGGCGAACGTCGCGGGCGGCCTGTTCTCGGCGCTGCCGACGGGCGGCTCGCTCTCGCGCACCGGCGTCGGGACCAGTGCCGGGTCGCAGACGCGGTGGTCCGGGGTGTTCGCGGGGCTCTGGCTGGCCCTCGTCGTCCTGCTGGGGGGTCCGTACGCGGAGACCATCCCGATGGCCGTCATCGGCGGGCTGCTGATCGTGATCGGCGTCGAGCTGGTGCAGGGGCGCTGGAAGGACATCGTGCTGGTGGTCCGGACCTCGTGGTGGTCCACGGCCGCGATGGTGGTGACGTTCGTGGCGACGACGCAGCTGCCGCTCCAGCAGGCGATCTTCATCGGCGCCGGGCTGTCGCTGGTGCTCTACACCGTCTCGTCGTCGCGGGCGGGCCGGCTCCAGGCGCTCGAGAACCGCGGCGAGGGGCGCTGGGCAGTCGTCGAACCGCCCGCCGAGCTGCCGTCGCACACCGTCGTGGTGCTCCACTACGCGGGCGCGGGCTTCTTCGCGGAGGTGGCGCGCATCAACGAGACGTGGCCCGACACGACGCGGACCCGCGGCTCGGCGCTCGTGCTGAGCCTGCGGACCCTTCCCGACGTCCCGTCGGCGACGTTCGTCAAGGCCATCGACGCGCTCGCCGACACGCTCCGCACCCGCGACAACGTGCTGCTGCTCGCCGGCGTCTCCGAGGAGTTCCTGGTCGTCGCGCGCCGCAGCGGCCTGCTCGACGCGCTCGACCCCGACGCCGTGCTGCCCGCCGACGACGAGGTGTTCGCCTCCGTCGACCACGCCGTCGCCCGCGGGCAGGCGTGGGTGGAGGCCCACCTCGACACCGCCCCGACCTCCGACCAAGGAGCACCGACATGACCGAGCAGCCCGCGCTCGACGCCCCCTTCCGGGTCCCCGTCGGCAACCTGCTGAAGCTCGCGGTCCCCGCCGTGGTCGTCGGCATCATGTCCGCCCTCACGCTCTACGGGCTCAGCAAGCTGGCCGGCCTCCTCGAGGGCTGGGTGTGGGACGACCTGAGCGCGGCCGTCGGGGTGAGCTCGGACTCGGCGTGGTGGATCATCGGCGTGCTCACCGCGACCGGCCTCGCGATCGGGCTGGTCGTCCGCTACGTCCCCGGGCACGCCGGGCCCGATCCCGCGACCCTCGAGCTGGTGGCCGAGCCGCTCAAGCCCAGGGTCCTGCCGGGTCTCGCGCTCGCCCTGGTGATCATGCTCGCCGGCGGGGTGAGCCTGGGCCCGGAGAACCCCATCATCGGGATCAACGTGGGCCTCGCGGTCGCGCTGGGCATGCGGTTCCTGCCCAAGGTCAACGCGCCGATCTGGCTCGCGATGGCGGTCGCGGGCACCATCGGCGCGATGTTCGGCACGCCCGTGGCGGCGGCGCTGCTGTTCTCCGAGCTGGACGCCGGTGACCGCCGCATCCCTCTGTGGGACCGGCTGTTCGCCCCGCTGCTGGCCGCCACCGCCGGGTCGCTGACGATGCTGCAGCTCGAGGCGCTGAACCTCGCGGTCGCCACCCCGGTGTACACGTACGGGGGGCTCGACGACCTCGGGTTCTCGGTCGCCATCGCGCTGGCGGCCGCGGCCCTCGGTCTGGTCGGCGTCTACCTCTTCGTGCCGCTGCACCGGGCGTTCCAGCGGATCGGTCACCCGGTGCTCATGCTCACGACCGGCGGCCTGATCCTCGGCCTGCTGGGAGCGCTCGGCGGCGAGGTGACCCTGTTCAAGGGCCTCACGCAGATGCAGGAGCTCCCCGGTCTGGTCGCGACGACGACGGGCGCCGGGTTCCTCGCGCTGGCCGGGATCAAGCTGCTTGCCATGCTGATCGCCGCGACGTCCGGGTTCCGCGGCGGCCGGATCTTCCCCGCGCTGTTCGTCGGGGTGGCCCTCGGGTTCGCCATCAACACGGTCTGGGACTCCGTGCCGCTGGCGCTGGCCATCGGCTCGGCGGTGGTCGGGATCGTCGTCGCCGCCACGCGCAACGGGTGGCTGAGCCTCTTCATGGCGGTCGCGGTGGTGCCGCAGGTGTCGTTGCTCATCGGGCTGCTTCTCGCCGCGCTGGCTGCCTGGCTGCTGGTGACCAACCGGCCGCCGCTGCTCGCGCCGCCGACGAAGGAGCCCGCACCCGAGCCGCCCGCGACGGGGGCGCCTGCCGCCTGAGCCTGTGAACCTGATGGCTCTACGCCAGGTCGCGTCCGTGCGTCAGACCGTCTGCCAGGTCACGGCGTCGTCGCGCCCGCGGATGAGCCGACCCAGCCTGCCCTCGTCCTGCGCGCACGCCTGACCGACGACACAGGCCAGCACCAGCGCGAAGCTCAGCGCGAACAGCCACCCGATGTAGGCGAACACCAGGCCCAGCACGCCGAACTGCTTCGCGCCCGAGACGAGGACGATCGGCAGGTAGAGCTGGCCGGCCAGGCTGAGCAGCCCGAGAAGCAGCGCGGTGACGCAGCCGGAGAACGCCAGGACGCGGATCGGGATCTCGGCGCGCAGCAGGGCCCAGGGGATGTAGGTCCAGACCACGGCCCAGACCACGAGCCGCACGACGAAGTCCCACAGGGCGGGCAGCGGCACCCCCTCCGTGGCCTCCCGCGTCAGCTCGATGAGGGCGACGGCGAGGACCACCGCGAGCACGGTGGCGAGCCAGCGCCACGCCGACCGCAGCCCCGGACGCTTCACCTGCCAGACCTTGGCGTACATGCGCTCGAGGGCCCGGGAGTAGGACGTGGCGCTGATCAGGGCGACGATGAGGCCGAGGATCCCGACGCTGCTCCCCACGCTCGCGCTGGCGCTCACGCTGCCGGCGAGCGTGTCGCGGGTGGCGTCCGAGAGGCCGAGGCTGTCGGCCATGAAGAAGCCGAAGCCGTCCTGCCGGTTGGGCCGCAGGGCCGCGGTCACGATCATCACGGGGACGATCGAGACGAAGGCCTGCGCCGCCAGCGTCATCGCGCGGTCGAACGGCTCGATCTCGACGAAGCCGGTGTAGCCCCGCTCGACCAGCGCGCCGAACGGGGTGAGCCGCAGCCGGGCGGCGATCCGCAGGCCGCGCAGCCGCCACCGGTCGGTCCGTCCGGTCACGGCAGCCGGGCGTCGAGGAACGCCAGCACCGCGGCCAGGTAGGTGTCGCGGGCCGGCAGCGGGGACAGCGCGAGGTCGTGCGCGCCGCCGGGCACCTCGACGAAGGTCACGTCCGGCCCCAGGTTCGGCGCCAGGCGCTGCATGTCGGCGACGTCGAGCACCGAGTCGGTGGTCACCAGAGCGTCGTGCCAGACGTCGTCGGGACCCGACGCGTCGGACGCCAGCAGCAGCACCGGGACGTCGATCGCCAGCCCCGCGGCGACGCGCTTGTGGCCGCGCCGGACGGTCCGGACGAAGCCCGCGCGGACCGGGAACCCGTCGAGCGGCTTCCAGTCCAGCTCGTAGGCCCACTCGCCACCGGTGCCCTCGTGCAGCGCGCGGCCGTAGTGCGGGCCCAGCTTGGCGACGGGGAGGCTCGGGGCGACCTTGCCGACGACGTCGAGCACGCCCGTGAGCGCGGTGCGCTCGAGCCGGGAGCCGCGCAGGTCCAGCCACGGGCTGTTGAGCACCAGCGCGTCGATGAGCCCCTCGCCCTTGCGGGAGTCGGCCCACAGGGACGTGACCAGGCCGCCCATCGAGTGCCCGAGCAGGACGACCTGGTCGTGGTCCTGCCGGATGATGCGGATCGCGGCGTCGATCTCCTCCGCGAACGTGCCCAGGTCGGTGACGTAGTTGGGCGGGCGGCCGTCGCGGATGGACCGCCCGTAGTCGCGCAGGTCGAGGGCGTACACGTCGTAGCCGTGGGCGGCGAGGGCGTCGCCGAACCCGGTGTGGAAGAAGTAGTCGACGAAGCCGTGGACGTAGAGCAGGGCCCGGCGGGTGGGGGAACCGTCACGATGGACGAGCGTGGCGACCGGGTCGGGCGTGCGACCGTCCGGCCGGAGCCGGAGGGTCCGGGCGGTCCAGCCGGGTCCGAGCACGTCGGGGGTCGCATCGTCCATGGCGTGATCGTGCCACGGGGGTGACCGTCGGGGTGGGTGAACAGAGTTGAGCGGAATAGACTCAACTCTGGCCGTGGTTCACCTGAGCAGAGATCGACACCAAGGAGGTCATATGGACGCCAAGTTCACCACCCGGTCCCAGGAGGCCCTCGGCGACGCCATCCAGCAGGCGTCGGCCGCCGGCAACCCTCAGCTCGAGCCCGCGCACCTGCTCAACGCCCTGCTGCACCAGGAGGGCGGCGTGGCCAACGGGCTGCTCGACGCGGTCGGTGCCGACCGCGTCGCGCTCGGGCGCGCCGTGCGCGGCATGCTCGTCAGCCTGCCGACGGCGAGCGGGTCCGCCGTGGCGCAGCCGAGCGCGTCGCGCACCCTCGCGACCGCCCTCGAGGCGGCCTCGTCCGAGGCTCGCTCGCTCGGCGACGACTACGTCTCCACCGAGCACCTGCTGCTCGGCCTCGCGGCGGGGCAGTCCGGGGTGGCCGACGCCCTGCGCGCCCAGGGGGCCTCGCGCGAGGCGCTCGCGGCCGCCCTGCCGACAGTCCGAGGCTCCGCGCGCGTCACCACGCCCAACCCCGAGGGCACCTACAAGGCGCTCGAGCAGTACGGCCTCGACCTGACGCAGCGGGCGCGCGAGGGCAAGCTCGACCCCGTCATCGGCCGCGACGCCGAGATCCGGCGCGTCGTGCAGGTCCTGTCGCGGCGCACGAAGAACAACCCGGTGCTCATCGGCGAGCCCGGCGTCGGCAAGACGGCCGTCGTCGAAGGGCTGGCCCAGCGCATCGTCGCCGGTGACGTGCCCGAGTCGCTGCGGGGCAAGAAGCTGGTCGCGCTCGACCTGGCCGCGATGGTGGCCGGCGCCAAGTACCGCGGTGAGTTCGAGGAGCGGCTCAAGGCCGTGCTGGCCGAGATCACCGGCTCGAACGGCGAGGTCGTCACGTTCATCGACGAGCTCCACACGGTCGTCGGCGCGGGTGCCGGCTCCGAGGGCGCCATGGACGCGGGCAACATGCTCAAGCCCATGCTGGCCCGCGGCGAGCTGCGCCTGGTGGGTGCGACGACGCTCGACGAGTACCGCGAGCGCATCGAGAAGGACCCCGCGCTCGAGCGGCGGTTCCAGCAGGTGTTCGTCGGCGAGCCGTCGGTGGAGGACACCGTCGCGATCCTGCGCGGGCTCAAGGAGCGGTACGAGGCGCACCACAAGGTCACCATCGCCGACTCCGCGCTGGTCGCCGCCGCGACGCTGTCCGACCGCTACATCACCGGCCGCCAGCTGCCCGACAAGGCCATCGACCTGGTCGACGAGGCCGCGTCCCGCCTGCGCATGGAGCTGGACTCGTCGCCGATCGAGATCGACGAGCTGCAGCGCGCCGTGACCCGGCTGGAGATGGAGGAGGTCGTGCTCTCGGAGTCCGACGACCCCGCCTCCGCTGACCGCCTGGAGCGGCTGCGCAAGGACCTGGCCGACCGGCGCGAGGACCTGGCGTCGCTGACCGCGCGGTGGGAGAAGGAGAAGGCCGGGCACAACCTGGTCGGCGACCTCAAGGCGCGCCTCGACACGCTGCGCACGGACGCCGAGCGGCTGCTGCGCGAGGGCGAGAACGAGAAGGCCGCGCGCATCCTGTACGGCGAGATCCCCGCGCTGCAGGAGCAGATCTCCGTGGCCGAGGCCGAGGAGGCGTCGGCCGACGCCGCGCCCGACGGTCCGCCGATGATCGCGGAGAAGGTCGGACCCGACGAGGTGGCCGAGGTGGTCGCGCAGTGGACCGGCATCCCCGCCGGCCGGCTGCTGGAGGGCGAGACCGCGAAGCTGCTGCGCATGGAGGAGGTGCTGGGCGAGCGACTCATCGGCCAGCGCCCGGCGGTCGCCGCGGTGTCCGACGCCGTCCGACGCGCGCGGGCCGGCATCTCCGACCCGGACCGCCCGACGGGCAGCTTCCTGTTCCTCGGGCCCACCGGCGTGGGCAAGACCGAGCTGGCCAAGGCGCTCGCGGACTTCCTGTTCGACGACGAGCGCGCCATGGTCCGGATCGACATGTCCGAGTACGCCGAGAAGCACTCCGTGGCCCGCCTGGTCGGTGCCCCGCCGGGGTACGTCGGGTACGAGGAGGGCGGGCAGCTGACCGAGGCCGTCCGTCGTCGGCCGTACTCGGTCGTGCTGCTCGACGAGGTCGAGAAGGCGCACCCCGAGGTGTTCGACGTGCTGCTGCAGGTGCTCGACGACGGGCGCCTGACCGACGGGCAGGGGCGGACGGTCGACTTCCGCAACGTGATCCTGGTGCTCACCTCGAACCTCGGCTCGCAGTACCTGGTGGACCCGATGCTGTCCGACGACGAGAAGCGCGACGCGGTCATGTCCGCGGTCCGCACCTCGTTCAAGCCCGAGTTTCTCAACCGGCTCGACGACGTGGTGCTGTTCGACCCGCTGTCGCTCGACGAGATCGGGCACATCGTGGAGCTGCAGGTGGCGCTGCTGGCCCGCCGGCTGGCGGACCGTCGGCTCACGCTTGACGTCACGCCCGCCGCGCGCGAGTGGCTGGCGCTCGAGGGCTACGACCCGGCCTACGGTGCCCGACCGCTCCGGCGGCTGGTGCAGCGCGAGATCGGCGACCGGCTGGCGCGGCAGATCCTGGCGGGCGAGATCCGCGACGGGGACACGGTGCTGGTCGACAGCGGGGCCGACGGACTGGCATCACTCTCCGTCGGCACCGAGCGACGTCGGCAGAACACACGGGTAGAAGCGTTGCGACGAGAGTTGGCGATTTCGGGCAGTGCACTGGACGAAGTTCGTGCGCGAGCTTCCGACGTTGCTCGAGACTTGAGCGACCTGGCCACCAGAGCGAACCGTCACGACGCCGAACTTTCCAGCGCAATCGCCGAACTGGCTGACTCCAGGAGCGATCTCTTGGAACTGAATGATCGCCTCGCTGAAATGGAATGGCAGTCGACGATGACCGCTGAGGATGTCGAAAGGGCGGCTGACATCGCCTTGGAGGTCGATGCGCTCCGCCGCCTGGTCGAGCGGCTTAGGGCCGATATCGCCCGCGTAGAGCAGGTCGCCCGGCGACCACGAGCCGATGATGGCGACGGCTCTGCAGCAAGTTCCTCAGGCGGACGACGATCGCTGCGCGGTCGCGCGCGCTCCAGGGCGCGGCGACAGCTGCTGCTGGGCGCGCGGCCTGTGGCACCGGGTCGGGCTCGACGCTGACCTCACACGCAGGGGGGACAAGGACGGTTGGCTTCCAGGATCGAGGAGTCGGGCGTTCGCGAACGTACGACGAGATCGGGAGGGGCTTCGTCGGCGCGCGTCGACGCGGGTACCGAGCTGAGCGCTCGAGGACCGGTCCGCGCCGCTCGACAAGATGCGCACCCGGCAGCGGGTCACCCGATGCCGCGGACCGCCGTGCCGTCGTCGGTGATCAACCGGTGGCCGGCGACCCACGCGTAGGCGACGCCGACCGGCAGGGGGACCCGGCGCAGCGCCGTGCCGTTGCGCCGGTCCATCACCAGCAGGTCGCCGGTGCCCGAGCTGTCGAGAGGCGACTGCACCAGCAGCACGTGGAGGCCGTCGGTGAGCAGCCCCCCGCCCGTCGTCGACGGCGAGCGGGGGGTGCTCCACACGGGCGACCCGTCGCGGCCGTCGAGCGCGACCACCGCGTCGGCGGTCGTCAGGTAGACCCTGCCCTGCAGGACGAGCGTCTGGCCGCCCGCGTTCTGCGCCGCGGCGACGTCGGCCTCCCAGAGCTTCCTCCCGGTCCGGGCGTCCCAGGCGTAGGTCTTCCGCCCGGAGGAGAGTGCGAGGCCGGGGATGCTGCCGTCGTCGACCACGCTGTCCAGCAGGTCGCCGGTGACGTCCAGCGGGAGCTCGCCCCCGCGCAGCACGCTCTCCTTCTGGTCGCCGCCCGCTGGGTCCGGGAGCGTCCACGCGAGCCCACCGTCCAGGGTCGGCTGCCACGAGCCGCCCTCGCCGTCCGCGTCGAGCGGCAGGCCCGTCGGGGTGAGCACGAGCGGACCGCCCGGCCGGTTGAACAGCACGACCACGCCGCCGGCGCCCGCGATGTCCGCGGCGCTGTCGTCGGCGGCGCCCCGCACCGGGTCGGGGTCGCGGTAGCGCCAGAGCTCGTCGCCGGTCATGGGGTCGGTCGCGACGACGACGAGGTGCTCCTGGTCGTCGACCACCGCGGTGGCCACCAGGCCCGGCAGCACGGCCAGCGAGCCCGCCGGTGCCACCGGGTGGTCGGCCAGCACGCTGCCGTCGGCCAGGTCGAGGACGACCGCGTGGGCCTGCGTGGCGGGTCGGCCGTCACTCGCGTCGCCGGTGTCCGAGAAGTTCCGGTACCCGTCGGTGACGAAGCACACCGCGCGGTCGTCGGCCGCGGCCTGGCAGTCCGTCGTGGTGCGGTTCGTCGGGTCGGTCAGCGCCGGGTCGGGTCCTCGCAGCGTCGCGGACCAGACCTGCGTCCCGGTGTCGACGTCGACCGCCGAGTACGTGAGGGATCCGTCGGGTCCGACGAGCAGGCCGTGCAACGCTCCGTCGGCGACCGGCCCCGACGCGAGCGGGCTCGTTCCCGGGTCCGTCGTCCAGACCGTGCCGAGGTGGTCGCCGACCTGGGCGATGGCACCGGGCAGCGCCGCGATCCGGGCGTCGGCGGCCCGCTCCCGGCCGTCGATCACCTGCTGCGCCCCGACGACCAGCCCGAGGATCATCACCGGGGCGGCGAGCAGCAGCCACCACCGGCGGCCCCTCGGCGCGGCGGCGACGGTCGGGTGCGGTTCAGCGGGCGGGACGTCGTCCCCCTCGACGAGCTCGACCGAGGCGAGGTCGGCGCGTCGTGGCATGTGCGGAGACTACCCACCGCGATCCCGGGTGCAGGGTCCGCCGCGGCTCAGCACGTCGGACCCTGTCCCGGGGCGTTCAGAGCGCCAGGCCGTGCCCGAACCGGAACAGCGGGTCCGCGGTGTCGAACGGGACGTCCTCGCGGGACGCCTCGACCGCCGCCATCGACCGGGGCAGGTCGAACGGGAGCCTCCCGCGGGCCGCGCCGGCGAGCGCGTCGAGCAGCGGGCCGTCGCCGGCGCCGAAGTTCACGACGACCGCCGCCGCCGACTCCACCAGCGGAGTGAGGATCGCGGGCCGGTCGAGGTAGACGTCGAGGATCGTCGGGACGACCGACGCGATCGCGGTGATCCGCGCGATCTCGTCGGCGGGGAAGTCCAGCGAGCCGGCGTGGAAGAACGCCTCGAACCCGGGGCCGCGCTGCTCGAACGGCGCCTTGAGCCGCAGGATCGCGACATCGGCGTCGGCGGGGTCGCCGACCGAGCCCTCGAACCCCTCGGCGTAGATCCGCAGGCCGGGGGTCAGGGGCAGGATGCCGTCGTTGGTCAGGACGGTCACCGCGGCGGCCTGGGCGGCGATCCCGGCCGCACGGAACTCGTCGTTGCCGACGACGGCCGACGCCGCCTCGACGTCCACGTACCGGCGCTCGTCGAAGAGCCCGAGCAGGAACTTCTCCCGCAGCAGCCGCCGGACCGACTGGTCGATGCGGCCCTCCGTGACCCTTCCGGACCGCACCAGCGACACCACGACCTCCGGGCAGGACTCCCCGCCCAGCTGGTCGGCGCCGGCCTCGAGGATCAGCGCGACACGGTCCTCGACCGACAGGTGCTCGACGCCCCACGCGCGGGCGGGGAACGGCTGCCCGAACACCTCGGCGTCGGACACCAGGCCCCAGTCGGTGCAGATGATGCCGTCGAAGCCGAGGTCGTCCCGCAGGAGGTCCAGGATCGGCTTGTTGAAGCCGAACCCGACCTCGGGGATGCCCTCCAGGCCGACCGGCATGCCGTAGTACGGCATCATCTGCCGCGTCCCGGCGGCCAGCAGCGCCTTGAACGGCTCGAGGTGCTCGGCGAACCGGCCGCCCGGGTAGACCTGCTCGCGGCCGTAGGCGAAGTGCGGGTCCTCGCCGTCCTTCTGCGGGCCGCCGCCGGGGAAGTGCTTGGTCATCGTCGAGACGCTGTCCACCCCGAAGTCCGGGCCCTGGAACCCGCGCACGTAGGCGGCACCCATCCGGCCGGTGAGCTCGCCGTCCTCGCCGAACGTGCCGTTCGCGCGGGCCCAGCGGGGCTCGGTGGCCAGGTCGACCTGCGGGTGCAGGGCGGTGCGCAGGCCCACGGCCAGGTACTCCTGCCGTGCGACGTCGGCGTGCTGCTCGGTGAGCGCCTCGTCGCGGGTCGCCGCCAGGCCCAGGGTCTCGGGCCACTGCGAGAAGGGCCCGGACAGCAGCGCGGTGCCGGGGTTGTCGGTGAACGCGTGCCGGGGGTCGGTCGCGATCGTCGCGGGGATGCCGAGGCGCGTCGTCTCGCAGAGCGCCTGGAGCCGGTTGTGCCACTCGGCGAGCTCGCGCGCGCTGCCCGGGACACCGAGGAGGTTCCAGTGGGTCATGTGCTTGGCGTTCACGTACTCGTCGGCCGACGGCAGGCCGAAGATCGGGTCGCTCTCGGTCAGGGGCCCGGCCGTGATCATGTGCTGGAAGAGCTGGCCGGCCTTCTCCTCGAGCGTCATCCGCCCGAGCAGGTCCTCGACCCGGTCGTCCACCGGCTGGGTGGCGTCCTGGTAGACGTACGTCTCGTTGGTCACGGTCATCAGCGAACACCCTTGATCCGGTAGACGAGCACGGCACCGGCCAGCGCGACGACCGCGCCGAACAGGTACCAGGTGGGGTACTGACCCATGGGCAGGTGCGCGCCGACCGCCAGGATGGCGGGGGCCATCGCGGGGGCGAGCGACTGCGGGAGGGCGTTGGCGATGTTGAGGACGCCGAGGTCCTTCGCGGTGTCCTCCTTGGTGGGGAGCACCTGCGTGGCCAGCGCGATGTCCACGGAGAAGAACGCGCCGGCGCCGAGGCCGATGATGGCCTGGCCGAGGACGACCAGGGCGATGGTCGGGGCGAACGCGAGCACCACGAGGCCGACCGCCATGATCGCGCCGGCGGCCGCGACGAACGGGCGACGCTTGCCGAACCGGTCGGACAGGATGCCGCCGACGGGGCTCGAGATCACCATGCCGACCACCGACGCGAACGTCGCCGTGAGGATGACGCCGGTCGCCTCCTGCTCGGACAGGTCGAACTTGCCGACCAGGTAGTAGGGCAGGAAGGTCGCGATGCCCGCGTAGCCGAACATGACCATGAACTTGGTGAGCCAGGTCCAGCCGAAGTCCGGGTGCTTGCGCGGGTTGAAGACGAACGAGCCGAAGAACTGCCCGACGGTGAACTTCTGCGCGGGCGCCTGGTCGAGCCGGCGGTCGTGCAGCACGGCGGCGAACAGCAGCGAGAAGACCAGACCGAGGGCGGCCGGCACGATGAACCGCGCGGCGTCGGCCGAGATCTGGTTGACGATGACGCTCCCGAGCAGGATGGCCAGCGGCGTCGCCATGCCGACCAGGCCGGACACCTTGCCGCGGCGCTCGACCGGCACCTGGTCCGGGATGGTCGCGTTGGCGGCGGCGAGCACCGCGTTGAACGCGGCCTGCGCGATGCACCAGCCCACCAGCACCAGGGCGACGGACTGCGCGGTGCCGACGACGGCCAGGGCCGCGGCGCCGACGATCGCACCGCCGAGGATCCACGGGCGGCGCATGCCGAGCCGGCTCGTCGTCCGGTCGGACAGCCGGCCCGCCAGCGGGTTGCAGATGAGCGCGAACAGCGCGCCGACGCCCATGACCGTGCCGAGCGCGGCGGGGGCGGCAGCGGCGCCGACCAGGTGGTCGATCTTGAAGGCCATCGACACCATCACCGGCGTCAGCAGCGCCATGTAGACGCCGAGGTTGGCGAAGCCGAGGAACGGCAGGTAGCTGCGCGGTTCGCGGGCGGTCGGCGTGGTCGATGGCGCGGGGGCCGCGCTCGTGACCGGGGCGGGGGGCTGCGTGAGGGCCATGTCGGACTCCTGTGTCGGACAGCGGGTCGGTCCGTCCTTGAATCCCGACCACGTGGTAAGCAGAAGTTACCAGGCGGTCGGGATTCGCGGAAGTCCTCGGTTACCATCTGGTCGGAATTGGTCTCCGCGTGCGATCCTGGGGCCATGACGACCGAGGTCACGACTGCCGCCGGCCCTGTTCAGGATGCCGTCCGGCCGTCCGGCGGCTCGTCGGCACCCTCGGCCCGCGCCGGCGGCTACGCCAAGGGCCGCGCGACCCGCGAGGAGATCCTCGACGCGGCCATGCAGCTGTTCGGCGAGGTCGGGTACCACACGGCGTCCCTGCGGGAGGTGGCTTCACGCGTCGGCATCTCGCACCCCGGGCTGCTGCACCACTTCCCCAGCAAGGCGGCCCTGCTCGAGGCGGTGCTGACGCGTCGCGACGAGATCGACGAGGCCCTGTTCGCCGCCGACGTCGCCGCCGGCCACGACTACTTCGACGGCCTGTCGATGCTGATCGAGCGCAACGCCGCCCGCCCCGGCATCGTCGAGCTCTTCGCCACGCTGTCCGCCGAGGCCACCTCGCCGGACCACCCCGCGCACGCGTACTTCCAGAACCGCTACCGCACCGTCGTGGAGCTCTCGCTCGCCGAGTTCGAGCGCTGGCGCGACCTGGGTCGGCTCCGGGCCGGCGTCGACCCGCTCATGGCCGCGCGCCTGACGGTCGCGGTCATGGACGGCATGCAGATCCAGTGGCTGCTCGCCGCCGACACCCCGGACACCCGCCCGGACATGGCCGCAGCGCTGCGCGCCCACTTCGCGGCCCTGCTCACGCACTGACGAGCTCGCGCGCTCGGGAGGGTTCGGGCGGCGCTCACGGCTGGGCGGGGTCGATCCCGTCCACCAGGTCCGACCAGAACGGGACGCGGACCGACGGGTCCGCCGGCGGGACCGGCGACGACCGGTGCAGGAACTCGCGCGTGAGGTAGTCGGCGAGGTCGGAGCCGTAGGTGATGACGTCGGTCTGGTAGATCGAGAAGACGGGCGTCCCGGTGGGCGCCGCCCCGCCGGGCAGGTAGCGGTGCGAGTAGAGCGGGACCATCGTCGGGACGCGCGCGAGGTGCCGACGAGCCGCCGCCTCGAGGTCGTCGGCCGGCCGCGGACCCCAGGACGCCGGCCAGAAGCCGTCGTGCAGCACGTCGAGCACGACCCCGTCGACCGGCCGGGCCAGCTGCGTGCGCACGCGGGACTCGTCGTCGTCGAGCCAGTCCGGCCAGCCGTCGCCGACCGGGACCGCGAGCGTGAGCATCGCGCGGTGGTCGGCGCAGAACGTGATCCCGAACCGCCGCTCGACGTCGGCGATCTCGCCGTCGGTCAGCCCCGGGTCGAGCCAGACCCCGGCGGAGTCGAGCGCGGCGAGCACCGGGTCGAGGTCCATGGGGTTGAGTGTCCCAGGCGCGCCCGCGTGGCCGAGAACGCAGATCGCCGCGAGAACGGCACTGCGGGGTGCCGTTCTCGCGGCGACGTGACGTTCTCGAGGGGTCAGCCGGCGGCGACCTTGGCCACCAGCGTGTCCAGCGCCTCGCGGTCGAAGCCGGCCATGCCGAAGTCGGCGATCACCTTCGCCGGCATCTGCATGATCATCGCCTGCATGGTCTCGTCCAGCGGGCCCATGTCGGCCGGCGGCACCAGCGCGGCCTCCAGGAGCGGACCGCCGACCGGGTGCGCGAACCACTCCTCGATCGTCGACATCACCGTGAGCTCGCCCCAGAGCGGCTCGCCCTCGACCTCGACCGACGCGGACCCGCGCACGTCCCGGGACGACGCCCCGACCTCGATGACGAACTCGCCGCCCTCGACCACCCAGCGGTGCAGGCCGGGGTGCCAGTACGACAGGTCCCGTGCCGTCAGCGTGAACGACACCGCGCGGGACTCGCCCGGCTCGAGGGCCACCTTGGCGAACGCCTTGAGCTCGCGCGTCGGGCGCAGCACCGAGGCCTGCGGGTCGCGGACGTAGACCTGGACCACCTCGGCGCCGGCGACGGACCCGGTGTTGGTGATCGTCGCGGTCACGGTGACGTCGGTGCCCTCGGCCTCGGCTGCCACCGAGGAGTAGCCGAACGTCGTGTACGACAGGCCGTGCCCGAACGGGTACGCGACGTCCATCGCGCGGGTGTCGTACCAGCGGTAGCCCACCAGCACGCCCTCGCCGTAGCGGACGACGCCGGCCTCGCCGGGGAAGTTGCCGAACGCCGGGGTGTCCTCGATGCGGTGGGGGATCGTCTCGGTGAGCTTGCCCGACGGGGTACGGACGCCGAGCAGCAGGTCGGCGACCGCCGAGCCGCCCGCCTGGCCGCCGAGCCACGTCTCGAGGATCGCCGGGGCGAGGTCGCGCCAGTCGGTCACGCTGACCGCCGAGCCGTTGGCCAGCACGACGACGACGCGGGGGTTCACCTCGGCGATCGCGCGCAGCGCCGCCACCTGGTTGTCGGGCAGCCCGAGGCGGGGGCGGTCGTAGCCCTCGGACTCGTCCGGGCCGGGCAGGCCGAGGAAGAGGACGACCGTCGCGGCGTCGCCGGCCACCGACACGGCCTCGGCGAGGAGTGCCTCGTCGTCGCCGTCCGGACCGCCCGCGATGGTGAAGCCGGCCGCGAACGGGAAGTCGCCGCCGGTCGCGCGCAGGGCGTCGAGGGGTGCGTCGAGCCGGGTCGGGTTGACCTGCGACGAGCCGGCGCCCTGGTAGCGCGGGGTGCGGGCGAACTCGCCGATCACGGCGACACCGTCGGCGGAGGTCAGCGGCAGCAGGCCGCCGTCGTTCTTCAGCAGCACGGACCCGGCGGCGGCGGCCTCGCGGGCGAGCTCGTGGTGGGTGTCGACGTCGAAGGAGTCGTCCGACTCGACGCCGGGCAGCGACTTCGCGATGAGGTCGAGCACCCGGCGCGCGGCGACGTCGAGCACGGCCTCGTCGAGCGAGCCGTCGCGGACGGCGGCCACGACCTCCTCGTCGGGGCGCGGGCCCGCGGCGGGCATCTGCAGGTCGAGGCCGGCGGCCAGCGCCGGGACGCGGTCGTGCACGGCGCCCCAGTCGGAGACGACGAGCCCCTCGAACGCCCACTCGTCGCGCAGCAGCTCGGTGAGCAGCCAGTGGTGCTCGGACGCGTACGTCCCGTTGACCTTGTTGTACGCGCACATCACGGTCCACGGCTGCGCGTTCTTCACCACGCGCTCGAACGCCGGGAGGTAGATCTCCCGCAGCGTGCGCTCGTCCACCTCGGCCGAGACGCGCATGCGGTCCGACTCCTGGTTGTTGGCCGCGAAGTGCTTGAGCGAGGTGCCGACGCCCTGGCTCTGGATGCCCCGCACGATCGCGGTGCCCAGCTCGCCCGCGACCACCGGGTCCTCGGAGACGTACTCGAAGTTGCGGCCGCACAGCGGGGTCCGCTTGATGTTGACGCCCGGGCCGAGCAGCACCGCGACGTCGTTGGCGCGCGTCTCACGGCCGAGCGCCTCGCCCACGCGGGTGACCAGCTCGACGTCCCACGACGAGCCGAGCGCGGCCGCCGTCGGGAAGCACGTGGCGGGGACGGAGTTGCCGAGCCCGAGGTGGTCCGCGTCCTCCGCCTGCTTGCGCAGACCGTGCGGGCCGTCGGTGACCATGACGGCGGGGACCCCGGCGCGCTCGATGCCCTGCGTGTGCCAGAAGTCGGAGCCGGACGTCAGCGACGCCTTCTCCTCCAGGGTCAGCTGAGCCAGGACACGTTCGACGTCGAAGACCTGCGTCATCGCGGGGTACCTCCTCGTTGGGGTTCGTTGCGTGCCACCATAGCCCATTCCCTACCACGTGGTAAGTGTCTGGAGCATCCGGATGCGCGCACGACAAAGGAGGGGTGGTGCCGCAGGCCCGTGTGACGGCTCAGGGGAGCTGCGCGGTCCCGTCGAGGAACGAGCCGGTGACGCCGCCGCCGTCGACGACCGCCAGGCACAGCCCGACGCGGTCGCCGTCGGCCCAGGACCGCTCGGTGGGCGACCACGTCACGGTTCGGACGCCGGCGGCGATCTCGGTGTCGTCCAGCACGCAGGCGCGGGCCACGCGGGCGTCGGCGGACTGCTGCCCGGGCCACACGGCGTTCCCCGCGAACGTGAACTCGGTGACCACCTGGCCGGCGTGCGGCTCGGCGCAGGGCACCACGCGGACCCGGTCCACCGCGCCGTCGTCGGGGACCGAGGCCAGGCAGTTGCCCGTCACCAGCTGTTGCGCGTGGGCGCTCCGGGCGGCGGGCACGTCGGCCGGCAGCGGCGTCGTCGCCATCGAGGTCAGGACGAGGATCGTGCCGCCGACGACGAGCCCGACCGTCCCCAGCACCCCCAGCACGCCGCCGGCGATCGCGAGGCCGCGACCCCGGGTGCGCCGGGTCGCGACCCGGCGCAGGGCGATGATCGCCAGGACCAACGCGACCGGACCGAGCCCGAGCAGCCCCGCGACCAGCGACCAGGGTGCCGTGGGTTCGAGCGGCGGGCGCGGGGCCGTCCACCCCGGCGCGTAGTGCGGCTCGGGGTAGGCGTAGGGGTCGCCGGGTCCGCTCAGGACGAGGTCCCGGCGCCGGCCAGCTGCAGCGTGCCGGCGGTCGCCGATCCGGTCATCCCCGGCTCGTCGCCGTAGTAGACGCAGTACCCGTTGGTGACCCCGGCGGCGTAGTCGTCCGGGTGCGGGAAGTACAGGCTGATGTCGCCGTCGTCGAAGTAGCCCGGCACGAGCCCCTCGGTGAGCTGGTCGCAGGCGTCCCACGCGTCGTTGTAGGCCGTGTCGTACTCGTCGTCGGCGTCCATGGTCACCGGGCCCGACATGGGGATCAGCCCGACCACCTCGGCCTCGTGCGGCACGGCGCAGTCGACGGGGTCGGTGTCGGCCATGTCGTAGCTCTCCGAGAACGTGGTCAGGCAGGTGCCCGCCGTGAGGTCGGTGCGCAGCGTGAAGTCGGGCAGCGTGGCGCCGGTGTCCGTGCCGGTCGAGCCGTCGGACCCCTCCTCCATGCCCTGCTGCACCTCGTCGAAGGCGTCCTGGAACCCTCCGCTGGAGAAGAGCGCGATGACGAACACGAAGTAGGCGATGAGCGCGAGCAGGTACACGATGCCGACCGCTCCGACGACGATGCCGGCGATCGCCCACCCGCGGCCCGCCTTGCCGTTGACCTTGATGCGCCGCAGCGCCGCGATGCCGAGCCCGAGGCCGACCGGCCCAGGGAGCCCGCCCAGGAAGAAGAGCCCGGCCGTGCTGGTCACGAACGACGCGATCGCCATGCCCTCCGTGGGCCGCGGGCCGTACGGCTGCCCGTACCCGTAGGGCTGGGCGGCGTACGTCGGCGGCACCTGGTCGTACCCGGGCGCGCCGTAGGGCTGCGCGCCGTACTGGGGTGCCCCGTACTGCGGAGCCCCGTACGGGGGGGCGCCGGCCGGTGGCGCTCCGTACGTCGGCGCGCCGTACTGCGGAGCCCCGTACTGCGGAGCCCCGTAGCCGGTGGGCGGCTGCTGCCCGTAGGGCGTGGCCGGCGCGGCACCGTACGGACCCGGCTGGCCGACGGGCGCGGCCGGCGCGGCGGGCGGCTGGCCGTACGGAGCGGACGGAGCACCGTACGGCGCCGTCGGCGTCGGGCTGCCGACGGGCGGCGGCACGGGCGCGGTGGTCGCCGGGTCCGGGACGGCGTAGGGGTCGGGAACCGGAGCCGGCCCCCCAGGCTCGTTGCTCATGCGCGCAACCTAGCCCACCGCACCCGCGAGCCGATCGGTCTTTCCACCGACATCACCCGCGCGCTCAGTCCGCGATCTCGAGCACGACCGGCACGTGGTCGGACGGCGCCTTGCCCTTGCGCTCGTTGCGCTCGATGGACACCCCGGTGACCCGGGCGGCCAGCGCCGGCGTCGCGTAGGTCAGGTCGATGCGCATGCCCTCGTTCCGGGGGAACCGCAGCTGCTGGTAGTCCCAGTAGGTGTACGTGTGCTCGGCCGGGAGGTGGACGCGGGAGACCTCGGTGTAGCCGGCGCCGGCGATGGCGGTGAACGCCTCGCGCTCGGCGGGCGTCACGTGGGTGCGACCGGCGAAGCGGTTGATGTCCCAGACGTCGGTGTCCAGGGGGGCGATGTTCCAGTCGCCGACCAGCGCCACCTGCGCCGCGGGGTCGGCATCGAGCCAGCCCGCCGCGGCGTCCCGCAGTCGGCCGAGCCAGTCGAGCTTGTAGGCGTAGTGCGGGTCCTCGATCTCCCGACCGTTCGGCACGTACAGGCTCCACACCCGCACGCCGCCGCACGTCGCACCCAGCGCCCGCGCCTCGGCCGCCGCCGGGTCGCCCCACGTCGGCATGCCCGGGAAGCCGACCTCGACGTCCTCGATGCCGACCTTGGAGACGATGGCGACGCCGTTCCACTGGCTGAACCCGCTGGTCACCACCTCGTAGCCGAGCGCCTCGAAGCCCTCGCGCGGGAACTGCTCGTCCTTGCACTTGGTCTCCTGCAGCGCCAGGACGTCGACCCCCGTCCGCTTCAGGAAGGCCAGTGCACGGTCGGTGCGGGCGCGGATCGAGTTGATGTTCCAGGAGGCCAGACGCATGGGGCAGGACGCTACCCGGCGTCACCGACAGCCGGGACCTGGATGAATTCGGGCATGTGGGTGTTGAAGGGGAGGAACCGCTCCCGTACGGTGCGCAACAAACACCAGCCACGGGAGGTCGGGAGTTGGAGGACGCGCTCACGGGCCGTCGCGCGCTCGTCACCGGTGGCGCCTCCGGGGTCGGGCGTGCCGTCGCGCTCGCGCTGGCCCGGGCGGGCGCCGACGTCGCGATCACCTACCTGTCGCACGACCCGTCGGACGTCGTCGCCGAGATCAAGGACGAGGGCCGCACCGCCGCCTCCTTCCAGGTCGACCTGCGCCGCAGCTGGGACGTCGACAAGGCGATCAGCGACGCGGCCTCGATGCTGGGCGGCGGCATCGACATCCTGGTCAACAACGTGGGCGGACCCGTCGAGCGCCGCAGCGTCTCGGCGATGGACGACGCCCACTGGCACAACGTGCTGGACCTCAACCTCTCGACCGCGTTCTACGCCAGCCGTGCCGCGCTCGCGGTGATGCCCGACGGCGGCCGGATCATCACGATCGGCGCCCAGGCGGCCCGCAGCGGCGGCGGGACCGGGATGGTTGCCTACTCGACCGCCAAGGCCGCGCTCGAGGGCTTCAGCCGGGCGCTCGCCCGCGAGCTCGGACCGCGCCGCATCACCGTGAACGTCGTCGCGCCGGGCTTCGTCGCCGGCACCCCGCTGCACGCCACGCACACCCCCGAGCCCGCGCAGCGCGCTGCCGTCGCGGCCTCGCCCCTGAGCCGGGCGGGGACCGCCGACGACGTCGCCGAGGCCGTCGTGTACCTCGCCTCGGAGGGCGCCTCGTTCGTCACGGGCACGGTCCTCGACGTCAACGGCGGCGCCCACTTCAGCTGACGCCGCGAACCGCCGCGCCCTTTGCGTCCGCACATCCGGTCCGGGACGCTCGAATCCGCGGACGTCGGCGCTCGGCCTCCCGTTGCGTCCGCACACCCGGTCGCCAGGGCGCTCGAACCCGCGGACGTCCGCACTCGTGGGGGTCGGGGCCCGACTGAGCGCGGACGTTGCGGGGCTGGAACAGGAGAAGAGGAGCTCAGGGCTCCGTCGGCCAGCCGCTGACCGCCGACCACGCCCACGACGCGACCTCCTGCGGCGGGGGCAACGGGTCGCGCTCGAGCCACGCGACGAGCACGCCGATGACGGACCCGGCCAGGGCGGCGGCGGCGATCGGCAACGGCATCGTCGAGAGCGCGGCCGGCCGCCCGTGCAGCGCCAGCCCCTCGAGCGCGAGCGCCCCGATGCGCCGGCGGAGGCGCGTGACGGCGACGGGGGAGCCGTGCTCGCCCAGGGCGCTGCGGTACAGGGCGACGTTCTCGGCGACGTGGGTGGCGTACCGGACCAGCACCTCGGGTGTCTCGGGGTCGGCCGTCCCCGGGCGGATCTGGGTCAGGTCGGCGCCGACCAGGGCGGCCTGCGCGTCGAGGGCGTCGGCCAGGAGAGTGTCGGTGTCGGGGTAGTGCTGGTAGAACGTGCTGCGGTTGACGGTCGCGCGGTCGGCGACGTCGGCGACCGAGATCTCGTCGAGACTGCGTTCCCGTGCGAGCGAGAGCAGGGCATCCTGGAGCAGTCGGCGCGTGCGCAGGACCCTGGGGTCCACCCGGGCGCCCTCGTCCTGCATCGTCACCCTCCCATGATGCCACCCCGGCTATCCAACATCTGTCGTATATCCTGCGCACGTCGACCGAGGAGTGAACATGGCACGCGTGCTGGACCGTCTGGGCCGGGGAAGCTTCCGCCACCGTTGGATCGTGCTGATCACCTGGCTGGTGATCCTGACCGCTGCCGCATTCGGCGCGGTCGCGTCGGGGCTCAACCTGTCGAACACGTTCTCCATCCCGGGGACCGAGTCCGACAAGGCACAGGCACTGGTCGCCGAGCGGCTGGGCGCCCAGGCCGCGGGCGTCGGAGGCAACAACGCGGCGGACGCGCAGGACACCACCAAGCCGTCGAGCTCCCGCGTCGTCGTCGGCGCGCCCGAGGGGGAGTCCTTCCTCACCGGCACGGGCGTCCAGGACGTCATGACCGCGCTGGCGCCCGTGGCGGAGGCCGAGGACGTGGCCGGCATGTCCGACCCCGTGGCCAGCCAGGCCGTCGCCCCCGACGGCAGCGTCATGTACGTCGACGTGCAGTTCACCGTGCCGGCCGACGACGTCCCGGCGGCCACGACGGACACCCTCGAGACCGCCAAGGCGAGCCTCGAGGCCGACGGCTACGAGGTCGCGCTGTCGGGTGGCCCGTTCACCGAGCCGCTCAAGCTGGCCGGTCCGACCGAGGCGCTGGGGCTCGTCGTCGCCCTCGTGGTGCTCGTGGTGACCTTCGGGTCGCTGCTCGCGGCGGGCATGCCGATCCTCACGGCCCTGCTGGGTGTCGGCATCGGCGTCGCGGGCGTGCTGTCGCTCTCGGGGATCACGGAGATCTCGTCGTCGACCCTGACGCTCGCGCTCATGCTCGGCCTGGCGGTCGGCATCGACTACGCCCTGTTCCTGCTGTCCCGGCACCGCCAGCAGCTGGCCGACGGGATGGACCCGCTCCAGTCGGCCGGGCACGCCGTCGGCACCGCGGGCAGCGCCGTCGTGTTCGCCGGCACCACCGTGGTCATCGCGCTCGCGGCCCTGACGATCACAGGGATCCCGTTCCTGGCCGCCATGGGTCTGGCCGCCGCCGGGACGGTCGTCGTCGCGGTGCTCGTCGCCGTCACGCTGCTCCCCGCCCTCATGGGCTTCGCGGGCGAGCGCCTGCGGCCGCGGGGCCGCGCGATGCGGCAGGCCGAGCACTCCCGGGCGGCCCGCAACCGCTGGGGCACGCTGGTCACGACGCACCCGATCATCACGCTGCTCGTCGGTGCGGTCGTGCTGCTCACCATCGCCATCCCGGCGCTGAGCCTGCGCCTCGGCCTGCCCGACGCCGGCCGGGAGCCCGAGGGCTCGGGCGACCGCAAGGCGTTCGAGATGCTGGCCGAGGGCTTCGGCCCGGGCTTCAACGGCCCGCTCGTCGTCCTGGTCGACGCCAAGGACGACCCGTCCGCGCTGTCGAGCGCGGTCGTGGAGGTCACGACGACGGTCGCGGCCCTGCCGAACGTGGCCTACGCGGCGCCGATCGCCGCGCCGGGTGCCACCGAGGGTGCGGAGGCCGCGCTGGTCGTCGTCATCCCGACGGGCGCGCCCGACTCGGTGGTGACCGCGGACCTGGTCCACGCCATCCGCGACGCCCGCCCGGAGCTCGAGGAGTCCACCGGCACGCAGCTGTGGGTCACGGGCGCCTCGGCGGCGAACATCGACATCACGCAGAAGCTGGCCGACGCCTTCCCGCTGTTCCTGCTCATCGTCGTCGGGCTGGCGATCGTGCTGCTGCTCGTCGCGTTCCGGTCGCTGCTGGTGCCCGTCACCGCGGTGCTCGGCTTCCTGCTGACCATCGCGGCGGCGTTCGGCGCGACGACCGCGGTGTTCCAGTGGGGCTGGCTGTCGAGCGTGTTCAACGTCGACTCGACGGGCCCGCTGCTCAGCTTCCTGCCGATCCTGCTGGTGGGCGTGCTGTTCGGGCTGGCCATGGACTACCAGGTGTTCCTGGTGTCCCGGATGCGCGAGGAGCACGTGCACGGCGCCGACCCGACCACGTCGGTCCGGCTCGGGTTCGCCCACGGCGCCCGCGTGGTGCTGGCTGCCGCGCTGATCATGATCTCGGTGTTCTCGAGCTTCGTGTTCAGCGGCTCCGCGCAGATCGGCCCGATCGCGTTCGCGCTGGCCATCGGCATCCTCTTCGACGCCCTCGTGGTGCGGATGACCATGATCCCGGCGGCGATGACCCTGCTGGGGAAGTCCGCCTGGTGGCTGCCACGCTGGCTCGACCGGATCATCCCCAACGTCGACATCGAGGGTGCCGCGCTCGACAAGACCGGCGCCCACACGGCCGAAGCCCCCGTCGACGTGGTGCCCGAGGGCACGCACACCGGCGCCCACGCGGCGCACGGCGTGCACGCCGCATCGGACGAGGACTGACACGACGAGGGCCGGGGTGCCTCGTCGCGCCCCGGCCCTCGCCCGTCGATCGGACGATCAGCTCACGTCGTCGTCCACCCAGTCGAAGGTCTTGGTGACGGCCTTCTTCCAGTTCCGGTACTGACGGTCGCGCTCGTCGTCGGCCATCGCCGGCTCCCAGCGCTTGTCCTCGGCCCAGTTGTCGATGACGTCCTGCTCGCCGCTCCAGAACCCGACGGCGATGCCGGCCGCGTAGGCCGCGCCCAGGGCGGTGGTCTCCGCCACCTTCGGCCGGACCACGGGGACGCCGAGGATGTCCGCCTGGAACTGCATGAGCAGCTCGTCCTGGACCATGCCGCCGTCGACCTTGAGCTCGGTCAGGTCGACGCCCGAGTCGGCGTTCATGGCGTCCAGCACCTCGCGGGTCTGGAACGCCGTCGCCTCGAGCGCGGCCCTGGCGATGTGCCCCTTGTTGACGTACCGCGTGAGGCCGACGAGGGCTCCACGTGCGTCGGAGCGCCAGTACGGCGCGAACAGGCCCGAGAACGCCGGCACGAAGTACGCGCCGCCGTTGTCGTCGACCGTCTTGGCCAGCTCCTCGATCTCCGGCGCCGTCGAGATCAGCCCGAGGTTGTCGCGCAGCCACTGGATCAGCGAGCCGCTCACGGCGATCGAGCCCTCGAGCGCGTACACGGTCGGCTGGTCGCCGATCTTGTAGCAGACCGTCGTCAGCAGGCCGTTCTTCGACGGGACCGGCGACGTGCCCGTGTTGATGAGCATGAAGTTGCCGGTGCCGTAGGTGTTCTTGGCCATGCCGACCTCGAAGCACGCCTGCCCGAAGGTGGCCGCCTGCTGGTCGCCGAGGATGCCGGCGATCGGGACGCCCGGGACCATGCCGCCCTCGCGGCCGGTGCCGTACACCTCGGACGACGACTTGATCTCGGGGAGCATCGACAGCGGGATGCCCATGTCCGCGGCGATGTCCGCGTCCCAGGTCAGCGTCTCGAGGTCCATGAGCATGGTGCGCGAGGCGTTGGTCGGGTCGGTGACGTGCACGCCACCGTCGACCCCGCCGGTCATGTTCCACAGCACCCACGAGTCGGTGTTGCCGAACGCCAGGTCACCGGCCTCCGCCTTGGCCCGGGCACCCTCGACGTTGTCGAGGATCCACTTGACCTTCGGGCCGGAGAAGTAGGTGGCCAGCGGCAGGCCGACCTTGGCCTTGTAGCGGTCTGCGCCGCCCCCGAGCGCCCCCAGCTCGTCGGCGATCTTCTGCGTGCGCGTGTCCTGCCAGACGATCGCGTTGTAGACGGGCTTGCCGGTGGTCCGGTCCCAGACGACGGCCGTCTCGCGCTGGTTGGTGATGCCGACCGCGGCGAGGTCCTTGTACGTGAGGTTGGCACGGGTCAGCGCGAGACCGACCACCTCACGGACGTTCTTCCAGATCTCCTCGGCGTTGTGCTCGACCCAGCCGGCGCGCGGGAAGATCTGCTCGTGCTCGATCTGCCCGGTCTCGACGATCTGGCCGGAGTGGTCGAAGACGATCGCTCGGGAGCTCGTGGTGCCCTGGTCGATGGCAAGGACGTACTTGGTGTCGGGCATGGTGAAGATTCCTCCGGGTGGTTCTGGGGATCCGGACGGCGCTCACCGGGGGGTTGGTGGCGCCGTCCGGACGGGACGACGGGTGGTGCGGGTGCTCGGTCTCAGCCGATGTAGGCGTGCGCGACGAGTCCGCCGATGACGCCACCGACGAGCGGGCCGAAGACCGGGACCCAGGAGTACGCCCAGTCGCTGGAGCCCTTGCCCCGGATGGGCAGGAGGGCGTGCGCGATACGGGGGCCGAGGTCACGTGCAGGGTTGATGGCGTAGCCGGTGGGGCCACCGAGGCTGGCGCCGATGCCGACGACGAGCAGGGCGACGGCGAGCGGGCCGAGACCCGAGGGCGTCTTGCCGAACGCCAGGATGACGAAGACCAGCACGAACGTGCCGATGACCTCCGTGATGAAGTTCCACGCGTACGAGCGGATCGCCGGGCCGGTCGAGAAGACTGCGAGCTTGGTGGCGCCGTCGGCGTCCTCGTCGAAGTGCTTCTTGTAGGCGATGAAGCAGAACAGTGCACCCAGGGCCGCTCCGGCCATCTGGGCTGTGACGTACAGGAAGCCGTTGGCCGCTGTCACGGGAACACCCGGCGCGAAGTCCGCCGCCCCGCTCGCCCAGATGCCGATGGTCACCGCAGGGTTGAGGTGTGCACCCGACTTGAAGGCGGTGTAGACACCAGCGAAGACCGCGAGGCCCCATCCGAAGTTGATGAGCAGCCAGCCACCGTCGAAGCCCTTGTTCTTCGGCAGGATGACGTTCGCGACGACGCCGGTACCGAGCAGCACCAGCATGCCGGTCCCGAGAACCTCGGAGAGGAAGACCTCTCCCATTGTGTAGTCCACTGTCGACCCTTTCTGACGGACGTCGTTGTCACGTGCGCCCCGCGGAGGACCGCGGGGAGTCTTGAGGTGGTGCTCAGGTCCCCTCGGGGACCATCGGCGACAGGTCGGCCGCGCGGAGTCGCACCTTCACGGCCTCGACGTCGTCCTGCTCCTGCGCGGCCGCGTCCTCCGCCTCGCACCGGGCCCGGTAGGCCTCGATCTCCTGGCTGCGCTTGTGGGCGTCCCAGCCCAGGACCGGGGCGACGAGGTCCGCGATCTCCTCCAGCGCGCCGACGCCCTTGTCCACCTGCTCGTAGTTGAGCCGGGTCCGGTGCATCAGCACGTCGTCCAGGTGCAGGGCGCCCTCGTGGCTGGCCGCGTAGACGATCTCCGCGCCGATGTACGCGTCGGCGTTCTTCAGCGGCTCGGCCAGCGCCGGGTCGGCGTCGACCAGGTCGATGAGCTCGCCCAGCAGCGACCCGTACCGGTGCAGGAGGTGGTCCATGCGCGGCCGGCTCCACCCGTACTTGTGGCTGATCGCCCGGGCCTGCCGCTGGAACACCTGCAGCCCCTCCGCGCCGACCAGCGGGAGGTCGTGCGTGATGGACGGAAGGCTGGTGGCCCGGCTGCCGATGGCGAAGTCGACCGCGTCCTTGGCCATCACGCGGTAGGTGGTCAGCTTGCCGCCGGCGATGACCGTGAAGCCCGGCGCGGGGGAGGCGACGGTGTGCTCGCGCGACACCTTCGCGCTGCTGGTTCCCGCCTTGACCTGCGGCTGCAGCAGCGGGCGCAGGCCGGCCCAGGTGCCGATGATGTCCTCGCGCGTGATGGGCCGGGACAGCACCGCGTTGGCGTGCTCGATGACGTAGTCGATGTCCGCGGCGGTGGCGACCGGGTGGATGAGCTCCTGCTCCCACGGGGTGTCCGTGGTGCCGATGACCCAGTACCGCGACCACGGGATGATGAACAGCACCGACTTCTCGGTCTGCAGGATCAGCCCGACGTCGCCGGCGATCCGGCTGCGCGGCACGACGATGTGCACGCCCTTGCTGGCCAGCACGCGCAGGCCGCCCTCGGCCCCGGCCAGCGACTCGGTCTGCTCGGTCCAGACGCCGGTGGCGTTGATGACGGCCCGGGCGCGGACGTCGATCCGCTCGCCGGTCTCCAGGTCCATGACCTCGGCGCCGGTGACCGCACCGCCGGTCGTCGTCTGCAGGTCGAGCACCTGCGTGCGGGTCGCGGCGTACGCGCCGTAGCTGACGGCGGTGCGGACCAGGGTCTCGACGAGACGGGCGTCGTCGACGCTCGCGTCCCAGTACCGGACCGCGCCGATCGCGGCGTCGTGCCGCAGGTCGGGGAACAGGCGCTCCATGCCCTTGCGGGTCAGGTGCCGGTGGATCGGGAGGGCGCGCCTCGAGCCGGTGACCGAGGCGAGGGTGTCGTACAGGGCCACGCCGGCGCCGACATAGGCACGCTCCCAGACGCGGTTCTCCAGCGGGTACAGGAAGCTGACGGGCTTGACCAGGTGCGGCGCGAGGCGGTTGATCAGCAGGTCACGCTCGGTGAGTGCCTCGCGCACCAGGTGGAAGTCGAGCATCTGCAGATAGCGCAGACCGCCGTGCACGAGCTTGCTCGAGCGGCTCGAGGTGCCGCTCGCCCAGTCCTGGGCCTCGACGATCGCGGTGGAGAGTCCTCGGCTCACGGCATCGAGGGCGATCCCAGCGCCGGTGACGCCGCCTCCGATGACCAGGACGTCGAGCTCGTTCCCTCGCTCCCCACTGACGCGCATGGCGTCGAGTGCGTCCTGTCGTGCCTGGGCCGTCAGCGGCGCCGTCCTCATCCGTGTACCCCCGGTGGTTCTGTTGTCCGCGTTGTCCCACTCGCCCGGTACGGGCTTGCTCGCTATCGTCGTCACCAGGCGAACGAACGCGCAACCTGGCTGCACAAACGTGCAACTTTCGTCCGCGTACTGGAGGGGGCGCCGATGTACATCGAACGGGAGCAGGACGTCCTCCGTGCGGCGTCCATGTACTACCTGCAGGACATCAAGATGGAGGTCATCGCCCGCCACCTCGGCACGTCGCGGTCGACCGTCTCCCGCCTGATCAAGCGCGCGCGGCAGTCCGGGCTGGTCGAGATCACGCTCCGGCCCGCGAGCACCCGTGCACCCGGGCTCGGCCGCACCATCGCCGCGACGTTCGGCATCGACACGTACGTCGTCCCCGTGCCGGACTCCGCCAGCCACATCGAGCGCCTCGACCAGGTCTCCATCACGGCCGCCAGGCTGCTGTCCTCGTGGTTCGACTCCGACATGGTGCTCGGCGTCGCCTGGGGCACCACCCTGGCCTCCGTGTCCCGGTACCTCGCGCCGAAGCCGACCCGGGGGTCCGCGGTCGTCCAGCTGAACGGCGCCGCGAACATGCGCACGAGCGGGATCGAGTACGCCAGCGACCTCATCTCGACGTTCGGCACCGCGTTCGCCGCCGCCGTGCACCACTTCTCGGTGCCCGCGTTCTTCGACTACCCCGACACCAAGGCCGCGATGTGGCGCGAGCGGTCCGTCCGCCGGGTGCTCGACATGCAGCGGCGGGCCGACATCGCCGTGTTCTCCGTCGGCGCCGTCGCCGGTGCCGTCCCGTCGCACGTCTACTCGGCCGGGTACCTCGACGACGCCGACGTCAAGAACCTGCACGACGAGGGCGTCGTGGGCGACGTGTGCACGGTGTTCCTGCGCGCCGACGGGTCCTGGCAGGACGTGCACCTCAACGAGCGGGCCACCGGGCCGACCCCCGTCGAGCTCCAGCGAATCCCGCGGCGCGTCTGCGTCGTCGCCGGCGACAACAAGGTCGCGCCACTGCTCGCCGGTCTGCGCGCCGGGGTGGTCACCGACCTCGTGGTCGACGAGATCACGGCGACCGGGCTCCTCGAGGCGGCCGAGCCGCCCCACCGGGGCCGGATGCGCACGCGGGTCTGACCGCGGTCACGCGCCCGTCTCGTGGGCCGGGCCGTTCCGCGGTCCGGGCCGACCTCGCCAGTAGGTTGGCCCGATGTCCTTCCGTGTCCGCCCCGCCCTGCCGGCCGACGTCCGCGCCATCCGCGCCCTCGTCGAGCCCTACGCCCAGGAGCGGATCCTCCTGGCCAAGGAGTGGGTCGGGTACTACGAGGCCGTGCAGGAGTTCCTGGTCGTCGAGGCCGACGACGGGACCGTCATCGGCTGCGGCGCCCTGCACGTCATGTGGCAGGACCTCGCCGAGATCCGCACGCTGGCCGCCGACCGCGGCTGGCGCGGCGCGGGCGTGGGTCACGCGCTGCTCGACGCGCTGCTGGAGCGTGCCCGGGAGATGGGGCTGCGCCGCGTCTTCTGCCTGACCTTCGAGGTGGCCTTCTTCGAGTCGCACGGGTTCCACGTCATCGAGGGCACGCCCGTGACGCCCGACGTCTACCTCGAGCTGCTGCGCTCGCACGACGACGGCGTCGCCGAGTTCCTGGACCTCGCGCGCGTGAAGCCGAACACCCTGGGCAACACGCGGATGCTGATCAACCTCGACTGACCTCGGGGTGGTGCGTCAGGTCCACCTCGTCGGTGGTCTCGACGATCACCGCCAGGAGGTCGGTCGTCGCCCACGTCTGGTGCGACTCGCCCGGCTCCCACAGGACGAGCGTGCCCGGACCGACGTGCCGGCGCGGCTCGTCGTCGACCTGGATCTCGCCCTCGCCCGCGACGACCGCGAAGAGCTGCCGGCGCACGGTCGGGTGCCGGCCGAGCGTGCCACCCGCCGCGAGGCGGCCCACGTGCACGGAGGTCCCGCCGACCGTCGGGAGGAGCTGCATCACGACGCCCGCGCTGTCGAACGCGGTGATGTCGTGCGCCGGGAGCTCGAGGAGTCGCATCAGCGCGTCCGGTGCAGGTCGTCAGGGGCGCTCGCCATGACGCATGCTCCCATGCGGGGTCGTCGTGAGCGGGAGTCGCGCGCGGCGGCGGGAAAAGCCTGGGCCGTCTCGTGCCGCTCGGGCAGGCTTGCCGCGTGAGCACCTATCTGGCGACCGATCGCCTGGTCCTGCGTCCCTTCACGGCCGACGAGGCCGACCTGCTGATCGAGCTGGACAGCGACCCGGCGGTGATGCGCTTCCTGTCCGGGGGCGAGCCGACCGCGCCGGAGTTCGTCCGTGACCTGGTCCTGCCGAGCATCCTCGCGGGCTACGAGAGGTGGGAAGGCCGCTTCGGGCTGTTCGCGGCTCAGGAGAAGGACGGGGGCGCGTTCGTCGGGTGGTTCTGCCTGCGTCCCGAACGGGAGGGCCCGCTGGACGAGGTCGAGCTCGGGTACCGGCTGCGCCAGGAGGCGTGGGGCAAGGGGTATGCCACCGAGGTCGCGTCCGCGCTGGTCGGCAAGGCGTTCTCCGAGCTCGACGTGCGCGTGGTCTGGGGCGCGACGATGTCCCTGAACCTCGCGTCGCAGAAGGTGATGGAGAAGGTCGACATGACGGTCACGGAGATCCTGGCCACCCCGGACGACATGCTCGCCGTCGAGGGCTCCGAGCTCGGCGGACCGAAGTACGAGATCACCAAGGAGCAGTGGGAGCGCCGGCAGTCACGCGGTCAGGACGGCAGCCGGTAGGTCGGGGGGTCCTCGTCGCTCACGGCCGGGACGCGCGTGACCAGCCCGTCGGCGACCAGGCTGTCGACGCAGCGCGCCAGCTGGCGTGCGTCGGGCCAGGCGGCGTCGACCGCGGCGGCCGGGACGGGGCCGAGGGCCTCGCGCAGCAGGGCCATGACGCGTCCCCGCACCTGCCGGTCGGTGCCCTCGAACGTCTGGGTCCGCCGCCGGCCGGTGTGCTCGTCGGCGGGGCGGCCGGCGGCATACCAGGCGCACACGTCCCGGACCGGGCACGCGTCGCAGCGCGGCGAGCGGGCGGAGCAGACGAGCGCGCCGAGCTCCATCGACGCCGCGGCCCAGCGGGCGGCCGTGGCGTCGTCGTCGGGCACGTACGCCGTCGCGCGGCGGACCTCACCCACCGTCTGGCTCGGGGCCGGCAGCGCGACTCCGTCGACCGTGCGGGCCAGCACGCGCCGAACGTTGGTGTCGAGCACGACCGACCGCTTGCCGTACGCGAACGCCAGCACCGCGGCCGCCGTGTAGGAGCCGATCCCGGGGAGCTCGCGCAGGGCGCCCTCGTCCGCCGGCACCTCGCCGCCGTGCCGTTCCACGACCGCCCGAGCGCACTCCTGCAGCCGCAGCGCGCGCCGTGGGTAACCGAGGCGGTCCCAGGCGCGCAGCACGTCCCCGGTCGACGCTGCGGCCAGGTCCGCGGGAGTCGGCCACCGCGCCATCCACGCGCGCCACGCCGGCTCGACCCGGACGACCGGCGTCTGCTGCAGCATGACCTCGCTGACCAGGACGCCGTACGCCGTCCGGTCGGCCGCCCGCCACGGCAGGTCGCGCGCGTGCTCGTCGAACCACGCGAGCACCGGCTCGCGCAGCTCGGCGGGGGACGGCGGCACCGCAGCATCCTGCCCCAGGTGACCCCGACCTGCGTCGTCGTCCGCCTCGTCGTCGTGGCGGGCGCCGGGCCGGGAGATCGTGCGTCTCGCACTCCGGGCGGCCCCGCGCGTCGGTCGGGCGCCCGGCAGGCCGTGCCTCTACGGTGGTCGCGCCGCGACGTCACGCGGTGCACCCGAGATCGGCCGGAGGACGCATGAGCGAGTCGCGACGACTCCCGGGCCGGGTCTACTGGGTGCGTCGGTTCGTCGTGCTGGGCATCCCGCTGCTGGTGATCCTCGTCGTCGTGTGGCTGGTGGCCGGCCGCGGTGGCGACGACGGGGACGGGGCCCCCGCCGCCCAGACGTCGTCGCCGGCGCAGTCCGCTCCGGCCGAGGCCCAGCCGAGCACCACGCCCACCACCGACGACTCCGGGGTCGCCGACTGCGACGCGACGGGGCTCGTCGTCGCCATGACGCCGGACGCCGAGTCCTACGCCGCCGGGGTGAGCGCGACGTTCACGGTGTCGATCACCAACACGGGCAGCGACCCGTGCCTGGTCGACGCCGGCGAGGCCCAGCGCGAGATCGTCATCACGTCCGGCGCCGACCGCGTCTGGTCGAACCGCGACTGCATCGTCCCCGGCACGGAGTCCCGCACCCTGCTGCTGCCCGGCGGCGGCAACGACACCACACCGTTCGCCTGGAACCGGGTCCGGTCGGCGGAGGGCTGCCCGGCCGGGCTGCCCGCTCCCGGTGCCGGGACGTACTCCGCGCAGCTCACCCTGGCCGGGGCCGTCGCGCCGCCGGCCGTGTTCGGGCTCGGCTGACCAGCCATACCCCTCCGCGGCTCCCACCGGCGCGGCTAGGGTCGAGCGTGCCGACCGCGGCACGGCCGTAGCACCCGAGGGAGAGTCCATGTCCGATCCCGCTCCGGCGGCGAACGCGCAGCTGAGCGTGCGGGGTGCCGTCGTGCTCGGGGTGGGTGCGATGGTCGGCGCGGGGATCTTCGCGCTCCTCGGGCAGGCCGGCGAGGTCGCCGGGTCCGCGGTGTGGCTCTCGTTCCTGCTGGCCGGGGCGATGTCGGCCACGCTGGGCTACACCCTGGTGAAGTTCGCCATGCGCTGGCCGTCCTCCGGCGGGCTGATCGTGTACCTGCAGCACGGCTACCGCAGCCGCCGCGTGGTGGGGGTCGCCGCGTGGCTGGGGTACCTCACCGCCATCGTCGTCGTGGGCGCGATGGTCGCCGCCTCGTTCGGCGACTACGCCGCGGTGGTGATCGCCGACGGACCGTCCGGTGGCTGGCTGTCCAAGCTCTGCGCCGTCGCGCTGGTGGTGTTCGGGGCGTGGCTCACGGTCGCCGGGCCGCGTCTGGTCGACCGGGTGCAGTCGGCGATCGTCGGCCTGCTCCTGGTCGTGTTCACCGTGTTCGTCGTCGGCACGCTCCCGCAGGTCGACTTCGCGTTCCTGGCGCCGAGCACGTACCCGGGCGTGAACGACATCGTGGCCAGCATCGCCCTCACGTTCTTCGCCTACCTCGGCTTCGCGGTCATCTCGTTCGTCGGCGACGACATGGCCGAGCCGCGGCGCCAGCTGCCCGTCGCGATGTACGCGGCGCTGGCCCTCACCACCGTCCTCTACGTGGCGGTCGCGGTGTGCGTGTTCGGGACGCTCCCGGTCTCCGAGGTGATCGCCGCCGGGCCGCGGGCGCTGGCGGTCGCCGCGGAACCCACGCTGGGGCAGGCCGGTTACGTGATGATGACGTGCGCGGCGCTGCTGGCGACGGCCTCGACCGTGACCGCGATGCTCTACAGCTCCGTCGGGCTGACCCGAGCGCTGGCAAGCTCGGGGACGTTCCCGCCGGCGTTCGGCCCGGGGACCCGGCTGGGCCGGCACGGCGGCCTGCTGCTGACGGCCGGGCTGATGGCTCTGCTGGTGACCGGGCTCAGCGTGGGCGCGCTCGCCTCGGTCGGCAGTGCGGTGTCGCTGGCGGTGTTCGTGCTCGTGGCCGTCGCGGCGTTCCGGTTGCGGACCGAGCTCGGCGCGTCGCCGGCGCTGACCGCGGTCGCCGTCGCGGTCTCGGGCGTGGTGCTCGTCTGGTTCGTCGTCGACCTGTGGGTGTCCCAGCGGCGCTCGTTCTGGATCATGCTGGTGCTGATCGCGCTGGCCGTCGTGGTCGACTGGGCCTGGGCGCGACGACGCCAGGCGTCCGAGGCCGGCGCTTCGAGCTAGACGTACCGCTCGAGGATGCTCGACTCGGCCAGCCGCGAGAGGCCCTCGCGCACGGCCCGGGCGCGCTGCTCGCCCACGCCGTCGACGGCCATGAGGTCGTCGATGCCTGCCGCGAGCAGCTTCTGCAGGCCACCGAAGTGCGCGACGAGCCGGTCGACGATGGCGCCGGGCAGGCGGGGGACCTTGGACAGCAGGCGGTAGCCGCGCGGGCCGGCGGCCGCGTCGAGGGCGTCGCCGCCGCCGGGCAGGCCGAGCACGCTGGCGATGCGGGCGTTGTCCAGCAGCTCGGTCGAGTCGAGCTCGGCCAGGGCGTCCAGCACGGAGTCGACGTCGCGGCGGCTGGTGTCGACGTAGTCGCGGATGATCAGCGCGCGGTCGGACCCGATGCCGCCGACGAGCTCGTCCAGCTGCAGCGTGAGCAGGCGGCCGTCGGTGCCCAGCTCGACGACGTAGCCCTCGATCTCCTCGGAGATGCGGCGGACCATCTCGAGGCGCTGGACCACCGCGGACACGTCGCGGACGGTCACGAGGTCCTCGATCTCGAGGGCGGACAGCGTGCCGCTGACCTCGTCGAGCCGCGACTTGTACCGCTCGAGGGTGGCCAGGGCCTGGTTGGCGCGGGACAGGATGGTGGTCGAGTCCTCGATGACGTGCCGCTGGCCGCCGACGTACAGGGCGATGATCCGCATCGACGCCGAGACCGAGACGACGGGCAGGCCGGTCTGCTTGGCCACACGCTCGGCGGTGCGGTGCCGGGTGCCCGACTCCGAGGTCTCGATGGTCACGTCCGGCAGCAGCTGCACGGCCGCGCGCACGATCCGCGAGATGCCCGCGTCGACGACGACCGCGCCGTCCATCTTGGCCAGCTCGCGCAGGCGGGTGGCGGAGAACTCGACGTCGAGCACGAAGCCCCCCGAGCAGATGCTCTCGACCGTCCTGTCGAACCCGAGGACGATCAGCGCGCCGGTGCGGCCCCGCAGGATCCGCTCCAGCCCGTCGCGGAGCTCGCCGCCAGGGGCGACGGCTGCGAGGGTCGACCTCAGGAGGTCGTCAGGAGCGTGCGGCACGGTTGCATGGTAACGACGCAAGCCGACGACGGCTCTTGCGACCCGCATGCCGGACCCGTTCGCCTGCAGGCGTTCGCCCGTTCGCCGCCGACGGGTGCCGCGTCGCGACACTCCGGCCATGGCCGGTGCACCCCCGGTCGTCCGCTCGAGCGCGGCCACTCGTCGCCGAGCGCGGCCACTCGCGGCCGAGCGCGGCTGGTCGTCGACGAGCGCGGCCACTCGCCGCCGAGCGCGGCTGTTCGCCGCTGAGCGCGACTGCTCGCCGCCGAGCGCCGTGCGTGGGCGGGCGCATTCGTTGACCGACGGGTGCGCTCCGCGACGAAGGACCGCGCTCGGCAAGGGCGTCGACGACTGACGGCGCCCGCTCATGCCGCGCCGGCCGCGGTGTCGAGCGCGGGCCCCCGTCCCCGAGTGCGGTCCGTCGCCACCGAGCGCGGTCACCGGGCGGGCGCGCTCGGTGACGGACGAGTGCGCTCCGCGACGTAGGACCGCGCTCGGCAAGCGGGTCGACGACGGACGGCGCCCGCTCATGCCGCGCCGGCCGCGGTGTCGAGCGCGGGCCTCCGTCCCCGAGCGCGGTCCGTCGCCACCGAGCGCGGTCACCGGACGGGCGCGCTCGGTTACGGACGGGCGCGCTCGGCTACGGACGGGCGCGGTCGGTCGCGGACAGGTGGGAGCGCCCGGCGGGCGCGCTCCGCGCCAGACGGTGTCCGCAGCTTCGCGGCGACCGACGGGTGCCCCCTCGGGCGAGAAGTAACCCGGCCGTTACGAGACCGAGACGTGTCCGACGTCGTCAGGCTGTTGTCTATTAGGAAAGTTGCCTGTTAGTTTGACGAGGTCGCGCACAGCGGCCTCGGTCAACGACGATCGGACGAGTGGACATGAGCGGCACGCCCAGCCAGCCGGGGACTCCCGGGCTGCTGCGCGCCATGAACGACAAGGCCGCGCTCGCCCTGCTGCTCGAGCACGGCCCGCTCACCCGCGCGCAGATCGGCGAGCTCACCGGCCTGTCCAAGCCGACCGCCAGCCAGGTGGTCACGCGGTTGGAGCAGCTCGACCTCATCGACGTCGTCGGCTCCGTCGCCGCGGCCCGCGGGCCCAGCGCCGTCACGTACGCGGTCCGGACCGACCGGGCCCACGCGGTAGCGGTCGACGTGCGGCCGCACCGGGTGCTGTCCACGCTGGTCGACGCCGCCGGCACGGAGTACCCGATCGCCGAGGTGCCGCTGGCGCGCACCGCTGCCGAGCGGTCGGCCGTGAGCGACATCAGCGCCGCGATCCAGGCCGCGTGCGAGGCGGCGGGCGCGACGCCCGACACGGTCGTCACCGTCATCGTCGGCCTGCAGGGCGCGGTCGACCCGCGCACGGACGACCTCGCGTTCGTCGGCCTGATCCCCGGCTGGCCGCGCAAGGCCGTGCGCGCGCAGCTCGAGGACGGGCTCGGGGTCAGCGTCCGCATCGACAACGACGTGAACCTCGCGGCCGTCGCCGAGCGGGTCGAGGGTGCCGGCCGGGACGTCGACGGCTTCGCGCTGCTGTGGATGGGCGACGGGCTCGGCCTGGCGGTCGACCTGGGCGGCAGCCTGCACCGCGGCGCGTCGGGCGGGGCCGGCGAGATCGGCTACCTGCCCGTCCCGCGTGCGGCCGCCGAGCTGGTCCCGTCGGCCAAGGACCTGCAGGACCTCATCGGCGGCATCGCCGTCGGCAAGCTGGCCCGGGCGCACGGCGCCCGCGGCCGGAGCTTCGACGCCACGCTCAAGGACCTCGCCGTGCACCCCGCGCGGCCCGCGGTCCTCAGCGAGCTCGCGACCCGTGTCGCGGTCGGCGTCATCCCCGTGCTCGCCGTGCTCGACCCGCCCGTGGTCGTGCTCGGTGGACCGACCGGCGCCGCCGGCGGTCAGAACCTCGCCGACCTGGTGCGAGGACACATCCGCAGGACCACCCGGTGGTCCCCGCACATCTCCGTGAGCACCGTGGCTGATCACCCGGTGCTGCGCGGTGCGCGATCCGTCGTCGGCGCCGACCTGCGCTCTCGGCTGCTCGACCTCGTCCCCTAACCCCATCGACGCACGGCGACCCCGGCCGACCGGGTGCGTCGTCGCGCCCCGACACAGGAGCACACGATGAGAACTCGAAAGTCCCTGCTCGTCGTCCCCGCGATCGCGGCCGTCCTCGCACTGACCGCCTGCGGCGGCGGCGCCTCCGGAGGCCCGACCGCCGAGGCCACCGCCCCGGCGAAGGTGACCGGCGACATCCAGTTCTGGCACTTCTTCACCGACCGCGAGGCCGACGTCATCCAGTCGGTGGTCGACGACTTCGAGAAGGCCAACCCCGGCGTCACGGTCACGGTGAAGTCCGGCCAGGACGACGAGAAGATGCGCAAGGCGATCTCCGCCGGCCAGGCCATCGACGTGGGCCTGTCGTACTCCACCGACCAGGTGGGCCCGCTGTGCTCGTCCGGCGACTTCGCCGACCTGACCAGCTTCATCGAGCGCGACGGCGTCGACCTGACGCAGATCCCCGACACGGTGCTCGGGTACACGTCGTTCGACGGCAAGCGCTGCACGATGCCCGCGCTCGCAGACGTCTACGGCCTCTACTACAACACCGACCTGCTGGCCGCGGCCGGCTACACCGAGCCGCCGAAGACGCTCGCCGAGCTGTCCGACATGGCCGTCAAGCTGACGACGTTCAACGACGACGGGTCGATCAAGCAGCTCGGCTTCATGCCGCTGCTCGGCTACTACGAGAACGCCGAGGCGCACTGGGCCCCGGCCGCCGACGCGGAGTGGCTCAACGAGGACGGCACGTCGGCCATCGGCTCGTCGCCGGGCTGGACCTCCATCCTCGAGTGGCAGAAGGACCTCATCGACCGCCTCGGCGGCTACCAGAAGCTGGCGGACTTCCAGGCGGCGCTCGGCCAGGAGTTCTCGGCCGAGAACGACTTCCAGACCGGCCGCGTCGCCATGAACATCGACGGCGAGTACCGGACCGCGTTCATCGACGACCAGGCCCCGGACCTGACGTACGGCACCGCGCCGATCCCGTCGGCCGAGGGCTACGAGGACAGCTACGGCGCGGGCTACATCACCGGCAACATCATCGGCATCGGCAAGGGCTCGAAGAACCCCGAGGCCGCCTGGGCGTTCATCAAGTATCTGACCACCGACACGGCCGCCCAGGTCAAGCTGTCGAACGGCCTGAAGAACGCGCCGACCACCCACGACGCGATCACCTCGCCCGACCTCGAGGTCACGCCGCAGTTCCAGACGTTCCTCGACATCTTCGAGAACGCGAAGTCGTCGACCACCCCGCCCAGCGCCATCGGCGCGGAGTACCAGACGATCTTCGGGACGCACACGGCCAAGTGGCAGCAGGGTGACGTCACCGACCTGCCGGGCATGTTCACGCAGGTCGACGACGAGATCGACGCCGCCGTCAAGCTCCAGGCGGGCTGACGCCCGTGGCCTCGATGATCCAACGCCGACGGAACAGGGCGGCGCTCGCCTTCCTGTCCCCGTCGCTGCTCGGCATGCTGATCTTCTTCGTGTTCCCGCTGGTCATGACGGTCTACTACTCCTTCACGGCGTTCGACCTGTCGAACCCGCCGCGCTGGAACAACTTCGCGAACTGGAAGTTCCTGTTCACGAGCGACCCCCTGATCGGCACCGCGGTGCTCAACACGCTGTGGTTCGTCGCGATCCTCGTGCCGGTCCGGATCGTCGGGGCCATGGTCGTCGCCTGGGTGCTCACCCGTGCCCGGCGCAGCTCGGGCGTGCTGCGCACGCTGTACTACCTGCCGGCCCTCATCCCGCCGGTGGCGGCCACGATCGCGTTCGTGTTCGTGTTCAACCCCGCCACCGGCCCGGTGAACGAGCTGCTGGGCAAGGTCGGCATCGACGGCCCCGGCTGGTTCACGGACCCGGCCTGGGCCAAGCCGTCGCTGGTCCTGCTCGGGCTCTGGGTGCTGGGCGACATCATGGTGATCTTCCTCGCCAGCCTGCTCGACGTCCCCGCCGAGCAGTACGAGGCTGCGGAGCTCGACGGCGCCAACGGCTGGCAGCAGTTCTGGTACGTCACCGTGCCGAACATGACGCCGGTGCTGCTGTTCGCCCTGATCACGGGCATCATCGCCGCGCTCCAGTACTTCACCGAGCCCGCGGTCGCCGCGACGACCGCCCAGGGCAAGGCGAGCGTCGGGGCCGGCGCCGCCGGTGCGCTCGGCTGGCCCGACCAGTCCACGCTGACCTACGGCCAGCTGCTCTACTCCAAGGCCTTCGGCGCCAACCTGCTCGGGTACGCGTCCGCGATGGCCGTCGTCCTGTTCCTCGTCGCCGCCGTCGTGATGGCCGTCCTGCTGCGCCGGTTCAAGGCGTTCACCCCGGAGGTGGCCAGTTGATCCGCCATCGCTCGCCGCTGGTCTGGGTGGCGGACCACGCGATCTTCGTCGCGCTCTGCGTGCTGTTCCTCGCGCCGTTCGTGTTCATCCTGCTCACGTCGGTCATGTCGCCGGAGCAGGCCGGTACGGCCTTCGGGTGGCCCACGTCGTGGCACTGGGACAACTTCGCGCTCGTGTTCCAGAAGCTGCCGATGCTCAAGTACACCGGCAACTCGTTCCTCTACGCGGGCCTGGCGACGGCGTTCATGCTCGTCTCGTCGGTGCCCGCCGGGTACGCCCTGGCCCGCATCCAGTTCCGCGGCTCGAACCTCTACCTGGTGCTCATCATCGCGATGATGCTGCTCCCGCCGCAGGTCACGAGCGTGCCGCTGTACGTGATGTGGTCGAAGCTCGGGCTCACCGGGTCGCTGTGGCCGCTCATCCTGCCGAACCTGCTGGGCGATGCGTTCTCGATCTTCCTGCTGCGGCAGTTCTTCCTGACGATCCCGAAGGAGTACACCGAGGCCGCCCGCCTGGACGGCTGCGGCGAGCTGCGCACGCTCCTGCGGGTCATCGTGCCGATGGCCAAGCCGGGCATCGCGGCGACGGCGATCTTCCTGTTCTTCACGTCGTGGAACGACTACTACGGCCCGCTTCTCTACACGTCGGAGAACGAGTCGGCCTGGCCCGTCTCCTACGCGCTCGCCCAGTTCCGCGGCACCCGCGCCGTTGACTGGAACCTCACGATGGCCGCGACCCTGATCGCGATGGTCCCCGTCGTCCTCATCTTCTTCCTCGCACAACGGACCTTCGTGCGCGGCGTGACACTGACAGGGGTCAAGGGATGAAGCTCACCGTCATCGGCGGCGGGTCCACGTACACGCCGGAGCTCGTCGACGGGTTCGCGCGGCTGCGGTCGCTGCTGCCGCTCACCGAGCTGTGCCTGGTGGACCCGTCGTCCGACCGGGTCGCTCTGGTGGCCGGCGTCTCGCGACGGATGTTCGCGCGGTACGGGTACGACGTGCGGGTCACCGCCACGTCCGACGTCGTCGCCGGGGTGTCCGACGCGTCCGTCGTGCTGTTCCAGCTGCGCGTCGGCGGGCAGGCGGCCCGGCACACCGACGAGACGTTCCCGCACGCGTGCGGCTGCCTCGGCCAGGAGACGACCGGGCCTGGCGGCTTCGCCAAGGCGCTGCGGACGGTGCCGGTGGTGCTGTCGCTCGCCGACGTGGTGCGGCGGCACGCACGGCCGGACGCGTGGATCGTCGACTTCACCAACCCCGTCGGCATCGTGACCCGCGCGCTCCTGCAGGAGGGCCACCGTGCCGTCGGCCTGTGCAACGTGGCCATCGGGTTCCAGCGACGGTTCGCGTCGATGCTCTCGGTCGACCCGTCTCGTGTTGCGCTCGATCACGTCGGACTCAACCACCTCACGTGGGTGCGGGGCGTGACCGTGGACGGCGTCGATCGGCTGCCGGGCTTGCTCGCGTCGTCCTTGAGCGAGCTTGCCGACGAGGTCGAGCTCCCGCCGTCCGCCCTGTCGCTGCTCGGCTGCGTGCCGTCGTACTACCTGCGCTACTACTACGCGCACGACGAGGTCCTCCGTGAGCAGACGGCGCCGGGAGCGGTGTCGAGGGCGCAGGCGGTGACCGACGTCGAGAACGAGCTGCTCGCCCTGTACGCCGACCCGTCGGTCGACACCAAGCCCGAGGCGCTGACCCGCCGCGGCGGCGCCTTCTACTCCGAGGCCGCCGTCGACCTGCTCGCCTCCCTCACGGCCGACCGCGGGGACGTCCAGGTGGTCAACGTCCGCAACGACGGCACGCTGCCCTTCCTGCCCGACGACCACGTCATCGAGGTGCCCGCCACCATCGGCGCGTCCGGAATCGTGCCCCTGCCCGTGGCCCCGCTGGCCGACGACCTCGCCGGGCTGGTCGGGCACGTCGCCGGGTACGAGCGGCTGGCGCTCGACGCGGCGGTGCACGGCGGGCGCGACCGGGTCACCCGCGCGCTCCTGGCCCACCCGCTGGTCGGTCAGTACGACAAGGCGACCGCGCTGACCGACGCCCTGCTGGCGGCGAACCGAGACCACCTCGCGTGGGCACGGTGACCGGGGTCCTGCTCGCGATCGACGGGGGCGGCAGCAAGACCGACGTCGTCGCCCTCGCCCCCGACGGGACCGTCCTGGCGCACACCCGAGGACCCGGCTCCTGCCCGCAGGTGATCGGCGTCGCCGAGGCGCTCGCGGTCGTCGACGACCTGGTCCGCGAAGCGTTGGCGCTGGTCAGCCGCCCGCGCGTGCTGCGGGTCGGCGTGTACCTGTCCGGCCTTGACCTGCCCGTCGAGATCGAGACGTTCAGCGCTGCCCTGCACGCGCTGCCGTGGTTCGTGCAGGCGGCCGGTGTCGTCGTCGACAACGACACGTTCGCCCTCCTGCGGGCCGGGACCGCCGAGCACCAGGCCGTCGCCGTCGTCTGCGGCACCGGCATCAACTGCGTCGGCCGCCGGGCCGACGGGGCGACGGCCCGGTTCCCCGCGCTCGGCCGGATCTCCGGCGACTGGGGCGGCGGCTTCGAGCTGGGCGAGCAGGCGGTCTGGCACGCCGCCCGATCCCTGGACGGTCGCGGGACGCCGACGATCCTGGCCCAGCTGGTGCCGGCCGCGCTCGGGCGCCCGACGATGGCGGCGGTCATCGAGGACCTGCACTTCGGCCACCTCGACCACGACGACGTCGCCCTGCTCTCGCCCGTGGTGCTGGACGCCGCGGGGCGCGGGGACCCGGTCGCGGTCGCGATCGTCGAGCGCCAGGCCGACGAGGTCGCCGCCCTGGCGCTCGCGGCCCTGCGCCGCCTCGACCTCGCCGACGCGGTCGTGCCCGTGGTGCTCGGCGGGGGAGTGCTCGCCGCGCGCGACCCCGGGCTGACCGAGGGCGTCCGGGCGCGCATCGCCGCCGGGGCGCCGGGCGCGCACCTGGTGTTCGTCGCGGACCGGCCCGTGCTGGGCGCCGCGTTCCTGGTGCTCGAGGCGCACGGGGCGTCGCCGTCGGCTCTCGAGGCGGCCCGAGAGTCACTGGCGGTGCGCGAGGTCGTCGCGGGCTGACCGGGTCTCCCGACGCCGGCGACCCGTGTCGCGCGGCGGGACCGTGACCGGCACACGGCCCGCCGTATGGAAACGTCGCTGGCTCGCGCGATCCCGGTCGGGGTCGCGTGAAGACTTTGGTGCGCGCTGCGTGACGAACTCTTCACGCGAGGGGGGCCGGCGTCAGTAGGTTGCGGGCGGAGCCGTGCTGTCGCGGACCACCAGGTCCACCAGGATCCGATGCTGCTCCGGGGCGGTCGCCGCCCCCGCGCGGAAGCGTGCGATCGACGAGGTCAGCGCGTCGGCCGCGGCCTTGCCCTTGGCGACGAAGTCCTGGTGCACCGTGGTCAGCGCGGGCCGCAGGCGGCGAGCCAGGGGCGAGTCGTCGAAGCCGATGACGGAGACGTCCTGCGGCACGCGCAGCCCGAGCTCCTCGGCCGCGTGCACCACGGCGGCCGCCATCAGGTCGGAGAAGCACAGCACCGCGGTCGGCCGGTCGGGGAGGCCGAGCAGGGCACGGGCGCCCTCGGAGATGTAGGGCTCGACGTTGTCGTGCACCTCCATGACCATCGGCGTGACGCCCGCCGCGTCGAGCGGTGCCATCCAGCCCGCCTGGCGCTCGCGCGCCACGAACCCGGAGCCCGCGGCTGCCGGGTCGGGGGCGAGCCCGGGCGGGACCTGCACGTTCATCGTGAGGATGCCGATCCGGCGGTGGCCCAGCTCGAGCAGGTGCTCGGCGCCCAGGCGTGCGCCGTGCTGCTCGTCCAGCAGCACGCTGTCGGCGTCGGCGACCGGCTCGCCGTCGACGAAGACCAGCGGGAGCCGGCGCTTCACCAACCAGTCGACCGCGGGGTAGTCGGCGGCGCAGCCGTAGACCAGGGCGCCGTCCATGGGGATGTCGCGGGCCGGGATCATGCCCTCGGCGCCCGTCGAGGGGAGCAGCACGACGGCCAGCCCCGTCGGGGCGAGCTCCTCGGCGACCGCCCCGAAGAACGCGGCGGCGATCGGGTCCCGGAACGCGGCACCGACCGACTCCGTGAGCAGCACGCCGACGGCGCCGGTGGTGCCGCGGGCCAGCGCGCGGGCCGACGGGTCGGGGCCCACGTACCCGAGGTCGCTCGCGGCCGCGAGGATGGTGCGGCGCATCTCCGCCGAGAGCTGGTCCGGGCGGGAGAACGCGTTGGACACGGTCATCCGGCTGACGCCGACCTTGTCGGCGATCGTCTGCAGCGTCACCCGGGACATGACGCCACCCTGTTCCGCTCCATGCGGGACAGGGTAGGTCGCCGGGACGTGTCCCGGGGGCGAGAGCGTCATCGCGCCGGGTGACCCGCCTCGGTGGTGCAGGCGGGGGCGACGGCGTCGGCCAGGTGGTGCAGCGCCCCGGCGAGCGTGCGGCGGGTGCGTGGTGCCCGGGTCCGGCGGACGCGGGGGATCGGCTCCGGCTCCGGAACCTCCGGGGCCCAGGGTCGTGCGCTGTCCGCCTCGCGCTGGGCGACGTTCACACCGAGCAGCAGACCGAGCTGCGAGCTGTCCATCGACATCGGGCTTCTCCTGTCGGGTCGTCGGTACTTCTGTACCGATAAAGTTACCCCGTGAGTCTGTACCGGTCAAGACGATGATCGGAGTTCGTGTGGAGACGGCTGATGATCTGCTCAGATGCGGAGACCTCGGGCCCGGGACCGCGCTGTGGGCTGACCGGTGGGAGCGGGGCGACCCGCCCCTAGGCTCCTGACGACGGCGCGGCCCGATCGGCCCGGGCGACATCGCCCCGCCGGCCGGCTCAGCGCCGCCCGGCCCCTGCGGTCTCCGGCACCAGGCCGGCGGCGGTCACGGCCTCGATCAGGTCGGCCGCCATCAGCACGGTGATCCCGGCCGGGGGCGTCGCCCCGTCGAGCGCGCCGGCGGGCACGATCGCGCGCGTGAACCCGAGCCGGGCAGCCTCGGCCAGGCGTCGGCCGACCCCGGACACCGTCCGGATCTCGCCGGCGAGCCCGATCTCGCCGATCGCGACCAGCCCCCGCGGCAGCGGCACGTTCTCCCGGGAGCTGAGCGCGGCCAGGGCGAGCGCCAGGTCCGCGCCGGGCTCGGCCACGCGCGCGCCGCCGATGGTCGAGACGTAGACGTCCTGGTCCGCGAGGCGCGCGCCGAGCCGGCGCTGCAGCACGGCGAGCACCATGGCGAGCCGGCTGCTGTCCACGCCGCTGGTGGTCCGGCGCGGGTTCGGCACGGCGCTCGGCGCGACCAGCGACTGGACCTCCGTCACCAGCGGTCGGCGACCCTCGAGCGTCACGGTCAGGCACGTGCCCGGCACCGCGTGCAGCGCCTGCGACACGAACAGCCCGCTGGGGTCGGCCAGCCCGACGATCCCCGACTCGGACAGGTCGAAGCAGCCGACCTCGTCCGTCGGTCCGTAGCGGTTCTTGGTGGCCCGCAGCATGCGCAGGCGCGAGTGCCGCTCGCCCTCGAACTGGCAGACGACGTCGACCAGGTGCTCGAGCGTGCGCGGACCGGCGACAGACCCGTCCTTGGTCACGTGCCCGATGAGGACGACCGGCATGTCCCGGGCCTTGGCGGCCTGGATCACCGCGGTGGCCACCTCGCGCACCTGCGAGACGCCCCCCGCCGTGCCCTCCACCTGCGCGGACGCGATCGTCTGGATCGAGTCGAGCACCAGCAGGTCGGGGTCGACGTGCTCGATGTGCCCGAGGACGGTGCCGAGGTCGGTCTCGGCGGTGAGCAGCAGCTGGGGGTCGAGCGCGTGGATCCGCCCGGCCCGCAGGCGTACCTGCGCCGCCGACTCCTCGCCGGTCACGTAGAGCACGGTGCGGCCGGTGCGGGCCGCGCGCGCCGCCACGTCGAGCAGGAGGGTCGACTTCCCGACGCCCGGCTCGCCTGCCAGCAGCACGACCGCGCCGGGGACGATGCCGCCGCCGAGCACCCGGTCCAGCTCGTCGACCCCCGTGGGGCGCGAACGGGCGGTCTCGACGTCGATCTGGTCGATGGGCTGCGCGGGCGTGCGCGCCGGGGACGTGGCGACCGTGCGCGGCGCGCCGCCGCCCGGGCCGGTGTCCTCGACGACCGAGCCCCAGGCCTGGCACTCCCCGCAGCGGCCCACCCACTTGCTCGCGGTCCAGCCGCACTCGGTGCAGCGGAAGCCCGGACGGGTGCTGCGGTCGGGGCGCTTGGCGGGGCTCGAGGTCACGCGCTGCACGCTAACGGGAGCCTCTGACAGAGCAGTCGCGCGCCACGCCGAACACGTGTTCGACACCGCGGACCGGGTCGGGCGATCGGATGGCGCCCTGGCGACCTTCCGGCGTCGCGACGTCGTGGGACGAGATTGCGTCGGTAGGCTGCGGGGCGTCCGGCGAGGGTTCGGGCGACGCGATGCAAGGGGGAGCCCCGATGAGCGACACCGGCCGTCCCGGCCCCGAGCGGCCCAGCGGTCCGCCGACGCCGCCGCCGATCTCGAACTGGCAGGTCCAGCCCCCGACGACGCCGGCGACACCCCCACCCACAGCGCCGACGCCGACGCCCGCACCCGGCCCGGCTCCCACGACCGACGGCTCGGGCTTCCCGCCCGTGCTCGGGACGCCCCCCGCGGTGTCCCCCGCGACCCCCGTCGACCAGGAGCCCCCGGCGTCGAGCCGCCCCCGTTGGCTGATCCCCGTGATCATCGGCGTCGTCGTCCTCATCGCCGCCGCGGTCATCATCGCGATCGTCACCGGCTCGAAGGGCGACTCGACGGACACCCCGCCGCCGGCTGCCGCGTCGACCGTCCTCCTGCCGTCGCCGACGCCGACCGTCGCCGCCGTCGCCCGGCCCGCGACCACCGCGTTCGCGACCGCCCTGCCGACGACCGTCCTGCAGTACGCGCTCGCGACCTCGGCGCCCGACGCCGAGTGGCAGGCGGCCGGGGCCCTCGAGGCCTACACCGAGACGTACACCGACGGGGGCAGCGGCACCGTCACCGTCCGGTCCGGGCAGTGGGAGACGCCCGAGGAGGCGACCGCGTTCGCCGCGACGCTGGTCGCCGCGTTCCCGGCCGCCCCGCCCGCTCCGTCCGCGTCCGCCTCGCCCGCTGGTCCGACCCTGCCGCAGAGCGGCGACGTGACGGCGGGCGGCGCGAAGGCCGGCACCTACTCGATCGCCGACGCCGGCGACGGCACGGGCATCGCGGTCTGGACCAACGGCAGTGCCGTCTTCCAGGCCACGGTCCCGCTGGCCGACGTCGTCGACTTCTACAACGCGTTCCCGCTCTGACGACCCTGACGCCGGCGGTCAGCTCGCGGCGATGATCGACAGCACGTTGCCGCCCGGGTCCGTGAACCAGGCGATCAGCGGGCCGCCCTTGCGGAACACGAAGTCGTCGTCGGTCTCACCGGGCGTGCCCGCGTACTTCTCGAACTCCACGCCGCGCGCCCGCAGGTCGGCGACGGTGCCGGGCACGTCCTCGACCGGGAAGTTGAGCACGGTGTACGTCGCGGGCGTGTGCGCCGGGCCCTTGGGGTAGATCAGGACGTCGTGACCCCCCTCGAAGTGCAGGAACAGCATCCCGTTCTCCTCGGACACGTCGAGCCTGAGCACGTCGGCGTAGAACGCCCGCGCGGCCGGGACGTCGTCGGTCGAGAACCCGCTGAACGCCTTGCTGAGGTCGGCCATCACCACTCCTGGGGAGATCCGTCGCTGGACGCCTCCAGGTTCCCCCGCCGGACCGCGCCCGGCCACCGGACGTCTGCGGAGCGGCGGGTCAGGGGCGGACCGGGGTGCGGGGTGTCGGGGCGGGGGTCGGCGCCGCCGGGAGGGTGACCGTGAACGTCGTGCCCGAGCCGCTCCCGGTGCTGCTGTCGACCGTGATCGTCCCGCCGTGGGCCGTGACCACGGCGTGCACGATCGCGAGGCCCAGGCCGGTGGACCCGGTGGCGCTGTTGCGGGAGGCGTCGCCGCGGGTGAACCGCTGGAACAGGCTCTCGCGCAGGGCCGGGGGGATGCCGGGCCCGTCGTCGGCGACCTGCACCACGACGGAGCCGCCGGACCGGCGCACGCGGACGGTGACGGTGGTGCCGGCGGGGGTGTGCAGCCGCGCGTTCGACAGCAGGTTGGCCAGCACCTGACGCAGGCGGTGGTCGTCGCCGACCACGAGGACGTCGTCGGCGTCGTCGAGCTCGTCGGGCGACGACGGCAGGTCGAGCTGCCAGTCGTGGTCCGGCCCGGCGGCGTGGGCGTCGGTGACGGCGTCGATGGCCAGCACGGTCAGGTCCACGGGTTCCGACGCCAGCGGCCGGCCGGCGTCGAGCCGCGCGAGCAGCAGCATGTCCTCCAGCAGGGCGGTCATCCGCAGGGACTCCGACTCGACGCGGGACATGGCCTGCAGGGCGCCCACCGGCATCTCCTCGGGGGACCGGCGGACAAGCTCGGCGTACCCGCGGATCGAGGCCAGCGGCGTGCGCAGCTCGTGGCTGGCGTCGGCGACGAACTGGCGCACCTGCGACTCGGACTCGTGCCGGGAGGCGAGCGCTTGCTCGACGTGGCCGAGGAGCTGGTTGAGCGCGGCGCCCACCTGGCCGACCTCGGTCGCGGGGTCGGTGTCGGCCTCCGGCACGCGGTCGGCGAGCACGACCTCGCCGCGGTCGAGGGGGAGCTGGGCGACCCGGTTGGCGGTGCCGACCACCCGGTCCAGGGGCCGCAGCTCGCGGCGCACGAGCACCAGCCCGGCAGCGGCGGCGCAGAGCAGGGCGAGCGCGGCGACGACGATCTCGACGACGACGAACGTCGTGATCGTCATGGTCATGGTCGCGGTCGGCAGCGCGGTGACGTTGGTGGTGCCGTCGTCGCTGACGCTGGCGACGGCCCGGTAGGAGCCCAGGCCGGTCAGGGTGATCGAGTGGGTGTCGCCGTCGGCGGGGACGGCGAGCATCTGGGTGGCCTGCTCGGTGGTCAGGGCCGTGGGCGTGCCGTCGTCGCCGACGTAGCCCGCCTGGAACGCGCTGAGGTCGGCGGGGTCGACGCCCGCGGGCTGCTCGACGTTGACCGTGCCGGCGTCCTGGCCGGGCCGGAAGTTGCCCGCGCCGACGGCCGGCGGCTCGAAGACCTGCCCGGGGGAGCCGGCCAGCGCACCCTCGCGCACGGGTCCGTCGGCCGCGCGGTGGTGGGCCGCGGTGAGCTTCTCGTCGAGCTGCGTGATCAGGGAGCTGTGCAGCGCGAGGGTCGAGATGGTCCCCATGGCCGCGGCGACGACCGCGACGAGCGCGACGACGACCGCGACGAGGCGTCGGCGCAGCGTCCACCGCGGTCGGGTGGTTCCCATGGGGACAGCCAACCTCAGACGGACGGCTTCAGCACGTAGCCGACGCCACGCAGGGTGTGCAGCATCGGCGTGCGCCCCTTGTCGATCTTGCGCCGCAGGTAGGACACGTAGAGCTCGACGATGTTGGCCTGGCCGCCGAAGTCGTACTGCCACACGCGGTCGAGGATCTGTGCCTTGGACAGCACGCGCTTGGGGTTGCGCATGAAGTAGCGGAGCAGCTCGAACTCGGTGGCGGTCAGGCGGATGTCGTCGCCGCCGCGGGACACCTCGTGGCTGTCCTCGTCCATCCGCAGGTCGCCGACGACCAGGACGGCCTCCTCGCGCTCCGACACCGCACCGGTCCGGCGCAGCAGGGCGCGCAGGCGGGCGACGACCTCCTCGAGGCTGAACGGCTTGGTGACGTAGTCGTCGCCACCGGCGGTGAGGCCGGCGATCCGGTCCTCGACCGCGTCCTTGGCGGTGAGGAACAGCACGGGGACGTTCGGGTGCGTGGCGCGGACGCGGCGGAGCACGTCGATGCCGGACAGGTCCGGGAGCATGACGTCGAGCACGATGACGTCGGGGTCGAGGGCCTTGGCGGCGCGGACGGCGGCGTGGCCGCTCAGCGCGTGGTCGACCTGCCAGCCCTCGTAGCGCAGGGCGGTCGAGAGCAGCTCGGCAAGGGTCGGCTCGTCGTCGACCACGAGCGCACGGACGGGGGAGCCGTCGGCACGGGTCAGGGCGTCCGGTCGGCGGAGTGTGGTCGTCGTCATGTCCCCAGACTCGGACCGGTTCCTGGCGTACACCTGGACCGAACCTGTGAAATGTCTGAGTCTCTCGGAGGGGGTCGGTCAGTCGAGCGGGTGCGGGCGCGCGGTGTCCTGCAGGGCGGCGGCGAGGATGGCCTCGATCGCGAACTGCGTGGCGGCGGGCAGGTCCACGTTCTCGTCGAGCAGCCACTGCACCTGCAGGCCGTCCATGACGCCGATGATGGCGCTCGCCGCGCAGTCGGCCGTCTCGGGTGAGACCGCTCCCGCGCCGACCTCGAGCAGCGCCGTCGAGATCTCGCCGCGCAGGACGCGGAAGCGGTCGGTGACCCAGGCGCGGGCGGGGTGGTTCTCGGTGACGGACTCGCCCGTGAGGACGGAGTAGCCCTGGACGATGCCGGGCCGGTCGACGTTCATGCGCGCGGTGCGGACCAGGTGGTGGAAGAGCTCGAGGCCGCCGGGGATGTGCTGACCCTCGAGGTCCCGGACGTCCTCCTTGTCGCGGAACTCCAGCACCTCGACCAGCAGCTGCTCCTTGGAGCCGAAGTGGTGCAGGACGCCGGCGTGCGTGATGCCGACCTGCTCGGCGACCTCCGCGAGCGAGCCGTTCTTGTACCCCTTGGACCCGAAGGTGTTGGCGGCCGCCCGCAGGATCTCGGCCCGGCGCTCGGCGGTGGCCTGGCGGGGCTGCCGCGCGCGGCGCTGCGGCGCTGCGGCGGGGGGAACGGCGTCGTCCATGACTGAAACCATACTGTGATCATCGCACTTACTGACAGGTCAGTAAGTTGTGCTTTCATTCTCGACAGAAGACAACGACGTCCGATCGGAGCACGCGCTGTGTCACTCGACACGGCCACCCAGCCGCCCACGGCTGAACGGCCCACCTCCTCGCTCGACGAGCTGCTGGCTGCCCTCTCCCTCGAGGAGAAGGTCCGCCTCGTCGTCGGTGCCGGCCTCTGGTCCACCACCGCGATCCCGCACATCGGCCTGCGGGCGATGCATGTCTCCGACGGCCCCGCCGGCGTGCGCGGCGTCTCCGAGTCCGCCGACGAGACGTCGGCCTCCTTCCCCGCCCCGAGCGCGCTGGCCGCCACGTGGGACGTGGACCTCGCCGACGAGCTGGGCCAGGTGTTCGCCGCCGAGGCCCGCCGCCACGGCGTCGACATCGTGCTCGCCCCCCAGGTGAACCTGCAGCGCACGCCCGTCGGCGGCCGCCACTTCGAGTGCTACTCCGAGGACCCGCTGCTCACGGGAGCGATCGCCGTGCACGTGGTGCGCTCCGCGCAGGACCGCGGCGTGGGCATGTGCGTCAAGCACTTCGTCGCCAACGACTCCGAGACGCAGCGCACCAGCTACCTGGCGCGCGTCGACGAGAAGACGCTGCGCGAGGTCTACCTCGCCCCCTTCGAGAAGCTGGTGCACGACGCCCAGGCCTGGTCGGTCATGAGCGCGTACTCCGGGATCGACGACGGGACCACGGCCGCCACCGCCGCCGAGCACCGCCCGCTGCTGACCGGCGTGCTCAAGGACGAGTGGGGCTTCGACGGCGTCGTGATGAGCGACTGGGTGGCCACCAAGTCCGTGGTCGGCGCCGCCGAGGGCGGGCTCGACCTGCAGATGCCCGGGCCGGACGGCCCGTGGGGCGACGGGCTGCTCGACGCGGTGACCAGCGGCGACGTCAGCGAGTCGCTGCTGGACGCCAAGGTGCTGCGCCTGCTGCGCCTGGCCCAGCGCGTCGGCGCGCTCGAGGGCGTCGAGCCGTCGGGTGCGAACCGCGACCGCGTGGCCGACGTGGACGTGCGCGGCGTGCTCCGCGAGCTGGTGTCCCGGTCGATGGTGGTGCTCCGCGACGACGAGCACGCGCTGCCGGTCTCACCCGACGACGTCACCCGGATCGCCCTGCTCGGGCCCAACGCCGTTCACCCGTTCGTGCAAGGCGGCGGCTCGGCGTTCGTCCGTCCGGACCACCTGTCGACTCCCGAGGCCGCGCTGCGCGAGGCGTTCGGCGAGGTCGCGATCGAGACCCACCCCGGCGCCGTGTCCCGCCTGCTGCCGCCGTCGCTCGACCTGGCCGGCCGCTGCACGACGCCCGAGGGGCACGTCGGCGCGCTCGGTGAGCTGCTCGACGCCGACGGGGCGGTGCTGACGGGCGCCGACGTGACCGCGTGGAACGGCTGGCTGCGCGAGGTCCCCGGCCCCGCGGCCGCGTTGCGCATCCGCACCACCGTCCGGCTCGACGAGCCCGGCCGCCACGAGGTCGGCGTCGGGACGGTCGGCAGGCACGCGATCACGGTCGGCGGGCAGCTGCTCTCCACCAGCGAGCACGTGGTCGGCGCCGAGGTCATCCTCGACTCGAGCGTCAACCAACCGGCCCCCGCCATGCTCGTCATCGACGTGACCGAGCCGACGACGGTCGAGATCGACGCCGTGGTGCAGGCCATCCACCCGGTCGGGTACCCCAGCTTCGCCCGCGCCGAGCTGGTGCACCGCATCCCCGGCACGTCCCCGGACGAGCTGCTCGCGGTCGCGGTCGAGGCAGCCGCCGCGGCCGACCTCGCGGTCGTCGTCGTCGGCACCAACGAGGAGATCGAGTCCGAGGGGTACGACCGCACGAGCCTGGCGCTGCCCGGCACGCAGGACCAGCTGGTCAAGGCCGCGCTCGCCGCCAACCCCCGCACGATCGTCGTCGTCAACGCCGGTGCCCCCGTGGTGCTGCCGTGGCTCGACGAGGTGCCGTGCGTCCTGTGGGCGTGGCTCGGCGGCCAGGAGTGGCCCGAGGCGCTCGCCGACGTGCTCACCGGCGTCACCGAGCCGACCGGGCGCCTGCCCTGGACGCTCCCGGCGCACGAGTCCGACGTGCCGGTGCCGGACGCGATCCCGGTCGACGGGGTCGTCGAGTACCACGAGGGCGTCCACGTCGGGTACCGGTCGTGGCTCCGGCTCGGCCGCACGCCCGCCGCCCCGTTCGGCCACGGCCTGGGGTGGACCACGTGGGAGTACGAGGCAGTGACTGCCGTCGTCGACACCGACGGTTCCGTCGTCCTGGACGTCACCGTCCGCAACACCGGCGCCCGCGACGGGCGCGAGGTGGTCCAGGTCTACGTCGAACCTCCGACGGACGGGTCGCCCGACGGCGACCGCCCGGTCCGGTGGCTCGGCGGGTTCAGCGTCGTGCACGCCGCCGCCGGCGAGCACGCAGAAGTCCAGGTCCGGGTGGACGCCGAGGCGTTCCGGACCTGGGACTCCGCACAGCCCGGCTGGGTCACCCCGGCCGGTACCTACCCGATCCGCGTGGGTCGCTCCTCGGACGACCTGCGCCTCACTGCCGACGTGGTCCTCACCAGGCCCGCGCCGGCGTAGTCGCACAGCAACCCGCAGCCCGACCAGGCACGAGAAAGCTCCGGTCCGACGAGTTCCGCAGTCCCGTCGGGCCGGTACCAGAAGTGAACGACCAGCAGTTCCGACATCAGTGCAAGGAGGCACTCGTGAGAATCCGCAAGCTCTCGACGGTGGTCGCAACGGCGGCCACCCTCGCGCTGCTCGCCACCGCCTGCTCCGGCAGCGGTGGTAGCAGCGACGACTCGTCCGGCGGCGCCACCGGTGGCGCCTCGGACAAGATCCTGACGATCGGCATGCCCAACGGCCCGCAGCAGCCCAACCAGAACCCGCTCGCGAACGGCTCCGCGTCGCTCTCGCTCGGGTACGCGTTCGCGGTCTACGAGTCGCTCATGCAGGTCAACGAGCTCAAGCCGACGGACCCCCCGACGCCCTGGCTCGCCCAGTCCGTCGAGTGGAACCCGGACTCCACGCAGGCCGTCATCACCGCTCGCGACGGCGTGAAGTGGTCGGACGGCACGGACTTCACCGCCGACGACATCGCGTACTCGATCCAGCTCCGCAAGGACAACAAGGAGCTGAACACCGACTTCCCCGACCAGTACGGCGACATCACGGTCGACGGCAACAAGGTGACGGTGAACTTCAACACCGGCCAGTACGTCAACCAGGCCAAGCTGTACAAGCTCCTGATCGTCCCGAAGCACCTGTGGGAGGGCCAGGACCCGGTCACGTGGACCGACGACGACATGGTGGGCACCGGCCCGTTCAAGCTCAAGTCGTTCACGCCGCAGTCGGTGACGCTCGACCCGAACACCGACTACTGGGGCACCAAGCCGTTGGTCGGCACGCTCCGGTACGACACGTTCAACGACAACGCGGGCCTGACCACCGCCCTCACCACGGGTGAGGCGCAGTGGGGCTGGACGTTCATCCCGGACTTCGAGAACACGTTCATCGCCAAGGACCCCGACCACTTCCACCAGGTGGCGGGCGGCGGCTTCGGCGTCGACGTGCTCTACCTGAACAACGAGACGAAGCCGTTCAACGACCTGGCGTTCCGCAAGGCGCTGAACATGGTCGTGGACCGCGCGGACATCTCGACCACCGCCGGCTACGGCGTGTGGCCGCAGATCAAGAGCGTGACCGGCCTGCCGCAGCCCTCGGGTGACGCGTTCATCTCCGACGCGTACGCGGACGACGAGCTCACGGTCGACGTCGACGGCGCCAAGAGCGTCCTCAAGGACGCCGGCTACACCTGGGACGGCTCGGGTGCGCTGATCGACCCGAGCGGCGAGAAGGTCACCTTCAAGCTCCAGAACCCGACCGGCTGGACCGACTACCTCGACGCACTGGGGATCATCGGCGAGGGCGCGAAGAAGCTGGGTGCCGAGGCCACCGTCGAGGGCGTCGTCCAGGACACCTGGTTCAACGACATCATCCCGCTGGGCAACTTCCAGGCGTCGCTGCACTGGACCGACGGCGGTTCCACGCCGTGGAACATGTACTCCAACATCATGGACGGCGCGTCCTACGTGCCGCTCGGCCAGCCGGCGACCTGGAACTTCGGTCGCTACCAGAACGACGAGGTCACCAAGGCCCTCGCCGACTTCAAGGCCGGTACGTCGGACAACGACCGCGCCGCGGCTCTGGACATCGTCCAGAAGCACTTCGTCGAGGACGTCCCGGGCCTGGTCATCTGGTCGCGCCCGGCCGTCGCGCAGTACTCGACGGTCAACTACACGGGCTTCCCGACCGACGAGGACCCGTACGCGAACCCGCAGCCGACGGGCCCGCAGGCCGCACTCATCCTGTCGAAGCTCAAGCCCACCAACTGAGCTGACACCCGATGAACGAGGTGCGGCGGGCGAGGTCACACTCGCCCGCCGCACCCCGTGCCCGGTCCGCACACTGACCCAAGGTGACCCGATGAGCTCCCCGCACGAAGACCCGCCAGTCCTGCAGGCCGTCGACCTGCGCAAGCACTTCCCCGTCCGTGGCTTCCGCTCCAAGAAGGTCGTGCACGCCGTCGACGACGTGAACCTCTCGCTGTACCGCGGCAAGGTGGTCGCGCTGGTGGGGGAGTCCGGCTCCGGCAAGTCCACGATCGCCCGGCTGCTCGCGCAGCTGATGCCCGTCACCGGCGGGCAGATCCTGCTGCACGGGCAGGACGCCACGGCCAAGAACCGGCGCGCGTTCGGCCTGTACGTGCGCAAGGTCCAGATGATCTTCCAGGACCCCTTCGGGTCGCTGAACCCCGTGCACACCGTGCGCTACATGCTGACCCGCAGCCTCAAGATCCACCGCGGCCGGTTGCGCGGGGTCGAGCTCGAGGCCGCGCTCGAGGAGCTCCTGGACCGCGTCCAGCTGCGCCCGGCGGCCCGGTACATCGACAAGTTCCCGCACGAGCTCTCCGGCGGTCAGCGCCAGCGCGTCGCCATCGCCCGTGCGCTCGCGGCCGACCCCGAGGTGCTGCTGGCCGACGAGCCGATCTCGATGCTCGACGTGTCGATCCGGCTGGGCATCCTCAACCTGCTGCGCGACCTGCGGGACCGCCTGCAGCTCGCCATCCTCTACATCACGCACGACATCGCGTCGGCCCGGTACTTCGCCGACACCACGATGGTCATGTACGCCGGCCGCGTGGTCGAGACGGGCGACTCCGAGTCGGTCACGCAGGACCCCAAGCACCCGTACACCCAGCTGCTCGTGCGGTCGGCGCCGGACCCCGACGACCTCGAGGCCCGCGCCCGCGGCGCCCGCGGCGAGGCGCCGAGCCTGGTCGCCCCGCCCGCCGGCTGCCGGTTCAACCCGCGCTGCCCGTTCGCCAACGACGTGTGCCGGACCGAGGTCCCGCAGCTCATGCCCGTGGGGGAGGGCCGCGAGGCCGCCTGCTGGGGGTACGCCGACCGCGAGGACCGCCCGACGCTGGGCTCGGTGCTCGAGGCCTACGGCGAGCGACCCGCGGTGGACGCCGACCTGCTCGCCGCCGTGAAGGAGGACGACCGATGAGGTTCTTCGCGCGACGGATCGTCTTCTACCTGATCACCGCCTGGGCGGCGATCACCATCAACTTCTTCATCCCGCGGATCATGCCCGGCGACCCGGTCAGCGCCCTGATCGCCAAGAACCAGGGCCGGATCAGCCCCGACGCCGCCGAGGCCCTGCGCACGCTGTTCGGGCTGGACAAGGACATGAGCCTCTGGGACCAGTACGTCGAGTACTGGCGGCTCCTGCTGCACGGCAACCTGGGCATCTCGTTCACGTACATGACCCCGGTGATCGACGTGATCAAGCAGGCGCTGCCGTGGACCATCGGGCTCGTCGGCATCGCGACCCTCATCAGCTTCACCATCGGCACGCTGGTGGGCACGGGCATCGGCTGGCGCCGCGGCACCTGGATGGACGGTCTGCTGCCGCTGTCGACGTTCTTCTCGGCCGTGCCGTACTTCTGGCTGGCCCTGATCGCCATCTCGATCTTCTCGGTGACGCTCGGCTGGTTCCCGGCAAGCGGCAGCTACGACCGCAGCATGGTGCCCAACCTGTCGTGGGAGTTCATCGGGTCCGTCATCTACTACGGGTTCCTCCCAGCCATGACGATCGTCGTGTCGTCGATCGCCGGCTGGATGCTCGGCATGCGCAACATGATGGTCACCGTGTCCTCGGAGGACTACGTGACCGTCGCGCAGGCCAAGGGCCTCAAGGAGCGGACCGTGCGGATGGGCTACGCCGCGCGGAACGCGATCCTGCCGCAGGTGTCCAGCTTCGCCCTGTCGCTCGGCTTCATCGTCGGCGGCACCCTGGTCATGGAGATCGTGTTCTCGTACCAGGGCATCGGGTACTACCTGTTCAGCGCGGTGAACGCGAAGGACTACCCCCTCATGCAGGGCTGCTTCCTGGTGATCACCTTCGCGGTGCTGCTCGCCAACATCCTGGCCGACTTCGCCTACGGCGTGCTCGACCCCCGTACGCGTCAGGAGGGCTGACATGACCGTCGAAGCCGCGTTCCTCGAGGACCTGGAGATCTCTCCCGACCCGACGACCCCCCGCAAGGGCAAGCGCCGGTTCCTCTTCATGCGCAACGCCAAGGCGCTCGCGGGTCTGACGATCCTCGGGTTCTTCTTCCTCATCGCGATCATCGGGCCGTGGATCGCGCCGTACGACCCGAACGAGCGCAGCAAGGCGATCCTGCAGCCGCCGTCGTGGCAGCACCTCATGGGCACCACGCACCAGGGGCAGGACATCATGAGCCAGCTGATCCTGGGCACCCGCAGCGTGCTGGTGGTCGGGTTCGTGGCCGGCACGGTCGCGACGGTGATCGGCGTGCTGGTCGGGGTGACCGCCGGCTACATCGGCGGCCTGGGCGACGAGGGCCTGTCCGCGCTGTCCAACGTGTTCCTGGTCATCCCGCAGCTTCCGCTCATCATCATCATCGCGGGTCAGCTGCCCTCCGCCGGCGGCCTGACCGTCGCGCTCGTGATCGCGGCGACCGGCTGGGCGTGGGGCGCACGCGTGCTCCGGGCGCAGACCCTGTCGCTCCGGAGACGCGACTTCGTCGAGGCCGCGAGAGCCAACGGCGAGAGCACGTGGCGGATCATCACCGCGGAGATCCTGCCCAACCTCACCGCGATCATCGCGGCGGGCTTCGTCGGCACCGTCGGGTTCGCCGTCCTCTCGCAGATCACGCTGTCGTTCGTCGGCATCACGCCCACCAACGAGTGGAACTGGGGCACGGTCCTGTACTGGGCCCAGGCGCAGCTCGCCCTGCAGCGCGGCGCGTGGTGGTGGTTCGTGCCGGCCGGTCTGCTCATCGCCCTGCTCGGCATGGCGCTGACCCTGATCAACTTCGGCATCGACGAGTTCGTCAACCCGCGCCTGCGGTCGGTCGGGCTCAACGCCCGCAGCATGCGGCAGCGCAAGATCCGCCCCCGCATCGGCTTCACGCCGGTGGTCTACGAGGCCAAGGAGGACAGAGCGTGAATGCCGTGACCGGCCCCAGCATGAGTGCCGAGACCGCCCAGCGCGCGTTCCGGGCGAACGCCGCCGCCACTGATCCCGTGCTCGAGATCAAGAACCTCTCGGTCGACTACGGGTACGACGACGACCCGACGCACGTGCTGCGCCAGGTCTCGCTGACCCTGAACCGCGGCGAGGTGCTCGGGCTGGCGGGCGAGTCGGGCTGCGGCAAGTCGACGCTGGCCTACGCGGCGACCCGGCTGCTGCCGCCCCCGGGCCTGATCACGGGCGGGGAGGTCATCTTCACCGACCGCTCCGGGACGCAGACCGACATCCTCACGCTGAACGACCAGCAGCTGCGGGCCACCCGCTGGCAGGACCTCGCGATCGTGTTCCAGGGCGCGATGAACTCGCTCAACCCGGTCTACCGGATCGGGCGCCAGATCGCCGACGCCATCACCGCGCACGTCCCGGGGATCAGCAAGAAGGAGGCCCTCGAGCGGTCCGCCGGCATGCTCGAGCTGGTCGGCATCTCCGCGGACCGGCTGCGGGACTACCCGCACCAGCTGTCGGGCGGCATGCGGCAGCGCGTCATGATCGCCATGGCGCTGGCGCTCGACCCGCAGGTGCTGATCATGGACGAGCCGACGACGGCCCTCGACGTGGTGATGCAGCGGCAGATCGTCGAGCAGATCGCCGAGCTGCGCGACCGGCTCGGGTTCTCGGTCATCTTCATCACGCACGACGTCTCGCTGCTGATCGAGATCGCCGACCGGATCGCGATCATGTACGCCGGCGAGATCGTCGAGGACGCCTCGGCGCAGGACATGTACCGGCGCCCGCGGCACCCGTACTCCGACGCGCTCCTGCACTCGTTCCCGCCCCTGCGCGGGCCGCGGCGCGAGCTGACCGGCATCCCCGGCTCGCCGCCGGACATGTCGAACCTGCCGTCGGGCTGCCCGTACCGGGACCGGTGCGCGCACGTGTTCGACGCGTGCGCCGCGATCACGCCGGAGCTCGTCGCGCCCCTGGTCGAGGGGGACGACCCCCGGCGGTCCGTCGCCTGCCTGCGGCACGACCCCGCGACCGTCCAGGCCGCCGGGTTCGCGCCGGTCCCCGTGCCGGTGGAGCTGTCCGTCCGCTGACCCCGATCCCCGCCCCGCCCCCGGGACCTCCGCCGCGACCGCCCACTCCACGGGGCGCGCGCGTCACCCGGGGCGGGGCGGACCTCGGGAAGCACAGGTCACGGGAGGGTCAGGTCCAGGAACCGCACAGGCCGCGTGGGTGAAGTGGTTCCCACGTACGCGGAGCACCGCGTGCCGGACCCAGCCCGGAGGCCTGCCATGAGCACCGTGACCGCAGCCGTACCCGCCGTTCCCGCTGTTCCCGCTGTCTCCGCTGTTCCCGCTGTCTCTGCCTGGCTCACCGCCAACGTGCGGCCGGCCGGGTCGTTCGGCCGGGCCGACGTCGGGCGGCTCCGCACGCTGCTGGGCGCGCTGTCCGGGTCGGCGTCGCTGGTGGTGCTCGACCTGGCGGCCGTCAGCCTGCGCAGCGGGCACGCGGCCGACGCGATCGACGAGGCCGGCTGGGAGCTCGAGCGCCGCGGCGGTTGCCTGCTGTGCATCAACGCGGACGCCGACGTGCGGGCGCGGCTGGGCGGGTGCCGGCACGCGGTCGTCGTCGGACCGGACGAGCCGGCACCCGCGCACTGAGGCACCGTGACGCCCGCACGTCCGAGCGTCCCGACGACCGGATCTGCGGACGATGCGGAGAGGGGGCGCGGGTCCTGGGGCACGGGGACGGGCGGTGGTGCCGCGTCCGTCCGGGCGGACCTGGTGACCTACCGTGGTGCGGTGAGCGACACCCCCGTCATCCCCGCGCCCGTGCGGCAGGTCCCGGTCGTCCGGGACCGCCGCGGCGTGGTGGTGACGGTCTGCCTGGTGGTCGCGGCCCTCTCGTTCGTCGGCGTGTTCGTGCTGTGGCGGGTGTTCGTCGACACCCTGGCCGGCCAGGAGGTCGAGAACGCGGCTCTGCAGGGCGCGGCGTACGGGCAGACGCAGCTGTGGCGGGTGGCCGAGCGGGTGCTCTCGGTGGTGTCGGTCGGCTTCATCGCCGTGGTGCTGGTCGCCGCGATGGTCATCGCCGCGCTGCGCCGGCGCTGGTCCCTGGCCGTGCAGGTGGCCGTGCTGATGATCGGCGCCAACCTCACCACCCGCGTGCTCAAGAACATCGTCTTCTACCGCCCCGAGCTCGGCGTCGAGGCCTCGTACGGCAACACCCTGCCCAGCGGCCACACCACGGCGGCGGCGTCGGTGTCGGCGGCGCTGCTGCTGGTCGTCCCGCCGCGGGCGCGCCCCTGGGCCGCGGTGCTCGGCGCGGGGTACACGACGGCGACCGGCGTCTCGACGCTCATCGGGCAGTGGCACCGGCCGTCGGACGTCGTCGCGGCCATCCTCGTGGTGCTCGCGTGGACCGCGATCGCGTGCGCGCTGGTGGCCCTGACCCCGGCGCGCGCGTCGACCACGACGGGGGCGCTGCGGATCGTGGGCGACCCGCCGCCCACGCCCGCGACCATGCGTGCGGTCGTCGCCGGGCTGCTGATCATCGGCGTCGCGGCCGGCGCGTCGGCTGTCGTCGCGCTGTCGCACACCTTCGAGAACCTGGGCGATCTCGGGGCTCGCGCGGAGCAGGTCACGGCCTATCTCGGCGGTGCCGCGGGTGCCCTGATGGCGTCGTGCCTGGCTTTCGCCGTCATGCTGGTGCTGCGGCAGGCCGCGGCATCCCGATTGCCGCGGGGTTGACGGGACGCCGTAGAGTCCCCAGCGGTGCACGTGGAAGCGGGTCGTCCGGCCCGTCGAAGTCTGAGAAGGGCCTGACCGATGGCTGCAGGGCGCAAGCTCGTGATCGTGGAGTCGCCCGCCAAGGCGCGCACGATCGCCGGGTACCTCGGCGAGGGGTACGACGTCGAGGCGAGCGTCGGGCACATCCGTGACCTGCCCCAGCCCTCGGAGCTCCCGGCGGACATGAAGAAGGGTCCGTTCGGCAAGTTCGCGGTCGACGTCGACAACGGCTTCGCCCCCTACTACGTGGTCGACCAGGACAAGAAGAAGAAGGTCAGCGAGCTCAAGAAGCTGCTGAAGGACTCGGACGAGCTCTTCCTGGCCACCGATGAGGACCGCGAGGGCGAGGCCATCGCCTGGCACCTGCTGCAGGAGCTCAAGCCCAAGGTCCCGGTCAAGCGCATGGTGTTCCACGAGATCACCCGCGAGGCCATCCAGCGCGCGCTGGCCAACACCCGGGAGCTCGACGACCGGCTGGTCGACGCCCAGGAGACCCGACGCATCCTCGACCGCCTGTATGGCTACGAGGTCAGCCCGGTCCTGTGGCGCAAGGTCCGCCAGGGCCTGTCCGCCGGCCGCGTGCAGTCCGTCGCCACCCGCCTGGTGGTCGAGCGCGAGCGCGAGCGCATGGCGTTCGTCGCCGCCGACTACTGGGACATCACCGGGACGTTCGCCGTGTCCGACGCGGCCGAGCCGTCGTTCGACGCCCGCCTGACGTCGGTCGACGGGCAGCGCGTGGCCACCGGTCGCGACTTCCTGGACTCGGGCGAGCTGCGGGCCGCGGACGTCGCCCACCTCGACGAGGCCCGCGCGTCCTCGCTGGTGGCCGGCCTGGCCGACTCCGCGTTCTCCGTCACCAGCCTGGAGACCAAGCCGTACACGCGCCGTCCGGCCGCGCCGTTCACCACCTCCACGCTGCAGCAGGAGGCCTCGCGCAAGCTGCGGATGGCGTCACGGCAGACCATGCGCACCGCGCAGGGGCTCTACGAGAACGGCTACATCACCTATATGCGTACCGACTCCTCGTCGCTGAGCTCGCAGGCCATCGATGCCGCGCGCCGGCAGGCCTCGGAGCTGTACGGCGCCGAGTACATCCCGGACGCGCCGCGCGTCTACGCGAGCAAGGCGAAGGGCGCTCAGGAGGCCCACGAGGCCATCCGGCCCGCCGGTGACCACTTCCGGACCCCGGCGCAGGTGGCCAAGGAGCTGTCCGGCGACCAGTTCCGGCTGTACGAGCTGATCTGGAAGCGCACCGTCGCGTCGCAGATGGCCGACGCCCGCGGGCAGACCGCCTCGGTCCGCCTCGGGGCCACCGCCGCGGACGGCACGGACGTCCTGTTCTCCGCGTCCGGCACCGTCATCACGTTCCGCGGGTTCCTCGCCGCGTACGAGGAGGGCCGCGACGACTCGCGGTACGACTCGACCGAGGAGGCCGCCGCCGAGAAGGACGACGCCCGGCTGCCGAAGATGGCGGAGGGCGACCCGGTCACGGGCACCGACCTGACCGCCGACGGCCACCGGACCTCGCCGCCGCCGCGCTACACCGAGGCGTCGCTGGTCAAGGCGCTCGAGGAGCGCGGGATCGGCCGCCCGTCCACCTACGCCGCCACCATCTCCGTCATCCAGGACCGCGGGTACGTGACCGGTCGCGGGCAGGCGCTCGTGCCGTCGTGGCTGGCGTTCGCCGTCACGCGGCTGCTGGAGGAGAACTTCGACTGGCTGGTCGACTACGACTTCACGGCCGAGATGGAGGAGGACCTCGACGCGATCGCGGCGGGGGACAAGGACCGGGTGGCGTGGCTGTCCCGGTTCTACTTCGGCGACGGCTCGGGCAACGAGGAGGGCGAGGGTCTGCGCGACCTCGTCGCGAACCTGGGCGAGATCGACGCCCGCGAGGTCAACTCGATCCCGATCGGTGAGGGCATCGTGCTGCGCGTCGGCCGGTACGGGCCGTACCTCGAGGACTCCTTGGCGGAGCCCGGCGAGGACGGCAACCCGCGCCGCGCGTCCGTCCCCGAGGAGCTGGCGCCCGACGAGCTGACCGTGGCCAAGGCCCGCGAGCTGCTCGAGACGCAGCCCGAGGGCGACCAGGTGCTGGGCACCGACCCCGTCGCCGGGACGCCGATCGTGGCGCGCAACGGGCGCTACGGGCCGTACGTCACCGAGGTCCTGCCCGACCCCGAGATCGACACCTCGCTGTCGGCGGCCGCCCAGAAGCGCGCCCTGGCCGCCGCACCGAAGCCCCGGACGGCGTCGCTGTTCAAGTCGATGTCGCTGCAGACGATCACGCTCGAGGACGCGCTCACGCTCCTGTCGCTGCCGCGCGTGGTCGGCGTCGACCCCGAGACCGGCACCGAGATCACCGCCCAGAACGGCCGCTACGGCCCGTACCTGAAGAAGGGCACCGACTCGCGCACCCTCGCGTCCGAGGAGGCCCTCTTCACGACGACGCTCGACGAGGCGCTGGCCATCTACGCGCAGCCCAAGCGCGGCCGCGGCGCCACCTCCGCGCCGCCGCTGCGGGAGCTGGGCGACGACCCGACGTCGGAGAAGCCGATCACCGTGAAGGAGGGTCGGTTCGGCGCGTACGTCACCGACGGGGTCACCAACCGCACCCTGCCGCGCGACCTCACGCCCGAGTCGATCACGCGCGAGCAGGCCGTCGAGCTGCTGGCCGAGAAGCGCGCGTCCGCGCCCGCGAAGAAGAAGGCGCCGGCCCGCCGCGCCCCTGCGAAGAGCAAGGCCGCCGCCAAGAAATAGGTCAGCCGCACAGGTCTCGCGCGTCGGCGCCGAGCCCTCGAGCCGTCCAGCGCGGCCCACCATCACGTCACCGGCGGCAACGTGCGGGCACGTGGCGACGAGGTCGTCACTTTCCGACGAGGTCGTCAGCTGCAGCTCACGACGTCGTCGGAAACTCACGACCTCGTCAGGTCGGTCCGGCGCGTGGCCCGCCTCGGGGTCCGCCTCGCGGGTGTCGCCGTGCGCGCTAGGTTGTCGCCCATGGCAGACCGCGCGCAGGACCCTCGCACCGCACCGCCGATCCGCTGGGGCATCCTCGGCGCCGGGAACATCGCCGCGACGTTCGCGTCCGCGGTCAACGCGCACACCCGCGCCCAGCTGGTCGCCGTGGGCTCGCGGAACAAGGACCGCGCCCAGCGCTTCGCCACCGCGCACCACATCCCCACGACCCACGTCGGCTACCGGGAGCTCGTCGAGGACACGCAGGTCGACGCGGTCTACATCGCGACCCCGCACTCCGAGCACAAGGAGCAGGCGCTCCTCGCCATCCGCGCAGGCAAGCACGTGCTGGTGGAGAAGGCGTTCACGCGCAACGCGGGGGAGGCCGAGGAGGTCTTCGCGGCGGCCCGCGAGGCCGGGGTCTTCGTGATGGAGGCCATGTGGACGCGGTTCCTGCCGCACGTCTACGCACTGCACCAGGTGATCGACGCGGGCGAGATCGGCGAGATCATCAACCTCTCCGCGGACCACGGCCAGGCGTTCACGTTCGACCCGAAGAGCCGGCTGTTCGACCCGGCGCTCGCCGGCGGGGCGCTGCTGGACCTCGGCGTGTACCCGGTCTCGTTCGCGCACGACTTCCTCGGCGTCCCGGACGACGTCCAGGCGACCGGGCAGCTGACCACGACGGGCGTCGACGGGCAGATCTCGATCGTCCTGTCGTACGGCGACCGCACGCAGGCCACGCTGTCGACGACCATGTGGGCCAAGACCCCGACCATGGCGCTGATCTCGGGCACCGAGGGCAACATCGTGGTGAAGGGCAGCTTCTACGCACCCACGTCGTTCCGGGTGCAGCGCCTGGACGGGCGCGTCTGGGAGTTCGACCAGCCGGGCACCAAGGGCCTGCAGTACGAGGCCGCGGAGGTCGCCCGCCAGGTCGCCCTCGGCGCCACCGAGAGCCCGCGGATGACCTGGGGCAACACGCTCGAGGTCCTGCGGACCATGGACACCGTCCGGTCGCTGATCGGCGTGAGCTACCCCGGCGAGTGACCCCGGCGCCGGCTCGTCGGGGCTGTCACCGCGGGCGGCTACCCTGACGCACGTGACCTCGATCGACGCCCCGCTGCACCAGGGACTCTTCGTCTCGTTCGAGGGCGGCGACGGCGCTGGCAAGTCCACCCAGGCGCGGCTGCTGGGCGACTGGCTGACGGGCCTGGGGCGCGAGGTCGTGCTGACCCGCGAGCCGGGCGGGACCGAGCTCGGGCAGCTGCTGCGGGACGCCGTCCTGCACGGGGACCATGTCGACGCCCGCACCGAGGCGCTGCTGTACGCCACCGACCGCGCGCACCACGTCGCGTCGCTGGTGCGGCCGGCGCTCGCGCGCGGCGCCGTGGTCGTCACCGACCGCTACCTCGACTCCTCCGTCGCCTACCAGGGCAGCGGGCGGGACCTGGGTGCCGACGAGGTCGAGCGGCTCTCCCTGTGGGCCGTCGACGGGCTGCTGCCCACCCTGACCGTGCTGCTGGACCTCGACCCGGTCCAGGGCCGGTCGCGGCTCACCGGCGACCCGGACCGGCTCGAGCGCGCCGGCGACGAGTTCCACCGCCGTACGCGCGAGGCGTTCCTCGGGCGCGCCGAGGCTGAGCCCGGGCGCTGGCTCGTGCTGGACGCGACCTGGCCGGTCGACCAGCTGGCGACGGCGATCCGCGAGCGGGTCGCCGGCATCCTCGGCCTGACGCCGTGACCAGCGTCTGGGACGACGTCATCGGGCAGGAGCCCGCCGTCGAGGTGCTGCGCCACGCGGTCGAGGACCCGTCCGCGATGACGCACGCGTGGCTGCTCACCGGACCGCCGGGGTCGGGCCGGTCCAACGCGGCCCGCGCGTTCGCCGCGGCGCTGCAGTGCGCCACCGGCGGCTGCGGCGTCTGCCACGACTGCACGACCACCCTGCGCGGGCTGCACCCGGACGTGACCGTCGTCGCGACCGAGGGGGTGTTCATCCGCGCGGAGACCGCGCGCCCGCTGGTCGAGCTGGCGCAGCGGGCGCCGGCGCAGGGGCGGCACCGGGTCATCATCATCGAGGACGCGGACCGGCTCAACGACACCAGCGGAAACTCGCTGCTGAAGGCGATCGAGGAGCCCGCGGGGCGGACGGTCTGGGTCCTGTGCGCGCCGAGCCCGCAGGACGTCCTGGTCACCATCCGCTCCCGCAGCCGCGCGGTGGCACTGCGCGTGCCCCCGGTCGACGCCGTCGCCGCCCTGCTCGTCTCCCGCGACGGCGTGGACCCGGCGGTCGCGGCGATCGCGGCCCGCGCGGCGCAGAGCCACGTGGGGATCGCGCGCCGCCTGGCCCGTGACCCCGAGGCGCGCGCCCGGCGGGCGGCCGTGCTGGGCATCGCGGCGAAGATCCGCGGGGTCGGCGACGCGGTGCTGGCGGCCGGCGAGCTCGTCGAGACCGCGCAGGCCGACGCCAAGGCCGCCACGGAGCAGCGCGACGCCGACGAGCGCGCCGAGCTGCTGCGCTCCATGGGCGCTGAGGGCGCGGCGACCCTGCCCCCCACGCTGCGCACCCAGGTCAGGCAGCTCGAGGAGGACCAGAAGCGGCGGGCCACGCGCTCGCAACGGGACGTCCTCGACCGCGCGATGGTCGACCTGCTCTCGCTCTACCGGGACGTGCTCGTGGTGCAGCTGGGGGCCGGCGTCGAGCTGGTCAACGTCGAGCACGACGCCTCGATCCGGTCCCTTGCGGAGGCGAGCACGCCCGAGCAGACGCTCCGCCGGATGGACGCCGTGGGACAGGCCCGCACGCGGCTGGCCGGCAACGTGGCGCCGCTGCTCGCGGTGGAGGCCATGGCGGTGGCGCTGCGCCCGCAGGGGTGACCCTCGTCGGGGGGTCGTGGACGTCCCGGTGGGCACCCAGCATCGACGGCTACCCTCTGCGCATGCCGCTCTCCGTCAGCCCTGCCACGCCTGCCGGCGTCGCGCGCGACCGACGGCACCGTCTCGTCGCACTCCTCGCCGTCGCCGCCGTCCTGCTGGCCGGGTGCGTGGCGCCCAAGAACCAGGCCGCAGGCCCGACGCCGGGGGCGACGTCCGAGGCGCCGACCGCCGAGGCGACCGGCGACCTGTCGCGCTACTACGGGCAGCAGCTCGAGTGGACCACCTGCCCCGAGGGCGAGTGCGCGACCGCGCAGGTCCCGCTCGACTACGCCGACCCCGCGGGACCCTCGATCGGGCTCGCGCTGGCGCGCAGCAAGGCCACGGGCGGCGAGCCCCTGGGGTCGCTGCTCCTCAACCCGGGCGGCCCGGGGGCGTCGGGCGTCGACTTCCTCGCGCAGGCCACGGGGACGGATCAGGTGAAGGGTCTGGTCAGCGCCGACGTCCAGCGGCAGTACGACCTGGTCGCGTTCGACCCGCGCGGCGTGCAGCGCTCCAGCCCCGTGCAGTGCGTCGACGGGCCGGAGCTCGACACGATCATCGCGACGGACCACGACTACTCGACCGACGCCGGCATCCAGGACGCCATCGACACGTACGCCGGCCTGGGGGCGGCCTGCCTGCAGAACACCGGCCCGGTGCTCGGGCACATCGACACCATCAGCGCGGCCCGCGACCTCGACGTCCTGCGGGCGGCCCTCGGCGACGACAAGCTCGCGTATCTCGGCTTCTCGTACGGCACACGGCTCGGCGCCACCTACGCGGCGCTGTTCCCCGACAAGGTCGGCCGTCTCGTCCTGGACGGTGCGCTGCCGCCCGACCTGACGTCCTTCGAGGCCTCCGAGGGCCAGGCCGTCGGCTTCGAGAGTGCCCTGCGCGCATACATCACGGACTGCCAGGCAGGCCCGGACTGCCCGCTGACCGGGTCGGTGGACCATGGGCTCACGCAGGTGCACGACCTGCTCGACCGCGCCCGCGTCAACCCCCTGCCCACCGGCACGGACCGCGAGCTGACCGCCATGCTCGCCTTCTACGGCATCGCGCTCCCGCTCTACTCCAAGTCCTTCTGGCCGTACCTCACGCAGGCCTTGACCGAGGCGCTGAAGCAGAACACGGGCTCGACCCTGCTGCTCCTCGCCGACCAGTACTCCGACCGCTCCGAGGACGGCACCTACACCACCAACTCGGTGGTCGCCTTCGACGCCATCAACTGCCTCGACCCCCGTGCCTCCGCGGACTTCGACACCATGCGCCAGGAGGCCGCCAAGATCGAGGCGGCCGCTCCGACGGTCGGCGCCTTCTTCACGTTCGGCGGCACGATGTGCGCGCAGTGGCCGGTGCCCGAGGTCGGCGGCCTGGACTCGTACGCGGCCGAGGGTGCCCCGCCGATCGTCGTCGTCGGCACCACGAACGACCCGGCGACGCCCTACGCGTGGGCCGAGCAGCTGGCGAGCCTCCTCTCGTCCGGCGTGCTGCTCACGTACCAGGGGGAGGGCCACACGGCCTACGGCTCCTCGAACGCCTGCATCGCGAACGCGGTCGACGCCTACCTCCTGAGCGGCACGGTGCCGGCGGAGGGCACCCGCTGCTGACCGGTGCGGTCCTGGGTTGCCCCGGGCCTCCCGACGGGTCACGGTGACTGCATGTCGGCTTCCGTGAGTGCGTCCCTCCCGATCCACCTGCGCGGTGCCGGTCCGGCCCGCCGACGACCGACCGCCGGGCTGCTGGGGCGGTGCCTCCTGCTCGGGTGGGCCGCCGGCGCGCGGTCGGCCCTCGGCCCCGGTGCCCCGACGATCACGGGAGGTGCCCGCCCGGCCGTCCGAGCGGGTGCCGTACTCGGCGTCGTCGGCGAGCTGGTGGCGGACAAGCTGCCGACCGCGCCCAGCCGGCTGGAGCACGGCGGCGCCTGGGTCCGCGCCGGCTCCGGGCTCATCGGCGCGACGATGCTGGCGACCCGCGACCACGCGAGCCCGGTCGTCCCTGCGATCGCCGGTGCCGTGGGTGGCCTGGCCGGTGCTTTCGGTGGCACCGCGTGGCGCGGATGGGCAGCCGACCGGATGCCGGCCCTGCTCGCTGCGGTCGCGGAGGATGCCGTCGCCCTGGCCGCCGCGGCGATCGCGTGCGCGCCGGGCCGTCCCGTGCGGACGTTGTGACCCGTCTCTCCGGGCTCGCTTTGGAGGGCCGGGGGTCCTCCGGGTACAGTAAGCGGGCTCGCCGGGGTCCATGGATCCCGACGACGCCGCCTTAGCTCAGTCGGCAGAGCGTCTCACTCGTAATGAGAAGGTCAAGAGTTCGATTCTCTTAGGCGGCTCCGGACCGAAGGCCCCGTGACCAGCGGAAACGCTGGCGCGGGGCCTTCGTCGTGAGGGCGCGCGACGACCGTATGGTGCCAAGGTGGGTGCCAAGTGGGAGCCCAAATCGGGCGCTCGACGGCTCTCCGAGCTCCTCGTCTGCGGCCGCGAAACTCGCTGACCTGCAGAAACGTCCGCAGTGACCTGCTGGGGACCGGCATGACGTCCCACGCACGGTGAGAAGGTCATCGAAACGTTCTCGCGCTGAGTTGGACCGCCGTCCGCGGCGTAGCTCGGCCCAGGATCGCCCGGGAGCAGTACGCCTTGTCGGCCAGCACCGCGTCGGGCCGGGTCCGCGGCCGGCCGCGACCGGTCGGGGGGCACCCGGATCGCGTCGAGCAGCGGCAGGCACATCGGCGCGTCACCGCCTTGACCAGGACCAATGGGGGTCGCCTGCCTGGCTGTCCGGCGCCATGATGGAGTGTGGCCGGGCTTCCGTCTGGGACAGTCTCGATGTTGTTCTCCGACGTCGAGCAGTCCACGCTGTTGTTGGCGCGGTTGGGGCGGGCGTATGAGCAGGCTCTGGATGGTTCCCGAACCGCGCAGCGCGCTGCATGGGCAAGATTCAACGGCGTCGAGATGGGCACCGAGGGCGACAGCTTCTTTGTGGTGTTCTCGGCCGCGGAGGCTGCGGTCGCGGCTGCTGTGGAGGCGCAACGTGCTCTTGTTGCCCGAGACTGGCCGGAAGGGGAGCAGGTTCGGGTTCGGATGGGTATCCACACTGGCAGTCCGCGGATCTTCGACGACGGTTATGTTGGCGTCGATGTCCACCGTGCCGCGCGGATCGCCGCGGCCGCGCACGGCGGCCAGGTAGTGACCTCTGATGCCACCGCCAACCTCGTCGCCCGGAGCCTGCCCGCGGGCGTGACCCTGAGAGACCTGGGCGCGCACCGGCTCAAGGACCTGAATCTGCCCGAGCATCTGTATCAGTTGTTAATCCCGGGTACCCCGGAGCAGTTTCCACCGCTGAGGTCGGTGGGGACGATCTCGAGCCTGCCGATAGCGACCACACCGCTGCTCGGGCGTGACATGGAGGTGGGCGGGGTAGCGAGGCTGCTGCGGGATCAAGAGGTGCGGCTGGTCAGCCTGACCGGGCCGGGGGGGTCGGGAAAGACCCGGCTGGCGGTCGCGGCCGCCCGAGCCGTCGCGGACGGTTTCCCGGACGGGGTGTTTTTCGTGCCGTTGGCCGCGGTCACGACCGCCGATGTGATCTGGGGCAGCATCGCAGGAGCGATGGACCTGCCGGCTGGCGATGGTGTCCTGCAGGCGTTGTCCGCCGGCGTGGCAGGCCTGCACGCGCTGCTGGTGCTGGACAACCTTGAGCAGATTGACGGGGCCGATACGGCGGTGGCGACCCTGCTGCGGGAGGCGCCGGGCGTGGTGGTGTTGGCGACCTCGCGCCGACCGCTGCATCTGACCAGCGAGCATCAGTACGCAGTGGCGCCTCTGCCGTTGCCGGCCGCGGACACGCTCGGCGGGGCCGAGGCGTCCGCTGCGGTGCAGCTGTTCGTCGACCGGGCCCGAGCGGTGCGCGCCTCGTTCGCGCTGACCGTCGACAACGCCGCGGACGTGTCCGAGATATGCCGGCGCTTGGACGGTCTGCCCTTGGCCATTGAGCTAGCCGCCGCCCGGTCCAAGTTGCTCGGCCCACGTGCGCTGCTGAGCCGGTTGGACCAGGCGCTTGACTTGCGCGGCACCGATGCTGACCGGCCGACCCGTCAGCAGGCAATGCGGGACACCATCGACTGGTCGTATCGCGCGCTGCCCGCAGCCCAGCAGTCGCTGTTTCGCCGGTTGGGCGTGTTCGCGGGCGGCGCTGATCTCGACGGGCTGGCCGCGGTCTACGGCGTCGACACCATCGGAGACCGCGACCTGATCGATGTGGTCGCCGACCTGGTCGACGCCAGCCTGATCACCGTCACTGAGGACGATGAGGGTGAGCCCAGATTCACAATGATGGAGACGATGCGGGTATTCGCCCTCGAGAGCCTCGAGCACGCCGGCGAGCTCACCGCCGTGCGGCTCCGGCACGCCACGCACTTCGCCGACGTGGCCGCCCAGCTGGACTGGCGACTGACGTGGGCCACCCGCGAGCACATGATCCGCTGCAACCGCCGGTTCCTTCGGGAACAGAACAACTTCCGGGAAGCCCTGGCCTGGGCCACGTCCCCTCAGTCCCGACCCGCCGCCCCCAATGCTCAGGGCGCAGAGCACGCCGCGCTCGGTCTAGCGCTACTCGTCGGGCTGTGCGGGTTATGGAGGGAGTACGACGCGGCCGAGGCCCGGCGCTGGCTCGAGGCCGTCCTTGAGTGTGCAGGCTCTGACGAAAGTGCTGAATATGGTCAGTGCCTCTACGCCTACGCGTACACCTGGATGGATCGAGGGGACCTGTCCCGGGCTCACGAGGTCGCGCAAAGCAGCCTGACGATGCTGCGGACTCTGGACACCGCTGAGTTCGCGTGGGCTCTGGTGTGCCTTAGCGACATCGAATCCAGCCTCGGCCACATGGATGAGAGCCGACAGGCATCCCAGGAGGCCGCGCACCTCGCCCGAGGCCTGGACGACCACCTCCTGCTAGGCAACGCGCTCGACCGCCTGGCCTACCTGGAGGGAATCAATGACAACTGGGAAGCCTCCCTGGAAGTGTTCCAGGATGCGCGCCTGGCGTACGAGAACGGCGGTTTTCACTACCTGCCCGTCGTGGACCACAACATCGCCGACGCGGTTTGGAAACTCGGCCGCGCCAACCAGGCTCATCAGCTGATGTCGACGCAACTTCAGCACGAGGCCCGCGACCTCCGTCCGGGCTTGCTTGTGTGGATGATCGAGGATTACGCCGGCGTTCTCGCCGACATCGGTTACGCCAAGTTCGTAGCCGTGCTGCTGGCCGCGTGCGGCGCTGCACGCGATCGAATGGGTTTCCGCCCAGACCGTCGGGCTGAGCGCGGGATCTCTGAAGCCCGAACCACCGCGGAGTCGGCGCTCTCCGCCACCGAATGGGCCGACGCCCACGCGCGCGGACAGGGCATGACAGTCCTAGACGCGCTCGCCGAAGCGCTCGCGGCCACGACTGACCTCCGGATCTGAGTAGATCCCGAGCGCTCAGCCTCTGGCACCCCGCCGCGGGCTGGGTGCCAGGCTGGGTGCCAAGCCATGTGCGGTCGAGCGCATCGCGCTGGACGGCTCCGGACACGGCTTCCAGCCTGACCTGCACGGATCGATGACCGCCGACACCGCCCGCATCTCTCAATCTACCTCGTAATGAGAAGGTCAAGAGTTCGATTCTCTAAGGCGGCTCCACCACGAAGGCCCCGTGACCAGAGGAAACGCTGGTGCGGGGCCTTTGTCGTGCGAGCTCGCCGGACCGGTGGGTCCTTCTCAGACCAAGGACGGTCGGGGCTGGGCCGCGACGAGGGCGCGACGCGAGACCAACGTGACCCCGAGGACGACTGCCCACAGCAGGTAGACGAAGAACGTGAAGTAGAACGGCGCCAGGATTCCGCACACGCCGGCCACGACGGAGAAGACGCGGAGCCAGCGAGGCAGCGCAGTCGTGCGGGAGAGCAGGATCGCGACGATGCCCACGAAGAGTGCCGGCGCGCACCACGCGAGCAGGTTGCCGATCTCCGTCAGGGCGTAGACGGTCGGGGCTGCCACACCTGCCCGGATGCCGGACCCGCCCTCGGCCATGGCCACCGCGACCCCACCGTTGACGAACCAGCCGACCACCCCGGTGGCGGCTGCGGCGACGCCCAGGCCCCACGCGAGCTCCCCGAGGTGGGCGAGCTCGGTCCGCGCCCAGAGCACGAAGGGCAGCAGTGCCACCGACCCCAGGATGCCGAGGTAGGCCGCTGCGAAGGCAGTCGTCGAGTGACCGCTGGAGACGAAGTCGCCGACCAGCGTGGGCTCGTAGTCTCCGCCCGGCGCCGCGAGCAGGATGTTCCCAGCGAAAGAAGCGAACGCGTAGACCAGGAGTGCGGCCCCCGCTGTGCGTCGAGTGATCATCGGTGTCCTCCAAGTGTTGTCGTCGGAAAGTCGTGCCAGGCCGCATCGGGCGGTGCTTCGACGCTAGGTCGGGGGGTGGTGCGAGCGCGTCCCTCGACGACACGAGATCGGGTTGCCTGCCGGAGCATCCCAGCCTCATCCGCAGGTCAGACGCTGGAATCCTCCGCGAGGAGGACGTCAGCGGCCGGGTGGCGGCGGTAGCGTCGGCGTGTGACGCGGCGCTCCACGCTGTTCGACCTGTCGGTCGCCGGGGTGTGCCTGGTCCTCGGCCAGCTCGAGGCGTGGGCGGGTGCCGGCGCGACGCATCGGCAGGGCCCGCACTGGGCGCAGGCGCTCGGTTACGGGGTGGCCGCGGTGCTGCTCGTCGGACGTCGGCGGTACCCGCTCGAGGTCTTCGCGGCGATCGTCGGCGTCTACGTCCTCGAGTTCGCGGCCGTCGGGTCGCCGGAGGGTTTCGGTGTCGCGGTGCCGCCGATGATCGCGGCCTACAGCGTGGCCCGGTGGGAACGCCGACGGCCGGCGTGGTGGGGGCTCGTGCTCATCGTCGTCCTCGGCGTCGCGTGGATCGGGTTCGACCCGGTGGCCGCCACGTCGGTGGCCGCCGCCCTGGTGTGGTGGTCCCCCTGGGTGATCGCCTGGCTCCTCGGGTCCTGGCTCCGTGTGCTCTCCCAGAACGCCGAGCAACGCCGCCTCCGCCGTGAGGAGCGAGCCGTGCGCGCGGTCACCGAGGAGCGCAACAGGATCGCGCGCGAGCTCCACGACGTCATCGGCCACAGCGTGAGCATCATGACGGTGCAGACCTCCGCCGTCCGACGCCGTCTCCGTGAGGACCAGGTGGTCGAACGGGAGGCGTTGGAGACGGTGGAGTCCACCGGTCGTCAGGCTCTGGCCGAGATGCGTCGGATGGTCGGTGTGCTGCGCGAGGAAGGCGAGGTGGACGCCCGGGAGCCCGCGCCGGGGATGGACCAGCTGTCCCGGCTGGTCGAGCAGTTCCGCAGTGCCGGGCTGCCGGTCGAGGTGTCGATCACCGGCGACGCCCAGCCGCTCGCCCCCGGACTGGACCTGACCGCGTACCGGCTCGTCCAGGAAGGACTGACCAACTCGCTCCGGCATGCCGTCTCGCCGAGTCGGGCCGAGGTGACGATCGGGTACACGCCGGAGCATCTCGAGCTCATGGTCCGCGATGACGGCCGGCACCTCGATGCGCCCGCCGAGGCGGGCCACGGCCTGCTGGGTCTGCGTGAACGGGTCTCGGTCTACGGCGGCGACCTCGTGGCCCGGCCACGGCCCGAAGGCGGCTTCGAGCTGCTCGCCACCCTTCCCCTGGCCGCCGCATGAGTCTCGGGACCGGCGAGCGCACGAGGGTGCTGATCGCCGACGACCAGGCGCTCGTCCGGCGCGGTTTCCGGATGATCCTCGAGATCGAGCCGGACCTGGAGGTGGTCGGCGAGGCTGCCGACGGCGCACAGGCCGTGGCCGGAGCCCGCGATCTCGCCGCGGACGTCGTGCTGATGGACGTCAGGATGCCCGGCGCCGACGGGATCGAGGCCACCCGGCAGCTCCTGTCCGACCCGAGGTGCCACGCCAAGGTCATCATGCTCACCACGTTCGACATGGACGACTACGTCTACGACGCGCTTCGGGCGGGGGCGAGCGGCTTCCTGCTCAAGGACGTCGAGCCGGAGACGCTCGTGGCGGGCATCCAGGCCGTGCACGCGGGCGAGTCCTTGCTCGCGCCGACGGTCACCCGTCGGATGATCAAGACGTTCCTCGATCACCGACCCGCCTCGGGCCGCATCCAGGACGCTCGTCTGGCGACGCTCACCGAACGCGAACGCCAGACGCTGGAGCTCATCGCCCGCGGGCTGAGCAATGCCGAGATCGCCGAGACCTTCGTGGTCTCCGAGACGACCGTGAAGACCCACGTCGGCCGAGTCCTGACCAAGCTCGGCGTCCGCGACCGGGTGCACGCGGTGATCTTCGCCTACGAGCACGGGATCAACTCGGCCTGAGCCGTCGGCCATCGCGGCGGACGGCACTGGACGCGCCGCGGCACGAGCTCGACTCTCTTGGGCGGCTCCACCACGAAGGCCCCGTGACCAGCAGAATCGCTGGTGCGGGGCCTTTGTCGTGCCATCCCTCGTGGGTCCGCGGCGCTAGGCCTCGACCGGGACCGGGTAGATCTCGACGGCCGGGTGGCCGGTCCGCTCGTGGATGCGGAGGACCGCATCGGCGTCGGGGGCCTCCGAGATGCACCAGACCATCCCCGACTCCGGGTCGCCCCACGCGCTCTGGAAGTCGACGCCCTCCTCGCCCTGGATGTCGACGTCCGCCTGGTGCGCGGCCCTGAGCGCCTCGGGCGTGATGCCGGTCATCCCGTGGTGAACGTCCATGAACTTCGGCATGGCTCCAACCTCCTGACGGATCATCGGTGCACCCATTTGCACCGATTCGTCCTAGGTCTACTCCGAGCCGGGGGCCGTGGATAGGAGGTGCAGACACCGGATCGGGATGCTCGAGGGCGGCTCGACCCCGAAACTCGCACGGATCGACGGCAGCGAGTCCTACATTGCAGTCATGGCGGACATCCTGTTGGGCATCCTCGCAATCGTCGCTGGGGGCGTGATGCTCTTCGCGGGGCAGTTCGTTCTCCGGCTCGTCCTCCCCATCTGGGGCTTCTTCGCAGGGTTCGCCTTCGGGGCGGGGCTGTTCGCCTCGCTCGCGGACGAGAGCTTCCTCGGCACGGCGCTCGGCTGGGTCTCGGGCCTGGTCTTCGCCCTGGTCTTCGCCGTGCTCGCCTACCTCTACTACGCGGTGGCAGTGATCCTCGCGATGGCGGTCTTCGGCTACGTGATCGGGGCCGGCCTGGTCGTCGCCCTCGGGATCGACTGGAACTGGCTCGCGGTGCTCGTCGGCGTCGCCATCGGCGCGGTCCTCGGTCTGGTGTCGGTCCTGGGGAACATGCCGATGATCGTGCTCGCGGTGGTCAGCTCCATCGCCGGCGCCGTCAGCGTGGTCGGCGGCCTGATGCTGCTGGTGGGCTCGCTGAACTCCGCCGACTTCACGGAGGGCAGCTTCAGCAGCGCAGTCGACGCCGGATGGTGGTGGTACGCGCTGCTGCTGGTGCTGGCCCTGATCGGCGTCGTCGCCCAGACCCGGCAGCGGATCGTGGTGAACCGCACCATCAACGAGGCCTGGTACGCCAAGACGGCCTGACCGGCGCTCAGTCCCTGGGTCGGTCCGCCCACGCTGCCGGTCGTAGGTAGCTCCACGACGCGACCGCGAACACTGCCGTCGACGCGACCACGGCCGTGGCCACGGGTCCCAGCCACGGCACCGGGATGAGGAAGAACACGTCGGTGTCCGTCAGGCTCGTCGGCCACCCGGTCAGCACGCGCAGGAAGAGGTAGTAGGTCAGGTCCCACACGGTGAACGCGATGAAGAACGCGGCCACCCCGTGCCAGAACCTGTGCCCCGCCAGCACCGCGACCGCGGCGAGCATGACGATGGTCGCGGCCTCCCGCGCGGTCTCGGCGCGGGCGAGGTCCGGGTCGACGAGCATCGTGCGGACTGGGTCGACGAACCGGATGATCCCGAGGTCCAGGTAGACCCGTCGCACGGGGGCGTCGTAGACGAGCCCCGTGCCCAGCGCCAGGCGCAGGTAGTGGACCACCGCCGCCTCGACGTACCCGAACCCGATCCCGAACGCGACGACGGCCCCGTAGCGCAGCCAGCGAACCCGCGACGTGCTGGTCGTCCCCATGCGCGCATCGTCCCGTCCTTCCGCCCCCGAGCGCGAGGCCGTGCGGAACCCGTGGTGGTCTCGCCAGCGATCTCGACTCAGTGCGTGGACACCGGCCGTGCGCCGATCGCCGCAATGTCGCGTAGCCCCGCGGCGAGGTCGTCGGCAAGCGAACGGGCCTGGTCTGCGGACTCGGGGGAGCACACGACCGTGGCGTAGAGCCGGCCGCCGACCGACGTCGCCGCCACGAGCGCGGTCACGTTCCCGACGACGGGGACGAGCGGGACGACCGCGACGACGGATGTCCCGAGCACCCGAAGCGGCTCGGACGGCCCGGGCGCGTAGGTCACCACGGTCGAGATGAGGCGCTGGCGCCGGAGCACGGTCGGCAGCAGGCCGAGTCGGCGCACGAGTACGGCCCCCGCCGCGGCGGGTGCCCACGTCCACGGCCGGATGTGGCGCTTGACGTGTCGGGTGTGGCACGCGAGCTCAGCGAGCCGTTCCGCGGCAGGGCGGTCCGGCTCCGGCACCGCGACGCGCAGGGAGCCGACGTCGTTGCCGAACCTCGACCCCGGAGAGGTGACCGGCACGGAGATCACGAACCGTCCGCCGTGCCCGCCGCGCGCGGAGTGCGCGCGGCGAAAGGCGCGTCCCCACGCCCAGAGGAGGGCGTCGTTGACGGTCGCCCCGCAGGCGTGGGCACCGGACCGGAGGTCGTCGACGTCCACGTCCACCGGGACGGCGGTGAGACCGGCGGTCACGGGCCGGACGAGCGGGCTCCTCCCCGAGCGACCGACATGACGCGACACGACACGACCCGGCTCGTCGCCGCCGGCTGCCGGAAGGCGGCGGCCCGCGAAGCGCGACGGGACGGCCAGGGACCCGTCGACCAGGCAGTCGAGGAGGAGACCGAGGATGCTCGGTCCGTTGCCGAGGACATGCCCGTTGGTCCAGATCAGCGCCGACCGCTCGGGGTCCGCCAGGTCGACGATCGTCAGTCGCCACGGCGGGCGGCCCGGCGGCATCGGCCGCAGGAGGTCCTCGACCGCGACGGCGACCGGGTCGGCGCCGGGGGCCGCGCGCACACGGACGTGATGGGAGAGGTCCACCGTGCACGGCTCCCAGATCGGGGCGGCCAGCCCCCGTCGGCGCACGTGCTCGCTCAGGCGCGGCTCCTGCGCGACGGCCCGCGCGATGCGTTCGCGGACCAGCGCGACATCGGGCGCCGGGCCGTCGAGGACGAGCAGGACGGCGACGTTCCGCGGGCTGGGACCGACATCGGTCGCCAGCTCGGCACGGTCGAACACGCTCAGACGCCCCGGCACACCGTCAGCCTCGTGGCCGGCGCGTGTCGCAGACAGGGTCGGACGTCCCGTGCGCCGTCTCGCCGGTTCCGGTGCCGGTGTCCACGGGGCGGGTCCGGCTCTGAGGTCCGGCTAGCGTTGCGCCATGGATCGTCGCCCGCCTCCCTCGTCGGCACCGGCCGTCCGGGCCGAGGGCTGACGCGGTGCCCTCCTATCGGGTGACCGCGGCGATCGGGCTGCTCAGGCCCGGGGTCGCCGCGCCCGACGTGCTGCCGCAGGCCGTCGCGACCGCCGAGGCGATGACCACGGTCGAGGCCCACGACGTCGCCATCGTGCGGGGCGAGGCTCGCGTGACCGTCCGGTTCCAGGCCGACGACGACCAGACCGCTCGCCGGGTCGGGTGGGCCGTCCTCGCACGGCTGGACGAGCTGGCGGACATCAGCGGGCGGAGCGTCACGCGCCGGTTCGGGTCGCGGTGGTACCCGGTGCGCGCGGCGTCCTGACGGAGGGCTCGGTGGGGGAGGCGTCAGCCCGCGCCCAGCTCGGACGCGGCCTTGGCGATCCGGCGCTCGCGGGTCTCGGGGGTCTTGGCGTCCTCGATCGGCTGGACGATCGCCTTCTGGCGGCTGAACGACAGCGCGTCGAACGCCGCGCGCGCCCGGCCGACCAGCGCGGCCGCGAGGTCGTCGGGAACCTCGACGGTGCGCGGGGCGTCGTCGAACTCGATGTCCACGTCGACGTCCTCGCCGGCCTCGACGCCCGCGCCCGCGCGGTTCTCGGCGCTGACGGGGATCAAGGTCTGGCCGCCGTAGGGCGTGACCGTGCTGCGGTAGGAGTAGCCGTTGATGGTGACCACCACCGGGAAGCGTGCGCCGCGGCCCATGGCCGTCACGACCTCGTCGGGGACGGGCATGCCCGTGGCGGTCTTGCCGCTCAGCTGGATCGTCGTGCGAAACCGCATGGGTCCTCCTCGCGCCGTGAGTGAGCGCCCGCGGCGCCCCGTCGCAGACTAGTCAGGCGTCGGCGTGGGCGACACGGTCGGCGGCGGACGCTGCGCCGAGCCACGTGTGCGGGTTGCGGTCCCAGCACCAGCCGAGCTTCGCGCGCCGCTCGCTGATCCACACGGCGGGGACGCGCTGGTTGGTCCCGGTCCGTGATGCCAGCAGCGAGAAGCACTTGTTGGGGCGCAGCATGTCCGGCCGGACGACGACCAGCGCGACGCCCTCGTCGATCGTCAGCGGGGTCCGGCCGCGGCCCGTGATCGTGGCCAGCGCGTCCTCCGGCCGGACGTTGCAGAACTCCGAGCCGGTGTCGACGCCCCACAGCAGGTACGGCTCGGCGGGGACGGCGATGCCCTCGATCGGGCGGTAGGTCGGCGCCTCGACGCGGTCGATGACGCTGACGCCGAGGTGCTTGCCGCGGCGCATCGCGGGAGCCACGTCGTTGAGGTCCAGGCCCGGCAGGACCAGCACGAACGGGATGTCGTCGCCCTCCACGGAGGCCGAGGTGGTCGGGGTCCGCGCGACCTCGGCCAGCGGGGCGAGCCGGGTCCGGAACGCCGTCGGGTCCTCGCCGAGCAGCGCCGGCAGGCCGAGCTGGACGTAGGCCGTGATCTGGCGGTCGAGCTCGGTCCGGACGTCGGCGGCGGGGTCGAACGCGGTCGCCGCGGGCGACCGTGGTGCGACGACGGTGGGGAGCTGCGGGTCGACGGGGGTGACGGGGACGCCCATGGGCTGCTCAACGACCCCGACCGCGGCGCGGTTCCCGCGACGCTCAGAGCAGCGGCGCGCCCTGCCCCAGCACCAGCGGCCCGCCGACGGCCCGCGCGGGCCGGGCCCGGCCCTCGCCCTCCGCGACGGCGACCGAGTAGCGGTGCGCGACGACGAGGCTCGGGGCCCCGGCATCCGACGCCTCGACCAGCACCGCGCGGGAGCCCACCGAGCTCGGGTCCGTCGCGTCACCGGGCAGGCGGCCCACCCAGGCGACCGCGGCGCGCGCGGCCCCGGAGGTCCGCACCCACTCCCGGGCGTCGGGTGTCGCGTCCGCCTCGAACCGGCGGACCTCGTGGGTGGCCGCGGGGCCACCGTCGACCAGCGCGTACGTGACCGCGGCGCCCTCGCCGGCCAGCGCGGCCTCCAGCGCCTGCTCCAGCGCGCCGAGCGCGATGTCCTGCGCTGCGGGCGACGGGGGGTACGGGAGGTCGGCGGGGGTCTGCGGCGCGACGGGCGCGAGCGAGGGGTCAGGCGCGACCGGCGTGGGCGCGACGGCGACGGGTGCGACGGGGGTGGGTGCGACGGGGACCGGTGCGACGGCGACGGGCGGCGTGGCCGGGGCCGTCGCCGCGGCCCGGCTCGCCAGCGGCGCGCCGTCGGCCGGGCGCGGCGCGAAGGACGTCGGTTCGACGGCCGGGCGGTAGGCGGGCTCGGCGGGGCGGTAGGCGGGCTCGGCGGGGCGCGGGGCGCCGGCGGCCTCGGCGAGCTCGCGGAAGGCGGACGCTCCGTCGGCGGCGCGGGCGGCGCCCGTGGCGTCGGCAAGCGCACGCAGCGCGACGGGCTGGTCCTCGACCGGTCGTGCGGACAGCGGCGGCGTGGGGCGACGGCTGGAGAGCGGCTGGCCGGCGGCGGTCGGCCGCGAGGGCAGGTAGTCGGGGCCCTCGGACTCCGCGACGAGCTGAGGGCTGCGCTCCGGGGTCCGCGGGCTCGGCAGCTCGGGTGCGGCGCCGGCGTTCAGGTGGGCCGCAGCGGCGATGACGTACTCGGCGACCCAGTCGGGCGTGCACCCGGTCTGCCAGCGAGAGCCGACGTCGGTCAGCGGCAGTGCCGCGTCCTCGCCGGACGCCGACACGACCGCGGGCGTGGGTGACGTGGCGATCCGCAGGGCCCACCGGGCGCCGGGCACGCGGGCGACGATGAGGTCGCCGACGCCGACGCCGAGGGCCATGACCATCGCCGGCGGCACGGGGGTGGACGGGCCGTCGGCCCACCGCTTCCGGGACGAGAACAGGAGCGCCCCGACGGCGCGCGGGTCGGCGACGTCGGCGCCGCTGGCCCGCAGGTGCGCGCGCGCACGGTCGAGGTGACCGTTCTCCTCAGGGGTCAGGGCTCGCACCCCGGGGACGGTGCCGTGAGGGCCGGACGCGGGAAGGGACAGCGTCGGGCGCACATCACTCATGGTGCCGGGATCGGCCTCCCGGACCGTGTTCTTGAGCGCTCCAGCGCGGGTTCCACCGGATGACTGCGGTTCCTGACGGACGTCGCCGGCAGGTTCCCGACAAAGACGGCGTAGGCGTGCGACGAGCGTCACACGGGCGCCTGGGAGCGGTCCTCGGCAGAGCATGCGTCGTGTGCTGACGGGATGCCCCAGGGCCGAGGCGTCGGCGGCCTCGCGCCGGTGGAGCCGAGTCCCGACGCTCGGCGTGGTCCCGCTCGTCGTGTCGCGTCCGTCGGCGCGCGGCTACCCTGACGACGGTCCGAATCGCCCTGTCCGTCCTGCAGCCCGCTCGGAGCACGCCATCCGCCGTCCACCGCGCAGCATCGTCGCCGCCGTGACCGCCGTCCTCGTGGTCGGCGTCGCCGGGGGAGCCTGGGCGTGGACGGACCACGACGACCGGGTGGCCGCCGCGCAGGCCGCCGCCGACGAGCGCGCGGCCCACGCCCACGGGGCGCAGGTGCTCGACGCCGACGCCCTCCTGGTCCAGGCGACCGACGCCGGCCGGACCCAGGCGGCCAGCGTCCGCGTCGCCGCCCTGGCCACCCTCGCCGCCGCCGCGAACAGCGCACGTGCCACGCTCGCCACGAGCCAGGACGCCGTCGCTGACGACGCCGTCCGGCAGCAGCTCGCCGCCGAGCTGGCGACTGCCGACACGGCACTTGCGCCGACGGACCCGGCCAGCACGGACCCGGCCGCGACCGGCCCCGCGACCGCGACCGGACTCAGCCCGGCGTCCCTGCGGGCGCTCGCAGTCTCGCTCGCCGCCGCCGAGGCCGCCGTGGTCGCGGCCCACGACGCCTGGATGCAGGCGCAGGCCGCCGCCGAGGCCGCGCGGCAGGCCGCGGCCGCAGCCGCCGCAGCAGCGAAGCAGGCGAAGCCGGCCGCCAAGCCGGCGGCGGCGGCGTCGGGCCCGTCGTGCGCGACGACCTACTCGGGTCCGCCGTTCTACACGTCCCCGGCGACCGTCGGCGGTGACGGCTCGAACGGGAAGCTGCCCCCGTCGGCCCTCACGGCCATCTCGTGGGACGTCGACCCGCACGGCACGCCGTACTACCTGAAGAACGCCGCCGCGGCCGCGCTCGAACGGCTCGACGTGGCCTTCCGCGCCGCCTTCGGGCACCACCTCGACCTCGATCTCACCTACCGCGACTACGACACGCAGGTGGCCATGCGTGAGGCGCTCGGCACGGTCGCCGCGACGCCGGGCACGTCCACGCACGGCACCGGTCTCGCGCTCGACGTGCCGGAGCTGCCCTGCGAGTACGGCTGGGACACCCCGCAGCGCGACTGGCTGGTCACGCACGGACCGTCCTACGGGTGGACCTCTCCGTCGTGGGCCGGCCGCAGCGGCTCGAACCCGGAGTACTGGCACTTCGAATTCGTGGGCTGACCAGGGCTTCCGTCGCTGCCACGGCTGTGGGACGCTGCCGACACCGACGGAGGCGAGGCGTGAGCCTGAAGGCGTGGTCGATGGTGACGGCCGTCGTCGCGCTGCTCGCTGTGCTCGTCTGGTCGATCTTTGCCGGGACCGTCCTGGCGACGGCTGTGGTCAGCGGGTTCTACGCGCTCGTCGGTGCGGCCACGCTCTGGCGTCTGGTGCAGGGCGCCCGCCGGTCGGTCCCAGCCGCACGGACCCTGGCCGCCGGCATGCAGGGGCTCGGCGAGGTGCAGGACATGTACCTGGGGCGCCCGGAGCTCGCGCCGGTGAGCTACGGCGACACCGCGGACCCGGTCGCCACCCTGGTCGTCGACCGGACCGACCCGCTCGACGACACGCTCTGGAAGGTCTGAGCCGGGCCGGATGGTGCCGCCGGCTCACGCTGCCGGGCGCACCGCGTCCGCGCTCGACGGCACGGTGACCAGCGAGATCACCGCGCCGCCGGCCAGCAGCGCGGCGCAGACGAGCATCGCGATGCGGTTGGCGGGCTCGAGGGTCGCAGGGTCCGTCAGCGACGAGCCGACCCCGGCGGCCAGCGGCAGGACCGCGATGGCCAGCAGGCCGGCGACGCGGGCGACCGCGTTGTTGACACCGCTGGCGACGCCGGCGAGGTGGTCGGGGGCCGCGGCGAGCGCGGTGGTGGTCAGGGGCGCGACCGTCGCCGAGAGCCCGAGCCCGAAGACCAGGACACCCGGCAGCACGTGCGTGAGGTACGGGGAGTCGGGGCCGATGGTGCCCAGCAGCGCGGCGCCGACCGCGCACACCAGCGGACCGACCGTCATCGGGATCTTCGGGCCGATGATCGAGCTCAGAGCGCCCGCCCGGGGGGAGAGCAGCAGCATGAGCAGCGTCACCGGCAGCGGCGAGAGCCCGGCGGCCAGCGGCGAGTAGCCGGCGACCACCTGGAGGGTCACCACCAAGAAGAAGAAGAGACCCGAGATCGCCGCGTAGATGAGCAGGGTCGCCGCGTTGGTGCCCGCGAACGGCCGCCAGCGGAAGAGCGCGGGTGGGAGGAGCGGGGCTTTCGCGCGCGACTCGGCGAAGACGAACGCGACCAGCGCCGCGACGCCGAAGGCCAGCGAGCCCCACACGAGCGCGTCCGGCTCCCCACGCTCGGTCCAGGCCGTGAACCCGTACGTGATCCCCGCCAGGCCGAGCGCACCGAGGACCGTGCCGGCGATGTCGAGCTTCTTCTGGGCGCTCGGGTCGGTGCTCTCCGGGACCCGCCACATGGCCACGACCACGACGAGCGCCGCGAGCGGGATGTTGATGCCGAAGATCCATCGCCACGTGGTCACCTCGACGATCCAGCCGCCGAGGAACGGCGCGACCGCGCCAGCGATGCCACCCAGCCCCGACCAGGCGCCGATCGCGCGGCCCCGGTCCGGCCCGCTGAACGACGACTGGAGGATCGCCAGCGAGCCCGGCGTGAGCAGCGCAGCGCCGACGCCCTGCACCGCGCGGGCGGCGTTCAGCGCGCCGATCGTCGGCGAGACCGCACAGGCCAGGGACGCCACCGCGAACCACACGACGCCGACGAGGAACACCCGGCGCCGGCCGAACCGGTCGCCCAGCGAGCCGCCTAGCAGCAGGAACGACGCGAGCGTCAGGGCGTACGCGTTGACGGTCCACTGGAGGTCGGCCGTCGTCGCGTCGAGGTCCTCGGCGATCGTCGGGAGCGCGATCGTCACGACCGTGGCGTCGATGAACGCGATCGCGGAGCCCAGGACGGTCGCGAACAGGACCCATCGGCCGCGCCCGGAGGCGTAGACCAGGGCCGCGGGAGGGTCAGCGGGGGCGGTCACGGTCCTTGCTCGGCTGGACCCTCTTGGGCTCGCCGGGCATCTTCGGGTACTCCGGGGGGTACGGCAGGTCGCCCTCGCCGTGGTCCGACTCCTGCCGGTCCGCCAGCTCGAGCAGCGACTCGATGGAGTACCGCGGTGCCGCGCGGGCGACCAGCGGGGCGAACAGGTCGCCCACCTCGGCGAAGCGGGCCGGCATCGTGGTCACGTCGAAGTCGTTCGGGTGAACGTCCGCGACCTCGTCCCAGCGCAGCGGTGCCGACGTCGTCGCACGCGGGTTGGTGCGGATCGAGTACGCGGAGGCGATGGTGCGGTCGCGAGCCATCTGGTTGTAGTCGACGAAGATCTTTTCGCCGCGCTCCTCCTTCCACCACTTCATGGTGACCTCGGCCGGCATCCGGCGCTCGAGCTCGCGGCCGAACGCGATGGTGGCGCGGCGGGCCTCGACGAACGACCAGCGGGGCTCGATGGGCACGAAGACGTGGATGCCGCGGCCGCCCGACGTCTTCGGCGTTCCCTCCATGCCGTGCTCCGCCAGCAGCTCCCGGACTCGCGGGGCCACCCGGGCGGCGTCGGAGAAGTCCGTGCCCGGCTGGGGGTCGAGGTCGATGCGGATCTGGTCGGGAGCGTCGACGTCGTCGTCGAGCACCGGCCAGGGGTGGAACGTCAGCGTGCCCAGGTTGGCGGCCCACGCGACCACCGCCAGCTCGCTCGGGGCGACCTCGTCGGCCGTCCGGCCGCTCGGGAACGTGATCCGGGCCGTCTTCACGTACTCGGGCGCACCCTGCGGGACGCGCTTCTGGTAGAACGCGTCGCCGGTCGAGTCCGCGCGGGTGGCCAGCTTGGCGCCCTCGAACACGCCCTTGGGCCAGCGCTCGAGCGTCGTCGGGCGGTCCAGCAGCGCGCCGAGGATGCCGTCGCCCACCGCGATGAAGTACTGCACGACGTCGAGCTTGGTCAGGCCGCGCTCGGGGAAGTAGATCTTGTCGGGGCTGCTGACCCGGACGGTCCGGCCGCGCACCTCGAGTTCGACCGCGGGAGTCTTCGACGGAGACATGCTGCTCAACCTAGGTGCTGGTCACGGCTCGTGCCCATCAACCCGTGGCCTCTCAACCCGCGCCGATCAGCCCGCGCTGGTGGGCCACCGACACGGCCTCCGCGCGGCCCGAGACGCCGAGCTTGGCCAGCAGGTTGGAGATGTGCACGGAGACGGTCTTGCCGGAGATGAAGAGCTTCTCGCCGATCTGCCGGTTGGAGAGCCCCTGGGCGACCAGCGCCAGGACCTCGGCCTCCCGGGCGGTCAGCACGTCCGCACCGCCGACGCGGATCCCCGGCAGGTCCAGCCGCCCGCGCCGCGCGAGGCCCCGGACCGCGCTCGCCAGCGGCTCCGCGCCCATGGCGTCGGACTCGGTCAGGGCGATCCCGGCCTCGCGCAGGGCGGCCTCCCGGTCGCCGTGCTCGAGCAGGGCCTCGGCGAGCCGGAACCGGCTGCGCGCCACCTCGTAGCGGTAGCCGTAGTCGAACTCCGCGACGGTCGCCCGCCAGAGGTCCACGTCGTTGGTGCCGGCGAGCCGCGAGTGCTCGGCGTGGGCCCGGGAGAGCCAGGCCCGGCCCTCGGGCCCGAGCCGTCCGCCGCGCGGTCGTCCTCGCTCGGCCGTCGTCGCGGCCCGTTCGATGAGCCGGTCGCCCAGAGCGACGCGCTCGGAGACGTCCTTGCCCAGCAGCCGTTCCTGCGCGGCCGCGTCGGCGAGCGCGCCGAGCGCGAGGGCGACCAGCCAGATGCCGCCCAGGAAGTAGTCCGACCACGCCCGCCACAGGTGCTCCAGCAGCCGCAGGGACAGCGCGATCGCCTCGTCCAGCTCGCCGCGCCACGTGTGGGCGTCGATGGTGCATCCGCCCGCCACCAGCGCGATCAGGCCGTCCCGGGCCCAGCTGGGCTCCAGGGCGTGCCCGCGCTCGGCGGCGTCCTCGTCACCACGCGCGACCGCTGCGTACAGGCTGACGGCCAGCAGGGTCGGCGCCAGGTCGTCGGGCACCGCGCCGATCGACGCCGGCGTCAGGTCTCCCGAGACGTATCGGATGAGCTGCGTGAACATGTGCAGCTCGACCCCGTAGACGCTCCACGTCATGCCGAGGGAGCGGGCGCGCTCGACCCCGTCCGCGGTCACCTGCGTGGCGCCGGCGATGTCCCCGGCGTAGTACCGGTTGCTCGCCAGGTTGAAGGTCGTGCGCAGCTCGGTGACGTAGTCGCACGCCTCCTTGGCCCGGGCCAGCGCCGTCTTCAGCAGCTCCGCCGCCCGGTTCTCGTCGTCCACCACGAGCACCGCGAGCGTCGTCAGGGCGTCGGACTCCGCGTCGGCCGCGTCGACCGCCCGGGCCAGCTCGACCGCGCTCGTCGCCGCCACCTCCGCCTCGGCGTCGAGGTCGGCGTTCAGCGCGCTGCGCGCGTACGTGGCGAGCGCCCACGCCCGGGCCGGCGACGGCGTCTCGGGCAGGTCCGCCAGCGCGCGGGAGGACTGCTCCAGGGCGTCGTGGATGCTCTCGACCCCGAGCAGGTACCGCGCGAGGCTGGTCCGCAGGCTCGCCTGCCGGTGCACGTCGCCGGCGCTCTCCTCGACCGCGGACCGGGCCAGCTGCACCGCGCGGTCGACCTGCCCCGCACGGCTCGCCGCCCCCGCGGCCTCGACGAGGACGTCGATGTGGTCCCGGATGGCGGAGGCCTCCGGCACAGGCGCGGGAGCACCGGCACGCTCGCCGCGGCCGAGCGCCGCCGTGACCTCGGGGACGGCCTCCCACAGGCGCAGGACCACCTCGAGGTGGCGCAGCTCCTCCGCGGGCGCGAGGACCTCGTGCGCCTGCTCGGCGGCGTCGAGGGAGGCCAGCAGCGCCGTCGGCAGGTCGGGGGCGCGCAGGGCGTGCGAGGCGAGCTGGGACGACGGCCCGAGGGAGGGGTCGTCGCGAAGCACCCGCAGGTACGCCCGGTGCAACGAGGACTGCTCCCCGGGCAGCAGGTCGGTGTAGACGGCCTCGGCCAGCAGGGCGTGCCGGAACGCGATCAGGTCGTCCTCGCCGACGAGCACGTGGTGGGCGACGGCCTCGCGCAGCGCGGTGTCGAAGACCCCGGGGGCGGTCAGCTGCAGGTCACCGTCGGCGGACACCGCGGCGCGCAGCAGCGGCTCGGACACGCGGCGGCCGGCGGCGGACGCGATCCGCGCGAGGCGCTGCACGGACGGGTCGAGCTGCTCGAGCCGGGAGCGCAGCACGTCCGCCAGCGACCACGGGAGCTCGTCGGCCTCCGCCCCGGCCTCCAGCAGCTCCTCGGCGAAGTACGCGTTCCCCTCCGAGCGGTCGATCACCCGGCGCAAGGTGCTCTCCGTCAGCGGCGAGCCGCTCAGCGCGGTGGTGAAGTCGCGCAGCTCGTCGTCGGTGAACGGCGCCAGGTCGAGGCGCTCGACCCGGGGGTGGCGCGCGAGCTCGGCGGCGACCGGTCGCCACGGGTGGCGCCGGTGCAGGTCGTCCGTGCGGTAGCTGGCGACGACGAGCAGGTGCTGGTCGCGCAGCCGGGAGACGAGGAACCGCAGCACGTCGCGGCTCGAGGCGTCCGCCCAGTGCAGGTCCTCGAGCACGAGCAGCAGCGGGTGCTCCGGGCCGCCGACGGACCCGAACGCCTCGATCAGGCCGTCGAACAGCTGCAGGCGGTTCGCCTGGTCGTCGGGCGCCGACCCCGAGCCGCTCGGGCCGGGCAGCAGCCGCGCGAGCGCCGGGCGGTTGGCGACCACCGCGTCCACCGACTCCGGGGCGAGCGTGCGCAGCTGGGACAGCGCCTCCGCGAACGGCAGGTACGGCAGCCCGATCTCGCCGAGGTCCACGCAGTGGGCCACGACGACCGTCGCGCCGGCCGCGTTCGCCAGCTCGGCGACGTGCCGCAGCAGCCGGGTCTTGCCGACGCCCGCGTCCGCCCCGAGCAGGACCACGGACGGCTCGCCGACGCCCGCGCGCTGCAGCGCCAGCGTGAGCTGGTCGACCTGCAGCGCGCGGGCGACGAAGGGTGTGCTCATCGAGCCACGTGCCATGCCCCAGATCCTCGCAGCAGCCACCCACGCGCGGCAGTGGCCAGCGGGTGCGCCAGTCGCACGGGCCGCAGCGAGCCGTCGGGTCGAGCGGCGACCGCGACGCTGCCGAGCTCACGAGTGATCGCCTGGACGTCGTGCTCGTGGTGCCCGGCGTGCTCGTCGTCGGCCGGGATACCGCGGAGCGCGGTGAACAGGCGCTCGTGGCGGTAGGCGAGCTCGGCGTCGAAGGCAGGTCCCCAGAAGTCAGCCATGGTGTCCTCCTCATGTACGCCGGACGATCTGCCCGGCTCTCGTTGACAGGTACGACTGTCGTCGTGAGGTGTGGGTCCGCGGATCGGGAGGGTGACGGGTTCTCGGCGCTGGATCGGCCGGCCGCTCGCCTGAGGTGGGGTGCCCTCGGCCTGAGGTCCCCGTGTGGGTGTCTGAGGTACCTCAGACGGGGCTGACCAGGTGCAAGATGTGCCGCATGGGACTGGTGCAGGTCGCTCAGCGGGCGACGGACCTCGATCGCGCGGCCGCCTTCTACGCCGACCTCCTGGGCGCTCCGCCGACCGCGCGGTTCGACCCGCCCGGCCTCCTCTTCTTCGACCTGGACGGCGTCCGCCTGCTGCTCGACCAGGGAGCGCCGTCGGCGCTGCTCTACCTGCGGGTCGACGACGTGGCCGCGACCGTCGAGCGGCTCCGGGCTCGAGGAGTCGTCGTCGACTCCGAGCCGCACGTGATCTTTCACCACGACGACGACACCCTCGGCCCCGCGGGCACCGACGAGTGGCAGGCCTTCGTGCGGGACTCCGAGGGCAACCTCGTCGGCCTGGTGAGCCACCAGCGCTGACCCCGAGCGCGGGGTCGGACGACCCCCTCGCCGACGTCCGTTCACCCGGACGCGTCGGCGGTCCCCCCGGGCACGACCGTCCGCCGTCGGGCACTCTGGTCGGGTGGGTGATGTGCGAGATCTCCGGAGCGCTGCGAGCGTGCGACGTCGTGACGCGCACATCATCGACGCCGAGCTCGTCGTCGAGGCCGAGCGCTCCGCCCCCCGCGCGGCCCGGCACTGGGTCATGCGGACGATCGCCGACGCCGGCGTGGGCGGCGCCTCCAACCAGGTCGTCGAGCTGCTGACCGGGGAGCTCGTGTCCAACGCCGTGGTGCACGGACCCGCCGCCGGTGCCGTCCGGGTCCACGTGCGGATCGACGGGTCGACGGTCCGCGTGGGCGTCCGCGACACCGGCGGCGGCACCCCGACCGTCGGGCACCCGGAGCCGACCGCTCCGAGCGGGCGCGGCCTGGCGCTGGTCGAGGCGCTGTCGTCCGACTGGGGGATCCAGGCCCACCCCGACGGCAAGACGGTGTGGTTCGAGGTCCTCGCCGACGACTGAGCCCGTCGCCCGCGGCGACACGCCCGGGTTGTCCGGCAGTGCCCGATCTCACGTCCGAGCCGCCCGATGCGTCGTCGGACCCTGCTCAGCGCCCCGACGGGACGCCTCCCGGAGGTGCGCCAGTGCGCTGGCCTGCGGTTCGACGATGCACGCGGGGCCCGCGCGGCGTAGTTTCGGGTGCGGACGACTGGGAGCGAGGGGCAACAACACCATGAGTGACGGCACCGACGGGCAGAACACGACGACGGCGACCCGACTGCCCGACATCCGCGCCGAGGTGCGCGACGACGGCACCGGTGAGATCTCGGTCGACGGTGTCATCGAGCAGGTGCGGATGGCCAACCTCGCGGAGGCGGGTGCGGCGATCACCAGTCGCATCGCCGCGCTCGCCGAGTCGGTGGGCCGGCCTGTGCCTGTGCAGGTCCGCGACCCCGACGGGGTGTGGTCGCTGCTGATCCACCCGGACGGCCTCGTCGACGAGGCGCCCGGCCCGCTGGCCGAGGATGCCGAGTCCGCGGAGGCCTCGTCGGACGAACCGCCGGCGACGTCCGGAGCGGTCGAGAGCGTGAGCGAGACCACCGACACCTCGTCCGCCGACGACGGCGACCGCGAGGAGGGCTCCGGCGCAGCAGCCGCAAGCTCCGCGGCCCGCAGCGGTTCCGCGCGGACCGGGGCGGCCACGCCCGCGGGAGGGCAGCCGGTGCCGACGACGTCCGCGTCCGCCGGTCCGGCATCGACACCCGCCTCCGGCGGCGGCGCCGTGCCCGGCGCCTCCTCACCGTCCGCCGGCCCGTCGCCCGCCGAGCGCAGCGGCCCGCGGCCCGAGGTGGCCATCGCCGCGGCGGCAGCATCGGCAGCGTCGTCGTCGCCCGCATCGTCGACCGCACCAGCGGCGTCTCCCGCGGCATCGGCGGCAGCCGGGGCTGCCGCAGCTCGGGGACCTGCGGCGACGCGCGGAACCTCCACGCGGTCGGCGCCGACGACCACGGGGTCCGACCCGGCTGCGGCTCCGTCCGCCGGCGCCGCGACGGCGAGCGGGCTCACCGGAGAGCGGTTGGGCGCGCCCTCGTCCGGGTCGTCCCAGCCGCTGCCCACCCTCGACGACCTGCTCGCCGCTCGTCACCCGGTCTCGGACGGACCCGCGGAGCACGGCTGGAGGGCCGGCGTCCGACGCGTCACCTTCGGTGGCATCTCCCCGCGTCCCGGCCGGGTCGAGCGTCGTCGGCGCGTCGCCTCCGCGTCCGTCCGGCGGACCCTCGACGGTCCGAAGACGGTCGTCATCATCAACCCCAAGGGCGGCGCCCACAAGACGACGGCGACGATGCTGCTGGCCGCGACGTTCGGCCTCCAGCGCGGCGGCTACACCCTCGCGTGGGACAACAACGAGACCCGCGGGACGCTCGGGTGGCGGTCGTCGCACGCCGACCACACCCGGACCGCCGTCGACCTGCTCAACGCCCTGCCCGCGCTCGGGTCCGAGGGCACCGTCCGGATCGGCGACCTCGACGGCTTCGTCCGCACCCAGCCGAGCGAGCAGTTCGACGTGCTGGCCTCCGACGAGAACTCCGCCTCGGCCTCGTCGGTCGACGCCGCCTCGTTCTCGTCCCTGCACCAGGTGCTGTCGCGGTTCTACCGGGTGATCGTCATCGACACCGGCAACAACATGCGCGCGTCGAACTGGCAGGCCGCCGTCGGTGCGGCCGACCAGATCGTCGTGGTGTCGACCGTGCGGGAGGACACCGCGCAGTCCGCCGCCTGGGCGCTGGACGCCCTGCGCGCCACCGGGCACGACGAGGCCGTCCGCCGCGCCGTGACGGTGCTGTCCGCCCCGGAGCCGAAGGTCGACAAGGACCTGCAGCGCCGACTCAAGACGCACTTCGGGGCGCTCACCCGTGCCGTGCTGGAGGTGCCGCACGACAAGGCCCTCGTCGCCGGCGGCCCCATCGACTACGACGCCCTCAGCACCACCACCCGCGACGCGTGGCTCCGCGTCACCGCGGTGGTCGCCGACGGCCTCTGAGTCCGCGCCCGTCGCAGCGGGCGCTCGCGGTCGGTGCTCGGCAGCCCTCGGGCTCGTCCGCCCGCACGGCTGTCGAAAACACGTCGTTCGGTGGTGCAAGTTCGTCGTCCCTCGCGACAGAGTGCAGGTGTAGGCCTTCGCCCGACCACGACCACCTGGGAGCACTGTGCCGTCGCCGACACCGAGCACGCCGGACCTCGAGCCCGACGACTCGCCGCTCGACGGCCGGCCGGCGGGAGCGGCCGGCGTGTCCGCCCTGCCGGACGAGGCCGTGCCCGATCCGACAGACGACCCGCAGTCGGTCGACCAGTCCGGTCACGATGCCGCCTGGTTCGAGGCCGTGGTCCGCGACCATGCGTCGGCGGTGCACCGGTTCGTCGTCCGGCGGGCCGGTCGCGACGAGGCCGAGGACCTCACCGCGGACGTGCTCGCGACCGCCTGGCGCCGGCGCGCGGACGTGCCGGACGGCGCCGAGCTGCCGTGGCTGTACCGGACGGCGGGCTTCGTCGTCGCGAACCATCGCCGCAAGGGGCGCCCGGTGCCGGTCGGTGACGTGCCGGACGAGATCGACGACGACGACCCGGCGGTGCGCGCGGTGCAGGACGAACGGGTGCGCGAGGTGCTCGGTGCGCTGGGGGCCAGGGATCGGCAGATCCTGCTGCTCAACGCGTGGGAGGGCCTGACGGGTGATGCGCTGGCGGACGTGCTCGGCATCGGACGGGGTGGGGCGGACGCCGCGCTGAGCCGGGCCCGTGCCCGCCTGCGCGAGGCGTGGGCCGTCGCCGGAGCCTGACGACACGAACATCCAGCCCCGCCGGTGCAAGCAGCGCCCCCGTCGGCACACAGACGGGGTAGAGAGCAGCGCACCCGCGACCAGGAGGCACGACCGTGGACGACCGCACCGAGCACGAGACCCCCGCACCCGGCGAGCCGCCGGCCGACGACGTCGCCTTCGCCCGGCTCCAGGCCGCGGACCCGGCCGCGGGCAGCGAGCCCGATCTCGCCACGTTGACCGCCGCCGTGTCGGAGCGCACGGGGGTGCCGCTCGCACCGGCCGGAACGCCGGTCCCCGACGAGCTCGCCGCGCGCCGGAGCCGGCGCGCCCCCCGCTGGCTGCAGATCGCGGCGGCGGTCGCGGGTGTCGCGGTCATCGGTGCCGGCAGCTATGCCTACGGCCTCAACAACGCCCCGGAGACGGTGACGGCGGCGCCGCCGATCTCGCTCGGCGGCGCGGCGCAGAACGAGTCGGCGGCGGCACCGGACGTGGCGATGGCTGCCGGTGCCGCGGACTCCTCGAAGCTCATGTACCCCTGGTACGGCGGCCGGACGGTGTTCACGGCGAGCGGGCTGTCCACCGAGGGCGGGTCGGGCAAGGCGTGGGGCTTCGACGCCGCCGGCACGTACTCGCAGGAGACGATCGTGGCCGCGGCGGCTGCTCTGGGCGTGCAGGGGCAGCCGCGGCAGGAGTACGGGACGTGGGCGGTGGGCACCAACGACGGCACGGGTCCCTCGGTGTCGCTCTCCGCCGACGGCCTGGCGAGCCTGTCGTACTACGACCCGACGAGGGACCCCTGGAACTGTGCGGTCGCGACGCCGGACTCCGCGGGGTCACCCGCGGGCGACACGGCCGGCGGCGACGTCGCGATGCCGGAGCCGGGCATCGACAAGGGCGGGTGCGTGAACACCGCGCCGGCGGCGACGGGCGACAGCGCGATCGCGCAGGCGAAGGACACCCTCGCGTCGGTGGGTGTCGACACCGCCGGCTACCAGTTCGCGGCGTCGACCGACCCGGGCAACCCGCAGGTCACCACCGTGACGGGCAGCCAGGTGGTCGACGGCCAGCAGACGGGCGTCACGGCGAGCGTCACGGTCGTCGCCGACGGGGTCCAGTCCCTGTACGCCCCGTTGGCGCCGCTTGTCGAGCTGGGCTCGTACGACGTGGTCAGCCCCACCGAGGCCGCCGCGCGGCTGGGCGACCCGCGGTTCGGGGCCTCGGGCGGCGGCGTGATGCCGATGGTCGCCGACGGCATGAAGGTGGCCGACGACTCCGCGGCGTCCGTCGCGCCCAACCCCGACCCGACGGTCCCCGCGACGCCCGCCCCCGGCAGCCCGCTGGCCTGGCCGGTCCAGGACGTCACGCTGGTGTCCGCCCGCCTCGGCGTCGCGCTCACCACGCTCCCGACGGGCGCGTCCGTGCTGGTGCCGACGTACGAGCTGGCCGACGCGGACGGCGTCACGTGGAGCGTCATCGCGGTCGTCGACGACCAGCTGGACTTCTCCGCGGCCGGCTGACCGCACGGCGCGCGAAGCACGAAGGCCGGCCGGCGCCGGAGGGGCGCCGACCGGCCTTCGTCATGCCCGTTGCTCGACCCGCCGGACGCTCGCCGCGCCGGCCGCCACCGTCCGGTCTCGTCGTCGCCCTGGCCCCGCGAGAACAACGTGGGACGCGTTCCGAGACCTCATTCCGCGTCCCAGGTTGTTCTCGTGCCTGTGCCGGCCCGTTCAGGTGGTGACGAAGCAGTACAGCGTGTCACCCGCTTCGCGCGCCCCGCGGGCCAGGTCGGCGAGGCGGCCGAGGAAGCCCGCCAGGGGTGCCGGGTCGGCTTCGCCGAAGAACTCCTCCGTCTGCGACCACGGGACGGCCGCCGTCGCGAGCGTCTCCGGGGAGGCGTCGACGAGCGCAGCGGTGAGGGTGGGCGTCAGGCGCACGACGAGCCGCTGGCCGCCGTCGCGCTCGGCGACGACGTTGCCCTCCTCGAGACCGTCGATCACGTCGTCGTAGGAGCGTCCCGTCAGGATCTCCTCGAGGGTGGCCAGCTGGACGACGGGCTCGATGCCGCCGCCGTCGACGGTCGGGTAGGCCTCGACCGGCCCGCCTGGGACGTGGACCGGCTCCGCCTTCCGGTGGAAGAACCCGCGCTTCTTGGTGACCGGCGCCCCGCTCGCGTCGGCGGGGCCGCCGAGCCGGTCGACGACGGCAGCGGCTGCGGCGTCGGACGGGGCGGCGAAGTACTCGCACAGCACGCTCATGGTGGCGATCCTGGCAGCGATCGTCGCGTCGCGCGGCCCGTTCGGGTGCTGGTCCCCAGCCCTCGTCGGTGGTTCCTGCCAGACTCGCCGCATGGCCGAACGCACCGAGAAGCTGCTGCTGCTGGACACCGCCTCGCTGTACTTCCGCGCGTACTTCGGGGTCCCCGCCTCGGTGAAGGCGCCCGACGGCACCCCGGTGAACGCGGTGCGCGGGCTGCTCGACATGATCGCCACGCTGGTCACGGTCCACCGGCCCACGCGGCTGGTCATGTGCTGGGACGACGACTGGCGGCCGCAGTTCCGCGTCGACGCGATCCCGTCGTACAAGGCCCACCGGGTCGCGGTCGAGGTGCCGGGCACCACGGGCATCGAGGAGGTGCCGGACACCCTGTCGCCGCAGGTCCCGGTCATCGTCGACGTCCTGGCGGCGCTCGGCATCGCGCGCGTCGGAGTGCCGGGGTACGAGGCCGACGACGTCATCGGCACCTTCGTCGCGCGGGAGGTGGCCAAGCGAGAGCGCGCGGCCGTCGACGTCATCACGGGGGACCGGGACCTGTTCCAGCTGGTCGACGACGAGGTCCCCGTGCGCGTGCTCTACACGATCCGCGGCATCCGGGACCTCGAGGCGATCGACCAGGCGCGGCTGAAGGAGAAGTACGCGGTCCCGTCCGGGCCTGCCTACGCCGACATGGCCGTGCTGCGCGGGGACCCCAGCGACGGCCTGCCCGGCGTGCCCGGGATCGGCGAGAAGACGGCCGCGCAGCTGATCCACCGGTACGGGTCGCTGGTCGGGATCCTCGCCGCGCGCGACGCCGGCGACCCCGGGCTCACGGCCACGCAGCGCAAGCGGCTGGTCGAGGCCGCGCCGTACCTCGAGGTGGCTCCCGCGGTCGTCCGGGTGGCTCCGGACGCACCCGTCGGGGACATCGACGACCGGCTGCCCAGCGTCGTGGCGGACGCCGAGGCGCTCGTCGCGCTGGCCGAGCGGTGGGGTCTCTCGTCGAGCGTGAAGCGGGTCGTGGACGCCCTCGCGCTCGGATGACTACGTGTCACTCGAACGGGTGAATTGCGCCGATCGAGTGGAAATCGGACGTATCAGACATGGACACCTGTCCTCTTGCTGGGACGTGAGTTACCGACCGGTAGCCGCATCCCGCCGGAGATCACCGGCACCCAGCGCCCCGACCAGGGGTCTGACCGGAAAGGCACGTCCCATGTCCTCCGCCACCACCCTGACGTCCACCGCGCGATCCGCGGCCGGCACGTCGGCCCCCGTCCCGAGCAACACCCTCGCCCGTCCCGCAGCCGCACCCTCTCGGCTCGCGCGAGTCGAGGTGGGGATCGCCGGGGTGCTCACCCGCTACTCGATCACCGCCCTGCGGATCAGTCTCGGGCTCGTGTTCCTCGGCTTCGGCGTCCTGAAGTTCTTCCCCGGCATGAGCCCGGCGGCGGAGCTGGCCGAGCGCACCATCGGCACGCTGACGCTGGGCCACGTCGGCCCGACGGCGGCGCTGCTGCTCACCGCGATCATGGAGACCGTCATCGGGCTCACGCTGGTCACGGGGCTGTTCCTGCGGACCGGCCTGGTGATCCTGGCCGGCGCGCTGGTCGGCATCATGTCGCCGCTGGTGCTCTTCTACGGCGAGCTCTTCCCCGCCGGCGGACCGACCCTGACGGGTCAGTACGTGGTCAAGGACATCGTGCTCGCCTGCGCGGGTGCGGTCGTCGGCGCCGCGGCGCTCGGTGCTCGCCTGCGCCTGCCGGAGTGAGGCGTCAGTCGTTCACGAAGACGTCGGGAGCCGCCTCGTGCCAGCCGTCCGCGCTGGCCGGGGCGGTTCCGCCCGTCGTGACTACCATGAGCTCGTCGTTGACGACGAGACGGCCGCCCGCGTCGGCGGACGTGCAGCTCTTCGTCGGCAGGTCGCCCTTGACGACGGCGAGCACGCAGACCAGGTGCGTCCGCGACACCCCCGCGTAGTAGCTGGCGGTCGGCGTCGCGACGAGGAACCGCGTGCTGTCCGCCGCGATCTGGCTGCCGGCGAGGTCGTCGACGGCGACGATGTCCGTCGAGCGCTGCGGGCGGGCGAACACCGAGAGCGCGGTCGTCGGATCGACGGAGACCGTCGCGACGGGGTGCTGAGCCAGCTTCACCCAGACCATGCCGCCCAGCACCAGGGCCGCCGCGGCGACCAGGATCAGGCCGGTGAGCAGCGGCGAGCGCCGCGTGGGCGCCTCGCGGTCGCCGAAGCCGGTGAAGGTGTCGGTGAAGAAGTCCGTGTCGTCGAACGTCGTCATACCGTGCACATCGGCCGGAATGCCCACCGGCCTGAGCGCTCGCGTGCAGAATGACCCCGTTCGGGTGCAGGGAAGCCCCGGGGGCAGGGCAGAATCACCCCCCGTGATCACGGTCAGCACGGACGGCTCCTGCCTGCGCAACCCCGGCGGGGCCATCGGGTGGGCCTGGGCCAACCACGACGGCAGCAGCGCCAGCGGCGGTCACGCGTCGGGCACCAACCAGATCGCCGAGCTCATGGCCGTGCTCGAGGCCATCCGCTCCCACCCCGGCGACGAGCCCCTCACCATCCAGGCCGACTCGCAGTACGCGATCAAGTGCTCGTCGGAGTGGGTGCACGGCTGGAAGCGCAAGGGCTGGCGCACGGCCGCCGGCGGACCCGTGCAGAACCTCGCGCTCATCCAGTCCATCGACCAGTCCATCGCGTCCCGGCCCGGCGCGGTGACGTTCGTCTGGGTGCGCGGTCACCGCGGCGACGAGTTCAACGAGCGTGCCGACGAGCTCGCGGGCATCGCGGCCCGCGGCGTACGCGACGGCGCCCCGGCGGAGGCGACCCCGGCGGTCTTGACACCGGTCCCGGCTGTTCCGGTGGCGGCTCCTGCGCCCGCAGCCCCCCAGGCCGACGTCCTCTTCTGACGCCGCCAGACCGTAGCGCCGGGCGCCCCCGACCCTCGTGCTGGGCGCCAGACCCCTCGCGTGAAGACTTCGTAGCGCCTGGTGCGACTAGGTCTTCACGCAAAGCGGCTGCGTCGCCGGCGACCGCCCGCGGTCGGGGCGCTCGCCCGAGAGGGCGCCGTCGCGGCCACCCGGCCGCGGCCGATCGCCGCGAGGCGGGTCAGTGGGGCTGGCGCTCGCTCGCGAGGATCGCGAGGGCGCCGCCCGCCGCCTCGTGCACGTACTCGGACACCCAGCCGACGGGTGCCTCGCCCCAGCTCTTCGCGACGGCGGCGAGCGGGAAGACGACGAGGTCGTGCTCGGGGTGCGTCAGCACCAGCTCGGGAGCGCCGTCGCCGTGCGCGGAGCCCCAGACGAGGCCAGGCACGCGCTGCGCGACGAGGTCGCCCAGCGAGACGCCGAACGCGTGCACCAGCGACTCCGGGTCGGTGCGGTCCTGCGACTGCAGCCAGATCGCCTGCACGCGGTCGAACAGGTCACCGAGCGACTGCGTGTCGACCGTGCCGGAGCAGAGGCCCGTGATGATCTCGCGGTGCTGCGCGGTCCAGACGATCTCGGCGCTGTTCAGCGGTTCGACGCGCACGGAGCGGTTCTCGTCGGCGGGTGTGTGCGGGTGCGGCACCACGGACCCGTCGGACGGGCGCGCGGAGCGTCGGAACATTGCCATGCCCCTGTTATCGACGCCGCGCGCGCCGTGCTTGACCCGCCGCGCGGTTGAATCCCCCGGGAATCCGCGGCACCGGCGTCGGACCCGGACGCGCGAGGGCCGCGCCGACCCGGAGGTCGACGCGGCCCTCGTCAACGGGCCCGCAGGCTCAGCGGGTGACCGTCAGGTACCTCGAGATCGCCGTCGGCAGGTAGCCGGCGTCGCCCCGATAGGTGGCCAGGACGACGCCCGAGCGCTGCACCGACGGCAGGGTCGCGGTGGCGACGCCGTTGACGAGCGGCACGGTCGCCACCTTGGTCAGGCCGATCCGCACGACGACCGAGCCGGTCGGCGCGGGAGCGCCCTTCGGGCCGACGACCTTGATGGTGATCACCGGCGAGGAGCCCTTGTGCACGGTCCACGACGACGTCCCCATCGCGGCCCGCGACGCCAGCGGCGTCACCGTGAACCACCGCTGGGCCTGCGACGCGGACACGTCGGCGTTGCCGCTGTAGACCGCGGTCAGGCGGTGGTGGCCGGCCGCGAGCGTGCTCGGCAGCACCACGTCGGCGACGCCTCGCAGCCCCGTCACCACGAGGGTGCCGGTGGCGACTGTCACGGAGCCGTCCTTGATCTCCACGGTGCCGGTCGGCGGTGCGGTCGCACCCTTGACCACGATCGCCGCCTTCGTCGTCGACCCGTACGGGGCGGCGGCGCGGGACAGCGTGAACGTCGTGGTCGAGGTCGACTGCACGATCTCCACCGGCACGGCCGGCGAGGTGGACGCCGCGTACAGCGCGGGGTCGTCGGGCGTGAACGCCGCCGTCAGGGAGTGCGAGCCGGCGCCCAGCTTCACTTTCACGGTCGCCGAGCCGTAGGTGACGGCGGACGAGCCGACCGTCGTGGTCCCGTCGAGGAACGTGACGGTGCCGGTGGCCTCGGCGGGGGCGACGGTGGCCGTGAGCGTCTGCTCCTGGCCGGCCTTCGTCCCGCCGGTGACCGCGAGGGTCGTGGTCGTCGGCGTCGCCGGCTCACCGGTGGCCACCTGCACGACCGTGGACTGACCCGTGTCGCCGTAGTCGACGAGCCCGAGGTAGGTCGTCCTCGGCGTGAGGTCGGTCCACGACGCCGAGTACGTCACCGGGATGCCCTGCTGGCCGGCCAGCACCGCCGGGTCGAGGCCCAGCGGAGCTCCGCCCGGGACCACCGAGGTCACCGTGGTGTCCCAGGTGACGCCGGCACCGGCGCTGTAGACGTCGACCAGCACCGCGTAGGTGGCGGCGACCGGGTTGAGGATGTCGACCCGCTCGTCGGCCGACCCGGTCGCCGACTGCCAGCCCGCGACCGGGGTGCCGGCGGCGTTGAGGCGGTAGACGGTCAGGTCGAGGTCGGTGGTGTCGTCCAGCGCGTCGAGGTCGAACCGCGCGAGCCGGGCGCCCGCCGGGACGGCTACCAGGTACTGCGCCTGGTCGCCGGTGGTCCCGGAGCCGCTGTGCTCGGTCTCCGTACCCGTGGGGTCGGCCAGCAGCTGACCGGCGGAGAGACCGGTCGTCGCCAGCGGGATGTCGCCGTCGCCGCCGGGGGTCACCTCGACCGCGACCGACCCGGTCACTCCCGTTCCCTCGACAGACGCCGGGGCGACGAGCGTGACGGGCTGCACCGCGATCGGGCTGCGCACCGCGGTGCTGCCCGAGGTCCAGGTGAGCGAGCCGGTGGTGAACTCGTCGAGCGGGGCATCCGTGCGGCTGAACGTGACCGTGAAGGTCTTCGTCTCGCCGGCGGCCGCGAACACGAGCTGTGCGGGCTCGACCACCGCGTCGACGCCTGCCAGGCCCTGCACCGACGAGGTGAAGGTGCCGGCCTGCGTGGACGTGACGGTGCGGGTGATGGTCTCGGGGGCGGTCAGGCTCCCGATGCCGATCGAGGCGATATTGAGGTTGCTCGCGTCGATCGGGTCGACGCCGGTGTCGTAGCCGACCCCGGCGAGGTACGCGTACCAGTCGGGCAGGTCGTTCAGGTAGAGCAGGCCCGGCTCGAAGAACTTGGTCGGGTCGACGTGCCCGGCGCCCTGCGAGAACGGGTCGGTCACCGGCGCGCCAGCGGCGTCGACGGTGTCGTAGGCCGTGGTCATCATCGCGGACTTGATCTCGGCGGGCGTCGCGTTCGGGCGCACACCGAGGTAGAGGGCCGCGAGGCCGGCGATGTGCGGCGACGCCATGGACGTGCCGGACAGGAAGTGGAACGTCGGCTCGGCGCCCTGGGCATTGGCCCCGGCCGCGAGGATGCCCACACCGGGTGCGGTGATGTCGGGCTTGATGATGTCGCTGCCGCCGGCGAGGGCCGGGCCGCGCGAGGAGAACCCGGCGACCTGCGGGACCGGGGGCGTGGTGCCCAGCGAGTTGCCCGTGGTGAACGTCGCCGTGGCGCCGGGGGTGGCCGCGTAGTGGACGACGGCGTCGTGGTAGACGTCGCTGAGGTGGACCGTCGGGACCGAGTGGAAGTCCGTGTCGATCGAGCCGGGCGTCACGTTGACCAGGACCATGCCGATGCCGCCGACGCGCTTGACCTCGGCCGACTTGGCGACGCGGTCGTAGACGCCGCGCTCGCAGACGATGATCGTGCCGGGCTGGACGAGCGCCGGGTCGAGTGATCCTGGAGCGCACAAGTTGGCGTCCTTGCCGCCCGTGAGCGCGACCGCCGTGGAGTTCACCAGGTTGCCGGTGAGCGGCTCGGCCGACGGGTCCATGTTGACGGTGATCGACGAGCCCGCGAAGGCCTCGCCGTCGCCGAACGTGACCGTGGCCTCGTAGGTCGGGATCGTCGACGCGGCGACCGTGGTGTACCAGGGCGACGCGTGGTCGAGCGTCGAGGCGCCGGGTCCGGAGTTGCCCGCCGAGACGGCGACGAAGATGCCGGCCGCGGCCGCGCCGAGGAACGCGTAGTCGGTCGGCTGCAGGACGGTCGTCGCCGAGCCGCCGCCGATCGAGAAGTTGATGACGTCGACGCCGTCCGCGACCGCCTGGTCGATGCCCGACAGCAGGTCGGTCGTGGTGCAGCCGTCGTCGGTCGTGACGCTGGGGTCCGGTCCGGACCAGCAGACCTTGTACGCCGAGATGCGCGCTGCGGGTGCCACGCCGGTGATGGTGCCGAAGTCGATGCCGCCGATCGCCGTCGGGGTGGCGACGTTGCCCGCCGCGGTGCTCGCGGTGTGCGAGCCGTGCCCGTCGCCGTCGCGCGGGGAGACGTACTCGCCGGTGGACGCGTCGCCGATCTGGTCCGCGCCGAACCCGTCGAGGTAGTAGCGCGCGCCGATGACCTTGGTCGAGCAGTCGTCGGCGGTGAACTGCTCACCGGTCTGGCACACGCCGTGGAAGACGTTGCCGTCGCCCTTCGTGTACGTGATCGTGCTGCCGTCGAGGTGAGGCTCGGGGGCGACCGAGGTGCTCAGCGAGCTCCCCGCGAACGCGGGGTTCTCCGGCGCGATGCCGGTGTCGAGGACACCGAGCACGACGCCCTTGCCGGCCTGGTCCGCGCCGCCGACGGAGTCCCAGACGCCGCCCGGGCCCTCGAGCCCGAGGAAGGCCGTCGAGGGCTCGGCGGTGAGGTGGTGGAGCTCGTCGGGGACCACGGAGAGCACGTCGTGGTCGGCCAGGAGGTCGGCCGCCTGCTGCGAGGTGAGGTCCGCCGAGAAGCCGTTGAGGGCCAGCGTGTAGGAGGCGTCGATGGAGACGCCGGCGTCGTCGGCGACCTTCTGCTGCTTGTCGGCCAGGTAGTCGCTGTACTTCTTCGCCGGGGCCTGGCGGGCGTTGAGCTGGTCGCCCTTGGCCGGCTCGGTCGCCGCGTAGCCGCTCACGCCGCCGTCGTAGGTGGCGACGGCGTCGTCGGCCAGCGTGACGATGTAGCGCCCGGGATCGAACGACGTCTGACCGGTGTCCTTGGTGGGGATGGTGCCACCGAACGGCGGCGGTGCCGCCGACGCCCCTCCTGCTCCGACCAACGCGGTGGTGACCGCTACTGCGAGAGCTGTGAAAGCAGCGAGGACGGGTCGACGTGGCATGTGCGCATCCCTGGCTCGAGGAGGATCGACAGACGGACGCGGAGTGACGGTAGTCACAGGCCCGCGCACGCCCGGTGCACGTTACTGGCAGGTACGGCTTTCGTCACCTTCTGGCGAAATGATCGTTTCGTACTTGTGATCTGCGGAGCGCTCAGCGCAGGGGCACGAAGGCGTACGAGCCGTGCGTGCTGATCTGCGTCCGGCCGCCCGTGCGGACCACGAGATGCATGGTCGAGCGGACCGGGATCACCATCCGCGCGTCCTCGCCCAGCTGGTCCACCAGCGCGTCCGGCAGCTCCTTCGGTGCCGCAGAGACGAGGATCCGGTCCCAGCCGCCGTCGACCGCCCGGCCCGGCGCACCCGGGGTCGCGGGCTCGATCGAGGCCCACGGCATCGCGCAGCGCTCCACGTTCGCGGCGCCCCAGACAGCCAGCGACGGCTCGAGCTCGAGGCCCAGGACGACGCCGGTGGGCCCCACCAGCCGGGCGAGGAGCGCCGTCGTCCAGCCCGAGCCCGCCCCGACATCGAGGACCCGCGCCCCGACCGGCACCTCGAGCAGCCGCAGCATGGCCGCCACGGTGCTGGGCTGCGAGCTCGTCTGGCCGTTCCAGAGCGGGAGCGGGTGGTCCTCGCCGGCGCGGGCGCGCTGCTCGGGCGGCAGGAACCGCTCGCGGGCGAGCTCGCGCATCGCGTCGGCCACGTCGGCGGCGCGTCCCGGGTCTGCACCCCCGCGCATGAGGTCGAGCCTACGATCGGCGCACGATCTCGAGGAGGAGCGCATGGCCGAGTACGACGTCGTGGTCGTCGGCTCCGGGTTCGGCGGGTCGGTGGCGGCCCTGCGGCTCGTCGAGAAGGGGTACCGCGTCCTGGTGCTCGAGGCCGGGCGCCGGTTCACCGACCAGACCCTCCCGCGCACCTCGTGGGACGTCAGCCGGTTCCTGTGGGCGCCGCGGCTCGGCTGGCTCGGGATCCAGCGCATCCACGTGCTGCCCGACGTGGTCGTGCTCGCCGGCGCGGGGGTCGGCGGCGGCTCGCTCGTGTACGCGAACACCCTCTACCGCCCGACGTCGGACGCCTTCTACGAGGACCCGCAGTGGGCGGGCATCACGGACTGGCGTGCCGAGCTGGCGCCGTTCTACGACCAGGCGAGCCGCATGCTCGGCGTCGTCGACAACCCGACCTGCACGCCCGCGGACGACGTCGTGCGCCGGGCGGCCGACGACCTCGGCGTCGGCGGCTCGTTCCGGCTCGCGCCCGTCGGCGTGGTCTTCGGGACGCCGGGCGCCCGCGTGCCGGACCCGTTCTTCGGCGGCGCCGGGCCCGAGCGACGCGGCTGCCTGGAGTGCGGCGAGTGCATGACGGGCTGTCGGCACGGCGCCAAGAACACGTTGCCGACGAACTACCTCTACCTCGCGGAGCGGGCCGGCGCGCGGGTGGTCGCGCAGACCACGGTGACGTCGATCCGACCTCGCGGGCACGAGTGGGAGGTCAGGACCACCGGCACCGGCCGACGCGGGGGCGACCGGACCGTCACGGCCGGGCAGGTGGTCGTCGCCGCCGGCACCTGGGGCACGCAGGAGCTGCTGCACCGGATGAAGGCGGACGGCACGCTGCCCGGGCTCTCGGACCGGCTGGGCGCGCTCACCCGCACCAACAGCGAGTCCCTGGGCGGAGCGGCGACCCGCTGGCGCGGCTGGCGTCGCCGGCCCGACATGACCCGGGGCGTCGCCATCACGTCGTCGGTCTACCTCGACGACCGCACCCACCTCGAGCCGGTGCGGTACGGGCGGGGGTCGAACCTCATGGGCCTGCTCAGCACGGTGCTGACCGACGGCGGAGGCCGGGTGCCGCGTCCCCTGCGCTGGCTGGGGAACGTCGTGCGGCACCCGGGTCAGGTCGCGTCGCTGCTGCTGGGCCTGGGCAGCTGGTCGCAGCGCACGGTCATCGGGCTCGTGATGCAGACGGGCGGGGCGTCGATCACCGTGCGGCCGCGCCGGACGTGGCGCGGGAGGGTCCGGCTGACGTCGACTCCCGGCGGGGGGGAGCCGAACCCGACGTGGATCCCGGCGGCCAACGCGGCGTACCGGCGGATGGCGGCGCACCTCGGCGGCTTCGCGGCGAGCAGCCTGGGCGAGGTCGCGGACGTGCCGATGACGGCCCACTTCCTGGGTGGCTGCACGATCGGCTCGTCGGCCGCGACCGGCGTCGTCGACCCCTACCACCGGGTGCACGGCTACCCCGGCCTGCACGTGGTGGACGGCTCGACCGTCTCGGCCAACCTCGGCGTGAACCCGTCGCTGACCATCACCGCGCAGGCCGAGCGGGCCTTCGCGCTGTGGCCCAACGCGGGGGAGCCGGACCCGCGGCCGGCGCTCGGGGAGCCCTACGTGCGGCTGCGCCCGGTGCGTCCGGTCCGGCCGGCCGTTCCGGCGTCGGCTCCTGGGGCCTTGCGGCTGACGGTGCTCTAGCGGGTCTGCTGCGCCGTCGCGATGACGGAGACCACGGGGATCATGCCGGTGCGGGGGACGTCGGCCGCCGAGGGGTCCGGGACGAACTTCGGCTTGCGGCCCGGGCGGCCGCGCTCGCGGCGCATCTCGATGCCCTCGAGGGTCGTCGCGCGCCAGACCGCACCGCCGTTGAGCCGGCCGTCCGGCTGCGGCAGCCACGGCACCTTGCGGGACAGCCAGACGCGGATGGTCGCGTGCTCCACGCCCAGCCGGTCGGCCAGCCGGGCGATGTCGTAGAGGTCGTCGAGGCCGCGCACCGGGGTGGCATCGGACGCGTCAGGGGTGGGTGGTTCGGGGAGCACGGCGGAATCGTAACCGTCAGAAGCCTATGAATTGTGTGACGGTCCCGTGACGAGATCCACACGAGATCTCCCCCGCCCTCAGGCCTCAAGTGTCCTGGACGACCGTCCGAAGAACTTAACGTGTTACGCGTGAGTAACAAGATTCCGTCTCGAGGTCGGCCCACCGGTGGCCGGCACGCTGCGCCGCGCCCTGCGCCGGCGCGCGCCGCCGCCCACCCGGCCCGCCTCGCACAGGGTGCCGTTGTCGCGGCGCTCGCCGTGAGCATGTGCGCCGTCGTCGCCGCCTCGGCCAACGCCGACGACCGTGGGAGCGCCTTCGTCGCGGCCCCGACGGTGAGCTCGGACGCCCAGGTGGCGAAGGCCCGGGCCGGCGCGGTCGACGTCGCCACCGACGCCGTCCAGGTCGCCCACACGGTCCAGGCCGAGGCCTCGGCCGCGGCCGTCGACGCGGCCCAGCTCGCCGCCCTGCAGGCCGCGACCACCCACCTCGACGAGCTGCTCGCCGCCGCGACCGCCGACGACACGACCGTCGACCGCGGCGCAGCCACCTCGCGCTCCGCCGACCGCGTGGAGCCCACCGCCGCCCCCACCGACGCGGCGGCGACGGCGACCCCGTCGGCCAGCCCCACGCCCGACGCGACTGTCGACCCGGCGACGGTCTTCGAGACCACCCCCGCCCCGACGCCGGTGCCGACGATCCCGCCGACCACGGGCAAGGAGGACGCGACGACGTCCGAGCTGCGCGAGGCCGTCGCCACGGTCGCCACCCTCACCACGACGGTCCGGCAGAGCGCCGACGCCAAGAAGGCCGCCGACGCCGCCGCCGCCCAGGCCGCCGCGCAGGCCCAGGCCGACGCCGCCGCGGCGGCCCAGGCGCAGGCGCAGGCCGAGGCCGACAAGGCCGCCCAGCGTGCCGCGTGGAAGCAGTCGCTGCTCGGGTACGCCAACGGCCGGATCCCCGACTCCGCGCTCTGCGGCGTCAGCTTCGACGCCTCGGTGCGGCTGCGCTGCGACGCCGCCGAGCAGCTCGAGGTGCTCAACACCGCCTACAAGGCCCAGTTCGGCACCGACCTCGAGGTCAACGACTCCTACCGGTCGTACGCCGGGCAGGTCCAGTGCAAGCGCACCAAGGGCTACCTGTGCGCGACCCCCGGCACCTCCAACCACGGCAGCGGCATCGCCGTGGACCTGGGTGGCGGCATCGACTCGTTCGGCACGGCCCAGCACCGGTGGATGGACGCCAACGCGCCCGGCCTGGAGTGGGTGCACCCCTCGTGGGCCGAGCGCGGCGGCAGCAAGCCCGAGGCGTGGCACTGGGAGTACGCGGGCTGATCGTCGGGCGTGCCTCGCGACAGCGAACTGCCTGATCTTCGCCCCGCGAGCACGGACCGGACATCGCGCCGCGGCCCTACGATCGGGCGCATGAGCACCTCGGCCGAGCCGGGGCGGACCTGGCCCCTGGTGGGCCGTGCCGCCGAGCTCGACGACCTCGACAACCTGCTGTCGACCGCGGCCGACGGGGTCGGCGTGACGGTGCTCCTCGAGGGCGAGGCGGGCGTCGGAAAGACGAGCCTCGTCGACGCCATCCGCGGCTCCGCCAGGCTGCTCGACGTGGAGCTGCGCACCGCGCGGGCGTCGGCCATGCGCGCCTGGCCGTTCGCGCTGCTGGCCGACGCGCTGATCCAGGGGGCCGGCCGGAGCGCCGGCCGCGGCCCGGTCGAGACCGAGCTCGCCGACCTGCTGGACGCGATGTACGCCGACCCCTCGCACTCGGTCGCCCGGTACGACCGCGCCGCCGAGCTGTTCGCGGCCCTGCTGCGGCGGCGCGGTGACTCGCGGCCGTGGGCCCTGGTGCTCGAGGACGTGCACGAGGCCGACGCCGCCTCCCTCGAGGTCCTGCTGCAGCTCGCGCACGAGGGGGCCGTGCCCCGGGCCCTGGTGGTGCTCACCATGCGACCCGTGCCGTACCGGCCCGAGCTCGCGGAGGTGGTCGCCGCGTGGACCCGCGCCGGTGCCCAGTACCTCGAGCTGCGGCCGCTGAACGCCCGCGCCACCATCGAGCTGGCGGAGAACCTCGTCGGCGGACCCGTCGGGCCCTCGCTGCGGGGCACCCTCGCGACGACGGGCGGCAACCCCCGGCTCGTCGCCGACGTCGTCCGGACCGCCCGGTCGGCCGGCGCCCTGGTCAACGCCGACGGCGTGCTCGACTCTACGGGCGTGCTGTGGCTGACGCCGCTCGACGAGGTGGTCCGGCGCCGGGTCGAGTACCTCGGTCCCGAGGTCCTCACCCTGCTCGGGCAGGCGTCCGTGCTGGGCACCTCGTTCGTCATCGCGGACCTGGCCACGCTGTCCGGCGATCCCGTGGCGGACTGCTGGCGCACGCTGCGGCACGGGTTGGCCGCCGGCGTGGTGCGGGCGCGCGGCGACCGGCTCGTGTTCGGGCACGACCTCGTGCGCGGCGCGCTGTACAACGGGCTCGAGCCCGACCAGCGGCGTGCCCTGCACGCGCGGGCGGCCTGGGCGCTTCGGCAGGCCGGTGCGCCGTCGCAGATCGTCTCCGGGCACCTCGAGCGCGCGCGCTGACCCGGGCTGCTGCTTACCGTGGGTGAGCGGGCCCTCGCCCGCGCCACCCGGCCCCAAGGAGCACCATGCCCACGCGCACCTCACGCACCGCCTGGAACGGCACCCTGCAGGAAGGCAGCGGCCAGGTCGAGCTGACCAGCTCCGGCGTCGCGACGTTCGACGTCTCCTTCCCCAAGCGCACCGCCGACGCCGCCGACGGCACGACGAGCCCCGAGGAGCTCATCGCCGCGGCGCACTCGTCCTGCTTCGCCATGCAGCTGTCCGGCGTCATCGCCGCGGCGGGCGGCACCCCGATCGCGCTCGAGGTCAGCGCCGACGTGACCCTGCGCCCCGACCCCGCCGGCGGCCTGCGCATCTCGGGCATCGTCCTGACCGTCCGCGGCGAGGTCGACGGGCTCGACGCCGGCGGCTTCGCCAAGGCCGCCGAGACCGCCAAGGCCACGTGCCCGGTGAGCAAGGCCCTGACCGGCACGGACATCACGCTGAACGCCTCGCTGGCGTAGCCCGCTCCCGCCCCGAACGTCCGCACTCGATCGGCCCCTGACCCTCTCGAGTGCGGACGTCCCGATGCTGGATGACGTTGCGTCCGCACTCGGTCGGCCTCCAGCCCCCACGAGTGCGGACGTCGCGGGTTCCACGCCTCGGTGACGTGTGCGGCGGATCGGGTCGCCGATGCGAGACTGCCCCCGTGGTGGCCGTGACCGAGACCCTGGCGGGGGATCCGCACCGACCCGACAGCGCCGACGTCGCAGCGGCGCTGCGGTCCGCGCTGCGCGGGGTCGTCGACGACAGCACGCGGCGCCGGGCCGAGTACTCGACCGACGCGTCCAACTACCGGGTGGTCCCGCAGGTCGTGGCGTTCCCGCGGGACACCGACGACGTGCTCGCGGCGCTCGAGGTGACGCGCTCGTTGGGCGTGCCGCTGACCGCTCGCGGCGGCGGCACCTCCGTTGCCGGCAACGCGGTCGGCACGGGCGTGGTGCTGGACTTCTCGCGGCACGTCAACCGGATCCTCGACATCGACCCCACCGCACGGACCGCCCGCGTCGAGCCCGGCGTGGTGATGGCGAGCCTGCAGAAGGCCGCCGCCCCGCACGGCCTGCGGTTCGGCCCGGACCCGTCCACGCAGGCGCGCGCGACGCTCGGCGGGATGATCGGCAACAACGCCTGCGGCCCCCGCGCGGTCGCCTACGGGCGGACCGCCGACAACGTGCTGGCGCTCGACGTGGTCGACGGGACCGGCAGGCGGTTCGAGGCCCGGTCGGGTGCGGGTGCGCTCGACGTCGTGCCGGGTCTCGACGCCCTCGTCCGCGGCAACCTCGACATCCTCCGGACCGAGCTGGGTCGCTTCGGTCGGCAGGTCTCCGGCTACTCGCTCGAGCACCTGCTGCCGGAGAAGGGCACCGACCTGGCCAAGGCGCTGGTCGGCACCGAGGGGACGATCGCCACGCTGCTCGGCGCGACCGTCCGGCTGGTCCCGATCGCCGCGGCGCCGGTGCTCGTCGTGCTCGGCTACCAGGACATGCCCACGGCCGCCGACGCCGTCCCCGCGCTGCTCGCGCACGCGCCGCTGGCCATCGAGGGCATGGACTCGCGGCTGGTCGACGTGGTCCGCCGCGTCCGGGGCGCCGCCGCCGTGCCGCCGCTGCCCGCGGGGGGCGGCTGGCTCATGGTCGAGGTCGGCGGAGACACGCTCGACGAGGCTCAGGACCGGGCGCGCGCGCTCGCGTCCGACGCGCGCACAGACGCCGTCGGCCTCTTCCCGCCCGGGCCCGAGGCCGCCGCGATGTGGCGGATCCGGGAGGACGGCGCCGGGCTCGGGGGGCGGACCCCGTCGGGCGAGCAGGCGTGGCCCGGGTTCGAGGACTCCGCGGTCCCGCCCGAGCGGCTCGGGGCGTACCTGCGCGAGCTCGAGGCGCTCATGGCGTCGCACGGCGTCGACGGCCTGGCCTACGGGCACTTCGGCGACGGCTGCGTGCACCTGCGGCTCGACATCCCGCTCGAGCGGTCCGGCAACCCGCTGCGCGCGTTCATGACGGACGCCGCGGCCCTCGTCGCGACCCACGGCGGCTCCCTGTCGGGGGAGCACGGCGACGGCCGCGCTCGCTCGGAGCTGCTGCCGGTCATGTACTCGGAGCAGGCGATCGACCTGTTCGGGGCCTTCAAGGACCTGCTCGACCCGCACGACATGCTCAACCCCGGCGTGCTGGTCCGGCCCCGCCCGCTCGACGCCGACCTGCGTCGCCCGTGGGCCCGGCCGCTGCTGGCGGACGGCCACGGGTTCTCGTTCGCGCACGACGCCGGCGACCTCACCACGGCCCTGCACCGCTGCGTCGGCGTCGGCAAGTGCCGGGCCGACAGCACCGCGACGGGCGGGTTCATGTGCCCGTCGTACCTGGCGACGAAGGACGAGAAGGACTCGACCCGCGGCCGCGCGCGCGTGCTCCAGGAGATGGCGAACGGCACCCTGGTCACCGGGGGCTGGGGCTCGCCCGAGGTGCACGACTCCCTCGACCTCTGCCTGTCGTGCAAGGCGTGCTCGTCGGACTGCCCCGCGGGCGTCGACATGGCTCAGTACAAGTCGGAGATCCTGCACCGTACATATCGCGGGAAGCTGCGTCCGACCTCGCACTACGCGCTCGGCTGGCTGCCCCGCTGGGCCCGGCTGATCACCGGGATCCCCGGTCTCGCGGCGCTGACCAACGCCGTGCTGGGCGTCCGGCCGATTGCGAAGGTGGTGCTCGCCGGCGGCGGCATGGACACCCGCCGCCAGATGGTCACGTTCGCGCGGCAGCCGTTCCGGGCCTGGGTCCGCGGGGAGGGTCGGGACGCGGTGACGCTGACCGGCCGCGACGACGGCGACGTCCGGCCGAGCGAGCGCCCCGGCCACCAGTTCCTCGGGCGCACCGGGAAGGGCACCGGGAGCTCCGCGGGGAAGCGGCCCCGGGTGGTGCTGTGGACCGACTCGTTCTCCGACACCCTGTCGCCCTCCGTGGCGCGGGCGGCCGTCGCGGTGCTCACCGACGCCGGCTACGAGGTGCTCGTCCCGCAGGACGACGCGTGCTGCGGCCTGACCTGGATCAGCACCGGCCAGCTCGACGGCGCGAAGAGGCAGCTCACGCACCTGCTCGGCGTGCTGGGGCCGTTCGCGGTCAACGGCATCCCCATCGTCGGCCTCGAGCCGTCCTGCACGGCGGTGCTGCGCTCGGACCTCCTGGACCTGCTCCCCGATGACCCGCGCGCGGTGGCCGTGGCCCGCGAGACCCGGACGCTCGCGGAGCTGCTCACGGCGCCCGCGCCGATCGGCCCCGGCGACCGCTGGCAGGTGCCGGACCTGTCCGACGTCACGGCAGTCGTGCAGCCGCACTGCCACCACCACTCGGTGATGACGTGGACGGCAGACCGCCGCCTGCTCACCGACGCGGGTGCGCAGTTCTCGGCGCTGGCCGGCTGCTGCGGGCTGGCCGGGAACTTCGGCATGGAGAAGGGCCACTACGACGTGTCGGTCGCCGTGGCCGAGAACGCGCTGCTCCCGGCCCTGCGCGACGCCGCCCCCGGGGACGTCTACCTGGCCGACGGGTTCTCCTGCCGCACGCAGGCCGACCAGCTCGCGGGCGTGCAGGGGGTCCACCTGGCGGAGCTGCTCGCCGCCCACCTTCCGGCGCGGACGTCGGTGGACACGTAGGCCCGAGCGGACCAGGCTGGGCGGCATGCTCGTCGCCTTCTCCGTCGCCCCGCTCGGTGCGGGCGAGTCCGTGACCGCGGCCGTCGCCGATGCCGTGCGCATCGTCCGCGAGTCCGGGCTCCCCCACCGCACCGACTCGATGTTCACGACGATCGAGGGGGAGTGGGACGAGGTCATGGACGTGGTGAAGCGGGCCACCGAAGCGGTCGGGCGGCACGGCAACCGGGTCAGCCTGGTGCTCAAGGCCGACATCCGCCCCGGGCACGTCGGAGAGCTCACGGGCAAGGTCGCACGGGTCGAGGCCGCGCTCACGAACGAGTGACGAACGTGACGTTCCGGACGTCGGGCCCCGGGGCATCCGGGTGATGTGACCGATCTCCTGCGACGCGTTCCGACGGACGGGCTGACGGCCCCAGCGCGCTGTGGGACAGTGTGGTCGCGAGCGCGCCGGACGGGTGCGTGGACGCCCGACAGGTACGCGGAAGGCCAGGACAGATGCCCATCTTCGAGCTCGACGAGGGCCGGCCCCGCCTCGTCCAGCCGATGCAGCCGCTGACCGGATCCTTCGCCCAGGAGTGCGCGTCGCTGCTGACCCACCACCTCGCCGCCATCGCCGGCGAGCCCCTCTTCGCGGTCCGTTCCCGCACCGGCGCGCCGGACCACGCGGACCTGCCCGAGCTGCTGGCGCTGGACGCCACCGGCCGCGCGGTAGTCGTCGCCGTGGTCCAGGTGGTCGACGACGACGCGGTCATCGCGGCCCTGCGGCACGCGGGTGCGGCGTCGCGGATGACGACGACCGACCTGGCCCGGGCCTACCACCCGGACCCCAGCCGCTTCGCGGTCGACTTCGCGGCGTTCCGCGAGCAGGCCGCCTACGGCACGCAGACCAACCGGCGCGAGGGCGTGCGGCTGGTGCTGCTGTGCTCGGAGGTCGCCGCCGAGGCGGGCGACACCCTCGGCTTCCTGCGCGGGCCCGGCCGGCACGTGGACGTGCTGCAGGTCGGTGTCGTGCGGGGTGTCGACGACCGACGCCTGCTGGACGTCTCGCCGCTCGCCACGCACGAGGGCGCGCGCCGGTCCGTCGAGCCGACGGCCCTGCGGCTGGTCCGCTCGAGCGAGGGCTTCACGGCGAACGTGCCGTACGAGCCGCGGGTGACGCCCGGGACCCCCGGCGGCGGCGCACGCAAGCCGGCGTCGGGCGAGCTGCGCGCCGTCACCGCCCCGCCCGAGAACCCCGGCCCGCCCGCCCCGACGCCGCTGCGCGTGCCCGAGCCGGTCGCCGTGGACCAGCCGAGCGCCACCGCGACCGTCCAGGAGGCGCCGACGACCCTGACCCCCGTCGTCGGCCTCCGGTTCGGTGCCGACCAGGTGGTGCCGCGCGAGCCGCAGGCGGACGACGACGAGGTGGCCGGCCCGCGCCCGTTCCTTCCGCTGTCCGCGCCGCTGCCGGTCTCCTCGAGCTTCCCGACGCCGTCGGTGGACCCGGCGCCCCCGGAGCACGTGCCGGCGCACGCCGCCCCGACGCTGCCCGTCCCCCCGCAGACGACCGAGGAGATCGCCCCGGTCCCGGACGAGCAGTCGGACGACGGCCTGAGCGCGATCCCCGAGCTGGCGACCCTGGCGAAGAGCCGCCGCGCGATCACGACCCTGGTCTGGGTCCGCGCCCGCCGCGGTCAGCGACTGGTCGCCATGCTCCGCACGGACGGCCTGCTCGAGCTCCCCACGGGCGAGCTGTTCGCGGACCCGGACGACGCGGCGTCGGCGGCCGTGGCGGCCGAGAACCCGGTCGACGGGTGGCGCGCGTGGCGGCTGGGCGAGGGCGGTCCGACGCTGGCCGAGGCCACGGGCGTCCTGCGTCCCTGACGCCGGTCAGCCCCAGCCGTACGCGGCGGTCCAGCGGTCGATCTCCGCGTAGAACCGCGCCCGGACGGGCTTCGGGGACAGCGCGAGGTCGTGCAGCCCGTCCCGGATCCGCACGACGGTGACGTTGGTGCCCAGCTGCACGGCCCGTCGCGCCAGCAGCTCGACGTCGAGCACGACGTCCGCGTGCCGCATGTCCTCGCTCCAGCGCGGGCTGATCACGGTCCGGCTGGAGGCCAGCATGAGGATCGGCTGCTCGACGGACAGGCCGCGGGCCACCCGGCCGTGCCCGGCCATGATCGCCTGGAGCCACCCGGCCCGGACGGGGAACGACGGCGTCGGCCGCCACCGGGCGTCGTAGGTCCACTCGCCGCCGCTGGAGCTGCTCAGGGTGCGGGCGTAGTAGCCGGGGTCGATGTTGGGCAGCGGCGCCTTCGGCTGGAACCGGGCGATCCGCGCGACGGCGGGCGCGCTGATGTGCCGCAGCGCGGACGACCCCTGCAGCTCGAGCCACGGGCTGTTGAGCACCAGCCCGCTGAGCTCGCCCGGGTACCGGTGGGCCCACAGCGCCGCGACGAGGCCGCCGGTCGAGTGGCCCATGACCATGACCCGGGCGCGCACCCCGAGGTCGGCGCGGATCACGCCGAGCGACGCCTCGATCTCCTCGTCGTAGACCTCGAGGTCGTCGGTGTACCCGGGGGTCTGGCCGGGGCGCAGGCTGCGGCCGTACTTGCGCAGGTCGAGGGCGTAGAACGCGGCGCCTCGGGCGTGCCAGTGCTCCGCGAGCTCGGTCTGGAAGAAGTAGTCCGACCACCCGTGGATGTACAAGATCGCGCGCGAGGGGCGCAGCGGCTCGGGCGTCGTCGGCGAGTACCGGACCAGGCTCGCGACGACCTCGCCCTCGTCGTCGGGCCGGAGCGTGAGCGTCCGGACGCGGTAGTCGGGGCCGAGGACGTCCTGCTCCCAGTCGTCGGCGGTCAAGGCTCGAGCACGATCTTGCCGAACTGGTCGCCGTCCGCCAGGCGCCGCACCGCGTCCCGGGCGTCGGCGAGCGCGAACGTCGAGTCGACCAGGGGGCGCACGCCCGTGCGGGCCAGGAACGCGAGCAGGTGCTGCAGGTCGTCGCGCGTCCCCATCGTCGTGCCGACGACGCTGATCTCCTGGAAGAAGATCCGGGTGAGCTCGGCCGGCTCGGCGTCCCCGCTGGTGGCGCCGGCCACGACGATCGTGCCGCCGGGTCGCACCGAGCGCACCGAGTGGGACCACGTGGCCTTGCCGACGCTCTCGAGCACCACGTCGACGCGCGGCACCCGGGCTCCGCTCTCGACGGCCGAGGCGGCGCCCAGCGACAGGGCCCGGTCCCGGCGCTCGGGCGACCGGCTGGTGACGATGACCTCGAGCCCGGCGGCGGCGCCGAGCATGATCGCGGCCGTCGCCAGCCCGCCGCCGGCACCCTGCACCAGCACCCGCTGGCCGGGTGTCGCCCCGCCGGACCGGAAGAGCATCCGGTAGGCGGTGAGCCAGGCGGTGGGCAGGCAGGCCGCCTCGACGAAGCTCAGGGCGGCGGGCTTGTCGACGAGGTTCCACGTGGGCACGGCGACCTGCTCGGCGAGCGTGCCGGGGTACCGCTCCGACAGGAGGCTGCGGGGCTCGTCGGCACCCACGCCGTGCCCGGACGCACCGCCGATGACGCCGTGCACCACGACCTCGCGCCCGTCGGCGGTCACCCCGGCCGCGTCGGTGCCCAGGATCATCGGCAGCTGCTCGGCCCGGATGCCGATGCCCCGCAGGGTCCAGACGTCGTGGTGGTTCAGGGCCGCCGCGCGGACGTCGACGACCGACCAGCCGTCGCGCTCCTGCGGCGCCGGCCGCTCGCCCACCTCGAGGCCGCTGACGGGGTCGTCGGACGAGAACCGGGCGGCGTAGGCGGCGATCACCGGCCCAACGTATCCGGCGGGAGCCGGTGATGTGATGCTGGGCGCGTGACCTCCAGCGCCGTCATCGAGAACGTCGTCGCCGAGATGGACCGGGTGCGCGCGGGATGGCCGCCGCACGACGGGCTCGGGGTGTTCCTCGACGTGTACCGGCAGGTCACCGCGCTCGTCGCCACCAAGGTCACCGACCGCACGTTCGCCGACCACGCGTTCGTCGAGGACCTCGACGTGCTGTTCGCCGGCCTGTTCCTCGACGTGCCGCGGGACCTCGCGGCGCACCGGCCCGTGTCGAAGGCGTGGGAGCCGCTGGTCGAGCGCCGCGCGACGAAGGGCGTGCTGCCGATCCAGTTCGCGCTCGCCGGGATGAACGCGCACATCAACCACGACCTCGCGCTGGCCGTCGTCGCCACCTGCCGAGCCCGCCGCACCAGCCCGGAGCACGGGTCGGTCCACGCCGACTTCGAGAAGGTCAACGCGGTGCTGGCCGAGGTGGTCCGGCCGATCCGGCGGTCGTTCCTCGACGCCGAGGTGGTCCGCCTCGGCTCGCCCGCGTCCCCTCTGGCGGACCTGGTCTCGAGCTTCTCGATCGACAAGGCGCGCGACGCCGCGTGGGTCTCCGCGCTGACCCTCTGGCACCTGCGCGACGTCCCGTTCCTCGCCGATGCGGCCCGCGAGACCCTCGCCCGCACGGTCGGGCTGGTCAGCCGCCAGCTGCTCACGGTCGTGGAGCCTTGAGCTTCCCCCGCGGCAAGGTCCTAGGTTCACGGTCATGGACGACGACGGCCTGCTCACGGTCGGTCAGCTGGCCCGCCGGGTCGGCCTGACCACCAAGGCGCTGCGCCACTACGACCGCATCGGGCTGCTCGCGCCCGCGGCGGTCGACCCCGCGACCGGGTACCGGCTCTACAGCCCGGACCAGGTCGACACCGCTCGGCTGGTGCAGGTGCTGCGGTCGGTCGACGTGCCGCTGGAGCAGGTGCGCGCCTGCCTGGCGGACGTCTCGGTCGTCCCGCAGGTGCTGGCCCAGCACCGGCGTCGCCTCCAGGCCCGCCTGGACCGGGTCCGGGGCGAGATCCACCGGACCGACCACCTTCTCGAGGACGGAGCACCGATGACGGACGTGCAGGACCTGACGACGACGACCGACGAGCGACAGATCGCGGTCGACCTGTTCAACGGCGTGTGGCGGCTCATGGAGACCGAGGACCGCACCGCCGCCGACGACGACCGGATGGTGCACATGGCGCACGCGTCCCGCTACCACTGGGGGCAGGTGGGCACGCCGGCCAACCTGAGCCGCGGGGAGTGGCAGGTGTCCCGCGTGTACTGCGTGCTCGGCCGCGCGGAGCCGGCGCTGCACCACGCCCGACGGGGGCTCGAGATCTGCCAGGAGAACGGGATCGGCGACTGGGACCTCGCGTTCGCCTACGAGTCGCTCGCGCGCGCCAGCGCCGTCGCCGGGGACAAGGACCAGGCCCGGTCCTGGACCGAGCAGGCCCTCGCCGCGGCGGAGGACATCGCCGAGGCCGAGGACCGCGAGCTGCTGCTGTCCGACCTGGAGTCGATCCCCGGGCAGCCGCGGTTCTGGTGACGGCGGGTCGCTAGAGGATCGGCAGCATGCGGCCGAGGTCCGGGACCGCGTCCGAGGTGTAGCGCGGGTGGAGCGCCGCCGCCAGGACGTCGACGTCGTACGGCTGCCGGCCGGCGGCGAGGCGCACCCACGTGCGGGCGTCGGCGATCTCGAGGCTCCACCCGCCGCGGGCGACGACGATCTCCAGCAGCGCGTCGGCCACGAGCGCCAGCGCGCCCAGGTCGACCGGGTCCGGGCCGGACGGCACCGACCGGGCCAGGTCGTCGGCGTGCACGACCAGCTCGAGGACCCGGGACACCGCCATGGTGCTGAGCAGCACCGGACCGCGACGGGCCTGCACGACCAGGTCGTCGGGACCTAGCTCGTCGAGACGCGCGAAGGCCGCCCGAGCGCGCGCGTCGACCTCGGCGAGCGGGTCGTGCGCGATCTCGACGGCGAGGTTCCGCGTGGTCTCGGCGATGTCCGCCGCCCGCCCCGCGTACGTGCCGACGTACTCGCCGAGCGACAGCGGCACCGTGCCGTCCTCCAGCGGGACGCAGACGGCCAGCGCCTCCATGGCCCGGCCCAGGTGCGCGACCAGCTCCGAGACCGTCCAGCCGTCGAGCACCGACGGGTCGTCGGCGACGTCGTCGTCCACCACCTGCTCGACCCATGCCCGCAGGCGGTCCCACTGGCCGTGCAGGGCGGTGCGGGCGTCGGCGAGCTCTCCGGAGGGCATGGCAGTCATCGTGCCGCAACCGTCAGCGCGTCGCGCTGTGCTTCAGCGCTGCGCTTCAGCGCCCTGCGCCGCCCAGCTCCAGGAACTCGCGCACGTACGCCCCGACCAGGTCCTCCTCGATGAGGAAGCCGTCGTGGCCGTAGTCGGAGTGGATCGTGTGCAGCGACGCCCCGGGGATGCCGGCGGCGATCCGCTCGGACTGCGCGGGCGGGAACAGCCGGTCCGAGTCGACCGCGACGACCAGCGCCCGGGCGGTGATCGACCCGAGGGCCTCCGCCACCCCGCCGCGGTCGCGACCGAGGTCGTGCGTGATCATCGTGCGCGTGAGGATCACGTAGGTGTTGGCGTCGAACCGGCGGGCGAGCTTGTCGCCGTGGTGGTCGAGGTAGGACTGCACCGCGAACCGGCCGCCCTCGAGCGGCTCCTCGCCGCCCTGCGGGATGCGGCCGAACCGCAGGTCCAGCTCGAGCGGGCTGCGGTAGGTCTGGTGCGCGATCTGCCGGGCGAGGCCCAGGCCCACGTGCGGACCCTCGCCGTCGGGGGCGTCGTAGTAGTCGCCGTCGCGGTAGTTCGGGTCGGCGCGGACGGCGGCCAGCTGGGTGTGGAAGCCCGCGATCTGGTCGCCCGACGTTTGCGCGGCGGTCGCGATCGCGGCGATGGCCTCGACCCGCTCCGGCGTGGACGCGGCCCACTCGAGCACGCGCAGCCCGCCCAGCGACGCGCCGATGACCAGCGCCCACGAGTCGATGCCGAGCAGGTCGGACAGCCGGACCTCGGCGGCGACCTGGTCGCGGACGGTCAGCAGCGGGAAGCGGCTGCCCCACGGACGGCCGTCGGGAGCGGGCGAGGAGGGGCCCGTCGAGCCCTGGCAGCCACCGAGGACGTTCGGGGCGACGACGAACCAGCGGTCGGTGTCGATGGGGGCGCCGGGCCCGACCATCGACTGCCACCACCCGGCGGTCGGGTGCCCCTCGCCGGCCTCGCCGGTGACGTGCGAGTCGCCGGTCAGCGCGTGCAGGACCAGGACCGCGTTGCTGCCGTCCTCGTTGAGCTCGCCCCACGTCTCGTACGCCAGGCGCACCGCCGGCAGCCGCCCGCCGGACTCGAGCTTGAGCGGCCCGAGGTCGGCGAACTGCCGACGCCCGACGGGGTCGCCGTCGCGCCAGGCCGAGCTCGCACGGATGGCCGGGCGCCCGGTCTCGGGCGTGCGGCCGGCCAGCGTCCGGGGTCGGGCGGGGGAGAGCTTGAGGTCGGGCACGTGCTTCCCTTCGGGGTGCGCCGCCGAGCCGCCGGCACCCGCACGGGGTCCCGACGGTCTCGGCGGCGTGGTACTCATGCTCGGTCAGGCACCCTTCGCGGCGCGGAAGCCGGCGTCCAGGTCAGCCAGGATGTCATCGATGTGCTCGATGCCGACAGCCAGGCGGACCAGGCCGGGCGTGACGCCGGACAGGGCCTGCTCCTCGGGGGTCAGCTGGCTGTGCGTCGTCGATGCCGGGTGGATGACCAGCGAGCGGACGTCCCCGATGTTCGCGACGTTGGAGTGCAGCTCGAGCGCGGAGACGAACGCCTGACCGGCCTCCGTGCCGCCCTCGAGCTCGAACGCCAGCACCGCACCCGCGCCGCGCGGCGCGTACTTGAGCTGGGCGTCGTGCCAGGGGCTCGACTCCAGCCCGGCGTAGTGCACGCGCAGCACGTCGTCGCGGGCCTCGAGCCAGGCGGCCACCTTCGCGGCGTTCTCCACGTGCCGCTCGACCCGCAGCGACAGCGTCTCGATGCCCTGCGCGATGAGGAACGCGTTGAACGGCGAGAGCGCGGGTCCGAGGTCGCGCAGCAGCTGCACGCGCGCCTTGAGGATGAACGACAGGTTCACGCCGAAGATCCCGCCGACGCCCAGGTCCCGCGCGAACACCAGGCCGTTGTAGGACGGGTCCGGGGTGTTGTAGTTGGGGAACCGCTCCGGGTGCTGGGCGAAGTCGAACGTTCCGCCGTCGACGATCACGCCGCCGATCGCCGAGCCGTGCCCGCCCAAGTACTTGGTCGCCGAGTGCACGACGATGTCCGCGCCCCACTGCAGCGGGTTGATCAGGTACGGCGTGGCCACGGTGTTGTCGACGATGAGCGGGACGCCCGACTCGTGCGCGACGCCGGCCACCAGCTCGATGTCGAGGATGTCGGACTTCGGGTTCGGGATCGTCTCCGCGAAGAACAGCTTGGTGTTCGGGCGGACCGCGTCCTTCCACGACTGCGCGTCGTGCGGGTCGGTGACGAACGTGGTCTCGATGCCGAGCTTGGGCAGCGTGTAGTGCAGCAGGTTGTACGTGCCGCCGTAGAGCGACGGGCTGGCGACGATGTGGTCGCCCGCCTCGGCGATGTTGAGGATCGCCAGCGTCTCGGCCGCCTGGCCGGACGCGACGAGCAGCGCGCCGACGCCGCCCTCCAGGCTCGCGATGCGGTTCTCGACGACCTCCTGGGTGGGGTTGCCGATGCGTGTGTAGATCGGGCCCAGCTCGGCGAGCGCGAAGCGCTTGGCGGCCGTGGCGGCGTCCGGGAAGACGAAGGAGGTCGTCTGGTAGATCGGCAGCGCACGGGCGCCGGTGGTCGGGTCGGGCTCCTGCCCGGCGTGGATCTGGCGGGTCTCGAAGCTCCAGCTCTCGTTGCTCATGGTCGTGCTCCTCAGCGGTCTGTACGGGGGTCAGGATCCGCGGGGCGTCTCGGGCAGCCGACGACCGTCCCGCGGATGGGGGGCGAGGGCGCACGGGTCGAGCCATGGCTCGGGCGGGTCACAGGGCCGTCGGGAACCGGACGGCGACCTGCCCGCGGGCACAGCCGAGCGTGCGCTGGGTCAGCGACACATTCGGCGGGACATGGAGCGAGAGTAGACAGAGCCGTCCGGTCGGCGATACGCACGTCTCATCAGTTGGACCTCCTCTAGTCCAGCGACGCCGATGCGGACTCTCTCGTGAGGGCCGTCCAGACGCTCCGGCGTGGCGAACGGGTGATCCGTCCCGGATCCTGTCCGGTTCCTCCCAAACCACACGCGTGTGACTCGTGTGACTGGTGTGACTGGTGTTCCCTCCTGGGGTTTGCACAGGTAGCGTCCTTCGAGGACGGCCGCCGGTGGCCGGTCGGCGACGTCGGGGGAGGACGTACTGGTGAGGCAGCGCAGGACGAACGGCAACGCCCGTCGGGTCTCCCGGGGCCTCGTCGCCGGTGCGCTCGTCGCCACCCTGCTCGCCGCCGGCGCCTCGAGCGCCCTGGCCGACCCGACGCCCCCGTCGCAGCAGGACGTCGACCAGGCGAAGGGCGCGGTCAAGAGCGCCGAGCGCTCGGTCGCCTCGATGGAGGTCCGGCTCGCGCAGCTCAGCGCGCAGACCGACGCCGCGGACCTCAAGGTCCAGCAGGCCGGCGAGACCTACACGCAGGCGCTCTCGGACGCGGACGCCGCGCAGCAGAACTGGGACGACTCGGTCGCACGCTCGAAGGACGCCGACGGCAAGGCCGAGGATGCCCGCCGCCAGCTCGTCGCCATCGCCCGCGAGGTCGCCCGCTCCGGCGGCTCCAACGACCTCCTGCAGGCCGTCCTCTCGGCCGACGGGTTCCAGGACGTCGCCCGCCGCACCACCGCCCTCGAGCAGATCAGCGGCAAGGCGGACCAGGCCGTCCAGCAGTACCGGGCCACCCAGCTCGTCGCCACCACGCTGGCCGCCCGGGCCGCCGACGACGCCGCGCAGGCCAAGGCCGCCAAGGCCGCCGCCGCCGACGCCCTCGCCGCGGCCGAGCAGGCGCAGACCGACGCCCAGACCGCACAGACGGCGGCCACCGCCGAGCGCGACAGCCTGATCACCTCGCTCGCCGCGGCCCGCCAGACCAGCGAGGACGTCGAGCGCCAGCGCCAGGACTTTCTCGACCAGCAGCGTCGCGACCGTGAGGACGCCGCCGCCAAGGCCGCCGCCCTGCGACCCCCGCCCGCCGCCGTCGCACCTCCGGCCACGACGACGGCACCGCCCGCGTCCACGGGCGGCGGCACCACGACCGCCCCGCCGACGACCACCGCGCCGCCCACGACGACGGCCCCGCCGACGACGACGGCCCCGCCCGCGACCACCACGCCGCCGGCCACGACGACCCCTCCGCCCGCGACGACCGCCCCGCCGACCGCTCCCGCGCCCCCGAAGTACGGGCTCGGCACCGGCACGTCGCGCGGCTCGGCCGGCGGTGGCGAGGCCGCCCTGGCGTGGGCCAAGACCAAGATCGGCCTCCCGTACATCTGGGGCGGCGTCGGCCCCGCGGGCTACGACTGCTCGGGCCTGACCATGAGCTCCTGGCGCACCGCCGGCGTCAACCTCGCCCGCACCACGCGCGACCAGTACAAGCAGGTCCTGAAGATCAGCTACAACGACCTGCGCCCGGGCGACCTCGTCTTCTGGTCCACCGACCCCAACAACGCGGACGCGATCTACCACGTGGCCCTCTGGGCGGGGAACGGCCAGATCATGGAGGCGTCCAAGCCGGGCGACCCCCTGCGAGTCACCTCGATGCGCTGGGGCAGCACGATGCCCTACGCCGGCCGCCCGTAACCCCCGCTGCCATCCCGCAGCCCGCCGCGCCGCCCGACGCCCACCGCCGCACCGCCTCTCGCTATGTCCGCAGATTCGGTCGCTGGGGCGCTCGATCTTGCGGACGTTCGGGCTCGGGTTGTCGGCTACCTCCAGCCCGACTGGCGCAGTGCGCGTTCGACCACGTCGAGATGACGATCAGGGTCGAGTCGAAGGCCGAGGCTCGGCACGCGAAGGACGATCTCGCCGCCGAGCGCGATCTCGTTGTGCCGGAGGCTGTCGTCGATCCACCGATCCACGCGGAGGTGCCCGACGCCGTCGATCTCGACGATGACTCGCCATCGTCGCCAACGCACGTCGAGGTACGACCGCCCGACGGCCGATGTGACGACGTCCTGGCGATCGGGCTCGGGCAGCCCGCGCCGACGGCACATCGCCGCGAAGTCCAGCTCGTTCAGAGAGCGCACGCCGTCGGAGACGTCGAGCAGCACTGTCCGCAGGAGCCCTCGTCGCTTGTCACGGCGGACCCGGTCCACAACGTCGGCCAGCGCGTCCGGGCTGGTCAGCCGTTGTTGGACCGGCGCGATGAGAAGCAGTGCTGCCTCTCGATCCGTTCGAGCCCAGAGCGCGGCCTGGACGGTGGCCACATCGGGCCTCGCGCGCGGCAGCCCGTTCCCGAGGATGTCGTCGTCGCGCCAGCGTCGGGTCTCATGGAGCCGGATACCCGACGCCGTGGCCCGCGGGTGGGACGACTTGGGTGCGCAGACATGGATGAGGCCGTCGCCGCCGAGCCCCTCCAGTCCGGCCGCCTGGAGCGCGGTCAGCCCCCCGAGTGCCGCGCGCGGCTGAACCTCGGCGCTCGCCTGAGGGGCGCACTCGAGCACGGCGAGCCACCAGTCGGGCCGTTCGTCGGCTCGGGGTGGCCGCACGACAAGGCTGCGCCGGCCGGCGGCGAGCCACCGCGACGCGTCGATCTCCGCGCGCAGGTGGGAGGGCGTCACGCCCAGATCGAGCACCTGTGATCGGGCAACCAGGCCGGCCTGTCGGGCCGCGAGCTCGAGCACCGCGGACCGTCGGCGGTCGCGATCAGGCGTGGACGGCATCGGTGAAGCGTTGCGTGTGCACGCGCCGACGAGGCCGGTCCGACCCGCTCGGTGGACGGAGCGTCGGCAGCCCGGACCTGTGGGCGCCTCGCGCGACATCGGCCGCGAACGGCCTCCGCGGGGCCCCAAAACGCAGCGCGGATGAACGAACAACGTCCGCACATTCGAGCGTCGGGACAGCCGACTCTGCGGACGCAACGAGGGTGAACGCGCAACGTCCGCACATTCAGGCGTGGGGACGCTCGAATGTGCGGACGTTGCGGGAAAACTGGAACGGCGGAAAGGCAGGAAGGGCTAGACAGCTGCCCCGCAGGCCTCAGTGCGCGTAGTAGTTCGTGTCGATGGCGCGCTGGCGGCTGCGTTCGATCTCCGCCTCGGCCTCGGAGCGGCCCGTCCAGTGGGCGCCCTCCACCGACTTGCCGGGCTCCAGGTCCTTGTACACCTCGAAGAAGTGCTGGATCTCGAGGCGGTGGAAGTCGGACACGTCGTCGATGTCCTGGCGCCAGGCGGCGCGCTGGTCGCCGGTGGGGACGCACAGCACCTTGTCGTCGCCGCCGGCCTCGTCGCGCATGCGGAACATGCCCAGCGCCCGGCAGCGGATGAGGCAGCCGGGGAACGTCGGCTCCTCGAGCAGCACCAGCGCGTCCAGCGGGTCGCCGTCCTCACCGAGGGTGCCCTCGATGAAGCCGTAGTCGTCGGGGTACCGCGTCGAGGTGAACAGCATCCGGTCGAGGCGGATGCGCCCCGTGGCGTGGTCCACCTCGTACTTGTTGCGCTGGCCCTTCGGGATCTCGATCGTGACGTCGAACTCCACAGCTCTCCTCCGGCCCACGTCCGCGCCCGGGGATTCGGTACCGGCGGTCGCGCGACACTCGTCGTCGTGCGGCGCGCCGGTGTGTCAGGGGCGCCCTTGTCTCGGACAGTAGTCTGACGCACCGCGGGACGGGGCGTCCCACCAGGGATCGAGCGGGGCGGGTGACGATGACCACAGCGGCGAGGGTCGTCGGCACGAGCGTGCTCGTCCTCGTGCTGGCCGGTGCCGCGTACGTGACGGCCGACGCGTACGACGTGGTCCCGGGCATGGTGACCCTCGAGGACGCCCCCGCGGAGCCGCTCCCGTTCCCGACGGCACCGGGTGCCGTCGAGCCGGCGACGACCGTCCCGGCGCTCACCGATCTCGACCCGCAGGCGCCCCTGCCCGCGGACCCGACGGTGCAGGCGCTCGTCGACGGGCTCGTCCAGGACCCGCGCATGGGCGCGAGCGTCGGCGTGGTCGTCGCGGACCAGCTGACGGGCGACGTGATCGCGGGGCACCTGCCGGAGCAGGGGCGGACGCCGGCGTCCACGGCCAAGCTGGTGACGGCCATCGCGTCGCTGGACACCCTCGGCCCGGACGTCACGCTGCCGACGAGCGTCGTGCGCGGGTCCGGCAACAGCATCGTGCTCGTCGGGGGCGGGGACATGATGCTGGCGGCGGGCGCGGGCGACCCGAACGCCGTCGAGGGCCACGCGGGGCTGGCGGACCTGGCGGCGCAGGTGGCCAAGGCGCTGCAGCTCGAGGGCGTGACCACGGTGAGCCTCGGGTTCGACGACTACCTCTTCACCGGCCCGGCGCTGAGCCCCACGTGGAACCCGGCGGACATCGCCGCGGGGTTCGTCGCCCCGGTCACGGCGCTGGCGGTCGACACGGCGAAGATCAAGCCGGGCGAGTACCCCCCGCGCTACCCGGACCCGTCGCTGGCGGCGGCGAAGACGTTCGCGCAGCGGCTGACGGAGGCGGGGATCGCGGTCGACGGTGCGCCGCACCGCACGGAGAAGCCGGGGGACGGGCGCGAGATCGGGGTCGTGCAGTCGGCGACGCTCGACGGGATCGTGCACCACTTCCTCGACACGTCCGACAACACGATCACCGAGGTGGTCAGCCGGCTGGTCGCCATCCACGAGGGCCTGCCGCCCAGCTTCGAGGGCGGCGCGACGGCCGTGCTGCACGCGGTGGCGGTCGAGGGCATCGACACGGACGGCGCGCACCTGGTCGACGCGTCGGGCCTCGGCGCGGGCTCGGTCCTGCCCCCGGACCTGCTGCTCGGGCTGCTGCGGCTGGCCACGGACCCCGCCCACGGGGTGCTGCGGGACGTCGCGACGGGCATGCCGATCGCGGGCCTGACGGGCACGCTGAGCGACCGGTACACGCAGTCGAGCGCCCGGGGGTTGGTGCGCGCCAAGACGGGCAGCCTCCCGCACGTGACGGCGCTCGCGGGGACGGTGCTGGACGCGGACGCCCGCCAGCTGGTGTTCGTCGTGCTGGCCGATGCGACGCCCGACGGCGGGCAGTGGGGTCCCCGCGCGGCCATCGACTCGTTCGTCACGACGCTGTCCGGGTGCGGCTGCGGTTAGCGTGACCGGGTGGACACCCCCGAAGGCCCCGTCGACTGGGAGCTCGCCGCCCGCATCGCGGGCCGGCTGGCCGCCCCCGGGCCGACGGCCGACCGCGAGACGCTGACCGCGCTCGTCGACGAGCTCCGCGACGCCGCCGGGCGCGCGGCCCAGCACGCGAGCGCGATCACGGGTCTGGTGGCCGCCGACGGCACGCCGCCGGCGCAGGTGTCGCAGGTGGTCGTCGTCGACCGCGCGCGCTGGGCGCAGGCCAACGCGGAGGTCTTCGCCGCGATGACGGGGCCGCTCGCCGTGGAGACGTCGAGCTCCGCCTCCCGCGCGGCGGCCGCGGTGCAGGTGGGCAGCGTCCTCGCGCTGCTGTCCGGCAAGGTGCTCGGCCAGTTCGACCCGTTCACGTCCCGCGACGGCCGGGGCCGGCTGCTGCTCGTCGCCCCCAACGTCCTCCACCACGAGCGCCGGCTGCGGGTGGACGCCTCCGACTTCCGCCTCTGGGTGGCGCTGCACGAGCAGACCCACGCGCTGCAGTTCGCGGCCGCCCCGTGGCTGGCGGACCACCTGCGCAGCCGCGCGGCCGAGCTGATGGGCGACCTGGCGGCGGACAGGTCCGTGGTGCCGCGGGTGGGCGAGCTGGTGCAGGCGGTGACGCGCGCGATGGCCGGGGGTGCCGACGAGGGCGCCGGCGTGCTGGACCTGCTCTCGGACCGTCAGCGGGAGGTGTTCGAGGAGGTCGGGGCCGTGATGGCGCTGCTCGAGGGGCACGCCGACGTGGCGATGGACGAGGTCGGCCCGCGGGTGGTGCCGAGCGTCCGCAAGATCCGCAAGGCGTTCGAGGCCCGGCGCGACGAGGCGGCGAAGGCCCGCGGCCTCGACCGCGTGCTGCGTCGGATGCTCGGCCTGGACACCAAGCTCGCGCAGTACCGCGACGGCGCCGCGTTCGTGCGGGCCGTGCGCAAGGACGTCGGCCGCGACGGGCTCAACGCCGTCTGGACGTCGGCGGACCGCCTGCCGCTCCCGCAGGAGATCGCCGACCCCCGCGCGTGGGTGCGTCGGGTCCACGGATGACCGGTCCTGCCCCTGCGGTCGCCGCGGTGCGCTCGGCCGTCGCCACGTCCGTCGCCGACCTGCCGGAGGGTGCGCTCGTGCTGGTCGCCTGCTCGGGCGGCCCGGACTCCCTCGCGCTCGCGGCCGGGGCGGCTTTCGTGGCCCAACGCTCGACACGCGCGGGACGCCCGTGGCAGGCCGCGGCGGTCGTCGTCGACCACGGCCTCCAGGCCGGCTCGGAGCAGGTTGCCGACGAGGCCGCGGCGGCCTGCCGGACGCTCGGCCTGGACGCGTCCGTCGTCCGGGTCGAGGTCGACGGCCGGGGCGAGGCCGCCGCGCGCGCGGCCCGGTACGCGGCGCTCGAGCGGGTGGCCGACGAGCGCGGGGCGGCGGCGGTGCTGCTGGGCCACACGCTCGACGACCAGGCCGAGACGGTGCTGCTGGGCCTGGCGCGCGGCTCGGGCGCGCGGGCGCTGGCGGGGATGCCGGAACGGCGCGACCGGTTCCGGCGCCCGCTCCTCGCCCTGCGCCGCGCGGACACCCTCGGCGTCTGCGAGGCCCTGGGGCTGCGTCCGTGGCAGGACCCGACCAACGACCACGAGCACGCCGACGCCGCCCTGCGCAGCCGGGTCCGCGGCGAGGTGCTGCCGACGCTCGAGCGCGTGCTCGGGCCGGGAGTCGCGCAGGCCCTGGCGCGCACGGCGGCGCAGCTGCGCGACGACGCGGACCTGCTGGACGCGCTGGCGGCCGAGCTGCTGCAGGCCGCGGGCACGCAGGACGGGCTCGACGTCGACGTCCTCGCGGGTGCCCCGGCCGCCCTGAGGACGCGCGCCCTGCGGGCCGCCGCGATCGCCGCCGGCAGCCCCGCGGGCGCGCTGCACCGCGCGCACGTCCTGGCGGTCGACGCCCTGGTCACGGACTGGCACGGGCAGGGTGCGGTCGCCCTGCCGGGTGGGGTAGCGGCTCGCCGGGCGTGTGGCAGGCTTGCTCTGGGCCCGGCCCCCGCGTCGTAGCGGGAGCCAGCCGGGTACGTGGATCAAGAGGAGCAACTGCGGTGGACCCTGCGGACATGGGCGACGACCTCGAGCGGGTCCTCCTCACCGAGGAGCAGCTGCACCAGCGGCTCGACGAGATCGCGGCGGAGATCGACGCCGACTACGCGGGCAAGGACCTGCTGCTCGTCGGCGTGCTCAAGGGCGCGGTCATGGTGATGGCGGACCTGGCCCGGCGCCTGCACCACTCGGTGCAGATGGACTGGATGGCCGTGTCGTCGTACGGCTCGGGCACCAAGTCGTCGGGCGTGGTGCGGATCCTCAAGGACCTCGACGCGGACCTCACGGGCCGCCACGTGCTCATCGTCGAGGACATCATCGACTCGGGGCTGACGCTGTCCTGGCTCCTGTCCAACCTGCGCTCCCGCGGACCGGCCACGGTCGAGATCGCGACCATGCTGCGCAAGCCCGAGGCCTCCAAGGTCGACGTCGACGTCCGCTACGTGGGCTTCGACATCCCGAACGAGTTCGTCGTCGGCTACGGCCTGGACTACGCGGAGCGGTACCGGAACCTGCCGTTCGTCGGCACCCTCGCACCGCACGTCTACGGGGCCTAGCAACGAGTGCGCCCTCGGTGAACACGGTCGGGCTGCCCCAGGAAGTCCGTGTAACTTCGAGGCCACCAGTCCCGCGAGCGGAGGTTGAGGGGCCCTGCCCCGATCGCCCATGAACGTCAAGCGACTAGCCCGAGGCCCCATCCTGTGGGTCATCATCGCCGTGATCCTGCTGTACATCGGCGCGTCCACGCTCGCCCAGCCGCGCATCAGCAAGATCGACACCTCCGACGGCATCTCCCTGCTCGCGGACGGCAAGGTCGACCAGGCGAAGATCACGGAGGGCGTCCAGCGGGTCGACCTCACGCTGAAGTCGGACTTCACCAAGGACGACAAGAACCTCGGCAAGCTCGTCCAGTTCAACTACGTCGTGCCGCAGGGCGAGTCGGTGGTCACCGCGATCGCGGACGCGGACCTCGACAAGGGCTACACGTCGGTCGTGCCCCAGACGTCGTGGTGGAGCAGCCTGCTCGGGCTGGTGCTGCCGTTCGTCATCATCCTGGGCATCTTCTGGTTCCTCATGTCGAACATGCAGGGCGGCGGCTCGCGCGTCATGAGCTTCGGCAAGTCGAAGGCGAAGCTGGTCAACAAGGAGTCCCCGCAGGTCACGTTCTCGGACGTGGCGGGTGTCGACGAGGCGGTCGAGGAGCTCCAGGAGATCAAGGAGTTCCTCGCGGAGCCGGCCAAGTTCCAGGCCGTCGGCGCCAAGATCCCCAAGGGCGTCCTGCTGTACGGCCCCCCGGGAACCGGCAAGACGCTGCTGGCCCGCGCGGTCGCCGGCGAGGCGAACGTGCCGTTCTACTCGATCTCCGGCTCGGACTTCGTCGAGATGTTCGTCGGCGTCGGCGCCAGCCGAGTCCGTGACCTGTTCAACCAGGCCAAGGAGAACGCCCCGGCGATCATCTTCATCGACGAGATCGACGCCGTGGGCCGTCACCGCGGCGCCGGCATGGGCGGCGGGCACGACGAGCGCGAGCAGACCCTCAACCAGATGCTGGTCGAGATGGACGGCTTCGACGCCAACGCGAACGTCATCCTCATCGCGGCGACCAACCGCCCCGACATCCTCGACCCCGCGCTCCTGCGTCCCGGCCGCTTCGACCGCCAGGTCGCCGTGGACCCGCCGGACCTCAAGGGCCGCGAGCGGATCCTGACGGTGCACTCGCAGGGCAAGCCGATGGCGCCGCACGTCGACCTCAACGTCGTCGCGCGCCGGACGCCCGGGTTCACCGGCGCGGACCTGGCCAACGTGCTCAACGAGGCCGCGCTGCTCACCGCGCGCACCGGCCAGGCGACCATCACGGACCACACGCTGGACGAGGCGATCGACCGCGTCATCGCGGGTCCGCAGAAGCGCACGCGGATCATGAACGCCAAGGAGATCAAGATCACCGCGTACCACGAGGGCGGTCACGCCCTGGTCGCGGCGGCGCTCCGGTACACGGACCCGGTCACCAAGGTGACGATCCTGCCGCGCGGTCGTGCGCTCGGGTACACGATGGTCATGCCGACCGAGGACAAGTACTCGACCACCCGCAACGAGCTGCTGGACACGCTGTCGTACGCCATGGGCGGGCGCGTGGCCGAGGAGCTCGTGTTCCACGACCCGACCACGGGCGCCAGCAACGACATCGAGAAGGCGTCGGCGACGGCCCGCAAGATGGTCACGCAGTTCGGCATGAGCGCCCGGCTCGGCGCGATCCAGCTCGGCCAGGCCTCCGGCGAGGTCTTCATGGGCCGCGACATGGGCCACGGGCGCGACTACTCCGAGGACATCGCCTCCTCCATCGACCTCGAGGTCCGCTCGCTCATCGAGCGGGCGCACGACGAGGCGTGGGAGATCCTGGTCGAGTACCGGGACGTGCTCGACGCGCTCGTGCTCGAGCTGCTCGAGAAGGAGACGCTCAACCAGGAGCAGCTGGCCAAGATCTTCGAGCCGATCACCAAGCGGCCGCCGCGTCAGGTGTGGCTCTCCAGCGACCAGCGCGCCGTCTCCGACCGCCCGCCGGTCATGACGCCCGCCGAGCTCGCGGCCCGCAACGGCAAGCCGATCATCCCCGAGGACGAGGCCGCCGAGGCCTTCGGCTTCCCCGGCGAGCACATCGTGCAGGTCCCGCCGTCGCAGACCCCGGACGCGTAGGGATGAGCAACGGGATCGGACCGGTGACCTCGCACGGGCCCGCAATCGGCGAGTACGACCAGGACCGCGTCGAGGCCGCCATCCGTGAGCTGCTCATCGCCGTGGGGGAGGACCCCGACCGCGAGGGCCTGCGCGAGACGCCGGCCCGGGTCGCGCGGTCGTACCGGGAGATCTTCGCCGGCCTCTACCAGGAGCCCGGCGACGTGCTGACCACCACCTTCGACATCGGTCACGAGGAGATGGTGCTGGTTAAGGACATCGAGGTGTACTCCACCTGCGAGCACCACCTCGTGCCCTTCCACGGGGTCGCGCACGTCGGCTACATCCCGGGCGTCGACGGCCGGATCACGGGGCTGAGCAAGCTCGCGCGCCTGGTCGACGTGTACGCGCGCCGTCCGCAGGTGCAGGAGCGCCTCACGTCGCAGATCGCCGACGCCATGGTCGCGGAGCTGGAGCCCCGCGGCGTGCTCGTCGTCGTGGAGTGCGAGCACCTGTGCATGTCGATGCGCGGCGTCCGCAAGCCGGGCTCCCGCACGGTGACCTCGGCGGTGCGCGGGCAGATGCGCGACGTCGCCACCCGGGCCGAGGCCATGAGCCTCGTGCTCGGTCGCTGACGCCGTCGCCGGCAGACCCTAGGCTCGGCACCGTGACAGGCCTCGGCCCCTCCGCCCGCCCGGCACCGCTGCCGGCAGCGCTGCACCACCTGCGACGCACGCTCGTCATGGGCGTGGTCAACGTGACCCCGGACTCGTTCTCCGACGGCGGGCGCTGGTTCACGCCCGGCGCGGCGGTGGCCCACGGGCTGGAGCTGCTCGAGCAGGGCGCGGACGTGCTGGACGTCGGGGGCGAGTCGACGCGGCCCGGCTCCCGACGGGTCGCGGTCGAGGACGAGCTGGCCCGCGTCCTGCCGGTGATCGAGGAGCTGGTCTCCCGCGGCGCGACGGTCAGCGTGGACACCACGAGGGCCGTCGTGGCGCGCCAGGCCGTCGCCCGCGGCGCGGCGTTGATCAACGACGTGTCGGGCGGCCTGGCCGACGACGACATGGTCCACGCGGTCGCGGAGACGGGCGCGGTCTACGTCGCGATGCACTGGCGCGGGCACGCGGACGTGATGGACGACCTCGACGACTACGACGACGTGGTGGCCGACGTGCGCCGCGAGCTGGCGGAGCGGGTGGCGGCGCTGCGGGCGGCGGGCGTGCGCGACGAGCAGGTGGTGCTCGACCCGGGCCTGGGCTTCGCGAAGTCGGGGGCCAGCAACTGGCCGCTGCTCGCCCGACTGCCCGAGCTGGTGGCCGACGGGTTCCCGGTGCTGGTCGGCGCGAGCCGCAAACGGTTCCTCGGTCACCTGCTGGCCGGCCCGGACGGCGAGCCCGCCCCTCCGCTGGCGCGGGACCGGGCGACGGCGGCCGTGACCGCCCTGGCCGCGGCGGCGGGAGCCTGGTGCGTGCGGGTGCACGAGGTGACAGGCTCGGCCGACGCCGTCCGTGTCGCCGCGGCGTGGCAGGCTGCGGGTGCCGTGGAGGGAACCGGGGAGCACGTCGAGGACGAGCTGGCCGTGGACGAGGACGCGAGAACAGGAGGGAGCACGCGGTGACGACGAACGACGAGAACCGGCAGGACGCGCTGGACGCCGGCGGGCGCCGGCTCGACCAGATCAGACTGACGGGCATCACCGCGACGGGCTACCACGGGGTGTTCGAGCACGAGCGCCGCGAGGGCCAGACCTTCGTCGCGGACGTCGTGGTCCACCTGGACACCCGCCGGGCCGCCGCGCGCGACGACCTGGCGCACACGCTGCACTACGGGGAGCTGGCGGAGCAGGTCGCGGCCGTGCTGTCCGGCGAGCCGGTCGACCTCATCGAGACCGTGGCGGAGCGGATCGCGGCGACGGTGCTGGCGTCGGGCATCGTGCAGGCCGTCGACGTCGCGGTGCACAAGCCGAACGCCCCCATCCAGGTCCCGTTCGGCGACGTCGTGGTCGCCATCCACCGGGACCGGTCCAAGCTGCCCGCGGCCGAGCCGTACCTGCCGCGGCCGGTCGCGGAGCCCCTGTCGCGGCCCGTGCCGACCGCGACGGCGACGTTCCCGGTGACCCCGGCGCCGGGCGGCGCGGTCGTGGCGTCGGCGGTGCTGCCGTCCGCGCCCTGGTCGGACGCGGTCGCCCCGGCCCCGGGTGCGCTGTCGGTGCAGGGTCCTGACGCCCCGACCACCGCGCTCGAGCCCTACGCGCCCGAGTCGGCCGCGGTCGACGGCGAGGTCGTCACCGACGTGCTCGACCAGGTGCCCGCCGGCCCGGTGCCCGTCGTCCTCGCGCTCGGCGCCAACCTCGGGCCCGCGCAGGAGACGCTGCGCCAGGCCGTCACCGACCTGGCCGGGACCCCCGGCATCGAGGTCGTCGAGGTGTCGCCGCTGGCCCGCACCGCGGCGGTCGGCGGCCCGGAGCAGTCCCCGGACTACCTCAACGCGGTGGTGCTGGCGACCACGACGCTCGCCGCCCGGGACCTGCTGCGCGCCACGCAGGCGATCGAGCAGGCGCACGGCCGCGAGCGTCAGGAGCACTGGGGTCCGCGGACCCTCGACATCGACATCGTGCTGTACGGCTCGGTGCTCGCGGTGACGGACGACCTCGAGCTGCCGCACCCGCGCGCCCACGAGCGCGCGTTCGTGCTGCAGCCGTGGGCGCAGCTCGACCCGCACGCGGTGCTGCCCGGGCTCGGCGGCGGACCCGTCGGCGCGCTCGCCGCGACCGCCCCCGACCGTGACGGCGTGCGCTGGCTGGCGCTCGACTGGCTGACCACCGCGATCCCGGCCATCGGCAACGACACGGGTGCGGTCCCGACGCCTGGACCCGGCCCGGGGGCCGTGGACGCCTGATGCACCGCACCCGCTGGCAGACGCTGCTGCTGATCACGGTCGCTGTCGCCGCCGGCAGCTGGATCGTGCTGCGCGCCGTCGCGGGCCGCGGCGGGATGCTGCCCTCGGTCCCGTGGCTGGTGGTCGTGGTCGAGTTGCTCATCGCCGGCGTCGTGTTCTCCATGGGCTGGGCGGTGCGGCAGTTCCTGCGCGGCAAGCGGCCCACCCTCGACCCGATCCGGGCGGCGCGGACCGCGGTGCTCGCGAAGGCGTCCTGCTACACCGGCGCGCTCCTGGCCGGCTGGTACGGCGGGCAGGTGCTGGCGCTGGTCAGCGACCTGGACGTGCCGGGCAACGGCGGGCGTGCCGGGGCCGCGGCGGTCGCGGCGGGCGGTGCGGTGGTGCTCGCCGTCGTCGGTCTGGTGGTCGAGTGGTTCTGCCGGGTACCCCCGCCCGAGGAAGGTCCCGAGGTCGCCCGCGAGCGCCCCGCGCCCGACCCCACCGCCCCCTGAGCGGGTGGAAGGATGACTCCATGACCTCCGACGCCGTCCCCGGCACCAGCGAGCCGTTCGACCCCGCCGACGTCACCTGGACCCCGGTGTCGCGGCGGCTGATCGGCGCGCGGCTGACCGTGACGGCGATCGTGCTCACGCCGGTCCTGGTGCTGTGCGTGCTGCTCGCGGTCTTCGCCGGCGAGGCGTGGGTGTGGGCGTTCCCGGCAGCCGTCGTGGTGCTCGTCGGGTGGATCGCCTGGCTGGTGCCCCGGCAGGTGCGGGCGATGGCCTACGCCGAGCGCGCGGACGACCTGCTGGTGCGCCGCGGCATCATGTTCCGCTCGCTCGTCGTGGTGCCGTACGGCCGCATGCAGTACGTCGACGTCAACGCGGGCCCGTTGGCGCGCCGGTTCAAGATCGCCTCGGTGCAGCTGCACACCGCCTCCCCGGCGACGAGCGCCTCGATCGACGGCCTGCCGCCCCACGAGGCCGCGCGCCTGCGCGACCGGATGGCCTCGCGCGGCGAGGCGCGGCTGGCGGGGCTGTGACCAGCGGCGCGCCGGACGTCGAGACGCAGAGTGACGAGGACGTCACCGGCTGGCGTCGGATGCACCCGGTCACCCCGGCGCTCAAGGGCTGGAAGGTGCTGGTCGCGGTCCTGGCCATCGGCTGGTTCCAGATCGGCGAGAACCTCAAGCAGGCCATCGACCTCATGCACGGGACCGCGTTCCTCGCCCTGATCGGGGCGATCCTGCTGGTCGCGCTCGTCGGCTTCGCGTACTCGGCGGTCGCGTGGCGGGTGACCCGGTTCGCGGTCACCGACGAGGCCGTCCACCTGCGCACGGGCATCCTGTTCCGTCAGCAGCGCCAGGCCCGGCTGGACCGGCTGCAGGCGGTCGACGTCGTGCAGCCACTGCTCGCGCGGCTCGTCGGGCTCGCGGAGCTCAAGCTCGAGGTGGCCGGCGGCAGCGGGTCGGCGGTGTCGCTGGCGTTCCTGCGGGAGGCCGACGCGGAGGCGCTCCGCGCGGAGCTGCTGGCCCTCGCCGCGGGGCTGCAGCGGCCGTCGGCGGCGCCGGCGGTGGTCGGCGGGGGCGCGGCGGTCGTCGATGGTGCGGCGGTCGTCGGTGACGCGGTGCAGGTCACGACGCCCACCCGCGTGCCCCCGCAGCCGTTCGAGGTCGCCCCGGAGCGGCAGGTCTACGAGGTGCCGATGGGCCGGCTGGTCGCGGCCTCGCTGCGGTCCGGCGTGGTCCCGGTCCTCGTGCTGGTGGTCGCGGGCGCGATCACGCTGGCGATCGTGTCGCGGGACATCAGCGCGGCGTTCGTGCTGCTCGCGCCCCTGTTCGGTGGCGTCACGTTCGTGTGGAGCCGGATCAACCAGGGCGCCAACTTCCGCGCGGCGATCTCGCCCGACGGGATCCGGCTGCGGCACGGGCTGACCGAGGCGCGCGCGCAGACCGTGCCCCCGGGGCGTGTGCAGGCGATCCGGCTGCGGCAGGGGCCGCTCTGGCGGGGGCCGGACTGGTGGCGCGTCGAGATCAACGTCGCCGGGTACGGGCAGGGCGACCAGCAGCAGCGCGACACGGTCCTGCACCCGGTGGCCACGCGCGGCGAGGCGATGACGGCCCTGTGGCTGGTGCTGCCCGACCTGGGCGTGGCAGACCCCGCGGCGCTCGTCGATGCCGCCCTCTCGGGCCTCGACGACGCCGGCGGCTTCACGTCGGCGCCGCGGCGGGCGCGGTGGGTCGACCCCGTCGGGTGGCGGCGGCACGGAGTGTTCGTCACCGAGCGCGCCCTGGTCACCCGGGCCGGACGCATCTGGCGCAGCGTCGACGTGGTGCCGCACGAGCGCACCCAGTCGCTGGGCCTGGCGCAGGGCCCCATCCAGCGGCGGCTCGGGCTCGCGTCGTTCGTGCTGCACTCCACGCCCGGTCCGGTGGCGCCGCGGGTCGAGCACCTCGACGCCGGCGTCGCGGCCGCGCTGCTGGACGAGCAGGCCGAGCGCGCGAGGAACGCTCGCGCGACCGCGACCCCCGAGCAGTGGATGCGCGCGGTGGGGGTGCCGACGAGCCCGGCGGCGGAACCGACGACGCCCACGAGCGCGGTGCCGACGATGCCGCCCACCGACGCGGTGCCGACGACGCCCGTCCTCCCGGCGCCCACAGCCGCCGACCCGGCCCCGCCGCTCCCGGGAGCGGGCGCGTGACCCCACCGGACCCGGCCTCGCGTCCGGGCCGGCTCGGCGTCGGTGTCGTCGGCACCGGCCGCGTCGGCGCCGTGCTGGGCAGCGCCCTGCGGGCGGCCGGCCACCCGGTGGTCGCGGTCTCGGCCATCTCGGAGGCGTCCCGCGACCGGGCGGCCGCGCTGCTGCCGGGCGTGCCGGTGCTCGACATCCCGGAGGTGGTCCGCCGCGCCGAGCTGGTGCTGCTCACGGTGCCGGACGACGCGCTGCCCGACCTGGTGCGCGGGCTCGCGGACCTGGGCGCGTGGCAGGTCGGCCAGATCGTGGTGCACACGTCGGGAAGGTTCGGCGTGGACGTCCTGGCGCCGGCCCGCGCCGCGGGGGTGATCCCGCTCGCGCTGCACCCCGCGATGACGTTCACGGGGACGTCGCTGGACCTCGCGCGCCTGGTCGGCTGCTCGTTCGCGGTCACCGCGCCGGGGCCGGTGCTCCCCATCGGTCAGGCGCTGGTGGTCGAGGTCGGCGGCGAACCGGTCGTGCTCGCGGAGGAGGCCCGCGGGCTCTACCACGCGGCCCTCGCGCACGGGGCGAACCACCTGGTCGTGCTCGTCGCGCAGGCGGCGCAGGCGCTGGCCGCCGCGGGCGTCGCGGATCCCGGTCGCATGCTCACGCCGCTGCTCGAGGCGGCGCTCGACGGGGCGCTGCGCGCGGAGTCGGCGGGCGGGTCCGGCGCGATCACGGCGCTCACCGGCCCGGTGCGCCGGGGCGACGCGGGCACCGTCCGCGAGCACGGTGTGGCGCTCACCACGTTCGCGGCCACCACGGGGGCGGTCGACGTCGTCGCGGGATACCGTGCCCTGGCGCGCTCCGCGACGGGCCGCGCGCTCGCGGCGGGGCTGATCTCCTCGACCGCGGCCCAGCAGCTATTGGACGGCATCAACGAGGACGCCGGGACGTTGCACGTGGACGACGGGCCGAGCTCGCAGGAGGACGAATGACCACGCAGACGACGACGCCGACGCTCGTGCACACGCGCGGCGCGCTGGCCGCGGCGCTCGCGGTGCAGGACGTGCAGGCCGTCCCGCGCACCGAGGGCCGCTCCGGCACGGCCCACACGGCCCGCCCGTACCGCCGCGCGGTCGTGATGACCATGGGTGCCCTGCACGCCGGTCACCTGTCGCTGGTCGCGCGGGCGCGCGAGCTGGCCGACGCCGTCGTCGTGACGATCTTCGTCAACCCGCTGCAGTTCTCGCCGTCCGAGGACCTCGCCCGCTACCCCCGGGACCTGGAGCGCGACCTCGCGCTGCTGTCCGGCCCGGGCCTGCTCGGCCCCGACGACATCGTGTTCGCCCCCGGGCCCGAGGTCGTGTACCCCGACGGCGACCCGATCGTGCGCGTGAGCGCGGGAGCGATCGGCGACGTGCTGGAGGGCGCCAGCCGGCCCGGTCACCTCGACGGCGTGCTCACGGTCGTCCTCAAGCTCCTGCACCTGACGAAGCCCGAGGTCGCGCTGTTCGGCGCCAAGGACGCGCAGCAGCTGGCCGCGGTGCGCCGGATGGTCCGCGACCTCGACGTGCCGGTGACGGTGGTGGGCGCGCCGATCGTGCGCGACGACGACGGCATCGCGTTGTCCAGCCGCAACGCCTACCTCAGCGACGACGAGCGGCGCCGCGCGCTCGGGCTGTCGCGTGCCGTGCAGGCGACCGGCAGTGCCGACGAGATCCGCGCAGCCGCCCGTCGGCAGCTCGCGGGGGTGGACGTCGACTACGTGGCGCTGGTGGATCCCGAGACGTTCGCGGAGGTCCCGTCCGGCTTCGTCGGCGACGCCCTGCTGCTCGTCGCGGCGACCGTGGGCAGCACGCGGCTCATCGACAACGCGATCGTGGAGGTGGGCGCGTGAGCACCCGCACGATGATGACCGGCAAGATCCACCGGGCGACCGTGACGCAGGCCGACCTGCACTACGTCGGCTCGGTCACGGTCGACCTCGACCTGCTCGAGGCCGCGGACATCCTGCCCGGGCAGCAGGTGGACGTCGTCGACGTCACCAACGGCGCGCGGCTGACCACCTACGCGATCCCCGGCGAGCGCGGTGACGGCCAGGTCTGCATCAACGGCGCGGCCGCCCACCTGGTGCACCCGGGCGACGTCGTCATCCTCATCGCGTACGGGCAGCTGGCCGACGCCGAGGCCCGTGCCTACGAGCCCCAGGTCGTCCTGGTGGACGCCGACAACCGCATCGTGGCGCTGGGCGACGACCCCGGCCAGGTCCCCGACGGCTGGGCGGACCTGCAGCCGAGCGGCATCCCGTTCGCGACGGCCCGCCGGTGACGGCGGTCGAGGTCGCAGAGCCGATCACCAAGACCCGACTGGCCACCCGCCTCGCGGCGCCCGAGCCGGGCTGGATCGTCGAGGCGGACGCGGTCGTCGTCGGCTCGGGGATCGCCGGCCTGACCGCCGCGCTCGAGCTGCGCACCCGTGTGCCGCGCGTGCTGCTGGTCACCAAGGACACGCTCGCGTCGGGGTCGACCGTGTGGGCGCAGGGTGGCATCGCGGCGGCGCTGGACCCGTCGGACTCCCCGGCCGCGCACCTGCAGGACACGCTGGTCGCCGGCGTGGGGCTGTGCGACCCGCGGGCGGTCGAGGTGCTGGTCACCGAGGGGCCGGCCCGGGTGCGCGAGCTGGTGGCCCGCGGTGCGGTGTTCGACACCACCCCTGACGGCTCCATCTCGCTGACGCGCGAGGGCGGCCACCACGCCGACCGCATCGTGCACGCCGGCGGCGACGCCACGGGCGCGGAGGTCTCCCGGGCGCTGGTCGCACAGATCGAGGCGGTCCGCGACGACCCGGGCATCGAGGTCATCGAGCACGCCCTGGTCCTCGACGTGCTCACCGGTCCGCCGGGGCCGGACGGCCGGCCCGGCCGGGCGTGCGGCGTGACGCTGCACGTGATCGGCGAGGGTCAGCGCGACGGCGTCGGGGCCGCGCTCGGTCGCGCTGTCGTGCTGGCGACCGGGGGAATCGGCCAGGTGTTCCGCTCGTCCACCAATCCGGCGCAGGCGACGGGCGACGGGATCGCCGCGGCGCTGCGCGCGGGCGCGAAGCTGGGCGACGTGGAGTTCGTGCAGTTCCACCCGACCGTGCTCTGGCTCGGCGCGGGCGTGAAGGGGCAGTTGACCCTGGTGTCGGAGGCGGTGCGCGGCGAGGGTGCGCTGCTGCTGGACACCGACGGGGTCCGGTTCATGCCCGACGTGCACCCGATGGCCGAGCTGGCGCCCCGGGACGTCGTGGCGCACGCGATCGTGAACCGCATGACGGCGACGGGGTCGGACCACGTCTGGCTCGACGCCCGGCACCTGGGCGCCGACTTCCTGCGCCGACGGTTCCCGACGATCAACGAGCGGCTGCTCGAGCACGGCATCGACATGACGACGGACCTGGTGCCGGTGGCCCCCGCGCAGCACTACCACTCGGGCGGCGTCGTGACGGACCTGGTCGGGCGCACCAGCCTGCCCGGCCTGTACGCGGTCGGGGAGGTGGCCTGCACCGGCGTGCACGGTGCCAACCGGCTGGCGTCGAACTCGCTTCTCGAGGGCTTGGTCTTCGCCACGCGGGCCGCCCGGCACATCGCCGCGCAGGTCAAGGCCGGGGCGCTCACCCCGCTCGCCCCCGTGGTCCGCGAGGGCGACGAGGCGCTCGTCGCCGCCGCCTCCCGCGCTCGCGTGCAGCGGATCGCCTCGGACGGGCCCGGGCCCCTGCGGTCGGGCGACGGGCTGCGCCGCGCGGCGACCGCGCTCGCGGCGGTGCCCACCGATGCCCACCTGCGCACCGACGAGGGACGGCGGCTCGCCGCGCCCCAGGTGGCGGAGTGGGAGACCACCAACGTGCACCAGGTGGCGACGGTCCTGACCGCCGCGGCGCTGGAGCGCGAGGAGAGCCGCGGGGGTCACGCGCGCAGCGACTTCCCGCGGACCGAGCCGGCGTGGCGGGTGCGCCTCGAGGCGTCGCTCGACGCCGACGGCGTCCTGGTGACCCGGCGCGTCCCGCTGACGTGAGCGCCGTCGCGCTGCGCGTGGCGGCCCGGGCGGACCTCGACCGGATCGTCGAGCTGCTCGTCGACGACGCGATCGCGGCCGGCCGGACCCAGGGGCTCGGCGCCGGGCAGCTCGACGCCTTCGAGGCGATCGAGGCCGACCCGAACAACGAGCTCGTGGTCGCGGAGCTGGACGGCGCCGTGGTGGGCGTCATGCAGCTCACGTACATCCCGGGGCTCTCGCGCAACGGCGCGACGCGGCTGCTCGTCGAGGCCGTGCGGGTGGACTCGACGCTGCGGGGCCGCGGCATCGGGCGCTCGATGATGCTCTGGGCGCAGGACCGCGGGCGCAGTCGGGGCTGCGCGCTCGCGCAGCTCACGTCGGACAAGCGCCGGGCCGACGCCCACCGGTTCTACCGGTCCCTCGGCTACGAGCAGTCCCACGAGGGGTTCAAGCTAGTCCTCTGAGGGGCGATTCCCCGCGACGCGCGACACTTTCGAGCGTCAGAGCGATATCTGCTGAAGTTTCGATACCCCAAACGCTTGGATCGGCCTGCCTGGGGTCCCTAGCCTCTGCCCAGGACAACCGGACGGCCGACGACTCGAGCACCCGTGGACAGCGGCCGGACTCAGCGCAAAGGAGCGCCATGAGGCAGGCACGTCAGCCGCGCAAGCGGTTCGAAACTATCGGGGTCTTCGTGACGGCACTGGCGTTCGGCCTCGTGCCCGCGGCGATCGTCGGCACGGGCACGCCGGCCGACGCGGCCGACATCACGCTCGTCTCCACCGACTTCTCGGACGGGACGACCGGGGACTGGGTCCAGAGCGGCGGCCCGACCCTGACGGTGGTCGACGTCGACGGCGGCAAGTCGCTGCAGGTGGCCGGCCGGGCGAACGACTACGACGGCATCCAGACGCCCGCCGGGCTCCTCGCCGGCGTCGAGCCGGGCGCCGTGCTCACGCTGTCGATGAAGGCGCGCCTGGCGCCCGGCACGGCCGGCTCGGCGGGCGTGCGGCTCGTCGTGAAGCCCGCGTACTCCTGGGTGGGCAACACGACGATGACCGCCGACGCGTGGACGACGGTGACCGGCACCTACACGGTGCCCGCGGACGCGGTCCCCGCGGACCTGCAGGTCTACATCGGTTCGGACGCCCTCACGGGCGGCCCGGCGGGGGCCTACACGTACCTCGTCGACGACCTCGTGGTCACGGCACCGGCCGCGGCGACGCCGCCCGACGCGCTCGTGTCCACCGACTTCACGGACGGGACCACGGGGGACTGGGCGCAGAGCGGCGGCCCGACCCTGACGGTGGTCGACGTCGACGGCGACAAGGCGCTGCAGGTGGCCGGCCGGTCGAACGACTACGACGGCATCCAGACCACGGCGGGCGTGCTCTCGGCGGCGGCGCCCGGTGACGAGCTGACCCTCTCGATGCGGGTCCGGCTGGCGCCCGGCACGGCCGGCTCGGCCGGGGTGCGCCTCGTCGTCAAGCCCGCCTACTCCTGGGTGGGAAACACGACCATGACCGCCGACGCGTGGACGACGGTGACCGGCACGTACACGGTGCCCGCGGACGCGGTCCCGGCGGACCTCCAGGTCTACATCGGCTCCGATGCCCTCACCGGCGGCCCGGCCGGTGCCTACACGTACCTGGTCGACGACCTGCTCATTACCGGCGGCTCCGGCGGCACGGACCCGGGCGAGACGCCCGACGTGGTGCCCGGCGGCGCCGTCAACCCCACGACGACGCCGGTGACCACCGCGCAGGGCAGCGGCAACCGGGCCGCCCTGACGTTCGACGACGGCCCCAACGGCGCCGACACGATCGCGCTGCTCGACTTCCTCAAGGCCAAGGGCCTGCACGCCACGTTCTGCGTCATCGGCCAGAACATCACCGCGTCCGGCGGCGCCGCCGTGCTGCAGCGGATCGTGGCCGACGGCCACACGCTGTGCAACCACGGCACCACGTACGCCGACCTCGGCGGCTCGATGACGCAGGCGCAGGTCGAGGCCGACCTGGCCGCCAACCTCACCACCATCCGCACCGCGCTCGGCAACCCGAACGCCCAGGTGCCCTTCTTCCGCGCGCCCAACGGCTCGTGGACGACGGCCAACGAGAACGCGGCGTTCGCCCTCGGGATGCAGCCGCTCGCCGTGGTCAACCTCATCAACGACTGGGAGACCCAGGACGAGGCGACGCTGACCACCCGGCTGCGGGCGTCGATGACGAGCGGCGAGATCGTGCTCATGCACGACGGCGGCGGCTCGCGCGCGGGCACGGTCGCGGCGGCGAAGACGGTCATCCAGGAGCGCCTCGACGCCGGGTGGACGTTCACCCTGCCGTCGGTGACCGTGGCGCCGAGCCAGCCGGCCGGCTCCGAGGTGCTGAGCGCCGACTTCGAGGACGGCCTGCAGGGCTGGGCGCCGCGCGCGACCGGCACGGGCCAGGGCACGCTCGAGGTGACGACGGACGACGCCCACGGTGGCGCGCAGTCCGCACGGATCACGCAGCGGACCTCGCAGGGGCACGGCATCGGCCACGACGTGACGGGCATCCTGCTCACGGGCACCAGCTACGACGTCTCGGCGTGGGTCCGGTTCGCCCCGGGCCAGCCGACCGACGACGTCTGGCTGAGCATGGCCCGGACGGTCGGCGGGACCACGTCCTACGACACGGTCAAGCAGTTCACGGGCATGTCGAACAGCGAGTGGGTGCACGTCACGGCGACCTTCCAGATGGCCGCCGCGGACTCGGCCCTGCTGTACTTCGAGACCGCGTACAAGAACGGGGACACGGGCAACACGTCCGACTTCCTGGTCGACGACATCTCGGTGCGGGTCCAGGACTCGCTGGTGGTGCAGGACCTGACGCCGATCAAGGACACGGTCCCGTTCCCGTTCGGCGTCGCCATCGACAGCCGTGAGGAGGCGGGGTCGGCGGCGCAGCTGCTGCTCAAGCACGCCGACCAGGTCACCTCCGAGAACTACATGAAGCCGGAGGCCTGGTACGACGCGGACAAGACGTTCCGGCCGAGCCCCGAGGCCGACCAGATCATGACGTTCGCGCAGGACAACGACCTGCGCGTCTACGGGCACACGCTGGTGTGGCACAGCCAGACGCCGGCCTGGTTCTTCCAGGACGACGCGGGCAACCCCCTCACCTCGAGCGCGGGCGACCAGCAGGTCCTCAAGGACCGGATGCGCACGCACATCGTCAGCGTGGCGCGGTACCTGAGCGACACCTACGGGAAGTTCGGCAGCGCCACCAACCCGCTGGTCTCGTTCGACGTGGTCAACGAGGTGGTCAACGACGGGGCGGACTACGCCGACGGTCTGCGCCGCAGCGAGTGGTACCGGATCCTGGGCGAGCAGTACATCGACCTGGCGTTCGAGTACGCGAACGAGGCGTTCAACGGCGACTACGCCGCGCCGGGCGCCGACCACCCGATCACCCTGTTCATCAACGACTACAACACCGAGCAGGCCGGCAAGCAGGCGCGCCTGCACGCGCTGGTCGAGCGGCTGCTGGCCCGCCACGTGCCGGTCGACGGCGTGGGTCACCAGTTCCACGTGAGCCTCGCGATGCCGGTGCAGGCGCTCGACGACGCCCTGACGGCGTTCGAGGACCTGCCGGTGGTGCAAGCCATCACCGAGTTCGACGTCACCACCGGCACCCCGGTCACGGACGGCAAGCTCATCGAGCAGGGCTACTACTACCGGGACGCCTTCCGGGCCTTCCGGGCGCACGCCGAGAGCCTCTTCTCGGTGACGGTGTGGGGCTTGACGGACGGCCGCAGCTGGCGCAACAGCTCGGGCGCCCCGCTGGTCTTCGACGACACCCTGACGGCCAAGCCGGCCTACTACGGCATCGTCGACGGCGACCTGCCGGCCCGCCAGCGCGACGCCCTGGTGTTCGCCGAGGACGTCCCGCTCGAGGCGGACGCCGCGTCGGACGTGCGCTGGTCGCAGCTCCCGCTGCACGCGATCGAGGACTCGGCCGCGTTCCAGCTCCGCTGGGCGCCGGACCACCTGACGGCGTACGTGCAGGTCGACGACGCCACGGTCGAGCCGACCGACGGGGTCGAGCTCGCCTACGGCGGCCGGACCGTGCGGTTCGGCCGCGACGGGTCGGGCGACGTCGACGGCGTCGTGACCGAGGGTGCCGGCGGCTACGCGGTCGTCGTGCAGCTGCCGCTGGAGACGCCGGTCGCCGAGGGCGGGACCCTGCCGTTCGACGTCCGCGTCACCGACGGCACGGGCACGGTCGCCTGGAACACGCCGGGCGCGACGGGCACGCTGACGTTCGTCGAGCCGCTCTCGACCACGCAGATCGCCGAGGCCCCCACGGCCCCGAGCATCGACGGTGCCGAGGACGACGTGTGGGCCGACGCCGGCACGGTGCGGACCGACAAGCAGACCAACGGGACGGGCGGCGCCCTCGCCGACGTCCGGACGCTGTGGCGGGACAACACGCTCTACGTCCTCGCCGACGTGACCGACCCCGACGTGGACCTCACGGGCTCCGACCCGTGGACCCAGGACTCCGTCGAGATCTACGTCGACCCCGGCAACTACAAGAACGGCTCGTACCGCTACGACGACACGCAGATCCGGATCAACGCCGACAACGTCGTCTCGTTCGGCACCGGCGACGAGGCGTTCCAGCAGAACCGCCTGGTCAGCGCCACCCGTCGCACCGCCACCGGGTACGTCGTGGAGGCCTCGATCAGCCTGCTGGAGGACGGTGGGCTCGGCAGCTTCCAGGGCGTCGACTTCCAGGTCAACGACGCGAGCGGCGGTGCCCGGACCTCCATCCACAACTGGGCGGACCCGACCGGGCTCGGCTACCAGAGCACGTCGCGGTGGGGGGTCGCGCAGCTGGTCGAGGGGACCGGGACCGAGGAGCCGGGTGCGACGCCGACCATCGTCCTCTCGTCCGGGTCCGTCCCGGCGGGCGGCAGCCTGCCGGTCGCGCTGACCGGGTTCGCGCCGGGCTCCGTGGTCGACGTGGCGCTGACCGACGGGCTCGTCGGCACCGCCTCGGGCAGCGCGGGTCGGCTCTCGGCGGCCGTCCTCGCGGCGGCGCCCAGCACCTCGCTGGGGACGATCACCGTGGACGGCTCCGGCTCCGGCAGCGCGGTGCTGGTGGTTCCCGGAGCCACGCAGCCGGGGGTCTACCGGCTCACGGGCTCGGTCCAGGGCGCCGAGCTCGCCAGCGCCAACCTCACCGTCCTGGCCGCGGCGCCCGCCGCGGCCGGCGATCCCGCCGCTGCTCCGGCAGCGGGTGGGCTCGCGAGCACCGGTGCGGCAGTCGGGGGGCTGCTGGCGGCCGCCGTGGCGCTCGTGGTCGCCGGCTCCGTCCTGGTGCGTCGTCGCCGGCGCGTGGAAGCTGCCGGCTGACACCGGGGCCGGTCCCGGGGAGGGGGTCTCCCCGGGACCGCACCCACGTCCGTCCGCCCGGTACCGTGACGCCGTGACCGAGCCCGGACTGGACCCCGCGTGGATCGCCCGCATCGTCGCCACCGCCCTCGACGAGGACCTCGGCCCGGAACCGGGGCGAGACGTCACCACGCAGTCGACCATCGCGCCGTCCGCGGTGGGCACCGCCGACCTGGTCGCGCGGCAGGACGGCGTCGTCGCCGGGCTCGTGGTCGTGCCGGAGGTCGTCGGGCAGGTCGCGGAGAGGCTCGGGCTGCCGGCGCCGTCGGTCGACCAGCGCGTCCCGGACGGGTCCCGGGTGGCACGCGGGGACGTTCTGGCGGTGCTGCGCGGGCCGGTGCAGGTCCTGCTCGTCGCCGAGCGCACGCTGCTCAACCTGGCCTCTCGGGCGTCCGGCGTCGCCACCCACACCCGCCGCTGGGCCGACGCCCTGGACGGCACGGGTGCGCAGGTGCTCGACACCCGCAAGACCACGCCCGGCCTGCGCGCGCTCGAGAAGTATGCGGTGCGCTGCGGCGGCGGCACCAACAAGCGCATGGGTCTGTACGACGTCGCGATGGTCAAGGACAACCACGTCGTCGCGGCGGGCTCGGTGTCGGCGGCGGTCGAGGCCGTGCGGGCGCGCTTCCCGGACGTGACCATCCAGGTGGAGGCGGACACCCTGGACCAGGCGCTCGAGGCCGTCGCCGCCGGGGCGCGGTTCCTGCTGCTCGACAACATGCCGACGCCGCTGCTGGCGCAGGTCGTGGCGGCCGTGCGCGCGGCCGACGCCGGCGTCGAGCTCGAGGCCACCGGCAACCTCACGCTCGAGCGCGCCCGCGAGGTCGCGTCGACGGGGGTCGACTACCTGTCCGTGGGTGGCCTGACGCACTCGTCGCCGATCCTCGACCTGGCCCTCGACCTCGAGCCCGAGCACACAGGGACCCGCCGGTAAGATCGTCCGGTGAGCGAGACCCCCCAGAGCGCCCTTCCAGCCGACGACGCCCCCGAGCAGATCCGGGTCCGCCGCGAGAAGCGGGAGCGGCTCCTGGCGGCCGGTGTCGAGGCCTACCCGGTCGGCGTGCCGCGCACCCATACGATCGCGCATGTCCGCGCGGAGCACCCGGACCTCGAGGCGGGCCAGGAGACGGACGACGAGGTCGGCGTGGCCGGTCGCGTGGTGTTCGTCCGCATCGGCGGGAAGCTCTGCTTCGCCACGCTGCAGGACGGCGAGGGCAACCGGCTGCAGGCGATGTTCAGCCTCGACGCCGTGGGCGCGGACCGGCTGGCGGCGTTCAAGACGGACGTCGACCTGGGCGACCACCTGTTCGTGCACGGCCGCGTGATCAGCTCGCGCCGCGGCGAGCTGTCGGTGTTCGCCGACTCGTGGCAGCTCGCCGCCAAGTCGCTGCGGCCGCTGCCCAACCTCTTCGACGGCGCCGAGCTCTCGGAGGAGGCCCGGGTCCGCCAGCGGTACGTCGACCTCATCGTCCGCCCCGCCGCCCGCGAGACCGCCCGCCAGCGGCCCGCGCTGATGCGGTCGCTGCGGGACAACTTCCACCGGCGCGACTTCATCGAGATCGAGACGCCGATGCTGCAGACGCAGCCCGGTGGTGCCACCGCGCGGCCGTTCACCACGCACATGAACGCGTTCGACATCGAGCTCTACATGCGGATCGCCCCCGAGCTGTTCCTCAAGCGGGCGCTGGTCGGCGGCATCGAGCGGGTGTTCGAGATCAACCGCAACTTCCGCAACGAGGGCGCCGACTCCACGCACTCGCCGGAGTTCGCGATGCTCGAGGCGTACGAGTCCTACGGCGACTACGACACGATGGCGGCCCTGACCCGCGACCTCGTGCAGACGGCGGCCAAGGACGTGCTGGGCACCACGGTGGTCACCCTGCCCGACGGCGAGGAGTACGAGCTCGGCGGCGAGTGGGCGGAGCTGACGATGTACGGCTCGCTGTCGGAGTCGCTGGGTGAGGAGATCACCCCGGAGTCGTCGCTGGACGCGCTCAAGGCGCTCGCCGCCCGACTCACGGTCGAGTACGACCCCAAGCGCGTGAGCCACGGAAAGCTGGTCGAGCTGCTCTGGGAGCACCGCGTGGGCGACCACTTGTTCGAGCCCACATTCGTGCGGGATTTCCCCGTGGAGACGAGCCCGCTGACGCGCGATCACCGAAGCATCCCCGGTGTCGTCGAGAAGTGGGACCTCTATGTGCGCGGGTTCGAGCTGGCGACGGCGTATTCCGAGCTTGTCGATCCCGTGATCCAGCGCAAGCGTTTCGAGGCGCAGGCGTTGCTCGCAGCGGCCGGGGACGACGAGGCGATGCGCGTCGATGAGGATTTTCTCACCGCCGTGGAGTACGCGCTGCCGCCCGCCGGCGGCCTCGGCCTCGGCATCGACCGACTTCTCATGGCGCTCACCGGCCTGGGAATCCGCGAGACGATCCTGTTCCCGCTGGTGAAGCCGCTGAGCTCATGAATCCCCTGTTCACGGCCCTGGCGGCGCTGCTCCCGTCCATCGGCGTCGGCCTGTTGTTCTGGTTCGCCATCCGCGCGCTGGTCAATGCCGACCGCACGGAACGTCAGGCAATGGCCAGAATGGACGCCGCCGAACGCGCCGCAGAAGTCGCTGCCACGCGCAACAATAAAGAGGAAACGCCGCCGACCGTTTGACGCCCTAATGCGCCGATGCGATAGTGAACGCGACAGCATTCATCACATCTGCCATACGGAGCGAGCAATGGCACAGAAGGTCCAGGTCCTGCTGGTCGACGACATCGACGGCGGAACCGCCGACGAGACGGTGACTTTTGGTCTCGACGGCGTCACCTATGAGATTGACCTGACGTCCACGCACGCAGGGGAGCTGCGCGACGCATTTGCGCAGTGGGTGGGCCACGCACGCAAGGTCGGCGGTCGCACGACGACGAAGTCAGCCGCCCCCCGCGGCCGACGCACGTCGTCCGGCGACGCGCAGGCGATCCGCGAGTGGGCGAAGGAGCACGGGCACCAGGTGTCCGAGCGCGGACGCATCTCCGCGGAGGTCAAGGCCGCGTACGACGCGGCGCACTGATCCCGCACGCACGAGAGCCCGGCCCCCGTCAGGGAGCCGGGCTCTCGCTCTGTCTCAGAGATCTCAGGCCGGGCGGACCCCGGTGAGCTCGCGGACCGCCGCGTACTGCTCGCGGACCAGCGGCACGGGGTCGCCGCGGAACACGGTGGCCTCGCCGGCGGCGCTCCAGGACGGCGGGGTCGCCGCACCCGAGAGCACCCAGGCGGCCTGCCGGGCGGCGCCGTCGGCCACGTACTCGCCGGGCGTCGGCACGCGCACGTCGAGGCCGAGCACCGACGGGGCGATCGCGCGTACCGCGGCCGACTGCGCCCCGCCGCCGATGAGGAAGAGACGCTCGACCGCGACGCCCTGCGCCCGCAGCGCGTCGATGCCGTCGGCGAGCGCGCAGAGCATGCCCTCGACCGCGGCGCGTGCCAGGTGCGCGGGGGTGGTGTTGGCCAGCCGCAGGCCGTGCAGCGCTCCCGTGGCGTCGGGCTTGTTGGGGGTCCGCTCGCCCTCGAGGTAGGGCACCAGCACGAGGCCGTCGGCACCGGCGGGCACGGACAGGGCGAGCGCCGACAGGCCCGCGTGGTCGACGCCGAGCATGCGCGCAGCCGCGTCGAGCACCCGGGAGGCGTTCAGCGTGCACGCGAGCGGCAGGAAGGCGCCGGTGGCGTCGGCGAACCCGGTCACCAGGCCCGAGCCGTCCGCCGTCGCCGAGGAGGCGATCGCGGAGACGACGCCGGACGTGCCGATCGAGACGGCGACGTCGCCCGGCTGCAGCCCGAGGGCCAGCGCGGCCGCGGCGTTGTCGCCGGCGCCTGGCCCCAGGAGGGCGCCGCCGGACGTGCGGGACCCCGACTGGTTCGGACCGAGCACCCGCGGCACGAGGGCGTCGTGACCGAGCGCGAGCTCGAGCAGGTCGTGCCGGTAGTCGTCGGTGGCGGGGGACCAGTAGCCGGTGCCGGAGGCGTCGGACCGGTCGGTGACCAGCGCGTCGAGGCCCGTGGCGCCCGCGAGCCGCCAGGTGAGCCAGTCGTGGGGGAGGGCGACGGCGGCGACGCGGGCGGCGTTCTCGGGCTCGGCGTCGCGCAGCCAGCGCAGCTTGGTCACCGTGAGCGACGCGACGGGCACGGAGCCGACGGCGTCGGCCCACGCCTGGGGGCCGCCCAGCTCGTCGATCAGGTCCAGCGCCGCGGGGGCGGAGCGGGTGTCGTTCCAGAGGAGCGCGTCACGGACGACCTCGCCGCGCTCGTCGAGCGCGACCATCCCGTGCTGCTGGCCGCCGACCGAGATCGCGTCGACGTCGTCGAGGCCTCCGGCGCTGACGATCGCGCTCTGCAGCGCGTCCCACCAGTACCAGGGGGCCACCTCGGTGCCGTCCGGGTGCGACGCCCGGCCGGAGCGCACGAGCGCTCCGGTGTCGGCGTCGCGCACGACGACCTTGCAGGACTGCGTCGACGAGTCGATGCCGGCCACGAGAGCCATGAGCTACCTCCGCGGAGCTCCGCGACGTCCGCACTCGTGCGGGTCAGGACCCGACGGAGCGCGGACGTTGCAGGTGGGTGAGCGGGCAACGTCCGCACTCGTGCGGGTCAGGACCCGACGGAGTGCGGACGTTGCGCCGGTGGGACGACGGGTCAGCGGGCGCCGAGCGCGTGCTCGAGGGCCAGCTGGTTGAGGCGGACGAAGCCGAAGCCGCGCTCGGCGACGGAGTCGACGTCGAGGTCCTCGTAGGCGGAGCGGTCCGCGATCAGGTCGGCCAGGGTCTCGCCCTCGGCCAGCGTCGGCTGCGACAGCTCGAGCACGCCCGACTCCTCGAACGCCGCCTGCACCTCGGGATCGGCGCGGAACGCCTGCGCCCGCTCCTTGAGCAGCAGGTAGGTCGCCATGTTGGCGGCCGCGGAGTCCCACACGCCCTGGAAGTCCTCGGTGCGCGACGGCTTGTAGTCGAAGTGGCGGGGACCGTCGTAGGTCGGGCCACCGGACGGGAAGCCGTTCTCGAGCAGGTCGACCGTGGCGAACGCGGAGAACAGGTCGCCGTGCCCGAACACCAGGTCCTGGTCGTACTTGATCGACTTCTGACCGTTGAGGTCGATGTGGAAGAGCTTGCCCGCCCACAGCGCGAGGGCGATGCCCTGCGTGTAGTTGAGGCCCGCCATCTGCTCGTGCCCGACCTCGGGGTTGAGGCCGACGATGTCGGCGTGCTCCAGGCGGTCGATGAGGGCGATCGCGTGGCCGATGGTCGGCAGCAGGATGTCGCCGCGGGGCTCGTTGGGCTTGGGCTCGAGCGCGATGCGCAGGCCGTAGCCCTTCTCCTTGATGTACGCGGCGACGGTGTCGATGCCCTCGGCGTACCGGTCGTGCGCGGCGTTGAGGTCCTTGGCCGAGTCGTACTCGGCGCCCTCGCGGCCACCCCACATGACGAACGTGTCGGCGCCCAGCTCGGCGGCCAGGTCGACGTTGCGGACGACCTTGCGCAGGCCGTAGCGGCGGACGCGACGGTCGTTGGACGTGAACGCGCCGTCCTTGAAGATCGGGTGGCTGAACGTGTTGGTGGTGACCATCTCGACGGTGATGCCGGTCTCGTCGAGCGCGCCCTTGAAGCGGGCGAGGATCCGGTCGCGCTCGGCGGCGTCGGAGCCGAACGGGACGACGTCGTCGTCGTGGAAGGTCACGTGGGCCGCGCCGAGCTCGGCGAGCTTGTGGACCGACTCGACCGGATCGAGCCACGGCCGGGAGGCCGAGCCGAACTGGTCCTGGGCGTTCCACCCGACCGTCCAGAGGCCGAACGAGAACTTGTCTGCACGGGTGGGCTGGGCAGCCATCACGCGTCTCCTCATCGAGATGAATCCGATTTTGTTTGCCGGATGAATTTATCTCGTCCAGCCGGTAGGGTCAAGCCATGCCGACGCCAGAGCCCCGCGACCCCACCCGGGTCGCCCGGCAGGCGCAGATGCGGGACCAGAACCTGGGGGTCGCGCTGCGAGGGATCGTCGAGGCCGTCGAGCCCCTGTCCCGCGCGCAGCTGGCCGCGTCCGAGGGGCTCGCCCGCGCGACCGTCTCCGGGCTGGTCGACCACCTGATCGAGGCGCGCCTGGTGCGCGAGCTGGAGCCGACCCAGACGCAGCGCGCCGGCCGTCCCGCCGTGCCGCTCGCCCCCGCGCGGGGGACCGTCGCCGGGGTCGGCATGGAGGTCAACGTCGACTACCTGGGCGTCCGCGCCATCGACCTCGCCGGTGACGTCCTCGCCGAGCACGTCGAGCTGGACGACCTGCGCGGGGCCGACGCCGACGAGGTGCTGGACCGGCTCGCCGCGCTCGCGGCCCCGGTCGTCGAGGACCTCCGGGCTCGTGGCGTCCGGGTCGCGGGCACGGCCCTCGCGCTGCCCGGGCTGGTCGACCGGATCACCGGGCCCCTGCGCGTCGCGCCGAACCTCGGCTGGAGCGACGTCGACGTCGTCGCCCGCGTGTCCGCCCACCCGACCCTGGCGTCGCTGCCGCCCCGGGTGGGCAACGAGGCCAACCTCGCCGCCCGGGCGGAGGCCCACGCGCGCCGCGGCCCGGTCGCGCCGAGCTTCGCCTACGTCTCGGGGGAGATCGGCATCGGTGGCGCGCTCGTGCTGGACGGCGACCTGTTCCCCGGTCGGCACGGCTGGAGCGGCGAGATCGGGCACGTCGTCGTCGACGCGTTCCGCGGCCCCCGCGCCTCCGACGGCACCCTCGAGGCGCTGGCCGGTCAGGACGCCATGCTCCGCGCCGCCGGGTTGCCGCCGACCGCCCGCCTCGACGCGCTGCTCGACGCGCTCGAGGCCGACGAGCCCCGCGCGACCGCCGCCGTGGCCCGCGCCGCCCGCGCCCTCGGCGTCGCCCTGGCGTCCGTCGCGAACGTGGTCGACGTGGGCGAGGTCGTGCTCGGCGGCTCTTTCGGGCAGCTGTTCGGGTACGTGCACGACGAGGTGTCGGCCCGCCTCGACGAGCTCGTGATCTTCGCACCGTGGGCTCCCCTGCGTGTCTCGTCGGCGCGCGCCGGCCAGTACCCGGCGATGACCGGCGGCGCGCTCGCGGTCCTGGCCACGGTCCTCGCCGACCCGGCCGAGTGGTTGCGCCTCCAGCGCTGACGTTGCTCGGACGCCCGGCCCGTCACGGGCGGGGGTCGTCGTAGGCTCCGTCCCCGTGAGCGCGCAGCAGACCCCCCTCTGGATCGGCACCTACCCCGCGGCCGGTGCCGGTACGCCCGTGGGCGCGGGGGAGGGGATCTGGCGGGTCGACCTCGACCCCGCGACGGGTGCGCTGCGCGACGCCCGGCAGGTCGTCGTGACGCCGTCGCCGAGCTTCCTGGCGCTGCGCGGCACGGTCCTGTTCGCGGCCAACGAGCAGGCGGACGGCACGATCAGCGCGTTCGACGTCGTCGGCGACACGCTCGTGCACCGCGCCACGGTCCCGTCCGGCGGCGCGGACCCGTGCCACCTGCTGCTGGATCACGCCGACGGCCCTGATCGTGCGGTCCGCCTGCTCGTCGCCAACTACACCTCCGGCACCCTGGCCGTGCTGCCGCTGGACGCGGACGGCGGGTTCGCGACGCTCGGCCCCGACCAGGTGTTCGGCCACACCGGCTCGGGTCCCGACGAGGACCGCCAGCTGTCGCCGCACGCGCACTTCGTCGCGCACGCCCCCGGCGGGGCCTTCGTGCTGGTGGTCGACCTGGGCACCGACGAGATCCGCCGCTACCGGAGGAACGACGGCACGCTGGTCGAGGACGGCATCGCGGCGACGCTGCCCGCCGGCACCGGCCCGCGGCACCTGGTCTTCAGTGCCGACGAGCAGTTCGCCTACGTCGTCGGCGAGCTCGACGTCACCGTCCGCGTGCTCGCGTGGGACGAGGCGTCGGGGACCGGCGCCCTGGTGCAGACGCTGCCGGCGACGACCGTCCCGGCGCGCGAGGCCGGCCGCCGGCCGCTGCCGTCGCACATCCTGCGCGACGGCGACCGCGTACTCGTCGGGGTGCGGACGTCCGACGTGCTGGCGCGGTTCTCGGTGCGCGGCGACGGCCTGCTCGAGCCGGTCGACGACCACGCCCTGCCGGGCGCGTGGCCGCGCCACTTCGAGATCGTCGACGGGTGGACCGTGGTCGCCGACCAGGACAGCGGCGACGTCGCCGTGCTCGCGGCCGACGGGTCCGTCGCGGCGACGACGGCGTTGCCCGCGCCCGCCTGCGTCGTCCGGGCGGACTGACGGACGGGTCGCCCTATCGGGTGACGCGGGCGGTCCCACCTCCAGGACCTGCGGATATGTGTCGATCCCCTCATGTGTCGACGACCAACGAGGAGGTTCCGAGATGCGCAATGGATTCGATATCTACCGGGTCGGTCCGGACCGGAACCACCAGGAGCCGCCGAGCCCGTGGGGCTGGACGGCCCGGCGTGGCGAGGTGCCCACCGGCGAGACCGTGGTCCAGGACCACGACTTCTCGCTGACCTACACCGGGAACGACCCCCAGCTGGCCGCGGCGTTCGCGCGCGGCGCCCGGCTCAAGGAGATCGTCACGATGTGGCCGGAGCTCGCCTTCTACCCGTCGACGGCCGGGGGCTTCCTCCCGGACGGCAACATCTTCCCCATCCGCGGCGACTACAAGCCGCCGAGCGGGCTCAGCGCGCTCAAGGGCCGGTTCGCTCGTCGCCCGGCCGGGGCCCACGCTGCGGAGGCTCCCGCCCAGTCATGAGGTGACGGGCCGCCCGGTGCGCGAGAATGGGTTGCAGACCCGTCCGCGAACAGGAGCACCCGTGACCCTCGAGCACGCCCCGCGCGTCGCCATGCTCTCGGTGCACACGTCGCCGCTCGACCAGCCCGGCACCGGCGACGCGGGCGGCATGAACGTGTACGTGCTCGAGCTGTCGCGCGCGCTGGCGGCCCGTGGTGCTCGCGTCGAGATCTTCACGCGGGCCACGTCGTCGGACCAGGCCGAGACGGTCCTCCTGCCCGGTGCCGACGCCGACGGGCGGGTCCTCGACGGTGCCGACGCCCACGCCGTCCTGCTGGCCGACGAGGTCGAGCCCGGCGTGACGCCGCCGATCCTCGTCCACCACGTGCCGGCCGGCCCCTTCGAGCGGCTGGACAAGAACGACCTGCCCGGCGTGCTGTGCGGCATGGCCGCCGGGGTTCTGCGCTGGGAGGCCGCGCGCCGGCCCGGCTGGTACGACGTCGTGCACTCCCACTACTGGCTCTCCGGGCAGGTGGGCGGGATCGCCGCGGACCGCTGGGAGGTGCCGCTCGTGCACACCGCCCACACGCTCGCCCGCGTGAAGAACGCGTCGCTGGCCCCCGGTGACGCCCCGGAGCCCAGCCAGCGGGTGGTCGGCGAGGAGCAGGTGGTGGCCGAGGCCGACGCCCTCGTCGCCAGCACCCCGGTCGAGGCCGAGGAGCTGGTCGAGCTCTACGGCGCCGACCCCGACCGCGTGCACGTCGTCGAGCCCGGCGTGGACCTGGACCGCTTCGTGCCCGGCGACCGTGGCTCCGCCCGGCGTGAGCTCGGCCTGCCGGAGGACCGGCAGATCGTGCTGTTCGCCGGCCGGGTGCAGGCGCTCAAGGCCCCGGACGTGCTGGTCAGCGCCCTGGGCGTGCTGCGGGCCACCGGCCGACCCGTTCCACTGCTCGTCGTGCTCGGCGGCCCGTCGGGTCGGTCCGGCGCGGTGCGCGAGCTCCAGGCGTTGGCGTCGATGACCGGCGTGGCGGACGACGTCCTCGTGCACCCGCCGGCCGACCGGGACACGCTGGCGCGCTGGTACCACGCGGCCGACGTGGTCGCGATGCCGTCGCGCAGCGAGTCGTTCGGGCTCGTCGCCGCCGAGGCGCAGGCCAGCGGCGTCCCCGTGATCGCCGCCTGCGTGGGCGGGCTGCGCACGATCGTCGACCACGACGTGTCCGGCCGGCTGGTCCGCGGTCACGACCCCGAGGTGTGGGCCGACGTCGTCGCGGACGTGCTGTCCTCGTCCGAGGACCGCGCCCGGTACGCGGTGGGCGCCCGGCAGGTGGCCGAGCGGTTCGGCTGGGAGACCACCGCCGACCAGATGCTCAAGGTGTACTCGGTCGCCGGCGAGGTGCGCGCGTCTCGCGCGTGACCGTGGGACGGACGTCCCTGCGCCGGACCCCTAGGCCTGCGGCAGGATGAACCCATGACCTACACCCTCGTGCTGCTCCGCCACGGCGAGAGCGAGTGGAATGCCAAGAACCTGTTCACCGGCTGGGTCGACGTGGCCCTCTCGGAGAAGGGCGTCGAGGAGGCCAAGCGCGGTGGGACGCTGCTCACGGACGCGGGCGTGCTGCCCGACGTCGTGCACACGTCCCTGCTGCGCCGCGCCATCACGACGGCCAACCTCGCGCTGGACGCCGCCGACCGCCACTGGATCCCGGTCAAGCGCTCCTGGCGCCTGAACGAGCGGCACTACGGCGCGCTGCAGGGCAAGGACAAGAAGCAGACCCTCGAGGAGTACGGCGAGGAGCAGTTCATGCTCTGGCGCCGTTCGTACGACTTCCCGCCGCCGGACATCGAGTTGGGCTCGGAGTTCTCGCAGGACAGCGACCCGCGCTACGCCGGCGAGCCGATCCCGCGTGCCGAGGCGCTCGAGCAGGTCCTCGTCCGCGCGCTGCCCTACTGGGAGTCGGACATCGTCCCCGACCTGCAGGCCGGCAAGGTCGTGCTCGTCGCGGCCCACGGCAACTCGATCCGCGCCCTGGTCAAGCACCTCGACGACGTCGACAGCGGCACCATCGCCGGCATCAACATCCCGACCGGCATCCCGCTGCTCTACACGCTCGACGAGGAGACGCTGAAGCCCACCAACCCGGGCGGCACGTACCTCGACCCCGAGGCGGCCGCCGAGGCCATCAAGGCCGTGGCGAACCAGGGCCGCTGACCCACGCCCCACCCCGCGACGTCCGAGGAGCAGCCCGTGCTCCTCGGACGTCGTGCGTTGCCGGGCGTTCACGTCGCCGTCGGATGCCCCCGGGTCGCTGCTCTGGTTGACTCCGAAACATGACACTTCCGTCTTTTGAGGACACCTCCGACTTCGACGACGTCGCGCGCGGTTTTGTCGCCGACATTCCCTCAGAGCCCCTCGTCGGGGCGGCCGGGCAGCTCGTCTGGGACCCGCACCGGTACGACTTCCTGGAGGGCGACGCCCCGGACACGGTGCACCCGAGCCTGTGGCGGCAGGCGAAGCTCGCGGCGGCAGGCGGCCTGTTCGAGGTGGTCGACGGCATCTACCAGGTCCGGCAGTACGACCTGTCGAACATGTCCTTCATCGAGGGCGACACGGGCGTCGTCATCGTCGACACCCTCATGGGGACGGAGACCGCGGCGGCGGCACTCGCCCTGTACCGCACGCACCGCGGCGACCGTCCGGTGACGGGCATCGTGATCACCCACTCCCACGCAGACCACTACGGCGGCATGCTCGCGCTGACCGGGCCGGACATCCCGATCTACGCGCCCGAGGGGTTCCTCGCGCACACCGTGTCGGAGAACGTCTACGCGGGTCCGGCGATGTCGCGGCGTGCCGTCTACATGTATGCCATGGACCTGCCCGCGGGTCCGACGGGACAGGTGGGCTGCGGGCTCGGCATGGCCACGTCCAACGGCTCGCTCGGGCTCGCGGCGCCGACGGTCTCGGTGTCGGAGACCGGCACGGAGGCCACCGTCGACGGCGTCCGCATGGTCTTCCAGTTCACGCCGGGCACCGAGGCCCCCGCGGAGATGAACGTCTGGTTCCCGGACCACAAGGCGCTGTGCATGGCCGAGAACGCGACGCACACGCTGCACAACCTCCTGACGCTGCGCGGTGCGGAGGTGCGTGACCCGCGCGCCTGGTCCCGGTTCATGCACGAGGCCCTCGGGCTGTGGGGCGGCGACGCCGAGGTCGTGTTCGCGTCCCACCACTGGCCGGTCTGGGGTGCGGAGCGGATCGAGGACTTCCTCTCCACGCAGCGCGACATGTACCAGTACCTGCACGACCAGACCCTCCGGCTGATCAACCACGGCCTCACGGGCATCGAGATCGCCGAGAGCTTCGAGCTGTCGCCGGGGCTGGACCAGGCGTGGAACGTCCGCGGCTACTACGGGTCGGTCAGCCACAACGTCAAGGCGATCTACCAGCGCTACCTCGGCTGGTTCGACGGCAACCCCGTGCACCTGTGGGAGCTGCCGCCGGAGAAGGAGGGGGCACGGATCATCGCCCTGGCGGGCGGCGCCGACAAGGCCCTCGACACCGTCGAGTCGCTGCTCGCGACGGGGGAGACCGACGACCTGCGCTGGGCGACCACGCTCGCCAGCCACGTCGTGTTCGGCGGTGGCGACGACGACCGCGCGCGGGGGCTCCTGGCCCAGGCGCTCACCACCCTGGGGCACGGCTCCGAGAACGCCACGTGGCGCAACTTCTACCTGCGTGGTGCCGAGGAGCTGCTCGGCGGCATCGCAGCGCCCCCGCCCGACCTGTCGACCCCGTCGACCCTCGGCGGCCTGACGATCACCCAGCTGTTCGACTCGATCGGCGTCCGCATCGACGGCCCGCGCGCCGGTGCCGAGAAGCTGGCGATCGACTGGGTGTTCACCGACTCGGACCTCACGTACCGGACCGAGCTCTCGAACGGCGCCCTCATCCACGCCGAGCGCGGCCCGCGCGCCGCGGCCCCGGACCTCACGGTCACCCTCACCAAGGGTCTGCTCATCCGCCTGCTGTTCCTGCAGGACAAGGAGGGCATCGAGTTCGACGGCGACCAGGGCGCCCTCGGCCGCCTGCTCACCTACGTCGACTCGACGTCGAACACCTTCCCGATCGTCACCCCGTAACCCCCGCCAACGTCCGCACTCGAGCGGCCCCCAACCCACCCGAGTGCGGACGTTGCGGATGGTGACTGCTCCGCGACGTCCGAGCATCTACACGCCAGAGCCCCTATGTCCTCGGACGTCCCCGATGGCGATCCCGCAGCGTCCGAGCATCTACGGGCCGGAGCCCCTATGTCCTCGGACGTTGCGCGGGCTCGGGGCTCGTCAGGGGCGGGCGGCGTCGAACGCGGCGACGGCCTTCTTCGTCGCGGAGCGGCGCCAGGCCTCCTCGACCAGCTCGGCGAGGGCGTCCCAGTCGGGGTCGTGGGCGGCGTCGAGGTGCGCGCCGATCCAGCCGTACCGACCCATGTACGGGGCAATGAAGTACCGGACCGGGTCGCGCGCGACGACGGCCTGCTGCTCGTGCCGGTCCGCCTTGCACCACAGGGCCAGGCGCCCGTCGGCGTGGTGGTCGGGCAGGATCCAGGCGAACCGGCTCCCGCGCGTGAAGAACCCGGTGTTGCCGTACTCGTCGAGCTCGGCGGAGGTCTCCGGCAGCCACGCGACGACGGCGCCGAGCCGCTCCCGTGCCACGGCGACGTCGTCGTCCCCCCACCCGAGCACCCGCTCCGCCATGCCGACCACGCTACCGAGCGCCCGACGACCCGCGACCTTCGTCGGACTCTCACGACCTCGGGCGGAGCGCGCACGCAGACAGCAAGAGCGGCGGCCTGCAACGAGGGCAGGCCGCCGCTCTCGTCGTGAACGGGGCGAACGGGTGCGGCGGGTCAGCCGGCGGTGCGGTCCAGCTCGGCGCGACCGGCGCCGGTCACCAGGTAGGTCACGCGGCGCGCGACCGAGACGCCGTGGTCGCCGAACCGCTCGTAGTAGCGGCCCAGCAGGGTGACGTCGATGGTCTCCTGCGTGGTGCCGGCCCAGGCGCCGCCGAGGAGGGCCGCGAAGGTGTCCTCGTGCAGCTCGTCGAGGAGGTCGTCGTCCTGCTCGATGCTCTCGGCCAGCAGGACCTCGCGGCTGTTGAGCAGGGTCGTGGTGCGTCGGGCGACGCGGACGGCGGCGTCGTGCATCTCGGCGAACGTGCCGGACAGGGCGTGCGGCACGGCGTGCCGGGGGTAGCGACCGCGGGCGACCTGGGCGACGTGGCGCGCGAGGTCGCCCATGCGCTCGAGCGAGGCGCTCATGCGCAGCGCCGAGACGACGATCCGCAGGTCGGTGGCGACGGGCTGCTGCTGCGCGAGCAGCAGGACGCAGCGCTCGTCGAGATCGCGCTCGATGGCGTCGATGGCCAGGTCGTCGGCGATCACGGACTCCGCGAGAGCGAGGTCGGCCGTGAGCAGCGCGATGCCGGCGTTGGTGATGGCGTGCTCGACCCGGCCGCTCATGGACGCCAGGTCCTCGCCCAGCTGCTGCAGCTCGGCGTCGAAGATGTCCCGCATGTGCTCCCTCTCGTGCAGGCGGCGGATGCCGCGCGCAGGTCAGGCTGACATTTTCAGGTGAACGGTGGGGCCCCCGCAGGTGAACGGACGACGGCCGTTGCGTACCTCGACGATACGCGCGGCGATTCGTCCCCTCTGTCCCTCGCGGGCACGTAACCTGCCACCAGAGGGACCACCGGGTCCACGAGCAGGAGGTATGCACGATGGCGCAGAGGGTGACGGCCTGGGTCGGCTGGGTGTGGTTCGCGGCGTTCGCGATCCTCGTGGCCGGATTCATCAACCTGGTCTCCGGACTGACCGCGGTGTTCTCGCCGAAGACGGTGCTGTCGTGGACGACGGACGGGCTCGCGCTCGTCGACGTCTCGACGTGGGGATGGGTGCACCTCGTCCTCGGCGCCGGGCTGGTCTTCGCGGGCTTCGCCCTGTTCGGCGGCGCCACGTGGGCCCGGCTGGTCGCGATCGTGCTGGTGGTGATCAACCTGATCGCCCAGTTCGTGTCGCTGCCGATCACGCCCTGGTGGTCGATCGTGGTGATCGCGCTGGACCTGGTGATCCTGTGGGCACTGACGGTGCACGGCGACGAGGTCGCACGTGCGAGCCGGTAGGGACATGACGACGACAGATCGAGAGGGACGACGATGACGACGTTCACGGCGTGGAAGTTCGACACGGCCGACGGTGCGGAGAAGGCGGTCACCGCGCTCAAGGGGGCGCAGAGCGACGGTCTGGTGAAGATCGTCGACCACGCGGTCATCAGCTGGCCCGAGGGCGGTGCCCGGCCGGAGATGAACCACTCGAACGAGGACAAGTGGCGCGGCACCGGCTGGGGCGCGTTCTGGGGGATCCTGTTCGGCGGGCTGTTCTTCGTGCCGCTGCTGGGCGCCGCTGTCGGGGCCGCGGCCGGGGCCATCAGCAAGGCCGTGTCGGCGGTGGGCATCAGCGAGGACCAGCTCGAGAACATCCGCGCGCAGATCACCCCGGGCACGTCGCTGCTGTGCGCCGTCACGGAGAACGCGAACATGGACCGGCTCGGCGAGCGGATGCACGGGCTGCACAGCACGCTCGTGGCCACGAACCTCACGGACGCCGAGAAGTCGCTGCTCATGGAGACGTTCGGCTGACGCCCGGACGATGAACGGTCGGTGAACGCCCGGCTGCGCACCGCGCCATCGGCGCGGCGCACCGTCGGGCGCGTCCTAGGGTGAGTCCCGTGAACGGTTCCAACGGGATGCTGCTGCTCCTCGCCGGCGGGCTCGGCCTGCTGGTCGGCGTGTGGGCGACGCTGGCGTTCCGGTTCAGCGAGCGCGAGCAGAAGACGCTGCCGCCGATGGCCGAGCCGCAGCTGGACGACGGCCTGGTGCGCACGCTCGCCGTGCTGCGCTCGGCCGCCGTCGTGCTGGACGACGCCGACCACGTGCTGCGTGCCTCGGCGCCGGCGCACGCGCTGGGCATCGTGCGGGACGGTCGGATCGCCCCGGCGGCGATCCGGGACCTGATCGCGCTGGTCCGCCGCGACGGCGTCATCCGGGACGAGGTCCTCGAGGTGCCCCGCGGCCCGGTGGGCCCGGGCGTGCTGCTGGTCCAGGTGCGCGTCGCGCAGGTGAGCGCCGAGCACCTCGTCGTGCTGGCGGAGGACCTGACGCAGGCCCGTCGGCTGGAGGCGATCCGGCGCGACTTCGTGGTGAACGTGTCGCACGAGCTCAAGACGCCCGTGGGCGCGCTGGCCCTGCTGGCGGAGACGGTCCAGGACGCGGCCGACGACCCGGAGGCGGTGCGCCGGTTCGCCGGCCGGATGCAGACGGAGGCGACGCGGCTCTCGGCGCTGGTGCACGAGATCATCGAGCTGTCGCGGCTGCAGGTCGCCGGCGCGCTGGGGCAGCTCGGCCTGGTCGACGTCGACCAGGTGCTCTCGGAGGCGGTCGACCGCGCCCGCACGACCGCGGAGGCCAAGAAGGTCCGCCTCGACATCGGCGGGGTGCGCGGCACGCGCGTGTTCGGGCAGCACGAGCTGCTGGTCACCGCGGTGCGCAACCTGCTCGACAACGCGGTGGCGTACTCGGGGGAGGCCTCGCACGTCGGCGTCGGGGTGCGCACCGAGGGCGACCTCGTGGAGATCGCGGTGGTCGACGAGGGCATCGGCATCTCCGTCGCCGAGCAGGAGCGCGTGTTCGAGCGGTTCTACCGGGTGGATCCGGCCCGTTCGCGAGACACGGGCGGCACCGGTCTGGGACTGTCCATCGTCAAGCACGTCGCGGCGGACCACGGCGGGGACGTGACGGTCTGGTCGCAGCCCGGCCGGGGGTCCACGTTCACCCTGCGCCTGCCGCGTGCCGAGGAGCACCCGACCGCGAGCATCAGCCCGCGGTCGGCCCCCGAGGCAGGCAGCGGCCCGGGCACGCAGGACGAGCCCGACGACACGATCGACATCGACCACGACATCGAAGGAGCGCACGTGCGCCGGAGCGCGTCATGACCCGGATCCTGCTCGTCGAGGACGAGGAGTCCTACCGGGACCCGCTGACGTACCAGCTGGAGCGCGAGGGTTTCGACGTCGTCACCGCCGCCACCGGACCCGAGGCGCTCGAGCGGTTCGAGGAGCATGGTGCGGACCTCGTCCTGCTCGACCTCATGCTCCCGGGCCTGCCCGGCACCGAGGTGTGCCGCCGCCTGCGACTGGTCAGCGACGTGCCGGTCATCATGCTCACGGCCAAGGACGACGAGATCGACAAGGTGGTCGGCCTCGAGCTCGGCGCCGACGACTACGTCACCAAGCCGTACTCGTCGCGCGAGCTGCTGGCGCGCGTGCGGGCGGTGCTGCGCCGGCGCGAGTCGGTGGTGGTGGCCGCGGGGGCGTCCGCCTCGTTCGCCGACGACGAGGACGACGAGCTGCTGGCCGCAGGCCCGGTCCGGATGGACGTCGAGCGGCACACGGTCCGGGTGCGCGACGAGATCGTCGCGTTCCCGCTCAAGGAGTTCGAGCTGCTCGAGCTGCTGCTGCGCAACGCCGGGCGCGTGCTGACGCGCGGGCAGCTGATCGACCGCATCTGGGGCTCCGACTACGTCGGCGACACCAAGACCCTCGACGTCCACGTCAAGCGGGTCCGCGCCAAGATCGAGCTCGACCCGGGCAACCCGACGCTCCTGCTCACTGTGCGCGGCCTGGGCTACAAGCTGACCGACGACGTCGCGTAGCGACCTCCCACGTGCGCCCCGTCCACCTCGAGGTGGGCGGGGCCTCGTGCTGCCGGGGGTCGGACGCCCGTCCGACTCGTCGGCCACCGTTCACCTGGGGTTCACCCGATCCGGTCCAGCCGGTCACGTCCGCTTCCTACGGTCAGCATCGCCGCGCACACATCGGTGCGCACTCGATCGACAGGACGGACCACAGTGAAGCTTCCCCTCCTCGGCCGCATCGGGGCGGTTGCCCTCGTCGGCACCCTCGCCCTCACGCTGTCGGCCTGCGGATCGGACAACGCGGTCGGGACCCCGTCGTCCGACACGGGCTCGGACGCCCCGGCCTCGACCCTGTCCGGCACCCTCAACGGTGGCGGCTCCAGCGCGCAGGAGAAGGCGCAGCAGGCGTGGGTCGCCGGGTTCCAGACCGCGAACCCGGACACCACGGTCAACTACACGACCACCGACTCGGGCGCGGGCCGCAAGGGCTTCCTCGACGCCTCGCTCGACTACGCCGGCTCGGACGGCGCCCTGAACGCTGACGAGCTCACCGCGTCGACGGACCGCTGCTTCGGCGGCTCGGGCATCGACCTGCCCGTCTACATCAGCCCGATCGCCGTGGCCTTCAACATCGACGGCGTCACCGAGCTGAACCTGAGCGCGGACGTCGTCGCGAAGATCTTCTCCGGCGCGATCACCACCTGGGACGACGCGGCCATCACGACGCTGAACCCGGACGCGACGCTCTCGGGCCCGATCACGGTCGTGCACCGCTCCGACGACTCGGGCACGTCGAAGAACTTCCAGGACTACCTGTCCAAGACCGCGCCCGACGTGTGGACCTACGAGGTCTCGAACACGTGGCCGGTGACGGTCGGCCAGGGCGCCAACGGCACCTCGGGCGTCGTGCAGACCATCCAGGCCGCGCCCGGCACCATCGGCTACGCGGACGCGTCGGCCGTCGGTGACCTCGGCAAGGTCTCGCTGGGTGTCGGCTCCGAGTTCGTCGCCCCGACCGCGGACGCCGCCGCCAAGACGGTGGACGCCTCGCCGCGGGACGACACGCGTGCCGACGGTGACATCGTCATCAACGTCGACCGGACCACGACCGAGTCGGGCGCGTACCCGAACATCCTCGTGTCGTACCTGCTGGTCTGCAACACCTACGACAGCCAGGACACGGTCGACCTGATCAAGGGCTACGCGAACTACGTGGCCAGCGCCGACGGCCAGTCGAAGGCGGCCACCGCGGCCGGCTCGGCGCCGATCTCGGACACGCTGCGCACGGACGTCCTCGCCTCGATCGACGCGATCACCACCAAGTAGTCGGCTCCACCGTCGTCGKCCGGCGGCCGCACCCGCGGTCGCCGGACGACGACGCACTACCACTCCCCTGACAGGAGAGCTCAGTTGGCCTCGCCCACCACAGCGATGACCCCGCCGGTCGCACCGGCCCGGACGCCCAGACGCCGTTCGCGGCCGACCGACCGCGGGTTCGACCGCGGGTTCCGGTACGTGGCGGTGTGGTCGGGGATCTTCATCCTGGCGGTGCTCGCCTCGGTCGCGATCTTCCTGATCATCGAGGCCATGCCGGCACTGACCAACCCCGACCTCGCGTCGGTGGTCCCGTGGATCCCGGCCGACGGCAACCTCTGGTCGGTCGTCGGGCCGCTGATCTTCGGCACCGTCCTGGCGGCCATCGTCTCGCTCGGCCTCGCGGTGCCGGTCGCCGTCGGGATCGCGCTGTTCATCTCGCACTACGCGCCGCGCCGCATGGCCTCGGTGCTCGGCTACGTCGTGGACCTGCTCGCGGCCATCCCGTCGGTCGTCTTCGGCCTGTGGGGCGTGCTGGTGCTGGCGCCCAAGGTGCAGCCGGTCTGGCAGTTCCTCGTCGACTACCTCGGCTGGATCCCGCTGTTCGCCGGTGACGCCCACGGCAACGCGTCCAACCCGCCGCGCGTGCTGATGACGACGGCCCTGGTCCTCGCGGTGATGATCCTGCCGATCATCACCGCCGTCAGCCGCGAGGTGTTCCTGCAGACGCCGCGCCTGCACGAGGAGGCCGCGCTGGCCCTCGGCGCCACGCGGTGGGAGCTGATCCGGATGGCCGTGCTGCCGTTCGGGCGTTCCGGCGTCACGTCCGCCGCGATGCTCGGTCTCGGTCGCGCGCTCGGCGAGACGATGGCCGTCCTGATGATCCTGTCGCCGGGACTGCTCTACTCGTTCAAGCTGCTCGTCGCGAGCCAGCAGCAGACGATCGCCGCCAACATCGCGGCGAGGTTCAACGACGCGAACGACATCGGCCGGTCGGCGCTCATCGCGACGGGCCTGGCGCTGTTCGTCATCACGCTGCTCGTCAATCTGGCCGCCCGCGCGATCATCGCGCGCCGCAAGGACTTCTCGGGAGCGAACTGACGTGGCCATCACCGACACCGTCACCCCCGAGTCCGCGGAGCTGCGCCGCGCGCTGTCGCAGGTGAACCCTGGGCGCAAGCGCAAGGACACGTTCATGCGCTGGCTCGTCTACGGGGCGTTCGGCCTCGCGATGATCCCGCTGGTCTCGCTCATCTGGAGCGTGCTCACCAACGGCCTCGGCCGGTTCGACCTCTACTTCCTCACGCACTCGATGCGCAACGTGTACGGCGGCATGGACGCGGGCGGCATCTACCACGCCCTCCTCGGCACGTTGCTCATCACGGCGCTGACGGCGGTCATCTCGGTGCCGATCGGCATCCTCACGGCGATCTATCTGGTCGAGTACGGGTCGGGCCACCTGGCGCGGGCGGTGACGTTCTTCGTCGACGTGATGACCGGCATCCCGTCGATCGTGGCCGGCCTCTTCGCGTTCTCGCTGTTCTACCTGGTGGTCGGACCGCAGTCGCGGAGCGGGGCCGTCGGCGCCGTCGCGCTGTCGGTGCTCATGATCCCGGTGGTGATCCGGTCCACGGAGGAGATGCTGCGGCTCGTGCCCAACGAGCTGCGCGAGGCGTCGTTCGCGCTCGGCGTCCCCAAGTGGCTGACGATCATCCGGGTGGTGCTACGCACGGCCGTCGCCGGCATCACGACGGGCGTGATGATCGCGATCGCCCGCGTCATCGGCGAGACCGCGCCGCTGCTCATCACCGTGGGTGCGACCGACTCGATCAACCGGGACGTCTTCCACGGCAACATGATGACGCTGCCCGTCTACGTCTACCGGCAGTACGCGGCGGGTCTTGTGCCCTGCGCGCCGGGCGATGACGCTTGCATCCCGACGATCAATTACGACCGGGCCTGGAGCGCGGCGCTCGTGCTCATCCTGGTCGTCATGCTGCTCAACCTCGTGGCGCGCGGCGTGAGCCGTTGGTTCGCGCCCAAGACCCGGGCCTGAGCCCCACAAGGAGAACGACGATGGCACAGCGAATTGACGTCAAGGACCTCAACATCTTCTACGGCGACTTCAAGGCGGTCGCCGACGTCGGGATGTCGGTCGAGCCGCGGTCCGTGACCGCGTTCATCGGCCCGTCCGGCTGCGGGAAGTCGACCTTCCTGCGCACGCTCAACCGGATGCACGAGGTGATCCCCGGCGCCCACGTGCAGGGCTCGGTCGCGATGGACGGCGTCGACCTCTACGGCTCGGACGTCGACCCGGTGGCCGTCCGCCGCCAGGTCGGCATGGTGTTCCAGCGCCCCAACCCGTTCCCGACCATGTCGATCGCGGACAACGTGCTGGCCGGCATCCGGCTGAACAACAAGCGGATCTCCAAGGGCGACGCCGCCGAGGTGGTCGAGCGGGCCCTGACCAGCGCCAACCTGTGGAACGAGGTCAAGGACCGCCTGAACCGCCCGGGCTCCGGCCTGTCCGGCGGCCAGCAGCAGCGCCTCTGCATCGCCCGCGCCATCGCCGTCAAGCCCCAGGTGCTGCTCATGGACGAGCCCTGCTCGGCCCTGGACCCGATCTCGACCCTCGCCATCGAGGACCTGATCTCCGAGCTGAAGCACGACTACACGATCGTGATCGTCACGCACAACATGCAGCAGGCCGCGCGGGTGTCCGACCGGACGGCGTTCTTCAACCTCAAGGCCACCGGTCAGCCGGGCCGCCTGGTCGAGATCGACGACACGTCGACCATGTTCTCCTCGCCGCGCGAGCAGGCCACGGAGGACTACATCTCGGGCCGCTTCGGCTGAGCCGGGGGCACGCAGCACGAAGGGGGCCGTCCTCGCCGGGACGGCCCCCTTCTCGCGTATCGATCAGCTGGACGCCGACGGCGTCGGGATCATCGTCGCGTACTCCGGCAGCGAGCCGTCGAGCACCGGCAGGTTGACCGTGATGGAGCCGTCCTCGGGGGTCGAGAACGTCACCTTGAGCACGGCGCCGGGCGGGACGTCGAGCGAGTCGAAGAGCACGGTCGCGGTGCCGTCCTCCGGCACGTCGCCGCCGCCCAGCAGCACGGTCTCCTTCGGGCCGAGCTCGACGTCGGTCGAGTCGGTGCCGTCGCTGACGGTCACGGTCCGGTCCTCGTCGCCGTCGTTGATGAGGCCGCCGAGCACCGTGCCGGGCTCGCCCTTCGCGGCGGAGACCACCAGGAGGTTGCTGCCGCGCACGTCGCCCAGCGTGAACCGGATGCCGTCGGCCGCGCTGTACGGGTCCTCGGTGGTGATCCCGTTCGTGGCGGAGCAGCCGGCCAGCACGAGGCCGGCGACGGTGGCGCCGACGACGAGGGCGGCAGCCCGGAGAGTGCGGGGGCGGGGCGAGGTCACAGTGACTCCTCGGGGCGTCAGGCGGCTGCAGCGGGCTGTCGACGGGTCTCCCGTCGGGCCAAGCGTAGCCCGGACGGGAGGGTCCGACCTCCGTGGTGCCCGTGCGGCGAGGTAGCCCGTTGACCTGCGCGGATGGCCGTATTCGCGCGGCAAAGGGGGAAAATGGGCGTGATAAGATACCCCTCTGCGAAAGGGGACACCTGCAGATGACTTTCACTGTTGGGGAGACCGTTGTCTACCCGCACCACGGTGCGGCATTGATCGAAGAGATCAAGACCAGGACCATCCGCGGAGAGGACAAGCTCTACCTCAAGCTCAAGGTCGCTCAGGGAGATCTCACCATCGAGGTCCCGGCTGAGAACGTCGATCTGGTGGGCGTGCGTGACGTCGTGGGGCAGGAGGGTCTCGACCGCGTGTTCGAGGTCCTGCGGGCGCCCTACACCGAAGAGCCGACCAACTGGTCGCGCCGCTACAAGGCGAACCTCGAGAAGCTCGCGTCGGGCGACGTCATCAAGGTGGCCGAGGTCGTCCGCGACCTCTCCCGCCGGGACGCCGACCGCGGCCTGTCTGCGGGCGAGAAGCGCATGCTCGCCAAGGCCCGCCAGATCCTCGTCTCGGAGCTCGCACTTGCCGAGCACACCGAGGAGGACAAGGCCGAGGCGATCCTCGACGAGGTCCTCGCGTCCTGACGCCACCGCACAGGTGAGCGTCGCTGCAGTCCTGACTGCCGCCGGGAGCGGCAGCAGGCTCGGTCATTCCCTGCCGAAGGCACTGGTGCCTCTGGAAGGTCAGTCGCTCGTCGCGCACGCCGCCCGCAACCTGCTGGCGGCGCGCGCGGCGGGCGACGAACGTGTCCGGGTGCTCGTCGTGACCGCGCCCGCCTTCCACCTCGACGCGATCGAGCGGGAGCTGGCGGGGCTTGCCGACGAGGTGACGCTGCTGGTCGTGGCCGGCGGAGCGACCCGGCAGGCCTCGGTCGCGGCCGGGCTCGACGCCCTCGAGAGCGACCCGCGGGCCGCCGACGTCGACGTGGTGCTCGTGCACGACGCGGCCCGGCCGCTGGCCCCGCCGTCGCTGGTCGCCCGCGTGGTCGATGCCGTGCGCGACGGCCACCCCGCCGTGGTCCCGGGGCTCCCGGTCACGGACACCATCAAGCGGGTCGCCCCGCACCGGGGCGTGGCGGTCGAGCCCGTGCTCGAGACGGTCCCGCGCGCCGAGCTCCGCGCCATCCAGACGCCCCAGGGCTTCGCGCGCGACCTGCTGCTGCGTGCGCACGCCCAGGGGGCCGCGCACGCGCACGACGAGGCCCTCGCTGCCTCCGACGACGCCGGCCTGGTCGAGCTGCTGGGCGAGCAGGTGTGGGTCGTCACCGGCGACGAGCGGGCCGCCAAGATCACCACCGCGCGAGATCTCGCGATCGCCGCCCTGCCGACGGAGGCCGACGCGTGACCGGACTGCCCCGCACGGGGATCGGCGTCGACGTGCACGCGTACGACCCCGAGCCCGCGCCCGACGCCGTGCTGCACCTGGCCGGGCTCGCGTGGCCCGGCGAGCGGCCGCTCGAGGGCCACTCGGACGCCGACGTCGCCGCGCACGCCGCGGCGGACGCGCTGCTGTCGGCGGCGGGCCTGGGTGACCTGGGGTCGAACTTCGGCACGTCCGAGCCGCAGTGGGCCGGCGCGGCGGGGGCCTCGCTGCTGGCCGAGGCCGCGAGGCGGGTCCGCGAGGCCGGGTTCGTCATCGGCAACGTGGCGGTCCAGGTGATCGGCAACCGGCCCAAGGTCGGTCAGCGGCGCGCGGAGGCCGAGGCGGCGCTCTCGGCGGCCGTGGGGGCACCCGTGAGCGTCTCGGCGACCACGACCGACGGCCTCGGGCTCACCGGTCGCGGCGAGGGCGTCGCGGCGATCGCGACGGCGCTGGTCGTCGCCGGCTGACGCCTCCGCGTGCTGCCCAGCAGCACGCCGGCGACCACCAGGGCGCCCCACGCCAGCTCGGTCGGCGACGTCCGCTCCCGCAGCAGCAGCCACGACGCGGCGATGCCGACGACGGGCACCAGCATCGAGAACGGGGCCACGGTGCTCGACGGGTGCCGGCCCATGAGGGTGGTCCACAGGCCGGAGCCCACCAGGGTCGCGACGACGACCGTGAACAGCAGCCCGCCGATCGCGAGCAGCCCCTGCGTGCTGCCGAGGTCCCGGAACGACGCCGTGATCCTGTCCGGCCCTTCGAGGGCGAGGGACAGCGCCAGCATGGGCAGCGGCGGCACCACCGACATCCACAGCATCAGCCGGAACGGCTCGCCGGGCTGCGCCTGCACCGCGCGCCGGTTGCCCAGGTTGCCGACGGCCCAGCCGAGCCCGCCGGCGAGCGTGAGCAGCACCGGGACGAGCGTCGCGCCGCCCGCGAGCCCCGCCCGGTGCGCGGCGATCCCGCCGAGCCCGGCGACGGCGAGCAGGATCCCGGCGCCCTGCCGCGCGGTGATGCGTTCCCGCAGGAACACCCCGGCCAGGACCACGGTGAACGGTGCCGACGACTGCAGGACCAGCGACGCGAGCCCCGTCGGCATCCCCGACGACATCGCAAGGTAGAGGAACACGAACTGCAGCACGCCGAACCCGAGGCCGTACAGGACGATCCAGCGCCAGGGTGCCGTGGGCCGGGGGACCAGCAGCAGGGTCGGGATCGCGATGAGCGCGAACCGCAGCGCCACCAGGAAGAACGGCGGGAACTGCTGCAGCGAGAGGTGGATCGCCGGGAAGTTGAGGCCCCAGCAGACCGCGACGAGGGCGGCGAGCAGGCGGTCGCGGGTGGGCATGCCTCCGAGCATGCGGTCGGCTCACCGTGCAGCACCAGCGAAAGATTATGACACGACGATGTAGCGTCGCTGCATGGATCCTCGAGCGCTCGAGACTCTGCGGACCGTGGGCACGCAGGGTGGTGTCACGGCCGCGGCCGCGGTGCTGCACCTGACCCCGTCCGCGGTGTCCCAGCAGGTCGCGGTGCTGCAGCGCGAGGTCGGCGTGCCGCTCACCGAGCGGGTGGGCCGCGGGCTGCGGCTCACGCCGGCGGGGGAGGCGTTGGCGGCCGCGGCGGTCGACGTCGCCGTCGCGCTCGAGCGGGCGCGGGCCGCGTGCGACGAGTTCCTCGCCCGGCCGCAGGGCGTGGTGCGGGTGTCGGCGTTCCAGAGCGGCGCCCAGCTGCTGCTGCCGGCGCTGCTCACGCGGGTGGCCGCGATCGACGGGATCACGCTGGAGTGCAGCGACGAGGACGTCGCCCAGGACGACTTCGTCGCGCTGACCGACCGGATGGACGTGGTGATCGCGCACCGGCCCGACGGCGGGGCCGGCTGGGCGGGCGGCGACGCCGTCCGGGTGGTGCCCCTGCTGCGCGAGCCGCTCGACGTCGCCGTCCCCCTCGACCACCCGCTGGCCGACCGTGACCACGTGCGCCCGGAGGACCTGCGGGACCTGCCGTGGATCGCCGTGCGGGAGGGCTTCCCCGTGGCGACGGTGCTGGGCGCGGTGGCCGGCAACCCGCGGATCGTGCACCGCGTCAACGACTTCCACGTGGTCGAGGCGCTGGTCGCGGCCGGGCACGGGGTCTCGCTGCTGCCCCGCTACACATTCGGCGGCGGAGCGCACGTGCGGCTCGTGCCGCTGGCCGGGGTGCGTGCCGGGCGCCGGATCGACGCGCTGCTGCGGCGCGACCGGGCCGAGCGGCTGGTGGTCCGGCGGGTGCTCGACGAGCTGCGGGACCTGGCGGCCGAGATCGGCACGGCCTGATCCCGGCGTGTGCGGGCAGGTCGGCGGCGCGTCCGAAATCTGGGCTGGCGTCCGGTTGGGCGGCCGGGTACCGTCCCGGGCGTGACACAGTCGTCGGAGGCCAAGACCGAGAGGCTCCCCGCGGTGGGAGCGCTCACGAACCCCCATCTGCCCCACCGGGAGAACGGGGTCCAGGCCGTCCGCGTTCGCGTCCGCGTGCCGCTCGAGGTGCTCGAGGCCACGAGCGCCGGGCTGCGCGACCTCGACGACCAGCAGCGCCGCGAGATCACCGAGACGCCGCCGCCGCTGCCGTTCTGAGGACGCCTAGGGCACGAGCACGATCTTGCCCGACAGGTGTCCGGCCTGGCCGACGCGGTGGGCCTCGGCGACCTCCGACAGGGGGAAGGTCCGCGCCACCCGCACGTCCAGGGAGCCGTCGGAGGCCAGCTCGGCCAGCTGCGCCCGGGCCGCCTCCCGGATCGCCGTCCCGGGGTCCGCGCCCGGGCCGCCGCCGAGGGCCTTGATGCCCAGCTGGCCGGCCCGCCGGAAGCCCGCGATCGTCGCGATCCGGCCGCGGTCCTCGACCAGCGCGACCGACGTGTCCAGGGCCTCGTCCGTACCGACCGTGTCGATGGCGACCGTGACGGGCCCGGTGCTGCGCTCGGCCTCGTGGATCCGGTCGAGGAGACCCTCGCCGTAGGCCACCGGCGTCGCGCCCAGGTCCTCCAGGTCGGCGTGCCCGGCGGGCGAGGCGGTGGCGATCACGCGGGCGCCGCGCAGGACGGCGAGCTGGACGACCATGCGGCCGACGCCGCCCGAGCCGCCGTTGACCAGCACCACGTCCCCGTCGTGGGTCGCCGTGGCGGCCAGGGTGTGCACGGCGGTCGTCCCCGCCAGCAGCAGTCCGGAGGCCGCCGGCCAGTCGAGGTTGGACGGCCGGCGGACGGTCACCTGCTCCGAGACCACGATGCGGTCCGCGTAGCCGCCGGAGACGCGCCAGGCGATGACCTCGTCGCCGGGGGAGAGCCAGCGCACCGACGGTCCGACGGCGACGACGACACCGGACACCTCGTAGCCCAGCCGGAGGGGAAGCTTGGCCGGGTCGGCGCCGTACAGGCCGGCGTACCCCTTCCAGTCGGTGGGGTTGACGCCCGCCGCCCGCACCTCGACCAGGACGTTGCCCGGCCCGGGTTCACCCGGATCGGCGTCGATGAGGCGAAGGACTTCGGGCCCGCCGTACGCGGTGGCGACGACGGCTCTGCTGGTGAGGGCCACCGGCACACTCTGCACCTGTCGCCCGGTGCAGGGCCAGAGCGGCACCGGGCGACGCAGTGGTATCACCCCTGCGGGTGACCGTCAGGCGACCGGGATCCACACCCGCATCGTCGACGGGCCGCGGTTGGCCCACTGGTGGTACGGGATGAGGGTGACGTCCGCCGACCACCCGTCCGCGGTGCCGGCGGGGGAGCCGTACGGCCACGGCTGGTCGTCGAACGCGCCGCCGACGAGCGTCGCGTGCACCTGCCCGTCGACCTCCCGCACGCCCGCGGCGAGGTCGAGGCGGAGGGTGCCGACGTCGGTCCCGCCGACGTCGACCGACTCGACGCACAGCACCTCGGGTCCCCGCTCGACGACGACGCACCCGCGGACGGCGTCGATGCGGGGGTCGGCCACCGAGACGCGCGGCTCCACCGGCAGGTGCAGCTCGACCGCGTCACCGGCGGCGAACCGGCGGTGCACCGAGACCGTCCCGGCCGGCGCCGGCTGCTCCCCGTCGGGCGTCCGCAGCGTCGCGCCCTGCGCCCACGCCGGCACCCGCAGGGTCAGCGTCCAGGGCCGCTCCTCGGTGGCCGCCACGGTCACCCGGACCACCCCGTCGCGCGGGTAGGCGGTGTCGACGTCCAGCTCGACGCGGCGCCCGTCGGGCAGCGCCGTGCGGATGCGGGCCGGGGCGTACTGGTGCAGCTGGAGGCCGTCGTCGTCCGTGGTGGCGACGTAGGCGGCGAGGCTGGCCAGCGTCCGGGCGACGTTGGGCGGGCAGCACGACACCGCGAACCACGGCGCCCGCAGCGACGACGAGGCCCGGGGGCTGGCGACGTCGTCCGGCGGGACGGTGCCCGGGCGGCGCTGGTGCAGCGTGTTGGTGTAGTAGAACGCCGTCCCCTTCGCCGACGGCGACGTGGCCACGACGTTGTAGAGCGTGCGCTCGACCAGGTCGGCGTACCGCGGCAGCCCCTGGGCCAGCAGCAGGCGCCAGGAGAACATCACCGAGCCGATGCTCGCGCACGTCTCCGAGTAGGCGCGGTCCGGCGGCAGCTCGAAGTCGTCGCCGAACGACTCCCCCTCGTGGTGGGACCCCTGGCCGCCGGTGACGTAGGTGCGCCGGGCGACCGTGTTCTCCCACTGGGTGGTCAGCGCGTCGAGCAGGTCCTCGTCGTCGGTCTCCACCGCGACGTCGACCGCGCCCGCGGCCAGGTAGTTGGCCCGCACGGCGTGCCCGCGCAGGACTGTCGCCTCCCGCACCGGCACGTCGTCCTGGTAGTAGGCGCGGCCGAGCTCGATGTCCGGCAGGGTCCCCGTGCCGCGGCGCTCGACGAACAGCGCGGCCTGGTCCACGTACGCCCGCTCTCCGGTGAGCCGGCCCAGCTCGGCGAGCGCCGGCTCGATCTCGGCGTGCCCGCAGACCGACGCGATGCCGTCGGGTCCGAACGTGGCGACCACGTGATCGGCCGCGCGGCGGGCGACGGTCAGCAGCCGGTCGTCGTCGGGACGCGTGCGGGCCCGGGCCACGGCAGCCTGGAACAGGTGGCCGAAGCAGTACAGCTCGTGCCCCCACTCGAGGTCGGAGTACCGGGGGCGCTGACCCGGCCGCCCGAACGTGGTGTTCAGGTAGCCGTCGGGCTCCTGCGCCGCCGCGACCCGCGCGACCAGCGCGACGAAGCGGGCGTCCAGGTCCTCGTCGCCGGTGCGGCCGATCTCCCAGGCCATGGCCTCGAGCAGCTTGTAGACCTCGGAGTCGGAGAACTCCCGGCCCTCGCGGCCGCCCGCCAGCGTGCCCGAGGCGGCGGCGTCGAAGTTGCCGATCCACCCCTCGCGCTCCATCCAGTGCTCGATGTGCGCCAGGCTCGCGTCGCCGTTGACCGCCTGCCGGTCGGCCCAGAAGCCCCCGGTGATCCGGACCTCGTCGAGACCGAGGGGACGCAGGGCGCCGCGGGTGGGTGCGACCGGCGTCGCTCGTGTCGTCGTCATGGTCGTCATCCCTTGAGCGCGCCCGACATGAAGCCGCGCACGTAGTGTCGTTGGAGCAGGAGGAACAGCACGATGCAGGGCACGGCGAGCACGACCACGCCGGCCTCGGTGGCGCCGTAGTCGACGACGCCCTGGACCTGGACGCGCAGGTTGGCCACCGCGAGCGGGAGCGTCAGCTTGTTCGAGTCGTTGATGAGGATCAGCGGCGCGAAGAAGTCGTTCCACGCGGCCAGGAAGGCGAACAGGCCTACCGTGATCAGGCCCGGTCGGACCGCCGGCAGCAGCACCCGCCACAGGGCGGAGAACGTCGAGCAGCCGTCGACCATGGCCGCCTCGTCCAGCTCGCGCGGCACGGACTCGAACGAGATCCGCATCATGAACGTGGAGAACGGCAGCTGGAACATGGTGAGCACCAGCGCGACGCCGACCAGCGAGTTCTGCAGCCCGATGCTGTTGAGCAGCACGTACAGCGGGATCAGCAGGGTCGCGTACGGGACCATGAGGATGGCCAGCGTCAGCAGGAACAGGGCGTTGCGGCCGGGGAACCGGAACCGCGCGAACGCGTAGCCGCCCAGCGTCGAGATGAGCAGGGTGAGCACGACGCACAGCCCGGAGACGAACACCGAGTTGGCGAGGTACTGCCAGATGCCCGCCTGGTAGTGCGCGAGCGTCACGTAGTTGCCGAAGCCCCAGCCGTCGACCTGTCCGGTCCCGGGGTGCGGGGAGACCGACGAGAACGCGGTCCAGACCAGGGGGAACAGGAACACGACGGCGATGGCGCCGGAGAACACCCAGAACGGCGTGCGCAGGGCCAGCCCCGCGATCGTCGTCGGCGGAGCGGTCCTCGTGACGGGCTCGAGCGGTAGCTCGGCGTCGGGGTGGTTGCGAACTCCTGCGATGGTCATCGTCGGCCCCTCAGCTCTCGTCCGAGCCGCGGAACGCGCGCAGCTGGACGACGTTGATGACCACGAGCGCGGCCAGCACGATGACCGAGAGCGCCGCGGCGACGCCGAGGTCGTTCTGGCCCTGGAACGCCACCGAGTAGATGAGCTGGACCACCGTGATGGTGCTGTTGTCCGGACCGCCCTTGGTGAGGATGTAGAACTGCTCGAACGCCAGCAGCGAGCCGGTGACGCACAGGATCGTGGTGAGGGCCAGCGTCGGCTTCAGCAGCGGGATCGTGATCTGCGTGAACGTGTGCCGACGGTTGGCGCCGTCCATCCGCGCCGCCTCGTAGATCTCGCTGGGGATCGCCTGCAGGCCCACCAGCATCAGCAGCATGTAGAAGCCGGCGTACCGCCAGACGATGAGGAACAGGGTCGACGCCAGCGCCGCGTTGGGCGTGCCGAGGAAGCTCCACCCCATGCGCTCCATGAAGGGCGCGAGCGGGCCGGCCAGCGGCGAGTACAGGACGTAGAACAGCAGCGACGCCGACGCCAGGCCCAGGGCGCTCGGTACCAGGAACGAGGTGCGCAGGAAGCCCTTCCAGCGGGTCGACTCCTGCACCAGCAGCGCGAGGCCGAGGCCCAGGGCGATGAGCAGGACGGTCGCCAGGACCGTGTACTTCAGCGTGAACAGCACCGAGTCGACGAAGAACCGGTTCTGCACGGCGTTCACGTAGTTGTCGGGGAAGTTGATCCCCTGGTCGCCCGACAGCAGCGGCCACTTCGAGGCGCTCATCCGGAAGACGAGGACGAGCGGGACGAGGAAGAGGACGGCGACGAACAGGGCCGTCGGCGACGCGTACGCCCAGCCGCGCAGGGTGTGGCTGCGGCGGGGCTTGCGCAGGGGTGGGGAGGTGGCCGTCTGTGCGGTCATCGGTGGTGCCTCTCGTGCGGGTGCGGTTCGTCGGACGACGAGGTGGGGTGCCGCCGTGCCCTGCGGCACCCCACCGTCAACGGTCCTACTGCTGCTGCGACAGCACCGACGTGATCTCGTCGTTGTCCGTGTCGACCGAGCTGCCGTCACCGAGCACCGCGTTGCGCACCAGCGTGAGCCAGGGGCTGTTCGGCGCGTTGAAGGCCTGCTGGAAGTTCAGCGAGACCGGGGTGTCGCCCTTGCCCGCGACCTCGTTGATCGTGATGAGGCGGGGGTCCTTCGAGGAGTACTCGTTGTCCGCCAGGTCGCTGCGCGAGACGACGTCGTTGTCCTTGGCCAGCACCTGCACCTGGGCGTCCTCGGACATCATCCACGAGAGGAAGTTCCACGCCTGGGCGGCGTTCTTGGAGTCCTTGGAGACGCCGATGCCGTCACCGCCGACGAACGTGGACGCGCCGCCCTTCGGCCCCGGGATGCCGGCCACGCCGACGTCGAAGCCCGTGGTCGACGACAGCAGGGTGGCCGGGTAGAACATCTGGCCGACCTTGCCCTCGGTGAAGCCCGCGGTCCACGTCGGACCGGCCTCGTCCTTGGAGGACGGGAGCACGGCGCCCGAGTCCCACATGTCCTTCCAGTCCGTGTAGATCTCCTTGGCCGTGTCGCTGTTGAGCAGCGACTCCGTGCCGTCGGCGTTCATGACCTGCTCGCCGTCGGCCCAGACCGACGGGAACCACGTGAACACGAGGCAGCCGCCGCAGTTGAGGCCGGTCGCCGTGCCGTAGGTGTCCGGCTTGTTGAGGGCCTGGATCGCCTTGGCGTTCGCGACGTACTCGGTCATGTTGGCCGGCGGGGTCTCGGGGTCGAGCCCGGCCTCCTTGTAGAGGTCCTTGTTCCAGAACAGCATCGACAGGTCCAGCACGAACGGCAGCACGTGCTCCTTGCCGTCCTGCGTGCCGGCCGTGAGGTGGCCCTTGTTGATCGCGTCCTTGTACGGCAGGGCGTCGATCTGGGCGGTCAGGTCCTGGAACAGGCCCTGCTTGACCCAGTTGGGCACGTAGACGATGTCCGCGGCGAACAGGTCGGGCAGCCCGTCCGAGCCGGCCGCGGCGCCCACCTTGGCCACGTAGTCGTCGTTGGGCACGACCGTGAGCTCGACCTGGTTCTTGTGCGACTCGTTGTACGCCGCGACCAGCAGCTTGGCCTGCTTCTCCAGCGGTGCGCGGGTCCACAGGGTCAGGCTCGTGCCGTCGTCGGTGCCGTCCGTGCCGGCCGTGACGTCCGCCGTGGCGCCGCCGCTGCTGGTGTCGTCCTTCGCGCTGGTGCATGCCGCGAGGCCGACCAGCAGGCCGGCCGTCACGACCCCGGCGGCCAGGCGGGTGCCTGCCGACCGGGTGCGGGTGATCCTCATGGGGCTCTCCTCGTGCTCTTCGTCGAGCGGGTGCCGTCGTCGGCACCCCAGGGGTCATGGGGCGAAACCCTTATCGGTCCGTCGACATCGGGTGGGCCTGACAGTCGAGCTCGCACCGACCACGCAGCGCCGTGAACTGCACGCCCGTGTCCCGGCCAGCGAACAGACTGATTCCCGAAACTCGCCGAAAAGGTTTTCTGAAGATAGTTCGGGAACTGGTGGCGCGTCAACGGGGTGGGGCGGTTACAGTTCGATCACGAACCGGAACGAGCACGCACGGCGACGCCGCCGTCAGCACACCTGGAGGTCGGCCCGTGGCACGCACCGAGCCCGCCCGCCCGGTGACGCTCTCCGACGTCGCCCGGCTCGCCGGCGTCTCCGTGGCCACGGCGTCGAAGGCCCTCAACGGTCGTGACCAGGTCAAGGATTCCACCCGCCAGCGCGTCGTCGAGGCCGCGGACCGGCTCTCCTTCAGCCCGAACCCCCTCGCCCGCGGGCTGCTGGCCGGACGGACCGGCACGGTGGGACTGCTCACCAGCGACCTCGAGGGCCGGTTCGTCATCCCGATCCTCATGGGCGCGGAGGACGCGTTCGGGGCCGGACAGGTCAACGTGTTCCTCTGCGACGCGCGCGGCGACACCATCCGCGAGCAGTACCACCTGCGTGCCCTGCTGAGCCGCCGCGTCGACGGGCTCATCGTCGTGGGCCGGCAGACCGACCCGCGCCCGTCCCTCGGGCACGACATCCCGGTGCCGGTGGTCTACGCCTACGCCCCGTCCGACGACGCCGCCGACCTGTCGATCACCCCCGACAACGTCAGCGCCGGCCGGATCGCCGTCGAGCACCTGGTCGCGACCGGACGGACCCGGATCGCGCACATCACCGGCGAGCACGCCTACGCGGCGGCCCGCGACCGGGCGGCCGGTGTCGTCACCGCCCTGCACGCGGCCGGCCTCGAGCTGGTGGGCGACGTCATGTACAGCGAGTGGTCCGAGCGGTGGGGGCGCGACGCCGCCGCGATGCTGCTGGCCCGGCACCCCGACGTCGACGCCGTGCTGTGCGGGTCGGACCAGATCGCCCGCGGAGCGCTGGACACCGCCCGGGACCTCGGCCGGTCCGTGCCCGGTGACCTGGCCGTCATGGGGTTCGACAACTGGGAGGTGCTGACCACCAACGCCCGGCCCGAGCTGACCAGCATCGACGCCAACCTGCAGCAACTGGGTCGCACCGCCGCGCAGCGCGTGTTCGCCGCCCTCGACGGCGTCGACATCGGCTCCGGGACCGAGTACGTGGGCGGGCGGCTGGTGATCCGCGGATCGACCGTGGCGCGGCGGTAGGCAGCGCTACGCCCCTGGTTGTCTACCCGCGCGAGGCTTACGCCGCGCGGCGCTCCCCGCTGCCCAGCAGCCGGTCGAGGTACGGGTTGCTGAACACGCCGTCGGGGTCGGCGGCCGCGCGCACGCGCTGGGCGTCGGCGAACCGGGGGTACAGCGCCCCCAGCTGCTCGGCCTCGAGCCAGTGCATCTTGCCCCAGTGGGGACGACCGCCCACCTGCGCGACGATCCGCTCGACAGCGGTGAAGTACCGCGCGTAGGGCAGGCGCACGTACTGGTGCACGGCGACGTACGCGGTGTCTCGGCCGTGCGCCGTCGACAGCCAGAGGTCGTCGGCGGCGGCGAAGCGCACCTCGACCGGGAAGGGCACGCGCTCGCCGGTGGACTCGATCCACGAGTCGATCTCCTGCAGGACGCGCACCAGCTCGTGGCGCGGGACGGCGTACTCCATCTCGCGGAACTTCACCCGGCGCGGGGAGACGAAGACGTCGGCCGAGGGGGCGGTGTAGCGCCGCGAGCTGAGCACCCGGGCGGCGAGACCGTTGATCGAGGGGGTGGTCGCGGGCATCAGGGTGGCGACGCCGTTGGTGAGCGAGAAGACCGCGTTGGACAGCAGCTCGTCGTCCACCCAGCCGCGGACCGGGTTGAGCGGCCGGACGACGTCGTCGGCCACCCGGTTGTTGCGCTTGGTCAGCGCGCGACGCGTGTGCGGGAACCAGTAGAACTCGAAGTGGTCGTTGCCCTCGACGAGCCCGTCGGGGCCGTCGAGCTGCTCGAGCACGGCGTCCAGGGCCCAGGGCTCCTCGCGGGCCTCGAGGCGGTAGGCCGGGACGACCTCGAGCGTCACGGCGGCGAGCACGCCGACGCTGCCGAGGCCCAGCCGTGCCAGCTCGAACAGCTCGGGCTGCTGGGTGGCGGACGTCTCGATGACCTGGCCCGATGCGGTCACCAGGCGCACGCCGACCACCTGCGTGGCCAGCCCGCCGAGGCCGGCGCCGGTGCCGTGCGTGCCGGTCGAGATCGCGCCCGCGATGGACTGCTTGTCGATGTCGCCGAGGTTGCGCATGGCCAGACCGTGGTCGGCCAGGAGCGCGTTGAGGGCGCCGAGCCGGATCCCGGCCCCGACCGTGACGTGCGTGGTGCCGTCCGGCTGGGGCGCGACACGCTCGAGTGCGTCGAGCGAGTCGAGGCGCAGGTGCACCCCGTCGGTGACGGCCACGGGGGTGAAACTGTGACCGCCGCCCACGGCTCGGACTCGCAGTCCGTCGGCCGCTCCCTTTCGTACTGTTGCGACCAGTTCGTCCAGGTCACGAGGGTGCAGCACACGCTGCGGCGTCGCGCTCGCGGTGCGTGCCCAGTTCTGCCAGGCGCCGGTGGCCGGCAGTCGTCCCATAGGACGAAGGGTCGTACTGGTCGATTGTCCAAGTCAAGTGCGCCAGGTCCTTGACTATCGTGACTAGGGATATTGAACTGTGCACTGGGGGAGGCGTCGGCCTCACTCACCGGTGGTCGCTCGGCCGGTGGGGCCGTCGCACGAGGGAGGGGACCCTTCATGAACCGCTTGCCTGTGGCCGAGAGGCGAGAGCAGCTGATCGAGGCTGCGCTCGCCGTCGCGAGCCGTGACGGCATCGACGCTGCCACCGTGCGCGCCGTCGCCGCCGAGGCGGGGGTGTCGCTGGGGGTCGTGCACTACTGCTTCCAGGACAAGGACGAGCTGCTGCGCGCGATGGCGCACGCCATCACGTCGGCCAACCTCGAGCGCAGCCTCGGCGACCTCCCGCAGGAGCTGGCCGACCCCAAGAGCGTCATCGAGGCCGTCATCGACGCGCTCTGGTCCGGCATCAAGGGGTCCCGCGGCCCGCAGCTGCTCAGCTACGAGCTGACCACGTCGTCGCTGCGGCACCCGGAGCTCAACCAGGTCGCGATCGAGCAGTACCGGGGCCAGTGGGCCGCCGCGGAGCAGGTCCTCGAGCTCGTCGAGCGCGCTGCGCACGTGGGCTGGAGCGTCCCCCGCGCCACGCTGGCCCGGACCGTCGTCGCCGTGGTCGACGGCTTCTCGCTCGCGTGGCTGGTCGATGGCGACAGCGAGACGGCTCGCGAGGGCCTGCAGGGCTTCGGCCGGTTCCTCCAGACGGTCGCGGTCCCGTCCGAGGTCGGGTCCGTCGACGTGCTCGAGCCCGCACCGACGACCACCTCGTGAGCGACGCCCTGCCCACGCCGGTCGTCGCCCGGCGCGCCCGGCTCGCCGTGTCGCTGGGGTTCGCCGCGCAGGGCTTCGTCTTCGCGATGATCCTGACCAGCCTGGACTCGTTCAAGGACCGCTACGGAATCGACGACCTGACCATCTCGGCCGTCATCCTCGGCGTCTGCCTCATGGCCGGCCTGGGCACGGTCGTCGCCGACCGGGTCGCTCGCACGCCCGGCGGCAGCCGCGCGGTCCTCGGCGCGGGCCTCGTGGTGGTGTCCGCGGCCGTCGTCGTCGTCGCCGTCGCCCCCACGTTCGCGATCCTGGCCTGCGGCTTCGCCCTGTACGGCGTGGGTCTCGGCATGGTCGACGCGGGGACGAACATGCAGGCCGTGGCCATCCAGGGCGTCTACGGGAAGTCGCTGCTCACGGGGTTCTACGCCTCGTGGTCGGCCGGCGGGATCGTCGGCACGCTGCTGATCGCCGTCTCCACCGGGCGCATCTCCACCGACCCGGTCGCGTTCACGCTGCTGCTGGGCACCGTCGTCGCCGCCGTGGTCGCGGTCGTGGTGGGCCGGCTCGCATGGCGCGAGGCCGTCGCGCCCGCCGGCGCCGCCCCGACGCCCGCCGAGCCGCGCATCGACGTCGTCAAGCCGGTGATCCCCTGGGGGCCGCTGCTGCTCCTCGGGCTCGGCGTCGTCGCTTACTACGTCAACGACCAGGCGGTCTCCACCTGGAGCCCGATCTTCATGCACGAGGTGCTCGACACCACGGGCACGATCACCAAGCTCGGGTACGCGGCCTACCTGGCGATGACGCTGGTCTCGCGCCTCGCCGGGGACCCGTGCGTCCGGCGCTGGGGCCGCGCGCCCGTGGTCCGGGTCGCCTCGCTGGTCGGCGCCGCCGGACTGCTCCTCGTCATCACCAGCCAGGCGGCCGGGCAGGCCGTCCTCGGGTTCGCCGTCGCCGGCGCGGGCCTGGGTCTGATCGCCCCGCTCTGCTTCTCGTCCGCCGGTGAGCTGGCGCCCGGGCACGCGGACGCGGTGGTCGCGCGGCTGAACGGCTTCAACTACGTGGGTGCTGTCCTCGGCGGTGTGTTCGTCGGGGTCATCGGCAGCCAGTCCAACCTCCGCTGGGGCTTCGCGGTGCCTGCCGTCCTGGTGATCGCCGTCGCGGTGTTCGCGGGTCGATTCGGCGTCGTGAAGCGCGACGAGGCCCCCCTGACCGCTGGAGCAGATGCATGACCCGCACCCTCGGCGATCGCCTCGACGAGGCGACGCACGACCTTCCCGCGCCCCTCGCCGTCGTCGACCTCGACGCGCTCGACGCCAACGCCGCCGACCTGGTACGCCGGGCGGGCGGGACCCCCATCCGCGTCGCCAGCAAGTCCGTGCGGGTCCGGCACGTGCTCGACCGCGTGCTCGCGCTGCCGGGGTTCGCCGGAGTCATGGGGTACTCGCTGCGCGAGGCGATCTGGCTGGTCGGGCAGGGTGTCGACGACGTCCTGCTGGGCTACCCGACGGTCGACACGGGCGCCCTCGACGCGCTGGCCGCCGACCCCGCCGCCGCGGCCGCGATCACGCTCATGGTCGACGACGTGGCCCAGGTCGAGCTGGCCTCCCGCGCCGCGCAGGCCCACGGCGCCACCCTGCGGCTGTGCCTCGACGTCGACGCCTCGCTCAAGGTGCGCTTCGGCCCGATCGCCGCCCATCTGGGGGTCCGCCGCTCGCCCGTGCACTCCGCCGCCGACGCGGGCGCGCTGGCCGCCGCGATCGCCGGGCGCCCCGGGGTCGACGTGGTCGGCGTCATGTTCTACGAGGCCCAGGTGGCCGGCCTGCCCGACTCGTCGCCCGCGGTCCGCGCCGTCAAGCGCCTGTCGATCGCGGACCTGGCCACCCGCCGAGCCGCCGTCGTCGCCGCCGTCGAGGCCGCCGCCGGCCACCCCTTGACGCTGGTGAACTCCGGCGGCTCCGGGTCCGTGGCCTCCAGCGCCGCCGACCCCGTCGTCACCGAGGTCACCGCCGGCTCGGGCCTGTTCGTGCCCACGCTCTTCGACGCCTACCGCTCGTTCACCCCGCGGCCTGCCGCGTTCTTCGGGCTCGACGTCGTGCGGATCCCCGCGCCGGGGTTCGCCACGGCGTTCGGCGGCGGCTACATCGCCTCCGGCCCGGCCACCAAGTCCCGCCAGCCGCGACCCGTGTGGCCCGCCGGGCTGGCCCTGACCAGCCGCGAGGGCGCCGGCGAGGTGCAGACGCCGATGCGCCTGTCCGGGGCCGCCGATCTGCGCGTCGGCGACCGCGTGTGGTTCCGGCACGCCAAGTCGGGCGAGGTCATGGAGCGGTTCGAGCAGGTCCACCTGGTCCGCGGCACGTCCATCGAGACCACGGTCCCGACCTACCGCGGCGAGCAGAAGACCTTCGGCTGACCTAGAAGGCAACGTCCGAGCAACTACGGGCTGGAGCCCCTACCTGCTCGGACGTTGCGGCAGGTCGATCGCCAGCGTCCGCGCAACTACGGGTTGGGGCCCTTACCTCCTCGGACGTTGCGGCGTTGGATCGCTTCCGGCGGACGTCCGCGCTCGTGCGGGGTGGGAGCCCATCGAGTGCGGACGTTGCGAGCCGGGGAGGGCGGACGTCCGCGCTCCGGCGGGTCAGGGGCCGATCGAGTGCGGACGTCGGGGCCTCACACGCGCCGGCGCAGGGGCTCGGGGCGTGTGAAAGGCGGGAGGGCGGCGCGCCGGTAACCTTGGCGCGTGACCCTGCGCCTCTTCGACACCGCGACCCGGACGGTGCGTGACTTCGTCCCGCTCGTGCCCGGAGAGGTCGGCATCTACCTGTGCGGCGCCACGGTGCAGGCACCGCCGCACATCGGGCACCTGCGGTCGGCCATCGCGTTCGACGTGCTGGTCCGCTGGCTGCGCCGCACGGGGCACCGCGTGACCCTGGTCCGCAACGTCACGGACATCGACGACAAGATCCTGGCCAAGGCCGCCGACGCCGGCGAGCAGTGGTGGGCCTGGGCGACGACGAACGAGCGCGCCTTCACGGACGCGTACGACGCCCTCGGCGTCCTGCCGCCCAGCCACGAGCCGCGGGCCACCGGCCACGTGCCGGCGATGATCGAGCTGATGGACCGCCTGGTCGAGACCGGCCACGCATACACGACCGGGTCCGGCGACGTCTGGTTCGACGTCCGCAGCTACGCCGAGTACGGCGCGCTGACCAACCAGCGGGTCGAGGACATGGTCCCGGCGCCCGACGGCACGGTCGACGACACGGCCAAGCGCGACCCGCGGGACTTCGCGCTCTGGAAGGCCGCCAAGCCGGGGGAGCCGGCGACGGCGGCGTGGGACACCCCGTTCGGTCGCGGCCGGCCGGGCTGGCACCTCGAGTGCTCGGCGATGGCACAGCGCTACCTGGGCGACACGTTCGACATCCACGGCGGCGGCCTCGACCTGCGCTTCCCGCACCACGAGAACGAGCAGGCCCAGTCGCGCGCGGCGGGCTACGGGTTCGCCCGCTACTGGCTGCACAACGGCTGGGTCACGCAGGGCGGCGCCAAGATGAGCAAGTCGCTCGGCAACGGGCTGCTGGTCACGGTCGTGCTGGCCAAGGAGCGGGCGTCGGTGCTGCGCTACGCCATGACGGCCGTGCAGTACAGCTCGATGCTCGAGTGGACCGACGACACCCTGCGCGAGGCCGAGGCCACGTGGGACCGGCTGGCCGGCTTCGTCGAGCGCGCCGCAGAGAAGGTGGGGGTGGCCGACGACGCGGAGGTGGCGACGGTCGCCCTGCCCGCCGAGTTCGTCACCGCGATGGACGACGACCTCAACGTCCCGGCCGCGCTCGCCGTGGTGCACGAGCACCTGCGGACCGGCAACTCCGCCCTCGCGCGCGGCGACCTCGCCGAGGCACGCGAGGCGATGGTGGTGCTGCGGGCCATGCTCGACGTGCTCGGGCTCGACCCGGGCGGTCCGCAGTGGCGGGCGCACGGCGGCGACGCCCGGTACGCGCGTGCGCTCGAGGCCGTCGTCGCCGGCGAGCTGGAGGCCCGCGCCCAGGCCCGGGCGGCACGCGACTTCGCCACGTCCGACGCGATCCGGGACCGCCTCGCGGCGGCCGGCGTCGTCGTCGAGGACTCACCGACGGGTGCGCGGTGGTCGCTGGCCGCCCGCACGGAGGACTGATCCGGAGTGCAGCGGGGGTGGGTGTCGCGGAGCAGCACCCGCCCGCAGCGGAGCGCAGGAACGGTCCGACAACTGAAGACCACGACGAGCAGGAGGGCTGAGCCCCGCGCAGGCGGGCGGCTCAGCCCCACACGAATGGAGAACTGAACATGGCCGGAAACTCAGAGCGTCGCGGGGCCGTCCGCAAGGGCAGCTCGAAGAAGGTCGCCAGCGCGGGCACCGGCGGCAAGAACCGCCGCTCGCTCGAGGGCCGGGGCCCGACGCCGAAGGCGGAGGACCGCGAGTACCACCCGGCGCACAAGGCGAAGATCGCCGCCGAGCGCCGGGCCGTCGCCGGCACGCGCGGGACGTCCGGGCGCCAGCAGGCGTCCGCGAGCCGCAGCGCCGCCGGGTCCAAGGGAGGCCGCAAGAGCTCGACGCACGAGATCGTCTCGGGCCGCAACAGCGTCGTCGAGGCGCTGCGCGCGGGCATCCCCGTGTCGACGGTGTACATCGCCTCGCGGCTCGAGGGCGACGACCGCACGCGCGAGATCATCTCCGCCGCGGGCAACTCGAACTACCCGCTGCTCGAGGTCAGCCGCGCCGAGCTCGACCGCCTCACCGACGGTTCCGTGCACCAGGGCGTCGCCATCCAGGTGCCCCCGTACGCGTACGCGGACGACGACGACCTCCTGGACGCGGCCGCCGAGTCGGACCGCCCGGCGCTCATCGTCGCGCTCGACGGCGTGACGGACCCCCGCAACCTCGGTGCCGTGCTGCGGTCGGCCGGGGCGTTCGGCGCGCACGGCGTGCTGGTGCCCGAGCGGCGCGCGGCAGGCGTGACGGCCTCGGCGTGGAAGGTGTCCGCCGGCGCCGCGGCGCGGGTCCCGGTCGCGCGCGTGACCAACCTCGTGCGCACGCTGCAGGGGCTCAAGGCGGCCGGCGTGTTCGTCGTCGGTCTCGACGGCGGCGGCGACGTGCAGATCACCGACCTGCCCTACGCGACGGACCCGCTGGTGCTCGTGGTCGGGTCCGAGGGCAAGGGGCTGTCGCGGCTGGTCCGCGAGCAGTGCGACGCGATCGCGTCGATCCCGATCGCGTCGGCCGTCGAGTCGCTGAACGCCGGCGTCGCCGCGGGCATCGCGCTGTTCGAGGTGGCCCGCCAGCGCGCGGTGTGAGACGTCGGCTCAGCCGATGAGCTCGTCGTCGTCGATCTGGTCCGGGCGGACGCGCGGGATCATGTCGGTGTCCGGGATCTCGCCCGCCTGCACGCCCAGCACCGCCTGCTCGTCGGGCCGCGAGGGCAGGATCGTCTTCACGTAGCTCTTGGCGGTCTGCTTCATCGGCACGTCGTGGCCCGCCTGCTCGGACAGGAACCAGCGGTGGTCGAGCAGCTCGTGATAGATCTGCGCCGGCTCGAGCTTGCCGCGCAGGTCACGCGGGACGGCGCGGACGGCGGGCTCGAAGATCTCGGTGAGCCAGTCGTGCGCGACGAACGACTCGTCGTCCCGCTGGCGGTCGGTGGCCGCGCGGTACTCGTCGAGGTCGTTGAGGAGCCGGCGGGCCTGGTTCTCCTGCACGTCGAGGCCGGTGAGCCGCATGAGCCGGCGCGAGTGGTGCCCGGCGTCGACGACCTTCGGCTGGATGCGCACGCTGGTGCCGTCGACGTCGGTGGTGATGTCGAGCTCGCCCACGTCGAAGCCCAGGTCGTTGAGCCGGTCGATGCGGGCCTGCACGCGCCAGCGGTCCCCGAACGTGAACGACTCGGACTCGGTCAGGGCCCGCCACAGCTCCCCGTACCGCTCGGCCAGGGCGTCCCCGATGGCCACGGCGTCGACGTCCTCCTCGAGGAACTCCCCGGCCTGCAGGTCCATGAGCTCGCCGATGATGTTCACGCGCGCGACCTCGAGGTCGTAGCCGCGCTGCCCGTCGCTCAGCTTGTCGTGCAGGTCGCCCGTCTCGGCGTCGACCAGGTACGCGGCGAACGTCTCGGCGTCCCGGCGGAACAGGGTGTTGGACAGCGACACGTCGCCCCAGTAGAAGCCGGCCAGGTGCAGCCGGACCAGCAGGACGGCCAGCGCGTCGATGAGCCGGGTGGCGGTGTCGGGGCGCAGCGCCTGGCTGAACAGCGCACGGTACGGGAGCGAGAACTGCAGGTGCTGCGTGATCAGCACGGCCTCAAGCGGCTCTCCGTCGGGATCGCGGCGCCCGGTGATGACGCCGACGGGCTCGACGGACGGGACGTCGAGGCGGCGCAGCTGGCGCAGCAGCTCGTACTCCCGGTAGGCCACGGTCTCGCCGATCTCCTTCACGGCGATGACCCGGCCAGACATCTTGGCGAACCGCACGATGTGCCGGGAGATGCCGCGGGGGAGGGCGGCGAGGGTCTCGGCCGGCCAGTCCTCGAGCGGGACGTCCCACGGCAGGTCGAGGAGCGCGGGGTCGGGGGAGGCCGCGGTGATCTGGAGGCGCTGCGGCGTCGGGCTCATGGGCTCGATCCTCTCAGAGAACCCCGACAGGTCCCGGTCGGAAAACCACAGGGCGGCGTCGGCCGGAGCCGACGCCGCCCTGTGGAGGGACGTGCTGAGGTCAGACGGCCATGCGCTCGCCCGAGCCCGCGTGGAAGAGGTGCGTCTCGCCCTCGCGGAGGCGGATGAAGATCGTCTCGCCCTTGCCGGGCACCTGACGCGGGTCGACGCGCACGATGACCTGGGCGTCGCCGGCACCGGAGTGCACGGCGTCCGCGCGGCCGAACTCGTTGGTGAGCGAGCCGTAGACGAACGCGTCGGAGCCGAGCTCCTCGACGATGTTGACGATGATCGGGATGCCGTCCGGCGTGCCCTCGGGCACGACGTCGACCGACTCGGGACGGAAGCCGACCGTGATGTGGTTGCGGTCGTCCTCGGTGAACTGCCCGATGACGGAACGCGGCACGGCGACGCGGGCGCGGCCGAGGTTCGCGGTGCCGTCGAGCACCGGGAAGGTGCCGATGTTCATGGCCGGCGAGCCGATGAAGCCGGCGACGAAGACGTTGGCCGGGGTGTCGTACATGTCGCGCGGCGTGCCGACCTGCTGCAGGAGGCCGTCCTTGAGGACCGCGATGCGGTCACCCATGGTCAGGGCCTCGGTCTGGTCGTGCGTGACGTAGACGGTGGTGACACCGAGACGACGCTGCAGCGACGCGATCTGCGTACGGGTCTGGACGCGGAGCTTGGCGTCGAGGTTCGACAGCGGCTCGTCCATGAGGAACACCTGGGGCGAACGCACGATGGCACGGCCCATGGCGACGCGCTGACGCTGGCCACCCGAGAGGGCCTTCGGCTTGCGGTCGAGGTACTGGGAGAGGTCGAGGATCTTGGCAGCCTCCTCGACGCGCTGGCGGATCTCCGCCTTCGGCGTGCCGGCGATCTTGAGCGCGAAGCCCATGTTGTCGGCGACCGTCATGTGCGGGTACAGCGCGTAGTTCTGGAACACCATCGCGATGTCCCGGTCCTTCGGCTGGACGTCGGTGACGTCGCGGTCGCCGATAAGGATGCGGCCCGCGTTGACGTCCTCGAGCCCCGCGAGCATGCGGAGCGAGGTGGACTTACCGCAACCGGAGGGGCCGACGAGGACGAGGAACTCGCCGTCCTCGATGTGCAGGTCGAGCGCGTCGACCGCGGGGCGCTCGGTGCCCGGGTAGACCCGGGAGGCCTTGTCGAAAGTGACCGTTGCCATGGCTGATCAATCCCTTCACCGGCAGGTACGTGCCGGACGATCCGTAGTGAAGAGTGTCAAGAGTGTCCTCGATGACACGGACTCTGGAAGAGGGAATCCCCCGTCGCCCGCGGTCATCATGCCATACCGGGGCGGACCGTCCACACTGCGGAGTGACGTTGCCCACGTTCAGCCGACGACCACGCCCGACCCGTCGAGGAACCGGACCAGCAGCCGGCCGGCGTACTCGGTGACCTGGTCGACCCCGCCGGGATCGCGGGCCAGGAGGCGCGCGACGTCCGCGGCGCGGGCCGGCCGGCCGTCGGCGAGGTCGAGCCCCCGCAGCGTGTGGTTGGCGGTGACGACGATGACCAGGGTGCCGTCCGTGCCCAGGTAGACGGGCGGGGAGCCGATGCTCGCGTGCCACCGGACGGCGCCGGTCTCCGCGTCCTGGGCGAGCACCTCGAGACCCCGGGCGACGTAGACGACGCCGTCCACCAGCAGGGGGTCGCCGGCCGTGCCCTCCGTGCGCCAGAGCTCCTCGCCGCTCGTCGCGTCGCGGGCGACGATCGTGCTGCCGCCCCGGCCTCGCCGGCCGTCCCGGTCGTCGGACAGCAGGACGACGTCCGGCGCCGTGCCGTCGTCCACGGCGAGCAGGGCGGGCGACTCGCCGACCGCCACGCGCGTGCCGTCGCGGGTCACCAGGACGGCGGCGGGGACGGCGAAGTTCTGCCACGGCGACCAGACCAGGGAGTCGGCGCGGGCGAGCTCGGCCCAGCCGTCGGTCGCCACGGTGAGGTCGCCGCGCGGCGTGCCGTCGGTGGCGAACAGCCACGCGTGGCCGCTGTCGGTGAGCAGCACGCGGGTGTCGTCGCTGGTCAGCTCGGCCGCCGACCGGATGACGTTGTCTCCGACGCGGACCTCGTGCAGCGCGGGCACCACCGGCGTCGTCCGGCGCCACGCCACGGAGCCCGTGGTGGGGTCGGCCGCGGTCACGGTCCAGCGCACGCCCCCGCCGTCGTCGGTGCGGGGCTTGGCGACGACCAGGTGCGAGTCCGCGACGGACCACAGCGAGCCCGGCTCGAGCGTCGGCGTCGCCAGAACCGTGCCGCGGGTCGGGTCCAGCACCAGCAGCGGCGTCGGGGCGCCCCCGTCCGCCGTCGGCGAGACCTCGGCGGCGCAGACCGCGCGGGGCGCGTCGGCCGTCGTCGACAGCGCGGAGCAGCGGACCCAGACCGAGGGGAACTCGGAGCGACCCACCGGCGGGAGCGCGGAGTCCAGCGAGAACGGGACCGACCACAGCACCGCCCCCGTGTCCGGGTCGGTGCCGCGCAGGTCGACGCCGCCGGAGTGGTAGCGGGCGCCGATGGCCCACTGCGCCGTGGCGTCGCCCGCGAGCAACGTTCCCGCGCCGGCACCCCACTCCCAGAGCTCGGCGGGCGGGTCGTGCAGCGGGCTCAGCACCCCGGGGACGTCCGCCAGGTACGCCAGGCGTTCGCGCTCGTGGGTGTCCACCGCGGACTGCGCGCTGACCAGTGCCAGTGCCAGCAGGGCGACGGTGCCGGTCACCGCCAGAGCGTGCCTGCGCAACCAGACGGGCAGGGGAGAGGAGGCCGCCGGGCCGTCGAGGAGCCCGGCATCGTCCAGCTCCTCGAGCTCGACCGGTGCGAGGTGCCCGGGGTGCAGGCTCATGGTCAGCCCAGGACGGCGACGCCGCCGTCGTCCATCCACACGTAGAGCCGGGGGTCGTGCCAGCCAGCCTGGAAGCCCTGCACGAAGACGGTCGACCGGTCCCCGGCCACCTCCTTCGCCAGGTCCTTGTGCCAGGCGAGCGAGCCGTCCCGCATGGAGTAGGCGTCGAGAGTGACGTTCAGGCCCGGGACCAGCAGGTAGCGGCCGTCCGTCGAGACCTGCTGGACGACGTGGTCGAGCGGGGTGCGCCACAGGGTGTGCCCGGTGGTGGCGTCGACCGCGAGGAGCGCCTCGTTCGTCGCGACGTAGAGGGTCCCGTCGAGCAGCACGCCGGTGTTGACCGAGCCCTGCAGGTGCCAGAGCTGCGCGCCCGTGCGGGCCGACCGGCCGCTCAGCCCCAGGGCGTTCCCCGGGCCCGAGCCGACCGTGAACACGACGTCCGGGGCGGAGCCGTCGTCGACCGCGAGCCAGCCGACCGTCTCGTCGATCGGGACCTGTGTGCCGTCCGCCAGGATCAGGTTGCCCTGGTACTGCTCCGCCGAGCTCCAGGTGTTCTGCACGAAGACGCCGGAGCGCGCCGGACCTATCCAGGCGCCCTCCGGCAGCGGGACGTCGCGCAGGGCCTTCCCCGCGGCCGACAAGATCCACGCGTGCTGGTCGACCGCCAGCAGCAGCTGCCCGTCGACGGTCTCCAGGGTGGCCGACCCCGTGGCGTTGGCGGCCTGCGGCCCGTCCTCGCGTCCGAGCACGTCGACCGCGGGGCTGGTCCAGGTCCAGGCCTGCGTGCCGCTGACGATGTCGCTGGCCGTGACCGCCCACCGGACCGACGACGCGTCCGTCGGGGCGGGCGAGCCGTCGTCGGACACCCGGTCCGCCAGGACGACGTCGTGGTCGGTGAAGGTGATCCCGGTGGTGCCGGGCACCGAGCGCTGGGCCAGGAGCGAGCCGTCGGCGGGATCCAGCACGACGATCGTCGACTCGGGGACGCCGAGCGCCTCCACGGCGCCGTACTGCTGGGTGATGCACGCGGCGACCGGTGAGCCACCGTGCGCGACGGGCGTGCAGGACACCCAGACGGAGGGCGACGTCCCGACGGTCGGCCGCGGCGGGGTGAGCGTGTCTACCGGGGTCGTCCACGCGATCACGCCGGTGTCGGGGTCGAGGCCGACGATCGACAGCGCGCCGTCCGCGCTCTGCGTGCCGCCGACGAACGTGCCGTCGACCACGGAGCCGGACTGCAACGCGGCCGCGAGCCGGGGGTCGGCCCGCCAGAGCACGCCGATCGAGGAGTCCGCCGGCGGCACGACGCCGGGGATCGCGGCGAGCGCGGCCACGCGCGCGGCCTCCCGCTGGTCGGCCACCACCTGGGTGCCGACGAGCGCGACCACGGCGACGGCGGCGACGGGCACCAGCCACCGGGCGTGCCGGCGCAGCCACGTGCGGGCGGCGTCGACGCGCCGGTCGGCGTCGTCGCGCGGCGCGCCGTCGACGTCGTCGAGCTCGACGTCGACGTGGTCCGCGGGTCGCGTGAGCGACGGGCTCGGGGCCGGACGGGAGCGCGCGGGCTCGTCCGCAGCCTCGACGAGCTCGACCTCGTGCATCCGGCCGGGCATGAGGCGCACGCTACGCCTCGGTCCTGCGACCGACCAGCAGTGCGATCAGAGTGCGTCGGCCAGCACCGACAGCGCGGCCACCAGGGCGTCCGGGTCGTCCACCCGGAAGCGTGCCGACGACTCGCCGGCGCCCACCTTGACGGTCACGTCGTCGGGTCGCAGGGAGCCGAACGCGTGCTCGTCGGTGGTGTCGTCGCCCGCGTACAGCACGACGGGCGAGGCCAGCTCGTCGCGCAGCGCCGTCAGCGCCTCGCCCTTGCTGGCGCTGAGCACGGAGATCTCGACGACGTCCTTGCCGTGCAGCACGCCCGAGCCGAGCCGCTCACCGAGAGCGATCGCCTCCTGCTCCGCCGCCTGCGCCACGGCGTCCTCCGCCAGGCGCGTGTGCACGACGACCGCGGTCGGCTTGGTCTCCACCCAGACGCCGTCCCGCCCGCGGGTGATGCGCGCCGCCTCGGCCCCGAGCGACGCCAGGCGGTCGGCCTGCTCGTCGGTCAGCTGCACCACGTCGCGGTCGAGGCCCCACGTGGTGACGCGGGCGCGCTCGGCGCCGTGGCTGCCGATGAGGAACGTGCCCGAGGGCACCTGGGCCAGCGTGTGCAGGTCGCTCATCGACCGCCCGGACACGAGCGCCAGCGCGACGCCCGCGGTGCCGGCCAGCCGCGCCAGGACGTCGACGCCCGCCGGGATGATCCGCGACGCGGACGGGTCGTCCTGCAGCGGGGCCAGCGTGCCGTCGAAGTCGAGGGCGACCAGCAGGGGCCGGCGGGCGCGGTCGGCCGCCACGGCGGCCAGCTCCACCTCGAGCTGCTCAGCCATTGCTGGCTCGCACCGGTACCGCGTTGAGGGCCGCGAGGAAGTCCTCCGACCACGCCACGACGTCGTGCCCGAGCACCCGCCGTCGCAGCCGTCTCATCCGTTTGCGGGACTCGCGGGCGTCCATGTGCACGGCGTACGTGATCGCGTCCTTCATCCCGTCGATGTCGTGCGGGTTCACCAGCACCGCCCCCGTGAGCTCGTCGGCGGCGCCCGTGAACTCGGACAGCACCAGCGCGCCGCGGTCGTCGGACCGGGCGGCGACGTACTCCTTGGCCACGAGGTTCATCCCGTCGCGCAGGGCGGTCACCAGCATCACGTCGGCGGCGAGGTACAGGGCGGCCATCTCCTCCATCGGGAACGACTGGTGCAGGTACTGCACGGGCGCGTGGCCCACCTGCCCGTGGTCGCCGTTGATGCGCCCGACCAGCAGCTCCACGTCGTCGCGCAGCTGCTGGTAGGCGCCGACGTTCTCCCGGCTCGGGCTGGCCACCTGCACGAGCGTGGTGCTCTGCGGGGAGAGCCGGTCCTCGGCCAGCAGCTCGCCGTAGGCCTTGATCCGGTGCCGGATGCCCTTGGTGTAGTCGAGCCGGTCCACGCCCAGCAGCAGGTACTCGGGGTCGCCCAGCTCCCGGCGGATCTGCTTCGCGCGCTCGCGGACGGCCTCGGTCCGGGCCAGCTCGTCGAACGCGTGCGAGTCGATCGAGATCGGGAACGCGGCCGCCCGCACGTGCCGCCGGGGCCCGCCCTCGGGCCCGGACAGCGTGACCATCTGCCCGCGCGTCGTGAGGTCGGTGAGCCGACGGACCACGCGGACGAAGTTCGCGGCGTCGCCGGCCCGCTGGAACCCCACGAGGTCGGCCCCGAGCAGACCCTCGACCACCTGCACGCGCCACGGCAGCTGGGCGAACAGCTCCAGCGGCGGGAACGGGATGTGGTGGAAGTACCCGATGCGCAGGTCGGGCCGCAGCTCGCGCAGCAGCTTGGGCACCAGCTGCAGCTGGTAGTCGTGCACCCAGACCGTCGCGCCCTGCGCGGCCTGTGCGGCGGCGGCCTCGGCGAAGCGCCGGTTCACCCTCTGGTACGACTCCCACCACTGCCGGTGGAACGCCGGCGGCTCGATGACGTCGTGGTACAGCGGCCAGAGCGTGTCGTTGGAGAAGCCCTCGTAGAACTTCTCCAGGTCGTCCTCGCTGAGCACCACCGGGATCAGCTCGGTGCCGTCGACGTCGAACGGCTCGAGCTCGAGGTCCGGCGAGCCGCCCCAGCCCACCCAGGCTCCGGACGTGCTCGCCATCACCGGCGCCAGGGCCGTCACGAGGCCACCGGGGGAGCGGGTCCAGGTGGGTTCACCGTCGTCGCCGAGGCTGACGTCGACGGGCAGGCGGTTCGCGACGACGACGAAGTCGTAACCGTGCGCGGGCACGTGAGCAGGCACGGGATCAACTCCTTGGGTCGGGTTCGACCCTAGGGGGTCGGCGCGCGACACGTCGCCCGGATGACGCAGCGCGCGTTGTCCGGCGCAGCCGGCAGGCGTCCCGCTACGGTGCGGGGATGGAGCGGATCGGTCTGACACCGGGGTCGGAGATCGGCGGATACACCGTGGTCGCGCCCCTCGGGTCGGGCGGCATGGGGACCGTCTACCGGGCCGTCGACGGGGGCGGCGACCCGGTCGCGCTCAAGCTGCTGCACCCGCACATCGGGTCCGACGCGGTCGCGCGCGACCGGCTGCGCCGTGAGGTGCACGCCCTGCAGAAGCTCCGGCACCCCGGCGTCGCCGCGATCCTCGACGCCGAGGCCGACTCGACCGAGGCCTTCCTGGTCACCGAGCTGGTGCCCGGCGACAACCTCGAGGATCACGTGCGCGAGCGCGGGCCGCTGGACGCCGCGGAGCTGCTCGACCTCGCCGAAGGGCTGCGCGACGCGCTCGTGGCCGTGCACGGCGCCGGCGTGGTGCACCGCGACCTCAAGCCGTCGAACGTCATCGTCGGCGACGACGGCCCCGTCCTCATCGATTTCGGCATCGCACAGGCCGCGGACGACTCCCGGCTGACCGCCGAGGGGCTCGTCATCGGCACCCCGGGGTACCTCGCGCCCGAGCTGCTGGACGGCGCCGAGCCCGACGCCTCGTCCGACTTCTGGGGCTGGGCGGCGATCCTCGCGTTCGCCGCCACGGGTCGGGACCCGTTCGGCAGCCGCCCGCTGGAGGCCGTGCTCGCGCGGGCCCGGTCCGGCGAGGTGGACCTCGAGGGGCTCGGCCCGCTGACCACCGCGACCCTCACCCGCGCGCTGGCGCCCGTCGCCGCGGACCGCACCTCGCCCGACGACGTCGTCGCGGCGCTCACGGTCGTGGTCGCGGAGGGCGAGTCGATCGCCGACGAGACCGCGACGGCGATGCTCGTCGCCGACGACCTGGTGGGCACGACGGTGCTGGCGGGCGGCACCGCGACCGCCCTCGTGGCCCCGGCCCTCGTCGCGAACGACGGATCGACGCGCGCGTTCGACGCCACCTCGACGGAAGCGCTGGAGGGCGACCCGGACTGGGAGGACCCGGACGGGGTCGACTGGATCAACGAGGACCTCGACGCGTCGGAGGAGCCGGAGCCCGAGGGCTCGGGGTACGAGCGGCCGCCGGCACGCCGGCGCTGGGGCACCCTCCTGGCGGCCGCGCTACTGCTCGGCTCCGCCGGCGCCCTGTACCCCGGCATCACCCTGATCGTGTTCGGGATCCTCGTCGTGGTGTTGCGCACGGTGGGCTCGACGGTCGAGTCGATGCACGGGCGGCGGGAGCGGGCCGGGGTGAAGCGCTCCGACGGCGCGGTCGCGCTGGCGACGGGCCCGTGGCACCTGCTGCGCGCGCTGGTCGGCCTCGTGCCGTCCTTCGTCGTCGGGGCGAGCGTCATCGTCATCCTGCTCGGCGTGTCCTGGTGGCTGATCGGCGAGGGCCACTGGGCGATCGACGAGTCGCCGTCGGGCCAGGTCCCGCAGGGGGTGACCGCGTCGATCCTGGTCGGCGCGATCGTGCTGCTCGGCGCGGCCGTCGTGTGGTGGGGTCCACTGTCGTTGATGACGCGCGTCGGTGCCCGTCGGGTGCTGGCCGTGATCGCACCGGGCCGCACCGGAGCCCTCGTCGCCACCGCGGTCCTGCTGGCGGCGTCGGCGGTCTTCATCGCGCAGATCCTCTCGGGGACCCCGATCACCTGGGCGCCGCTGCCGACCCCCGTGCTGCCCTGACCCGTCTCGCCATGCGGGACCCGTCTGGCGCGTCACGGGCTCACCCTCTTGGGTGAAGGCTCGCCGATCCCGGGGAGGTCCAGCACATGTCGCTCGAGGCGGAGGCCGAGGTGGCCGTGGGGCGCCGTAGCAACGGGGACGTGGTCCGGTTCGACCACCGCACCGGCGCGCTGACGGTGTTCCGGGGCGACGTGATCGTCGCGCACTTCCGTCCCGACGAGGGCTACGAGCTCTACCTTCGCGAGATCGCCAAGTGACCGCGTTCGACGACGCCTTCACCGAGCTGGTCCGCGCACGCGGGGTGTGGCGCGACGACACCCCGGCGGCCGTGCTCGAGCGCTGGTCGAGCTTCGTCGTCGAGTGCGAGCACGGCTACCGCGGCGACGAGTTCGCCTACGCCAACGAGGCCATGTCGCGCAGCACCCTCGAGGCGGCACTCACGGACCCCGCGCTGGCGTCGTACCCGGAGCTCGCGGAGCTGCGCCGCCGGGTCGAGGCCGTCGACGCCCGGTTCCGGCCGCTGCTGGTGGAGCACGCGTACCCCGGCATCGACCCAGACGAGTGGTGGCTGCGCGGGATCGTCCGCCGCGCCGGTGGACGGCTCGCGCAGGAGTGGAAGCGGTCGTTCGGGTTCGACGTCGAGGTGGTCCGCCGGGCGCGCACGCCGTGAGGCCGCACCGGATCCTCAGCCGCGGCCCCTACGCTGTGCCGCATGACCGCGCGACGAGGGCCGCACCTGGTCGCCGCGCGCCTGTCGCCGGTCGCCGCGCTGGCGGTCACCGCCGCAGCCGCGGCGCTCGCGGCCCAAGGACGCGTGCTGCTGCACGACTGCGTCGCCGCGGGCGGTGTCCTCGGCCCGCTCGGCCTGCGCCTGTCCGTGCTGCGTGACGCCGCGGACTGCCCGGACGGCTCCTACGGCCTGGGCGCCATGTCCCAGGGCGCCGTGGTGCTGCTCAGCATCGCCGTGCCGGTGGCGGCCCTCTACCTCCTGCTCGCCGCGTGCGGCGTCGGCCTGTCCGCCGTCCTCGTGCGGGCCGCCCGCCAGGTGCGAGTGCTGCTGGGCCGGGCGGTCCCCGGCCGGTCGGCCTCGGGTCGACCGCTTCCGGTCGCCGCCCGCGCGCGCCTGGTCCCGCAGCCCGTCGCCGCGGCATGGACGGACCGGGTGCTCGTCGGCAGCATCGCCCGGCGGGGTCCGCCCGCGGTCGCCTGACACCGCGCCCACCCCACCCCGTCACTTCGTCCGACCCAGGAGCACCATGCCCACCAACGACCCCCGCCCCACCAAGGCGATGCGCCGCGACGAGGCCCGCCTCAAGGCCGCCCAGATGCGCAAGGAGCAGGAGCGCAAGGCCAAGCGCAACCGCATCCTCGCGATCTCCGGCCTCGTCGTCGCCGTCCTCGCCCTCGTCGGCGTCGCGTTCACGATCGTCAACCAGAACAAGGCCAACGTGGCCGCCAACTCCGAGGTCGTCTACGGCGGCGACGCCGAGAACGTCGTCCCGCCCGCGCTCGCGGACGTCACGGCCCCGGCGCCCGCCACCGACAACGGCGGCATCCCCGTCAGCGGCGACAGCGGCGACGACGTCGGCGTGGTCGGCGACGGCGACGTGACCCTGACCGTCTACTTCGACTTCATGTGCCCCATCTGCGGCCAGTTCGAAGAGATCAACGGCGACGACATCGCCACCCTGCTCGCCGACGGCGGCACCACCGTCGAGTACCACCCGATCTCGTTCCTCGACAGCAAGTCGTCGGGCACCGCGTACTCGACCCGCGCCGCCAACGCCGCCGCGATCGTCGCCGACAAGGCCCCGGCCCAGTTCGCCAAGTTCGTGACCGCCATGTACAAGGACCAGCCGGCGGAGGGCTCGACGGGCCGGACGGACGCCGAGATCGCGAAGATCGCCACCGACCTGGGCGTGCCCCAGGACGTCGCCGACTCCTTCACCGACACCGTCAGCGGCTCGTACAAGACCAAGACCGGTGACGTCGAGGCCTCGGCGACCGGCACCTGGCGCACGATGGCCCCGTGGGTCGCCGCGGCGACCAACCAGATGGGCACCGACATCGGCAAGATCTCGACGCCGACCGTGCTGATCGACGGCCAGGACTTCGGCGGGGCCTGGCAGACGCCGGGCGCCCTCCTGCAGGCCGTCCAGGCCGCCCAGGGTTCCTAGTCCTCTCGATGACCGGGCGCCCCTCGCACGGGGAGCGCCCGGTTATCCTGGGCCCGCCCGCCTCCTTAGCTCAGTCGGCCAGAGCACCTGTCTTGTAAACAGGGGGTCATCGGTTCGAATCCGATAGGGGGCTCGTGAGCAGTCCCTCGACGGCGCAGCTCGTCTCGCGGTTCGCCGCGCCGTTCCACGGGCGCTACCTGTCCGGCCACGGCGCGGCGTCGCCGCTGGGCCTGTGGCTGCTGCTGGCGCTCGTGGCCCCGCTCGCCGACGGGCCGTCGCGCACGGAGCTGGAGCGCGTCCTCGGCACCGACGCCGCCGACGCCGCGCGCCGGGCCGGTGAGCTGGTGGCCACCCCGCACCCCGCCGTCGCGTCCGCGCTGGCGGTGTGGGCGCGCGAGGAGCTCCTCGTCCGCGACCTGTTCGACGCCTGGGCACGCGAGCTTCCGGCCGTGGTCGAGGCGGGCCCTGTGCCGACGAACGCCGAGGCCGACCGGTGGGCCGTCGCGCACACCAAGGACCTCATCCGGACGTTCCCGGTCGTGCTGCGGCCGACCACGGCCCTGGTGCTGGCGAGCGCGCTGGCGACCAAGGTGACGTGGGCGGAGCCGTTCGACGAGGTCCCCGCACTGTTCCTCGGCGGCGAGTTCGGTCCCGCGGTCCGCACCGCGTTGCGTGCCAATTCCGACCGGCACGAGGTGTTCCTCGCCGACACCGACGCCGCGGGCCTGGTCGGTGTCCAGGTCTCCGGGTCGGTCGACGGGCTGCGCGTCGTCTCCGTGATCGCCGACCCGACGGTCCCCGCCGCCGACGTCCACCGGGCGGCCGGGCAGGTGGCCCAGGGCGGCGCGAGCCCGGTCGGGCTCTTCGACCTCCCGCTCGGCGAGGGGCACGCGTGGGAGGTGACCGAGGAGACGCAGGAGGGCTTCGGGCCGCCGCAGCTGGAGTCGGTCGACGCCGTGCTGCCGGCGTGGCGGGCGGAGTCGCGCCTGGACATCTCCGGCGCGGACGGGATGGCGGCCGCGTTCGCGACGCTCGAGGGCCTCCTGCGGCCCGAGTACCGGCCCGCCGCGTTCGACGCGCGACAGGTGGCGGTCGCGTCGTTCAGCCGGGAGGGCTTCGAGGCCGCCGCGGTGACCGGCCTCGCGATGCGGGCGACCGGGATGCCCGAGCGGCGGACCGTCCGGCACCGCCGTGCGACGGTCCGGTTCAACCGGCCCTACGCGGTGCTCGCGCTGGCCGCGGGGAGCGGGCCGGACCTCGCCCAGGGGTGGGGAACCGTCGACCTCGCGGTCCCGGCCTGGGACGGGGTGCCGGTGTTCGGCGCCTGGGTGGGCCAGGTCGAACCCCGGCCGGAGTAGCGGTCCTCAGCCGGGTGACGTTCCTCAGCCCGGGTCGACGCCGATGCCGAGTCCGAGGTCGGGACCGAGCCCCAGGCCGGGCCCACCGCCGCCCCCGCGCACGTTCCGGGCGTGCTCGACCGAGTTCCGTAGCCCGTTGAACTCCTCGTCCGAGAGCCCGGCGGCGCCCGACTGCAGGAGGGGCACGAGGGCCGCGACGAGCCGGCTGACGTCGCCGGCTCCGGTCACACCCTCGGACCGGATGACGTCCGTGATGGCGTGCCTGACGTTCTTGTAGTACTCGCCGAGTGCGAAGTCCATGGCGTCGTCCTTCGAGTTCAGGAGCCTGACCACGCCATCGCGGGCGAACCCGGTGAAAGTCACCGGTCCCCAGGAGGTGCCCGGCGCCTTGTCCCCGATGTTCTCGCGCATGGTCTCGGCGATGATCTCCTTGAGCTCCTGGCGGCTGAACGGCATGTCGTCCACTCCTTCGGTGCGGTGCTGGTCGGCGTCCGGGTCGTACTCCCAGTGCCACGGCTCATTGGTTCCCGAGCCGCCATCCTTGGCCCAGTCCGGGGTGTACCAGCCGAACTCGAGCCCGTGGTCCATGAGCCACGTGTACCGGGCGTCGTCATAGCCGCCGGTCATCTCGAGGTCGGCGGCGAGCCCCTCGCTGTGGATCGAGTGACCGACGCCGATGGCATCCGGGTCAACTCCGTCGAGCCCCGCCTGCTCGGCGAGCGTGCGGTATCCGGCCAGGGGGAGCGTCTTCTTCATACCCACGAAGCCCTTGCCGGCCGCTGCACCCGCGGCCGCGAGCCGCGCCAGCGCGGGGACGACGTCGTTGCGCAGCGGCTGGCCGTTCGGCTCGGTCCGAGTCAGCATCGACTCCGGAAGCTTGCCGTTCAACGGCGAGATCTTGGCGTGTGCCATCTCAGGACGCCGGCGTCTGTGCGGGTGACATAGCGGCAACCTCCCCCGGGGATGCCCCGCAGGGCGAATTGCCCTGCTCCTCCCGTTATCCTCGCGAGGCCCGAACGGTGTCAAGGGATTAGCGCGCTACTCCACCCGCAGGTCCAGGCCCATCGCCTCGACGATCACCACCGCCTGCGGGAGCGTGATGATCGCGCCCTCGAGCTTGACCGTCGGGGGGTCGATGCCGGCGAGGTCGCTGCCCCGCAGGTCGCAGCCCGACAGATCGGCCAGGTGCAGCCACGCCCCGGCGAGGTCGCAGTCGCGCAGGGTGCCGCCGGGGGCTCGGATGCCGGTCAGGTCGGCCTCGCGCAGCCGGACGCCGGTGAACCTCGCCGAGTGCAGGTCGGCGCCGGGCAGCCCGACGAACGACCAGTTGCCGCCCTCGACCACCGTGATGTCGAAGGTGCACCCGTCGAACACCGACCCGATGAGCTTGCAGCGCTCGAACCGCACGTCGAAGAAGTTGGACCGGTGGAACGTGCAGTTGATGAACGCCGCGTCGGTGTGCACGGACGCGTTGAACTTGGCGTTCCGGAACACGCACTCCCCGAACACGGCGCCGGTGCCGGACGTCTCGGTGAGGTCGAGGTCCAGGAACTCGACGTTGTGGAACTCCTGCCCCGACAGGTCCCGCGCGTACCAGTCCTCGCCGCGCACCGTCGAGGTGGTGGGGTGAGCGGCCTCGGCGCCGCGTCGTTCTGCCATGCCTCGATGATGACGTACCGACGGTGGACCGGGTGAAGATCCCGGCGGGACGAACACGGACGAGTCAGGCGCTGGGGCCGGTCTCCTCGAGCAGCCGGAGCGCGGCGCTCACGCGGGGGTTGCGCTGCGGGTCGCTGTCGATCCCGAGGGTCGCGTACATCCCGTTCACATGGTTCTGTACGGACTTCTCGGTGATGCCCAGCCGGTCGCCGATGCCCGAGTTGGACAGGCCGGACGCCAGCAGCCGCAGCACCTCGTACTGCCGGTCGGTCAGCCGCGCGACGGCCGACCCGGCTCGCGGGGTCATCCGCGCCAGCAGCGCCGGGTCGAGCACGGTCTCGCCGACCGCGGCGGCGCGCACGGCGTTGACCAGCACTTCCTCGCTGGTCGAGGAGGTCTTCGACAGGTAGCCCCACCCCGCCGCGACATCCGTCGGCAGGTCGAGCAGGAGGTCCATCGCGTCGTGCGCCGACAGCAGCAGGATGCCGAGCTCGGGCATCTTGCGGCGCAACGTCACGCCGAGCGCGATCCCGTTCCCGTCCGGCAGGTCGATGTCGAGGATCACGCAGTCGACCGTTCCGGGGCGCAGTGCACGCATCGCCTCCGTGACGGTGCCGACGGCGGCGACCACCTGGAGCCCGGGGGTGCCGGCGAGCGTGTGCTCCAGCATGGAGCGGAACAAGGGCTGGTCCTCGACGATCGCTACGCGGAGGGTGCCAGTGGTGGGAACGGTCATCGTCGCCAGTATCGTCTGCGCCTGGGTTCGATGCGCGCCACGCGCCGGGCCGATCACCGGGGCGGGACGCAGGAGGCACGGATGACGACGACGTCGCCCGACACTGCGGTGTCCCTCGCCACCCGTCGGGACGACCTCCGCGGGGACCGCACCGCGCTCCTGCGCGGCACGGCGCTCATCGCGCTGGGCTACGGCGCCGGCGCCGCCCTGCAGTCGACCTACGTCTACGCGACGTACGTCCCGGACTGGGAGTCGGTCCCGCTCGTCGCGCGGCTCGCCGCCAACGCCGTCGCGGTCATCATGCTCGTCGTCGTGCTGGCCCTGCTGCGGGCGCACCTCGCCCGACGGGCGTGGGCGATGGCGTCGGCGGTCCTGGTCGCCGCCGCGGTCGCCGCCGTCGCCCGGTTCGTCGCGCAGGTGGTGTTCGGCGTGCACGGCTCGCTGGACGACCCGGCCCGCAACGCCGAGGTGTTCAGCGGCTTCCTCCTCGGGGCGATCTCGGGGGGCATCGGCATGTGGGCACTGGTGGTGCGGCGCACCAACCGCGCCCGGAACCGTGCCTCGGCGCGCGACGCCGTGCACGTCGAGATGGCCGTCAAGGCGCTCGAGCAGGAGGAGATCCGCGTGCGACGCGCGGTCGCCGAGGGCCTGCACGGCACCCTGCAGTCGAAGCTCGTCCTCATGGACGCGCGGCTGGGCGACGTCCTGGCGAGGGCCGGCGCGCGCGGCATGGACACCGACGACATCGAGACCCTGGCGTGGGTGCGCACCGAGCTCGAGTCGGCGCGCGAGACCGACGTCCGCGAGATGAGCCGCCTCCTCTACCCCGACCGGCTCGAGCTCGGGCTGGTCCCCGCGCTGCGCGCCCTGCTCGGCCGCATCCCGGCGAGCATCGCGACCCGGCTCACGGTCAGCGACGCCGTGCGGTCCCTGGACGACCCCTCCGGCTGCTCCCTCACGGTCAGCGAGCGGCTGCTCGCGGTCCGCGTCGTCGAGGAGGGCGTGACGAACGCCCTGAAGCACGGGCCGGCGTCGTCGATCGTCGTCGCCGTGGACGAGGCCGACCGGGTCCTGCACGTCCGGGTCGAGAACGACGGCGAGCTCTACGACCTCGCGACCGCCGGGAACCCGTCGGGCACCGCCCGCCTGGCCACCCGGCTCTCGCTCGTGAACGGCCGGCTGGCGCTCGTGCCCGGCCGCGAGAAGGGCGCCGTCCTCGAGGCGTGGCTGCCCCTGGGCGCCGGCGAGCCGGCCGCCGAACGCCCTGCTTGACCGGTTGGTCGCATTCGCCCGGGGTGAAAGAAAACGGCAATTCGGACGGCCGGGGTGCTGCCACCCAGGGCCGAACGGGTGACCGTGCCGATGAACCATACGTTCGCGGTCGACCGCCGTTGCGGCGTGCGTCCGTGAGCGGGTCTCGGTGAGGTGCCGATTCCCCGCACCCTTCCCGATCAGGAGATCACCATGGCTTCCACGAAGTCCAAGAAGTCCCGCAAGGGTCTGGCCGTCGGCCTGGCCATCCTCGGTGTCGCCGGCCTGTCGCTCGCGTCGGCCGCCCAGCTCACGCTGAACAACGGGGCCTCGGCGCTCTCGCAGGCCGCGACGACCTCGGTCACCGGCGCCTGCCAGCAGAGCGCGATCACCGTGTCGTTCGGCACCACCCCCGCCGCGGGCACCCTGACGACCGGCGCCGGCTTCGGCTACAACGCCACGGTCGACAGCCTCGTGCTCACGTCGCTCGACACGGGCTGCGCCGGCAAGACGATCAAGATCGCCCTCGGCGACTCGACCGGCGCCACGCTGGGCACCCCGTACTCGGGCACCGTCGCCGTCGGCGGCGGCGTGCTGTCGCTCACGCTCAACGGCACGACGCCGCAGATCACCATCCTCCCGGCCGACGTCGCCAAGATCTCGAAGGTCTCCGTCACGATCTTCTGATCGGGACCGGAGCCGTCCTGACGTGGAGACAGACACCACCGCAGCAGCCGACCGGACCGGTCGGCTGCTGCGTGGTGCCCGGGACGTGCTCTTCTGGGTCGTGGTCGCCGCCTGCGCCTGGCTCCTGTGGCCCACGAGCCTGGGCGGCTGCACGACCCTCACCATCGTCAGCGGTCACTCGATGGAGCCGACCTATCTCACCGGGGACCTTGTCGTCTCCCGGTGCGGGGAGCCCTCGGTCGGCGACATCGTGGTCTACCAGCCGCACGAGCTCGGCGGCGCCCGGATCATCCATCGGGTCATCGGCGGCGATGCGTCCGGCTGGCAGATGCAGGGCGACAACAACGACTGGGTGGACCCCTTCACGCCGACGGACGACGAGGTCCTCGGGGTCGCGACGATCCACCTGCCCAAGGTCGGGCTTGCGATCACCGCAGTGACCAGCCCGTGGATCTGGGCGAGCCTCATCGTGCTCGCCCTCGCGATCCTCGTGTGGCCACGCGACGAGGACGACGACGAGGGCGACGGCGAGGACGATCAGCCGGCGGTTCTGGGCGTCGACGTCCCGCACCCTCGCACCGAGCCCGAGCCCGAGCCCGGGCCCGTCTCGGCTCTCGACCCGGCGGTCGGGCCATGACCGGACTGCTCCGCGGCCGGTCGCCGGTCGTCGCGCTGATCGCGCTGATCGCCCTTGCCGTGCTGGTCGCGCTCACCGTCGTGCCCGGCTACGCGGCCGGGCTCACGCTCGTCGGCAAGGCGCGACCCTTCGCAGTGACGTCGGCGCGCTGCACCAACGGTCCCCTCACGGTCTTCCCGAGCGGCACGGTCACCGGGGGCAAGTACACGTCGGTGACGGTCACCGGGATCTCCGGATCCCTGTGCACGACCGGTCGCGTGATCGTCTATGGATCGTCGTCCCCGGGCACCATCGTGTTCAACGGCACCGGGACGGTGTCGGGCGCGACGATGACCTCGACGTCGACAGCGTTCACGCCGCCGTCGTCCAGCGGCGCGTCCGCGTACGTCACGCTCAACGGCTGGGTCGTCCCCGCCACGTGGTCCTTCGCAGCCCCGCTGCCGCTGATCAGCTGCTCGTCGCCCAGCGACCCGACGGCCACGTGCACCGCGGTCCTGTTCGGCACGCCCGACAAGTGGGGAGGGCCGCCCAACACCGACTACAACGCCTACTTCGACATCTCCAGCTCGGCGGCGACCACCTCGGTGCGCTGGCAGGTCACGATCAACCTGGCGGACGCGACGTTCCCGTTCGTGGCTCGCTCGATGAACGCGAACAACCAGTCGCAGCTGGCCTCCGGCTGGACCTGCTCGCAGCTGCCCACCTTGACCCTCACCGGCCAGGACGGGCCCAACACGGCTCTCGTCGGCGGCGGCAAGACGGTCCGGATCTACCTCAACGGTCACTCGACCGCGGCAGCCGGTGGAAGCATGTTCGTCTGCCCGTAGGACTCAGTCCAGCGGCGAGAGCTCCGGCCGCTTGGGCACGCGCTCGTCGCCGGACGACTTCCCGCGCAGCCGGCGGGTCGCCCACGGGTAGACGTGCTCGCGCACCCAGGCGGCGTCCTCGCGGGCCTTCTGCATCCGCGGGGTCGGCGGCAGGGGTGTCAGAGGGTCGTCCCACCCGGCGTCGTCGGGCTCGAGACCCAGCCCGACCAGCGCGGCCTGCGCCACCCGCGCGTGCCCGTCGGTGGTGAGGTGGATGCGGTCCTCGGCCCACATGCGCCAGTCGCGCAGGGAGCGCATGCCCCACAGGTCGACGACGTAGGCGCCGTGCCGGCGGGCCATCGACCAGATGAGCGCGTCGAAGATGGCGACCCGGCTGCGGGTGGCCCGGACCAAGGGGCTGTCGGCCGCGTCGACGCCGGTGCCCAGCAGCACGTCGGCACCGGCCCCCCGCAGCCGGACCACCGCGGCCTCGAGGTTGCGGGCCATCCGGTCGATGTCGGCGGCGGGCCGCAGGATGTCGTTGCCGCCGCCGACCAGGCTCACCAGGTCCGGCTTCAGCTCGAGCGCCGCGGGGACCTGCTCGACCAGGATCGACTTGAGCAGCCGGCCGCGGATCGCCAGGTTCGCGTACTGCAGCGGCTCCTGCCCGGCGGCCACGCGGCGCTCGGACAGGTGGGAGGCCAGCAGGTCCGCCCAGCCGCGCTGCGGCGCCTCGCGGCCGTCCGGGTCGTCCCAGAGGCCCTCCGTGAACGAGTCGCCGATGGCGACGTAGCGGGACCAGCGGGGGGTGGAAGAAGTCACGACCACATTGTTGCTCAGGTCAGCGACCAGTCCACCGGAGCGGCTCCCTGGGCGACCAGGAGCTCGTTCACGCGGGAGAACGGCCGGGAACCGAAGAACCCGCGGCTCGCCGACAGCGGGCTCGGGTGCACGCTCTCGACGGTCGGCACGGAGCCGAGCGCGGGCTTCAGCGACTGGGCGTCGCGGCCCCAGAGCACCGCGACGAGGGGTCCGCCGCGCTCCACCAGGGCGGCTATCGCGCGGTCGGTGACCGCCTCCCAGCCGTGCCGCCGGTGCGACGCGGGTGCGCCCGGGCGGACCGTGAGCACCCTGTTGAGGAGCATGACGCCCTGGTCCGCCCACGGGGACAGGTCACCGTTGGTCGGGGGCGCCACGCCGACGTCCGCGACCAGCTCGGTGAAGATGTTGGTCAGCGACCGGGGCAGCGGACGCACGTCGGGCTGCACGGAGAACGAGAGGCCCATCGGGTGCCCCGGCGTCGGGTACGGGTCCTGCCCGACGACGAGCACCCGGACCTCCGCCAGCGGCCGCCGGAAGGCCCGGAGCACCGCATCGCCGGCCGGCAGGTACTCGCGACCCGCGGCGACCTCCTCGCGCAGGAACTGGCCGGCCGCGCGGATCTGCGGCTCGACGGGGGTCAGGGCGACGGCCCAGTCGGGTGCGACGAGCTGGTCGAGGGGGGCGGCGTTCACGCCCGCGAGGCTACCGAGCGCGGCACACGGGGGACGACTCGCCGACAGGAATGACACCCGTGTCATTACGGTCGTACGATGACGGTCGTCGGCCACCGGGCCTCGCTCGGGTCCCGACGAAGCCGGCAGGGCCGGTGCAAGCCGGCCAGGACCGCAGTCTCGACGAAGCACCGGAGTGAGAGCACAGGAGGACGTATGGACGCCGCGACGATCGTCTCGCTCCCGCAGCCCAGCAGTGTCGATGTCGCCTCGCGCGACGGCCTCTCCGAGCGCGACGAGCAGGTCCTCGCCTTCGAGCGCCAGTGGTGGAAGTACGCGGGCGCCAAGGAGTCGGCCATCCGCGAGCTGTTCGACATGTCGGCCACCCGGTACTACCAGGTGCTCAACGCGCTGATCGACGACCCGGCCGCCCTCGCGCACGACCCGATGCTCATCAAGCGGCTGCGCCGCATGCGCTCCTCCCGCCAGCGCGCGCGCACCGCCCGCCGCCTCGGCGACGCCTGAAGCAGCGCAAGACCGACATCCCTGCACGTGACACGCCCCCTCCGGCCCGGGGTGGACCCGTCCACACGGTCGGAGCCGTTAGCCTGTCCGCCGTGAGCAAGGCGGAGTACTCCTACCCCGAGGACGAGTTCGACGTCCCGTCGAACCCTGACGTCCCCCGCGGCGTGCATCGCGCACCCCGAACGGCGTGGAGCAGGTGGTGGCCGTTCGTCCTCGTGCTCGTCCTGGCGCCGGTCCTCGCGTTCGTGCTGGTGAACCTCGCCGCGCGCAACGGGGACCTGCCCGACCTGCCCGGGACCACCGACTCGCCGTCGGAGCAGGCCGACGCCCCCGACGACACCGCGACCGACAGTGCGACCGACGCCGCCACCGACGCTGCCACCGAGACGCCTCCGGCCGACGAGCAGACGGTCGCGGCGCCCGTCATGGACACCCCGGTCACCGTGCTCAACGCCGCCAAGATCGGAGGCCTCGCGGCAGCGCAGGCGGCCAAGCTCACGGCTGCGGGCTTCACGGCCGTGACGACGGGCAACTTCACCGGCACCGTCCCGGCCGACTCTGTCGTCTACTACGCGGCGGAGGACCAGAAGGCGACCGCCGACCTCGTCGCCTCGACGCTCGGGCTGACCACGGTGACGCTGTCCGCGGCCGACGCGGGAACCGGCATCTCGGTCGTGCTGGCGAGCGACCCGGACGCCTGACCGGGCACCTGATCAGCACGTCCGTCCCGAGACGACCCTGGTCCCGGAGGGACCGCTCCCACTAGGCTCACGCGAACCGGGCGCCGGCGGAGCGCCCGGCATCGGACGTCAAGGAGTACGGCATGGCCCAGGGCATCGTGAAGTGGTTCAACGCGGAGAAGGGGTACGGCTTCATCACCCCGGTCGGGGGAGGCCAGGACCTCTTCGTGCATTTCAGCGCCATCCAGTCGGACGGGTACCGCTCCCTCGAGGAGGGGCAGGACGTCGAGTTCGAGGTGGGCCAGGGCACCAAGGGTCCGCAGGCCGAGCAGGTCCGCGGGCTCTGACCCCGCTGGTCTCCGGACGGGCCGTTCACCGACAGGTGCGCGGCCCGTCGGCGTCGGCGCACCTACCGGTCGAGGGCGTCCAGGGCCAGCAGCACGCACGCGGCGCTCCAGCCGAGGGGCGCGACCGCCGCCGGGGAGCCGTCGGCGAGCACCTTCTCGGGCAGTGACCCCGACGGGGTGCGGTGGGTGTCGAGGAACGTGAGCCAGCCGTCCGCGAGCGCGGCGTCGCCGTTCTCGGCCGCGACCCAGGCGTACAGCGAGGTCTGCGGGGTCCAGGAGACGCCGTCGTCGCGCCACCCCGCGCCGGGCGCCAACCCGTTCGCGGGCCGGACCATCGCGACCGCCGAGGCACGCCACGCGGCCTCCACACCCGGGACGGCCGTCGTGACGAACGGGCGGAGCAGGAACGCGCTCGAGGCGTCCGCGTGCCCGCCCGACGCGTACCGCGCGAACCCGGTGGACCCGAACGTGTGGATCACGGCCACCTTGCTGCGCACCGACGCGCCGAACGCGGAGGCGGCCAGCGCGTCGTCGTCGGTGAGCCCCAGGAGCCCGGACGCCTGCTGCAGGCCCGCGACCAGAGGGGCGACCGTGCCCAGCGTCAGCGCGTCCTCGGGCACCTCCCAATAGTCCGGCGACGCCGGCGGCAGCCCCCCGTGCGCGACGAGCGTGATCGCGTGCTCGGTCGACCGGACCACCATCGGCCGCAGCCGCTCCGCCGCGGCGGCACGCGCGGCGGGGTCGTCGATCTCGGCGACCACCAGACCGGCGGCCCAGAGCACCCAGCCCGTGCCGTCCGTCTGCACGCCGCGGTCGTCGGGCGGGCCGGAGCCGTCGGGCAGGTAGCGCGCCTGGAACGAGCCGTCGTCCGACTGCACGCGGTCGAGGAACCCCAGGACGTCGAGCGCGTCGTCCACGTGACCGGTACGGGCCAGCGCGACGGCGACGAACGAGGCGTCCCGGGGCCAGACGTAGCGCCACTTCTCCGACCACCCCGCCACCGCGGCGCCGCCGGGGAGCACGAGCGCGTGCAGGTCGAGCAGGGCGGCGCGCGCCATGTCCTCGTACGGCCCGCCCGCGCCCGGGACCGTGCCCGACGCCAGCCACGCGCGCTGCCGGGCGGCGGTGACGGCGGCGGCGGGTGCGGTCGGTCCCGTGTCCACGGTCACGCCGCCGACGACCCGCTCGAGGGTCGTCGCCGCCGGGTCCACCACGTGCGTGCCCGCCAGGAACGTCACGTCCGTGCCCACCGCCAGCGGTGCCCGGGTGCCGCCGGGGAGCGTGGTGACGCCCTGCAGGTACAGCGGGATGGTCGCGTAGGCGGGGACGGGGACCGCGGCGGGGGCCTCGGTCGCCAGCGCACCCGTGGGTACGGTCGCGACGAGGGTCGTCGTCGCGGCGATCACGAGCGCGGTGCCGACGACCACGCCCTCCCGACGACGGCGACGACGGGCGGACCGACGCGCGCGGTGCGCGGGAGCAGCCGACAGCTCAGCGCCGTCGGTGGCTGCGTCGACGTCCTCGTCGTGACCTTGCACACGCGCACGATAGCCCGGGCGCGCTCCCACCCGTGCCGCTGGGGGGCGTGCTCTCGCTCCTGCGGCCGCGTCTTCTCCTCTCCCGCCGCCGCGTCTCGACGCGTCCCGCCGTCGCCGCCGTGAGCGAACGCTGCTTGCACTCTCGGGGGTCGAGTGCTAACCATTGGACTTAGCACTCTCCGGTGGAGAGTGACAGAATCACCACGGCCGTCCGGTGAGGGCCGTCGCACGCGGGACAAGACCGCGGGTGACGTGCTCGTCCGTCGCGGGCACCCTCGGCCGACCCGAACCCAGTGAAGGATCACAGCCCCATGGCCAAGATCATTGCCTTCAACGAGGAGGCCCGTCGCGGCATCGAGCGGGGACTCAACATCCTCGCCGACACCGTCAAGGTCACCCTCGGCCCGAAGGGCCGCAACGTCGTCCTGGACAAGAAGTGGGGCGCCCCCACGATCACCAACGACGGCGTCTCCATCGCCAAGGAGATCGACCTCGAGGACCCCTTCGAGAAGATCGGTGCGGAGCTCGTCAAGGAGGTCGCCAAGAAGACGGACGACGTCGCGGGCGACGGCACCACCACCGCCACCGTGCTCGCCCAGGCGCTCGTGCGCGAGGGCCTGCGCAACGTCGCGGCCGGCGCCAACCCCATCGCGCTGAAGAAGGGCATCGAGAAGGCCGTCGAGGCCGTCACCGCTGCTCTGCTCGCGCAGGCGAAGGACGTCGAGACCAAGGAGGAGATCGCCGCCACGGCCGCGATCTCCGCCGGCGACCAGGCGATCGGCGACCTCATCGCCGAGGCGCTCGACAAGGTCGGCAAGGAAGGCGTCATCACGGTCGAGGAGTCCAGCGCGCTGGGCCTCGAGCTCGAGCTCACCGAGGGCATGCGCTTCGACAAGGGCTTCCTGTCGGCGTACTTCGTGACGGACCCCGAGCGTCAGGAGGCCGTCCTGGAGGACGCGTACGTCCTGCTCGTCGAGTCCAAGATCTCGAACGTCAAGGACCTGCTGCCCCTCCTGGAGAAGGTCATCCAGGCCGGCAAGCCGCTGTTCATCGTCGCCGAGGACGTCGAGGGCGAGGCCCTGGCCACGCTCGTCGTCAACAAGATCCGTGGCCTGTTCAAGTCGGTCGCCGTCAAGGCCCCCGGCTTCGGCGACCGCCGCAAGGCGATGCTGCAGGACATGGCCATCCTCACCGGCGGCCAGGTCGTCTCCGAGACCGTCGGTCTCAAGCTCGACACGGTGGGCCTCGAGGTCCTCGGCACGGCGCGCAAGATCGTCGTCACCAAGGACGAGACCACGATCGTCGAGGGCTCCGGCGAGGCCGCCCAGATCCAGGGCCGCGTCTCCCAGATCCGCGCCGAGATCGAGAACTCGGACTCGGACTACGACCGCGAGAAGCTCCAGGAGCGCCTCGCCAAGCTCGCCGGTGGCGTCGCCGTCATCAAGGCGGGCGCGGCCACCGAGGTCGAGCTCAAGGAGCGCAAGCACCGCATCGAGGACGCCGTTCGCAACGCGAAGGCGGCCGTCGAGGAGGGCATCGTCGCCGGTGGTGGCGTGGCGCTCATCCAGGCCGGCAAGACGGCGTTCGAGGGCCTCAAGCTCGAGGGCGACGAGGCGACCGGTGCGCAGATCGTCAAGCTCGCGATCGAGGCCCCGCTCAAGCAGATCGCGATCAACGCCGGTCTCGAGGGTGGCGTCGTCGTCGAGAAGGTGCGCAACCTCCCCGTGGGTCACGGCCTCAACGCCGCGACCAACACGTACGAGGACCTGCTCGCCGCGGGCGTCAACGACCCGGTGAAGGTCACGCGCTCGGCGCTGCAGAACGCGGCGTCCATCGCCGCGCTCTTCCTCACCACCGAGGCCGTCGTGGCCGACAAGCCGGAGCGCAACCCCGCGCCGGCCGGTGGCGGCGGCGAGGACTTCGGCGGCGGGTTCTGATCCGCTGAGCACGTAGCACTGTCGAACGGGCCGGTCACCTTCGGGTGGCCGGCCCGTTCTGCTGTCCGGTCGCCCTAGCCAGGCCGCGAGCTCGTGAGTTGCCGACGACGTCGTGAGTTGCAACTGACGACGTCGTCGGAAACTCACGACCTCGGCGGCCTTGGCGACGGTGGTGCGCCGGTCGCCTACTGGCGGTAGCTCGCCAGGAAGTTGCCCATGCGCTCGACGGCCTCGGCCAGGACGCGGGCCTCCGGGAGCGTGACGATGCGCAGATGGTCCGGCGTGGGCCAGTTGAAGCCGGTGCCCTGCACCAGCAGGATGTGCTCGCTGACCAGCAGGTCGTAGACGAGGCGGGCGTCGTCGCGGATCTCGTGGACGTTCGGGTCGAGGCGCGGGAACAGGTACAGGGCGCCGTCGGGGCGCACGCAGTCGACCCCGGGGATCGAGGTCAGGCCGCGGTACGCCACGTCGCGCTGCTCGTGCAGGCGGCCGCCGGGGGCGATGAGGGCGTCGATGCTCTGGATGCCGCCCAGGGCTGCCTGCACGGCGTGCTGGGCGGGCACGTTGGGGCACAGTCGGGTCGACGCGAGCAGGGTGATGCCCTCGAGGAACCCCGTGGCGTGCTCCCGAGGGCCGGTGACGACGAGCCAGCCGGACCGGTAGCCGGCCACGCGGTAGGTCTTCGACAGGCCGTTGAACGTCAGGCACAGCAGGTCCGGTGCGACGGTCGCCATGGGGATGTGCTGCGCGCCGTCGAACAGGATCCGGTCGTAGATCTCGTCGGAAAGCACGAGCAGACTGTGCTCCCGAGCGATCGCGGCGATCCCCTCGAGCACCTCGCGCGAGTAGACGGCGCCGGTCGGGTTGTTCGGGTTGATGACGACGATGGCCTTGGTCCGGGGGCCGACCAGCGAGCGGATGTGCTCGAGGTCGGGCTCCCAGCCGGCGGACTCGTCGCAGCGGTAGTGGACCGGGACACCGTCGGACAGCGAGGTCATCGCGGTCCACAGCGGGTAGTCAGGGGAGGGGATGAGCACCTCGTCGCCCTCGTCGAGAAGCGCCTGCATGACCATGGTGATCAGCTCGGAGACGCCGTTGCCCAGGTAGACGTCGTCGACGTCGATCTCGGGGAAGCCGGGTTCGGTCTCGTACCGGGTGACGACGGCGCGGCGGGCGGAGAGGATGCCGCGCGAGTCGGTGTAGCCGTGCGCGTGGGGGATCGCGGCGATGACGTCGCGGACGATCTGGTGGGGCGCCTCGAACCCGAACGCCGCGGGGTTGCCGGTGTTGAGCCGCAGGATCGTGTGGCCCTCGGCCTCGAGCCGGACCACCTCGTCCAGGGCCGACCCCCGGATCTCGTAGAGCACGTTCTTGAGCTTCGACGACTGGTCGAGCGGGCGCAGCGGCGGCATCCATCGAGCGTATCGCCGCGGTCTGCGCTGCCCGGAAACAGAACCTTTACGGGGCGTCGTCGACGACCGAAACGCGTGCCGCCTAGGTTCGGGCCATGGGCACAGCGATGTATACGGTGCGGGACACGTGGGTCGGCGCCCAGTCGGCGGCGGCCCGACGCGCGGGCCTCGACGGTCCGGCGAGCGACTGCCGCGCAGGCCAGGGGGGATACGCTTCGTGACCATGAGCACGGGTGGGACGACCGAGCTGACCGGCGCAGCAACGGGGTCGGGCGACGCGCGCTCCCTGCGGGACCTCGTCTATCAGCAGCTGCGCGACGAGATCCTCAACGGACGCATCTCCCCGCGGGAACGGCTGACCGAACCCAAGCTGGGCAAGCAGTTCGAGGTGTCCCGCACCCCTGTGCGTGAGGCGCTGTCGCGGCTGCTGTCCGACGGGCTGGTCGAGCGGACCGACTTCGGGTACGCGGTCGTCGTCCCGAGCCTGGAGGACCTGCGCAACCTCTACGAGCTGCGGATCACCCTGGAGCTGCGCGGCATCGACCGCGCGATCGAGAACCCCGAGGTCCGGCACGACGAGGCGCTGCTGCGCACCGAGCTGGACCGCTGGGCCGAGCTGCGCGACGCCCCGCCCGAGCCGGACGCCAGCTTCGTGCTCTTCGACGAGGGCTTCCACCAGACCCTGTCCCGCTCGTCCGGGAACACGCAGCTGACCGACGCCCTGGTCACCGTGAACCACAAGATCCGCGCCGTCCGCATGCACGACTTCGTCGAGTCCGACCGGATCACCGCGACCATCGACGAGCACCTGGAGATCCTCAGGCTGGTCCTCGCCCGCGAGCTGCCGTCGGCCCTCACCGCCCTGCACAAGCACGTCGGGGAGTCGCTCGAGGTGGTCATGGAGCGCGCGACGACGTCGATGAGCCGCATGGCGCTGGCCGGCTGAGGCGCTCGACCTAGCGCGTTGGGCGCTGGTCCCGGCCGGTCGGGCCGGCGGGCGCGCTGATCTGCTCAGGCGTTGGACTCGGCCGGCAGGGCGCCGCGGCAGCCGGTTCACCTGCGGCGTTGTCCGTAACGCGCCGTTTACCCGAGCGCGTGGGGCGGGAAACACCACGTGCCTACGGTGCTGGATACCGGGGTGTATACGCCCCGTGCCAGCGCGATCGGATCGCCGACCGTGCACCGGCCCAGGAACGACATCACCCCGGGGGACGCCGTGCACGAGGCTCGACCAGCCGACGCGGTCGCCCAGGCGGGCAGCGCCGAGTCGCGCGTCCGTGCCGCGTACGCGCGGATCGCCGAGGCTGATCGGCCCGAGGTCTGGATCACGCTCGTGCCTGAGGCGTCGGCGCTCGCGGCCGCACGGTCGGTGGACTCCCGCGTCGCGGCCGGCGAGGTCCTCCCGCTCGCTGGCACGACGGTGGCCGTCAAGGACAACGTGGATGTCGCCGGCCTGCCGACGACCGCGGCATGCCCGTCGTACGCGACCTCTCCCGACGGTCGACCGGGCCCCGCGGCGGCCACCGCGCCGGCGGTGCAGGCGCTGGTCGACGCGGGTGCGGTGGTCCTCGGCAAGACGAACCTCGACCAGTTCGCGACGGGGCTCGTCGGCGTCCGCAGCCCGTACGGCGCCGTTCGTCACGCGACGCTCCCGGACCGCGTCTCGGGCGGTTCCAGCTCGGGCTCGGCGGTCGCCGTCGCCCTCGGCATCGCGGACATCGGGATCGGTACGGACACCGCGGGGTCGGGGCGGGTGCCGGCCGCGTTCGGCGGGCTGGTCGGCATCAAGACGACCCTCGGTCTGGTACCGACCACCGGCGTCGTCCCGGCCTGCCGGAGCTACGACGTGGTCACCACGTTCACGCACGACCTCGCGCTCGGCGTCCTGGCCACTCGGCTGATGACCGGCGCCGATCCGCTCGACCCGCTCGCTCGGCCTTGGCCCACGGACGTGCGGTTGGGTCTGCGGTCGACACCCGTGATGGCGGTGCCGCGCGACGAGGACCTGGCGCCGCTGTCGCCGGCCTGGCGGGCAGCGTTCGCCGCCGCGGTCGCGGCCACCGAGGCGATCGGCGCTCAGGTCAGGGCCGTCGACATCTCCGGCATGCTCGCCGCGGCCCGCCTGCTCTACGACGGCGCCATCGTCGCGGAACGGTATGCCGCGGTCGGCGCGTTCCTCTCCGGTGCCCCCGACGCCGACCCGACGGTGCATGCGATCGTCATGTCCGGCCGTGACACACCGGCGCACGCCTACATCGACGACCGCGCCCGGCTGGACGCCGCAAAGCTCGCCGCGGCCGTGGTGCTCGAGGGCTGTGACCTGCTGCTGCTGCCGACGACCACCGAGCACCCCACGATCGCCGCCGTGCAGGCCGACCCCGTCGCCATCAACCGACGGCTCGGCACCTATACGAACTTCGTCAACCTCCTCGACATGGCCGCCGTCGCCGTCCCGGCAGGCGAGGCCGACGGCGGTCCGTTCGGCATCACCGTGCTGTCCCGCGCCTTCGACGACCAGCTGGCGCTGGACCTCGCCGCGCGCCTCCTCGGCGTCGAGAGCCCGTCGGTGGTCGAGGGCGGTGTCGACGTCCTGGTCGTCGGGGCTCACCTGCGGGGCCAGCCGTTGAACTGTGAGCTGGAGGCGCTCGGTGCCCGGTTCGGTCGCGCGGTCCGGACGTCCGACGCCTACCGGCTCGTGGCCCTGGACACCCAGCCACGCAAGCCCGGGCTCGTCCGGATCGGCCCTGGACGCGGAGCTCCGATCGCGGGCGAGGTCTGGCGACTGTCCGCGGGAGCGCTCGGCCGGCTGCTCGCCGAGCTTCCGGGCCCCATGTCGCTCGGGAAGGTCGAGCTGAGCGACGGCTCCTGGGTGGTCGGCTTCGGATGTACAGCCGAGGCGGGCTCGGCCGGCATGGACATCACCTCGAGCGGCGGCTGGGTGTCGGCCGTGCGAGCCGGTCTGTGACCCGGTCCGACACGTCTTCAGTGACGCCGGCTGCGGTCCCGAGCCGGCACACGGAGCCCGGAGGCGCGCAGCCGTCGGATGAGCTCCTTGGCGCTGACCAGCTGCGCACCGAGCGCGACCAGCTCGTCGATCCGCTGGTCCGGCACGTCGTAGTGATCGAGGTCGAAGCCCCGCGGGGGGATGCCGGCCCGGGCCGCGAACGCGTGCAGCTCCTCGAGGGACGAGTCGCTGACCAGGTGTCCCCACAACATCCCGTGGTTCGGCCACATCGGCGGGTCCACGAGCACGGTCACGGCCCGAGCGTAGGCGCCGGGGCGGCGTGCTCACACGCTGAACAGTCGCGACGCCTGCGACTCGGCCTCGGCGTAGGTGCGCGCGGCCGACTGCATCGCGGCGACGATCTGCTCGAGCGAGGCGTCGAGCCGTGTCTCGGTGGCCGACCAGTCCGCGAGCACGCCCGTGAACGCGGTCGCCGCCGCACCCCGCCACGAGCCCTGCAGGTCCGCCAGCTGCCGGTGCATCGCGGCCACCTCGCTGCGGATGGTGCCGGCCCGCGCCTGCACGCTCGCCGCTGCCTGCGCGACCTGCGCGCTGTCGACCTCGAACCTGCTCATCGGACCTCCGTCGGCGGCCGTCGGGGCTGTCCCGGCGGGTGTGCGTCGACGGTAGGAGGCGGAGGTGGAGGTCCTCGCCGCAAGGGCGGATCGGTGCATGCCGTACCGGGTCGCGGGGGCTGTGGGCGGCTCAGCGGCCGGCGCTCGCCAGCGGGTCCGCGGGGCGCGTGGCGAATCGGTGCGCGCGGGTGGCGGACCGGCTCAGCGCGGTGAAGGAGAGCGGCTCGGTGGCGACGATCGAGCTAGCGGAGCGGGGCTTGCAAGGTGGGCGTGCGTCTCTTCTCATGGCTGCGAGCCGGCGGGAGTGCACCGGCGCAGGGTCGTCGGGCCCGGGTCGGGGGCACCGCTGCACCCCGACCCGGGACCGACGAGCACCCCAGTCACCACAACAACCCGCAGCCCGACCAAAGACCAGCAAGGCGATGCACGCGAGAGCGCTCCCACAGAGTACGCGGCCGACGACCGAGAAACTAGCCGCGCACCGCGCAGCCGCCCGTCGGCAGCCAAGAACCTCGGCAACGTCCGCGTTCGAGCAGGCCAGGACCCGACTAAGCGCGGACGTCCGCCAAGAACCCCCGCAACGTCCGCGTTCGAGCAGGCCAGGACCCGACTAAGCGCGGACGTCCGCCAAGAACCCCCGCAACGTCCGCGTTCCAGCAGGCCAGGACCCGACTATGCGCGGACGTCCGCCAAGAACCCCGGCAACGTCCGCGTTCCAGCGGGTCAGGACCCGACTGAGCGCGGACGTCACCGAAGCAGGAAAAGCCCCGCGTCACGTCCGCGCGGCGCTCGACCCCTCCGCGGGCGTCCCATAGCCGGCGTCGCGCGTGGCGACGGGAGCGGTCGCTGCGGCGGTCGCTGCGGCGGCATCGATCCCGCGCAGCTCCTTCTCCAGCCGCTGCAGCTCGCCGGAGAGGTTCTGCCGCGCGGGCTCCTCCCAGGCGGCGCCGAGGGGGCTGACGAACAGGGAGGGCCGGGCGAGGAGCTTGTGCAGGATGCGGACTCGGGCCCGCAGGTAGTCCTCGACGGGGAGGTGCGAGTACTCGGTGCGGATGTCCTGCACGTACGCCTTGTACTTCTGCGGCTCGGTGGCGAGCATCGCCAGGTCGGCGTCGCAGAGCACGGCGCAGTCGGAGTCGGCCGGGTTGGGGGTGTGCCGGACGAGGGCGACGACGAGGTCGTGGACGCGCTGCGCGTGCTTCTCGGGGACGCCGAGGGCGGTCAGCTCGTCGAAGGCGAGTCGCGCGCTGGCGATCTCGTCCTCGCCGCCGCGGTTGGCGTAGGCCTTGCGATCGGCGGCGTCGAAGATCGCGCCGTGGTACCAGGCGGCCAGCCGGACGATGTCGGGCCGGTGGGTCTCCTCGGCCAGCTCGTCGACCCGGCTCAGCACGTCGACCAGGTGCTTCAGGTTGTGGAAGGAGCGCCCGGGGGAGCCCCAGCGATCGACCAGGGCCTGTCCGGCGTCGCGGATCTGCTCGGTCGGCGCGGTGGCTCCGGCGCCGACGGCACTGCGTACGTACGCGGACAACAACCACTGCGGTGCGTCATGGACGCCCATGAAGTTCAGCCTTACATCGACGACAGGAACCCGCCATGGTAGCCCTCAGACCTGAGGCTCGCGGGACGGAACGGGGAGGGTGACCCGGACGGTCGTCCCCCCTCCGGGTGTCTGCTCGAGACGCACCGAACCACGGTGCGCCTCGACGATCGCGGCGACGATCGCCATGCCCAGCCCGGCGCCGCCCGAGTCGCGGCCGCGGCTGGCGTCGACCCGGTAGAACCGCTCGAACACGCGGGCGGCGTGCTCCGGGTCGATGCCCGGGCCGTGGTCGCGCACCTCGAGGGCGCCCTCGCCGGACGGCAGGATCCCGACCGCGATCTCCACGGGGGTGCCGGGCGGCGTGTGCTGGACGGTGTTGCCGACGAGGTTCGCCAGCACCTGGCGCAGGCGCGACTCCTCGCCCTCGACGACGCACGGTCCGCCGGGGGCGCCGTCCACGAGCGGGACCAGCCGGGTCGGTCGGGAGGGGTCGAGGGCGTGCAGGTCGCTGACGGCGTCGGCGGCGAGCACGGTGAGGTCGACGGGTCCCATCTGCATCGGTCGGCCCTCGTCGACGCGGGCCAGCGCCAGCAGGTCCTCGACGAGCGCGCCCATGCGGATGGCGGACTGCTCGACGCGGCGCATGGTGTCGTCGACCTGCTCGGTCGTGGTGAGCGCACCCATCCGGTAGAGCTCGCCGTAGCCGCGGATGGTGGCCAAGGGGGTGCGCAGCTCGTGGGAGGCGTCGGCGACGAAGCGGCGCATGCGGGCCTCGGACGCGGTCTGGGCGCCGAAGGCCTGCTCGATCTGGGCGAGCATCCCGTTGAGCGCGGCGCTGAGCCGGCCGACCTCGGTGTGCTCGGAAGCGGCGGGCACGCGCTGGGAGAGGTCCCCCTCGGCGATCGCGGCGGCGGTGGCCTCGATCTCGCGCAGCGGCCGCAGGGAGCGCCGGACGGCCCAGGTGCCGGCCGCGGCGCCGAGCAGCACGATCCCGAGCCCGCTGAGCAGCAGCACGAGGGTCATGTGCTGGACGGTGCGCTCGATGTCGCCGAGCGGCAGCGCGATGACCGCGGTGCCCTCGGTGCCGTCACGCATCGTGAAGGTGTAGGCGACCGCACGCCACTGCGAACCCTGCCGCGTGGACGGGACCGTGAACGGCTCGCCGTTGCGGGCGGTGGCCTGCGCGATGGTGAACGACGGGACGATCGGGGTGCCGTACTGGGCCCGCGTGGTCGGCGAGATGATCGGCAGCTCCTGGTCGTCGACCGCGTAGCGCAGGTAGTAGTCGCTCGGGGTGTAGACGGTGGAGCCGGTGGTGTCGAGCTGCCCCAGCTTCTGCTGGGCGATCTCGGTGCCCTCGGTCTGGAGCTTGGTGTCCACCTGGCCGACGAGGGTGCCCTCGAGGAGCGCGGCGCTCGTGGCCCCCGCCAGCACCAGGCCGACGGCGAGCAGCACCGTCACGATGCCGACCAGCCGGGAGACCAGCGTGGTGCCGGCCCACCAGCCGCGCAGGCGCCCGAACGGCCGGCGCCGCGCGACCGGGGCCGGGGCCTCGACCGGCTGCTCGACCATGACGTCAGCCGTCACGACGTCTCGCGCAGCAGGTAGCCCACCCCGCGCTTGGTGTGGATCAGCGGGGGCAGGCGCTGCCCGTCGGCGCCGTCGATCTGGTCGATCTTGCGGCGCAGGTAGGAGATGTAGGACTCGACGATGTTCGCGTCGCCGCCCCAGTCGTACTGCCACACGTGGTCGAGGATCTGCGACTTCGAGAGCACCCGGCCGGGGTTGAGCATGAGGTAGCGCAGCAGCTTGAACTCGGTGGGGGACAGGTCGACGGGGTGGCCGGCGCGCACGACCTCGTGCGAGTCCTCGTCGAGCTCGAGGTCGGCGTACCGCAGCACGCTCGTGTCGTCGTCGAGACCCGGACGCGTGCGCCGCAGGACGGCGCGGATGCGGGCGACGACCTCCTCCAGGCTGAACGGCTTGGTGACGTAGTCGTCGCCGCCGACGGTCAGTCCCTGCACCTTGTCGGCGGTGTCGTCGCGCGCTGTGAGGAAGAGCACGGGAACGTGCTGACCCTTCTCGCGCAGGCGTCGCGTGACGGTGAACCCGTCCATGTCGGGGAGCATCACGTCGAGCACCACGAGGTCGGGCTGGACCTCGCGGGCGAGGCGCAGTGCGGAGCCTCCGTCGGCGGCGGCGTGGACCTCGAAACCCGCGAAGCGCAGGGACGTTGCCAACAGCTCGCGGATGTTCGGCTCGTCGTCGACGACGAGCAGACGCGCCTCGGGCGTACCCGACGACGACGATGTGAGGGGTGTCGACATAGGTCGAGTCTGGCCCCGAACCCTGGGAGTTCGCTGGGTGAAGGCCGGATGTGCCCGAACCGGACGAACGTCCATCAGGCGGACACCTGGGCCCTCGGGCCTTGCAGCGCCACGGTTCGGGGGAGGTACCGTGCTCCGCGTGACCCTCCCCTTCTCCGGTGGCCCCCGACCGGTCGTCACCGTCATCCAGAGCTCTCCCGACGTCCACCTCGACCGCTTCGGCGAGTGGCTCGGCGACGTCGAGCTGCGCACCGTCGCGGCGTTCGCCGGTGAGAGCGTTCCCGCGGTCGACGAGCTGGGCGACGGCCTCGTCGTGCTCGGCGGCCACATGTCGGCCTACGACGACTCCACGGCCCCGTGGCTGCCCGCGCTGCGCGCGCTGCTGGCCGACGCCAGCGCGCAGGGCGTCACGACGCTCGGCATCTGCCTCGGCGCCCAGCTGCTCGCCGCTGCCCGCGGCGGTCGCGTGCAGGTCGCGGCCCCTCCCGGGCGCGAGGCGGGCATCGTCGACGTGCGCTGGCGGCCCGAGGCCGCCGTCGACGCGGTCGTCGGCCCCCTGGCCGCGCTCGCGGACGACCGGCACCGCGCCCCGCAGCCGAGCATGCACGCGGACGCGGTCGTGGACCTGCCCCGCGGCGCCGTGTGGCTCGCGTCGTCGGCCATGTACCCGTACCAGGCCTTCCGCATCGGCTCCGCCTGGGGCGTGCAGTTCCACCCCGAGGCCGGCGCGGACACGCTGCGCGCCTGGGCCGACGGGTACGACGACGTCGACACCGAGGCCGTGCTGGCCGCGTACGCCGCGCGTGAGGCCGAGGTGACGGCCGGTGGCCGCGCGCTCGCCGAGGCGTTCGCCGCCCAGGTCCGCGCAGCCGCGCAGGAGCCCGTCTCCGCCTGAGCAGACGACACGAGCGCCCGACCCCTTCCCGGGGTCGGGCGCTCTCGTCGTCTCAGTCCTTCGCCGGGTCCAGGTCCTCGGCGTCGACGATCGAGTACGCGTACCCCTGCTCGGCCAGGAACCGCTGACGGTGCGCCGCGAAGTCCTGGTCGACGGTGTCGCGCGCGACGACCGTGTAGAAGTGCGCGGTCCGCCCGTCGCCCTTGGGCCGCATGATCCGGCCGAGGCGCTGGGCCTCCTCCTGGCGGGAGCCGAACGACCCGGACACCTGGATGGCCACGGACGCCTCGGGCAGGTCGATCGAGAAGTTGGCGACCTTGCTGACGACGAGCTTGGTGATCTCGCCCGACCGGAACGCGTCGAACAGGCGCTGCCGCTCGTGGACGGTGGTCTCGCCGGTGATGAGGTCGGCGTTCAGGTGCTCGGCGAGGGTGTGCAGCTGGTCGAGGTACTGCCCGATGACCAGCGTCGGGTCGCCCTCGTGCTTGGCGACGAGCTGCTCGACCACCCGGTTCTTGCCGCGGGCCGTCGCCGCCAGCCGGTACCGCTCCTCGGGCTCGGCGGTCGCGTAGGCCATCCGGTCGGCGTCAGGCAGCGTGAGGCGGACCTCGACGCAGTCCGCCGGGGCGATGTAGCCCTGGGCCTCGATGTCCTTCCAGGGGGCGTCGAACCGCTTGGGGCCGATGAGGCTGAACACCTCGTCCTCGCGGCCGTCCTCGCGCACCAGGGTGGCGGTCAGGCCGAGCCGGCGGCGGGCCTGCAGGTCGGCCGTCATGCGGAAGATCGGCGCCGGCAGCAGGTGGACCTCGTCGTAGACCACGAGGCCCCAGTCGCGGGCGTCCAGCAGCTCGAGGTGCGTGTAGACGCCCTTCCGCTTCGTCGTCAGCACCTGGTACGTCGCAATGGTGACCGGGCGGATCTCCTTGCGGGCGCCCGAGTACTCGCCGATCTCGTCCTCGGTCAGCGTCGTGCGCTTGACCAGCTCGTCGCGCCACTGCCGCGCGGAGACGGTGTTGGTGACCAGGATCAGCGTGGTGGTCGACGAGCGCGCCATCGCTCCGGCGCCGACGAGCGTCTTGCCGGCGCCGCAGGGCAGGACCACGACGCCGGAGCCGCCGTGGAAGAACCCGTCGACGGCCTGCTGCTGGTACGGCCGCAGGTGCCAGCCGTCCTGGACCAGGTCGATCTGGTGGGCCTCGCCGTCGACGTACCCGGCCAGGTCCTCCGCGGGCCAGCCGAGCTTGAGCAGCACCTGCTTGAGGTGGCCGCGCTCGGAGGGGTGGACGATGACGTCGGTGGCGTCGATGCGGGCGCCGAGCAGGCCGGCCGTCCGCTTGGACCGGACGACCTCGACGAGGACCGCGGGGTCCAGGGCGTGCAGGATCAGGCCGTGCACCGGGTCCTGGATCAGCTGGAGGCGCCCGTAGCGGGACATCGTGTCGGCGACGTCGACCAGCAGGGCGTGGGGGACCGGGTAGCGCGAGTACTCGAGCAGGACGTCGACCACCTGCTCGGCGTCGTGGCCGGCGGCGCGCGCGTTCCAGAGGCCCAGCGGGGTCAGGCGGTACGTGTGCACGTGCTCCGGGGCACGCTCGAGCTCCGCGAACGGGGCGATGGCGCGCCGGCAGGCCTCGGCCTGGTCGTGGTCGACCTCGAGCAGGAGGGTCTTGTCGCTCTGCACGATGAGGGGGCCGTTGGTCACGAAGTCTCCTGACGATCGTCTGCTTGTTCCGCCGGCGCTGCCGTCGCGCGGGTGACGGTGGCGATGCGGTGCACCGCGACCGTCAGCTCGGACTCGCGGGCGGTGTCGATGGCCCGCAGCCGGCCGCCCTCGACCCGGAGGGGCCGCAGCAGACGCCGCTGCGGGACGCCGTGGGAGCCGACCAGCTCGACCCACACCTCGGCCTTCTCGGCCGCCGCCTCGCGCAGCAGCACCAACGCGTCGACGGGATCGCCTGTTCCCGTCGGCTCGCTCGGGGGGACGGGCTGGACGGGTCGGTGCGACGGGGTGGGCAGCGGCAGGCCGGGCAGCCGCTCGGCCTCGTCGGTCTTCCGCTCCTGCTCCGCCCGCCGCAGCTGGGGCACGAGGGCCAGCAGCCGGTCGTCGCTCATCGCCTCCCGGGAGGTCGCCGGCGCGGCATCGGTCGTGCGGCGACGGGCTCCCGCGGTCGCGCGACGGCCGACGCGGCGCACCGCCGAGATGACGTGCAGCACCTCGCCGTCCGGTCCCTCGGCCACCGGCGCGAGCCCGTGGGCGCGGAGGGCCTCGACCAGCTCCCGGACCGGCGCCTGGGCCGCCAGGACGGTCGGCGCGAGCCGGACCAGACCGAGCGAGGCCAGCCGGGGGTCCTCCGCCAGCCCGGCGAGCAGCGAGGGGTCGTCGGCGCGGACGTAGCCGGAGGCGGCGCCGATCCGCAGCCGACCGTGCCGACGCGCGGCGTCCCGGACCAGGTACTCGAGCGGCTGGGGGACCCCGGAGCGTGCGTGCGCGGCCAGCTCGGCGAGCAGCCCGTCGGCGGTCGAGCCCGCGTCCAGCGCGCGCCGGACCGACTCCGGCGTGAACCGCACGGTGAGCGCGCCCCCGCGGGACTCGACGTGGGCGGTCCGGTCCAGGAGGTCCTCGAGCTCGGGGCTCGGCCGACCGGGGACCACGCCGGTCAGGTCGCCCTGGAGCAGGATCTCGTCGACGGCGGGCGGCAGGGCCGCGGCGAGGGCGTCGGCGGGGTCGGCCGGTTCGGCGCCGACCAGGGGCGCGGTCTCCAGCAGCAGCGCGCGGCCCGCGTCGGACAGCGCGCCCGCACCGAGGACCCCCAGCCGGCCGGCCTCGACGAGGATCGCGTTCACGGCCGCGGTCGGCGGGACGGACCGCGGGGAGCGCCAGCGCAGGACCGCCACGACGTGCGCGGCGTCCAGGGCCGTCCCGGGCGGCGTCTCGGCCAGCACGTCGAGCACCGACCGTCGCAGTCGCGGGGCCCACGTGCGCTGCAGCTCGGGGTCGAGCGCGGCCCGCACCCCGCCGCGGTCGTCGCGCCCGCCGACGAGCCAGGGTGTGCGCAGCATCGAGCGCCACGTGCGGGCCAGCGCCACCCAGCGGTCGGGGACGTCCCGGACGGACCACTCGTCGACGGCCACGGTCGGCGCGAACGACGGGTTGTCCTCGCCGTCGGCGGCCACGAACGCGGCGGCTCCCGCGAGCTCGATGACGAACGCGGCCTCGGCCTCGTCGGTCTCGAGCGCCATCGCGACCCGGCGCAGCTCGCGCACGCCCAGGCCTCCGCCGCGCAGCACGCCGGGAGGCGTGTGCTCCCACAGCCGCACCAGTCGGGCGATGAGCAGCACGCTGCGCTCCCCGGCGGCCGCCGACTCCGACGTGACCAGCGCGTGGCTGCGGTGCGGGACGTCCTCGGGGAGCGCGGGCGGGAAGGCGGGGGACGGGTGCGTACGACCGCCGCGCAGCGCGAGCGCGACCGCGCGCGGCAGCACGACGTGGCGGGAGTCGCCGGGCAGGAGCAGGTGGCGGCGCAGCAGCCAGTCGACGGCCGCGGCCGCCGCGGTGCTGTTCGAGGGCGCGAGGCCGACCGGCGGACCCCAGAGCAGGGCGTCGAGCACGGGCCGGGCGCCGGTGGGTGCCGACTCCAGCAGCGTCGGCAGGTCGGTGAGGTCGATCGGCTCGGGCGTGGGCCCGCGGCGGACGCCCGCGTCGGCGGGGGCGAGGCCGGCCGGGTACAGCCCGAGGATCTCCGCGAGCCCCGGCGACGGCAGCAGGGGGGCGTCGGCGTCGGGCGAGTCGGGGTAGACCAGGGCGCCGACGACGGCCAGCCGCAGCGCGCGCTCGACCAGCGCGACGCCGGCGTCGTCCGCCGCACCCAGGGCCACGGGCAGGTCCGCGGCCGTGATGGGGCCGGGGTCGGACAGGGCGACGACCGCCTCGAGCACCTGGATGACGCTCGCGTCCACCGTCGACAGGGCACGGTCGAGGCTCGACCGGCTGGTCGCCCGGACCGCCAGCGACGACAGGGTCGCGGGCGACGGCGACGCCAGGTCCGGTCGGCTGCGCAGCAGCGCGACGAGCTCGTCGTCGCTGCGTTCCCGCAGGTAACCGGTAAAGGTGGGCATCCGCACAACCTTACGTGCCGCCGCGGCCGTGCGGGGGGTCTGCTACTCCTCGGTAACGGGAGCCGGGCCGCCGGTGCAGGTCTCTGGCAGTCTCGGTCGCACCACGCATCCGCACCCGCACTCCCCGGAGGTCACACCCGTGTCGCTCGCTCCCGACGTCCTGGCCGGCCTGCGCGCCGACGCCGCCGCCCAGCTGCCGGACGTCGTCGCCCTGCGCCAGGCGCTGCACCGCACCCCGGAGATCGGCCTCGACAACCCGGCCACGCAGCGGATCGTGCTCGACGCGATCGAGCCGCTGGGCCTCGAGGTGACCACGGGGACGGGCCTGAGCTCGGTCGTCGCGGTGCTGCGCGGCGGGCGGCCCGGTCCGGCGGTGCTGCTGCGCGGGGACATGGACGCCCTGCCGGTGACCGAGGACTCGGGGGAGCCGTTCCCGTCCGAGAACGTCGGCGTGATGCACGCCTGCGGTCACGACCTGCACGTCGCCGGGCTGGTCGGTGCCGCCCGGCTCCTGGCCTCACGCCGGGACGAGATCGCGGGTGACGTCGTCCTCATGTTCCAGCCCGGCGAGGAGGGCGACGCCGGTGCCCGCCTCATGATCGAGGAGGGCGTGCTCGATGCCGCGGGCAGCCGGGTCGTCGCCGCGTACGGGCTGCACGTGATGTCGGCGATGGTGCCGACCGGGCTCGTCATCTCCCGTCCCGGGACGCTCCTCGCGGCGGCGGACTCCGTGATCATCACGATCCACGGCAAGGGCGGCCACGGCTCGATGCCGCACCTCGCCGCCGATCCCGTGCCGGCGGCGGCCGCGCTCGTGCTGGCCCTGCAGACGATGGTCACGCGCGAGTTCGACGCGTTCGACCCCGTCGTCGTCACGGTCGGCAAGATCGCGGCGGGCACCACCAACAACGTCATCTCCTCGACCGCGGTGCTCGAGGCGACCGTCCGCACCTTCTCCGAGACCACCCACACCGTGGTCCCCGACCGGATCACCCGGGTGGCCGAGGGCATCGCCGCCGCCTACGGGTTGACCGTCACGGTCGACTACCGGCGCGGCTACCCCGTCACGTCGAACACGCCCGCCGAGGTCGACCGCGCCGCCGGCCTGGTCCGCGCCATGTTCGGCGAGCACGCGTACCAGACCGCCCCGCAGCCGATCTCGGGTGCCGAGGACTTCTCCTACGTGCTCGAGGAGGTGCCGGGCGTCTACCTCGCGCTGGGCGCGACGCCCGTCGGCCACGACCCGGCGACCGCGGCGTACAACCACTCCGCGCAGGCGACGTTCGCCGACGAGTCCCTGGCGGTCGGCCCGGCGGTCCTCGCGGCGCTGGCCCTCGACCGGCTGGCGGAGGGCGCGTAGCTCACCTCGGCGTGCAGCCCACGCACGTCGTCGCGGTCGGGCGCGCCTCCAGACGGCCCGCCGGGATCGCGGCCCCGCACACGGCGCACACGCCGTAGGTCCCGTCGTCGACCCGCGCCAGCGCGAGCTCGATCGAGACCAGCCGCGCCTCGGCGTCGCGGGCCAGCGCGTCCACCTGCGCGCGCTCGAACGCGATCGTCGCGCCCTCGGGATCGTGCTCGTCGTCGGCGTTGCTGTCCCTCGAGGCGGCGACCACGGCGTCGTGGTCGCGCCGGAGGGCGGCGAGGTGCTCGCTCGTCGTCGCGCGCAGCTCCTCGAGCCTGGCGCGGGGGCCCTCTGCGGTGCGTCGCGTGGTGGTCATCGTCAGCCCCAACGCCATGTTGCCCCTGCGCCTTCCGGGGCCGCGTGGGATTTTCGTGGGCGCTGGCCGGTAACCTTGTGGCCAGTACGTCTTCTTCTCATGAACGGGGTTCACCGTGCCTACCGGCAAGGTCAAGTGGTTCGACACCGAGCGCGGCTTCGGGTTCATCGCCAGCGACGACGGCGGCGAGGTCTTCCTGCACGCGTCGGCCCTGCCCGAGGGCGTCACGGCACCGAAGCCCGGCGCGAAGGTCGACTTCGGCGTCGCCGACGGCCGTCGCGGCCCCCAGGCCCTCTCGGTCAAGCTGCTGGACCCCGTGCCCTCTGTCGCCAAGGCGGCGCGTAAGCCCGCCGACGACATGGCCGTCATCATCGAGGACCTCATCAAGGTCCTCGACCGCGTCGGCAACGACCTGCGTCGTGGCCGCTACCCCGAGAAGGCGCGCGGGGAGCAGTACGCCTCGCTCCTGCGCGCCGTCGCGGACGACATCGAGGCCTGAGCATGCCTGCAGCAACCAAGGACGCGGTCCTCGGATCGGCCGTCGACCTGGCCCGCGAGGTCGCGGTCGGCCTCGCCGAGGACCCCGCCGACGTCGGCGAGTACCTGGGCCTGGTGGTCGAGGGTGAGCGGCTGGTGTCCCACCGGTTCGCCTCCGCCGCCCGCGGCTACCGCGGCTGGGAGTGGACCGTCACGGTCGCCCGCGTCCCGCGCGGTCGCACGGCCACGGTCTGCGAGGCCGAGCTGCTGCCCGGGCCCGACGCCGTGCTGGGCCAGGCCTGGCTGCCGTGGTCCGAGCGCATCCGGCCCGGTGACATCGGCCCCGGCGACGTCCTGCCGTTCAAGGCCGACGACCCTCGCCTCGAGCCCGGCTGGACCCCGACCGGGGACCCCGAGCTCGACGACGTCGCGATCGACGAGCTCGCCCTCGCCCGTGTCCGGGTGCTCTCGCCCGAGGGTCGCGACGAGGCCGCCGAGCGCTGGTACCGCGGCCCGCACGGGCCCACGAGCGCCGGCTCCCTCGCGTCCGCGGCCGCCTGCGGCAGCTGCGGGTTCCTGGTCCCGCTCCAGGGTTCGCTGGGCACCGTCTTCGGCGTGTGCGCCAACCAGTGGTCGCCCGACGACGGCACCGTCGTGAGCGTCGACCACGGCTGCGGCGCGCACTCCGAGACCGACGCGGAGACGCCCCCGACCGACTGGCCCGAGTCCGACCCGCTCATCGACGAGCTCAGCCTCGAGCTGGTCGACCTCGCCCCGGCCACGACGCGGGCCGCCGAGGCGCCTGCGGTCGATGAGGTCGCGGTCGCTGACGAGGTCGCGGTTGCCGACGACGAGGCGCCCGTGGCCGATGAGGCTCCGGTTGCCGACGACGTTGCGGTTGCCGACGACGAGGCGCCCGTTGCCGATGAGGCTCCGGTCATCGACGAGCTCGCGGTTGCCGACGACGTGACGCCCGTGGTCGACGAGGCCCCGGCCGCCGACGACGAGCCGACCGACGTCGCCGAGAGCACGGACGACGCACCCGAACCCGCCTCCGACGCGGACGACCCCTCGGCCGTTCCCGACCCGGAGCCGTGACCGCCGACGCCTTCGGCACGGCCGCCCTGCGCGCGGCCGTCCTGGGGGCGTGGCGGGCGTCCCCGGCGCGACTGCGCGAGGACGCGAACACGGAGGAGGACCACGCCCGCGGCTACTACCGCGACCGCGTGATCGTCGAGCTCGCGCAGAACGCGGCCGACGCCGCGACGCGCGCGGGGGTGCCCGGACGGCTGCTCCTGCGCCTGGCGCGCACGGACGCGGACGGGTCGGTGCTGGTCGCCGCGAACACGGGAGCCCCGCTCGACGCCGAGGGGGTCGCCTCCCTGGCGTCTCTGCGGGCGTCGGCCAAGCGTGACGAGGGACCGTCGAGTCGGGCGGTCGGCCGCTTCGGGGTCGGCTTCGCCGCGGTCCGGTCGGTGGCCGACGAGGTCTCGGTGCTGTCCACCAGTGGCGGGGTCCGGTTCAGCGCCGCCGACGCCGCCGAGCTGCTGGCCGAGGCAGCGCACGACAACCCCGCGCTCGCCGACGAGGTCCGCCGCCGCGACGGCTCCCTGCCGGCACTGCGCATGCCGCTGCCGGCGGAGGGCAGCCCGCCCACCGGCTACGACACCGCGGTCGTCCTCGAGCTCCGCGACGAGGTGGCCGCCGACGAGGTCCGTTCGCTGCTGCGGGACGTCGCGGACCCTCTGCTGCTCGCGCTGCCCGGCCTGGTCGAGATCCTGGTGGAGGACGAGTCCGGGGTCCGGCGGCTGGCGGACGTCGCCGACCGCTGGACGGTCGCGACCGGCGAGGGCGAGCTCCCCCTGGCGCTGATGGCCGACCGTCCGGTCGAGGAGCGCGCGGCGCGGGTGTGGCGGGTCACGTGGGCCCTGCCGCGGGGCGGCGCGCAGCTGTCGCAGGCCGACCGCGTGGTCCACGCCCCGACCCCGACCGACGAGCCGTGCAGCGTCCCCGCCCTGCTCGTCGCGACCTTCCCGCTCGACCCCTCCCGCCGCCATGTGGCACCCGGTGCGCTGACCGACGCCGTCCTCGACCACGCCGCCGACGTCTACGCGCGCCTGGCCCACGGCCGCGCGTCGGCGGGCCACGACGCCCTCGCCCTGGTCCCCACCGGCCTGGCCGCCGGCGCCCTCGACGCCGAGCTCCGCGACCGCATCGTCGAACGCCTGACCCGCACCCCGCTGCTGCGCAAGGCCGCTCCCGACGACGCCGACCCGCTGGTGGTCCCGACGCAGGCGGTGGCCCTCGCCCGCTCCTCGGTGCACGACGCCGCCGCCCTGGCCGCGCTCGGCAGGAGGGTGACGGCGCTGGTCGCGCTGCCCAACGGTCGCGACTCGCAGGCACGGGCGCTCGGTGTCGAGATCCGGTCGCTGGCCGACGTCGTCGAGGAGCTCCCGGCCGTCAGCGACGGCGGCTGGACGGAGCTGTACGACGCCCTCGAGCTGCTGGCGGACGACCCGCAGTCGCGCGAGGCCCTCGGTGCCGTCCCCGTGCCGCTGGCCGACGGCCGGGTGGTCCGCGGGGCGCGCGGCACGGTCGTCCTCGACGCCGCCCTGGCGGCCCGGCTCGGTGCCCGCACGCTCGAGACCCTGGGCCGCTGGGGGCTGCGCGTCGTCGACCTGGAGGCGGTGCACCCGGTGCTCGAGCGGCTGGGCGCGCAGGCCCCCGACACCGTCGGCCTCCTGTTGCAGGACTCGGTGCGGCAGGCCGTGCTGGAGCTGGCCGACGACGACACCGAGGCCGACGACGTCGTCGACGCGGTGCTGGCGCTGGTGGGGGCCGCGGACGGTGCGGGCGTGCCGCAGGAGGCGCAGCCCTGGCTCGGGCTGCTGCCGCTGCGGGCCGCCGACGGGGAGCGCACGCCCGCCGACAGCCTCGTCCTGCCCGGCTCCGTGGCCGCCACGATGCTCGACGACCGGGTGCTGTCGACCGTGTCGGAGGAGACGGTCGACCGCTGGGGTCGCGACGTGCTCACGGCGGTCGGGGTGCGCGCCGACCTCGTGCTGGTGCACGTCCCCGACGTCCTGGCCGACCCGGCCTCGCTGCGGGACGGCGCGGCCGACTCCGCGACCCTGGCGGCGCAGTCGCTCGACGGCTGGGACGACTACCTGGCGCACCTCTCGGACCGCCTGGGCGCCGGCGCGTACGTGGGGGAGGCGGTCGCGGTTGCGGACCTCGACGCCGTCGATCCCGACGCGTGGCCGCAGGTCCTGGCGCGGATCGCGGGCGAGCCGACCCTGCGTCGGGCGCTCGTCGACCCCGTCCGCGGCGAGTCCGCGGCGCACGCCCCGTCGTACACGTCGTGGTGGCTGCGCGAGCGGGCGGAGCTGGGGCTCGGGCGACCGTTCGCGGTCGGCGACGAGCTCGGCGCCCTGCTCCCCGCTGCGCCCGCGGCCGTCGCAGACCTCGACGTCACCGTGCAGCGCGCGCTCGGCGGCGTCGGCACCCTCGAGGAGCTCGACGGGGCGGGCTGGACGCAGCTGCTCGACGCCTGGGGACCGGTCGGGGTCGCGGTGGACCCGGCGCTCGCGACGGCGGTGTGGCGGTCGATGGCCCCCGACGAGCCCCCGGAGCGGGTGCCGGCCCTCGTCGGCCCGGGCCGGGTCGCGGTCGTGCACGCCGAGGACGCCGCCGTGGCGGACCAGCCGATGTGGCACCAGCGCACCGACGTGGCCTCCCTGGTGCCCGGCACCGAGGCGACGGCCCGGCTGCTCGACCTCCCGTTCGCCGGAGACCTGGCCGAGGGGCTGGTCGGGGAGGGCGGCGAGGTCGACGACGTCCCCGACGGCGTGCGCGCGCTGCTGCCCGACGCGCCGAGCACGTGGGTCCAGCACGACGACCTGCTGGTGGACGGCACCCCCGTCGAGTGGTGGGTGGAGGACTCGGTGGTGCACGCCGTCCACCTGGTCGGGCTCGCCGCCGGCCTGGCCCAGGCGGCCGGGCGCTGGGAGCTCCGCTACGCGGTCGAGGCCCTGCTCACCGCGCCCGATCGCGCCGACGAGATCGCGCTGGACGTCGCCGGGGGCAAGCAAGTGCCCGGTACGCCCGGAACCAGATAACGTCCCCCGCGTGCAACCCTTCACCCCCGTGCCGCCGGTGCCACGGGGTCGGCCGGACCAGCAAGTTCGTCGTGAGCCGCGACGACGGTGGCCCCGCAGGCTCGTGCTCGTGCTCGCCTGCACCCTCACGCTGATCGCGGTGCCCATCACGATGAGCCCGCAGCCGAGCCCCCGGCCCGCGGCGGACGTGGGAGCGACCGCGCTGCGGGCCGACGACCCGGCAGGCAGGTCGGCCACGCGAGCACCGGTCGCGACGCCGGCGCCCAGCGCTGCGGAAGCGACGCCCACGCTGGTCGACGAGATCGTCACGCGCACCAACGCGGAGCGGGTGACCGCCGGGCTCCCCGCGCTTACGGTCTCGGCGTGCGCGACGGAGCAGGCGGAGGCACGCACGGCGACGCTCGCACGGGAGGACCGGTTCGAGCACGACCCGCTGCAGCCCGTCCTCGACGCCTGCGGGGCGCACCGTGTGGCGGAGAACCTCGCGCTCGGCTACCCGACGGCCCTGGCCGTGGTGGCGGGCTGGATGGGGTCTGACGGCCACCGCGAGAACATGCTCGGCGACGCGTACACGCAGATCGGCGTCGCGTGTGTGACCGCCCCCCGAGGGCTGCTCTGCGCGCAGGTGTTCCTGGGCTGACTCAGCCCCGAGCGGCCTTCTGCCGCGCCGTGTTCCGTCGGGCCCAGCCGTACCCGAGCACCCCGAGGACCGCGCCAGTCGCGCACACCCACGCCGGCAGCCACGTCGCCACGTCGGTCGCCGCCAGCACCGCGGTGACGACGAACGCGACGACCCACACGCCGGTGCCGACGAGCATGACCCGGCCCAGGTCGACGTCCACCGGGGGCGGCGGGGTCCGGGTCGGGTGGAAGAGCTTGTCGATCAGCGACGGCACCCGGCGAGCCTAACCGGGGCGATGCGGACGGTCCGGCACCTGGGACGTGTGACGTTGGTGACGACGACCCCGTGTAGGCGCTGTCGGGCCTTCACAGGTCTGCCACACTTTCGCGCATGGCTTCGACCCCTACTGCGCAGAAGACACGTCCTGCGCCCCCGACGAACGTCGTCGACCGCTACTTCAAGATCACCGAGCGCGGATCGACCATCGGCACCGAGATCCGCGGTGGTCTGGTGACCTTCTTCACGATGAGCTACATCATCGTGCTCAACCCCCTGATCATCGGCACCGTCCGCTCCAACGCCGGCAACGGCCCGTTCCTCGGCGGCGGTGACGTCCCCAACCTCGCGGCCGTCGCCGCGACGACCGCGCTGGTCGCCGGCGTGATGACGATCCTCATGGGCGTCGTCGCCAACTTCCCGCTCGCGCTCGCCGCCGGCCTCGGACTCAACGCCGTCGTCGCCTACTCGATCGCGGCGCTGCCCAACATGTCCTGGCAGAACGCGATGGGCCTGGTGGTCCTCGAGGGCCTGATCATCCTGGTCCTGGTGCTCACCGGCTTCCGGGTCGCCGTCTTCCGTGCGGTCCCGCGCGAGCTCAAGACCGCCATCAGCGTCGGCATCGGCCTGTTCATCGCCTTCATCGGCCTGGTCGACGCCGGCTTCGTGCGCATCCCCGCCAGCATGGCCACCCCGGTCGAGCTGGGCATCGGCGGTTCGCTGGGCAGCTGGCCCCTGCTGGTCTTCGTCGTCGGCCTGACGACCGCGATCGTGCTCATGGTCCGCAAGGTCCGCGGCGCCATCCTCATTGCGATCGTCACGGCGACGGTGCTGGCGTTCATCGTCGAGCTGGTCGGCGACATCGGCAGCAAGACGGACGAGACCGGCGCCGTGGTCAACCCGGCCGGCTGGCAGCTCGACGTCCCGCACTGGCCCTCGGGCGGCATCTTCGCCACCCCGGACTTCTCGCTGGTCGGTCAGTTCTCGCTGTTCGGGTCGATCGAGGCCATCGGCCTGGTTGCGGTCATCCTGCTGGTCTTCTCGCTCCTGCTCGCCGACTTCTTCGACTCGATGGGGACCATGGTCGCCGTCGGCAGCGAGGCCGGCCTGCTCGACAAGGAGGGCAACCCGCCGAAGACCACGCAGATCCTGGTGGTCGACTCGATCGCGGCGGCGGCCGGTGGTGCGGGCAGCGTCTCGTCCAACACCAGCTACATCGAGTCCGCGGCGGGCGTCGGCGACGGCGCACGCACGGGCCTGGCGTCCGTGGTCACCGGCATCGCGTTCCTGCTGGCCACGTTCCTGTCGCCGCTGGTCTCTATGGTCCCGTTCGAAGCGGCCACCCCGGCGCTGGTCGTCGTCGGCTTCCTCATGGTCACGCAGATCACCGGCATCGACTGGAAGAACTGGGAGATCGCCATCCCGGCGTTCCTCACCATCATCCTGATGCCGTTCACCTACTCGATCACGGCCGGCATCGGCGCGGGCATCATCATGTTCGTCATCATCAAGCTGGCGCTGGGCAAGGTCCGCGAGATCCACACGTTCATGTGGATCGCCTCGGTGATGTTCGTCCTGTACTTCCTCATCGGCCCCATCAAGTCGGCGTTCGGCATCTAGCGTCCGCAGACACACGAGAGGCCGGGTCCCGTCACGGGGCCCGGCCTCGGTCGTTGCGTGCGGTCAGCGACGGACGGCCGTCACGATCGCCTCGACGGCCGGCAGCAGCTGGCCGAACGACTTCTGGTAGAGCGAGTCGCCCCCGCGGTACGGGTCGACCACGTCGTCGTCCACCGGCTTGTGCGCGGTGAGCCCGCGCCGCGTCGCGGCGATAGGCACCAGCGCGCGCAGCCGGTCCGCGGTCGTCGCGTTGGCGCCGGGCAGCGTGGCGGGGTCGATGTCGCCGACGAGCCGAGCGAGCTCGCGCAGCGTGAAGGTGCGCCGCACGGCGGCGGGGACCAGCTCGACGATGGCCGAGCGGTGCCGCCGGGTCAGCGCCAGCACCAGATCCGCCTGCTGCACCATGCCGGGCGCCAGCTGACGCGCCACGAAGCCCCGGGCGTCGACCCCCTGAGCAGCCACCAGCGCGGCCATCTCGTCCGTCATCGGCCAGCCGGTCATCGCGCCCGTGCCCGCCGAGGAGACCTCGATCGCGGGCGTCAGGCCGCCGCCCTCACGGCCCCGGTAGGCCGCGCCGAGCCCGGCAGCGAGCAGCCGCTCGGCTGCCGGCGACCGGCAGATGTTGCCGGTGCAGACGACGAGGACGCGCAGGGGCTCGGCCGGGTCGGTGGGGTTCACGGGCACCATCTTGGGGCCCCGGGCTGCAGAAACCGGCATCGGATGACCCGATCGGCGCACACATCTCACCCCCTCCGGGCGGGGGCACCCAGGCCTCGCCGGTACGATTCCGACCGCGGTCGCCTGTCCCTGGCGGCGTGGAGCCGGCTGGAGAGAGACGTCGTGACGCACCCGGGTTGGGGATCCGACTGGAACGGTCAGCCGGTCCCGGACGCGCCGCAGCACCCCGAGACGGTGCGCCGTCGGCGGACCAGCTACAAGCGCGCCCGCCGTCGTCGCGTGGTGAAGCGCGTGCTGATCGGGTGCGCCGTCGCGCTCGTGGTGGTCGTCGGCCTGGGCATCTGGCTCGCCACCGGAGCCTTCCGTGCCGCCGGCGCCCTCGAGTCCGCGAAGGGCGACGTGAAGGACCTCCAGGCTCAGGTGAAGGCCGGCGACTCCGACGCCGCCGCCACGACCCTGGTCTCCCTCCAGGCGAACGCCTCGACGGCCGCACGCGCCACCAGCGGTCCCGTCTGGACCCTGGCGGGCATCCTGCCGTGGGTCGGCCCCAACGTGAGCGCCGTCCACACGGTGGCTGCCGCGGTCGACGACCTGGCCCAGCACGCCCTCCCGTCGCTCATGCAGGCCACCACGCTGGTCGACCCCGCCGCCCTGGCCCCCGTCGACGGCCGCGTCGACCTCGCCCCGCTGCAGGAGGCCGCACCGGTCATCGTGGCCGCCAACGAGTCCGTCCAGGTCACCGCCGGCGAGCTCGCGGACATCGACACGTCATCCCTGCTTCGCGCCGTGGCCGAGCCCGTCGAGACCCTGCGCGACCAGGTCAACGACGTCGCCGTGACCACCGCGACCGCCGCCCGCGCCGCGCAGCTGGTGCCCGCGATGATGGGTGCCGACGGCCCGCGCGACTACCTGGTGCTGGTGCAGAACAACGCGGAGCAGCGCGCGACGGGCGGGATTCCGGGCTCGGTGCTGCACCTGCACGCCGACGACGGCGCGGTGACCGTGGTGCAGGAGCGCTCGGGCGGCTCCCTGAGCGGGCTCACCGACCCGGTGCTCCCGCTGACGGACGCCGAGGACGCGCTGTTCGGGCCGCAGCTCGGTACCGACATGCGTGACGTCACCTTCACGCCCGACTTCCCGCGCTCGGCGGCCATGGCCAAGGGCATCTGGGAGAAGCAGGTGGGCGGCACCATCGACGGCGTCTTGTCGGTGGACCCGGTCGCGCTGGCGCTGGTCCTCGACGCGACGGGTCCGGTGACGCTCTCCGACGGCACGACGCTCTCCGGCGACGACGCCGTGCAGACGCTGCTCAACGGGGTGTACCTCGACATCCTCGACCCGGCGAAGCAGGACGCATTCTTCTCCGACACGTCGAAGTCCGTGTTCAACGCGGTCGTCAGCGGCCAGGGCGAGGCACCCGGCGTGATGGACGCCCTCGCCGAAGCTGCGCGCCAGGGTCGCCTGATGGTGTGGTCCGCCGACGAGGACGAGCAAGCTCTGCTCACGAGCACGGTGCTGAGCGGCGACCTGCGAGGGAAGGATCGCGACTCGGCTGTCCTCGGGGTCTACCTCAACGACGGCACGCAGGCGAAGCTCGGCTACTACCTCGACCTGTCGATCGATGCGCAGGCCACGGAGTGCCGTCCGGACGGCTCGCAGATCGTGCACGCCGTGGTCACGCTGACGTACAACGCTCCGCCCGACGCGGCCGAGCTGCCGGCCTACCTGGTCGGCCTCGACAACATCGTCCCGCTCGGCGATCTCCGGACGAATGTCCTCATATACGCCCCCGAGGGCGGCGGCATCGAGTCCGTGCGGGTGAAACCTGATCCCCAGGGCCTCCTTGCCCAGATCCACGACGGACTGGGGGTAGGAGGCAGGACATTTACATTCAAACCGGGTGAGAGCGGATCTCTCGACATGGACATCGTTACCGGAAAGGAGCAGACCGGTGACCTGCACATTCGCTCCACGCCGACCGCCCGCCAAAAGGGTGACGCAGTCGTCGCTTCCTCCTGTACCAAGTAGCAGGTACGGTTGCCCCTAGTACATCGCGTAACTCCTGTCACACGACCACTGTCCGGGGGGACACCCATGAAGATCCGTCGCACCGCTCTGGTCGCCTTCGCTGCCGTTGCACTCGCCCTCGTTCCGTCCGCCGCCATGGCGTACGGCTCCAGTGACTACTCGAACAAGGGCACGGTGTCTGACAGCACGCCCGCCGCCGGTGTTCCGTTCACCGTCACTGTCGTCGGGCCTCCGAACACGTCGGTGACGCTCACCATCGCCGGTGGGTCTGGTACGCAGACCCTCACCGCGACGACCAACGCGTCGGGCACCGCCACCTTCTCGGTGACGCTGAGCCAGGCTGGCACGTACACGCTGGTCGTGACCGACACCGCGTCGGGCGCAGTGCTCAGCACGCAGACCGTAACGGTCGCCGGGACGAGCGACACGCTGAGCTCCACCGGCTCCAACGCTCTTCCGATCGCCCTGGGCGCCGGCGCGCTGGTCCTGGTCGGTGCAGGTGGCGTCGTCATCGCCCGCCGTCGTCAGGCTGGCGCCGCGGCCTGAATGGCCTAGCACCTCAGCGAGAGCCCCGCACCGGTTGGTGCGGGGCTCTCGTGCGTCCCGACGATCACGCGGCGACCCGGGTTGTCTCATGTGTCTCGCGAACAGCGGGCCCTCCTCGAAACTTGCACCCACTCAGTCTGCGACGGCCTCGAAGTGCTGCAACCCGCGACCTTGTTGGGAAGGTGCTACAGAGCACGGCGCGTGAGGGCTGGAGTTTCGACTGGCAGCGCACGAGCGCTCACTCGGGGCGGGCCTACTCCGCGGGCAGCATAATTCCACGAACCTCGCAAATGTCGAGGTACGATAGCTATCAAATTCCCAATCGCGCGTCCGGTCGCGGTTGCCCGGTTATCGGGCGCATCGATGGTTGAACAGGCATTTCAAGTAGGTATCGGGGAGGCGCCTGCTTTGAGCGCATCCCGCCGAACCCGGTCGGCAGTTGGACTTCATTGCCAGTTGCACGTCGGGCCGGCCAACAGTGTGACGACGGGAACCCGTTGGTGAAATCGATCGATCCCCTAGGTGCTGACGTCTATCCGCGGCGAGTTCTCTTCGTGACGCGATCGACTTCGGATCATCCCGGAAGTGGTGGGATGGAGCGCGTCCAAAGCGAGTTTATGGCCGCCGTGCAGGGCGCGGGGGCCGAAGTTGGCGTCCTGACCACGCCGGTGGATCGAAACGGCAGAGCACCACTCCTTCCACCCGACTACCGTGTATGGACGGTCGCGGCTCGTCCGGGCAAGTACTCCGTTCGCTGGTGGTACTCGACGTACCTCCGCGGCCCGTGGAGCGACTGGCGTCCCGATGTCGTCATTGGGATCGGGGATGCCGGTGGCGCGGTCATTATGCGCAATCGCGAAGCTGTGCGAGCAATACAGGTTCACGGCACTATCGCCACCGAATTCGAAAGCAGTTGGCGATCTCCATCCGTTCGCGAGTATGCAAAGCTTGGCCTGCACGTCCTTCGGTACCCATCACGGTTAATGTTTCTGCGCAGCGCTGACGCCGTCTGGCCGGTGTCGCTCGCCCTGGGCGCCTCGCTGTCGAAAGGCCCGTTCTGGGTCGATAGCTCGCGCATATCGCCTCTATACAACGGCGTGGAGGTAAAGCCTCGATCGGACGACGAGGATGCTCGTCGCGATTTCAGGCGCCGCCTCTCAGTGGCCGAAGAGGCATCGGTCGGCATCTTCGCGGGCCGTCTTCATGTTCAGAAGGGCACCCTCCTAGCAATCCGGGCCATGGCGGAGCTGAGCGACGAATTCGTCCTGCTAGTCGCCGGAACGGGTCCACACGAGGCAACGTGCCGCGCAGAGGTTGCGCGGCTTCAGTTGGGGAGCCGCGTCAAGTTCTTGGGACATCTCTCTCGCGACGATCTCAACGCGGCGCTCCAGGGGTGTGACGTCGCACTGATTCCGAGCCTTCGAAGCGAGGGTGCCCCGATGGTCGCTCTCGAGGCGGCAGCGGCGGGACTTCCGATCATCGCCACCGCGCATGCTCGACTCGAGCCTCCACTATCCGAGTCGGCTGTCGTCGCCGGGGCCACGCCATCGGCGTTTGCCGACGCATGGAGAACCCTCCGGCCGGGAGGCGGTACGAACACCCCTTACCTGCCGGAGCACCTGAAGCTCGAGGCCACGAGGCGTGCATACGTGAGTGCCGTCGGGCGCCTGTACCAGAGGCACCAATAGGAGCGCGCCCGGCGCGAGGCGTCGAACGTCGGTTAGTGCGTAGGTCGCTGGTGCTGCGGACGATTCTGTGCCTGTTGCTGCTGGAACTCGTGCAACTGAATCTCACTCAAGGAGTCGCCAGGCCAGAGCGTCGTCGGGCCCGTCGCGGCGACCTCGGTGGTGAGATCGGAACTTGTCCGGCGCCGACTCGCCGCGTTCTTGCGCTTCTTGCGGCTGGTGCGCCCCGAGGCGGAAGCCGTCGAGGGTGTAGCTGTGTAGTCGTAATAGGCGTACTGGTCGCCCTGCTTGCGCTTCTGTCGGTTGACGACGATGCCAAGTATCCGAGCGCCGACGGTCTCGAGCGCTCCAACGGACTCGGCTAGCTGGCTGCGGTGCAACTTGTCTGCCCCGACGACCAGAAGCGCGCCGCCCGTGAGCTTGGACAGAATCGCCGCGTCGGTGACGGGAAGCAGGGGCGCCGTGTCGACGATCACCACGTCGTACTGCTGCGTGAGCCGGTCTAGCAGATTGGCCATGGCAAGAGAGCCGAGCAACTCGCTGGGGTTCGGCGGGACCTGGCCGGCTGGAAGTACATGTAGAAAGCCGTTTCCCCACGGCTGGATCACGTCATCGACGTTGGCGCGACCGATGAGCACCGTCGTCAGCCCAACGTTCCCCTCAAGGCCCATGTACTTCGCCACGGCCGGGCGCCGTAGGTCGGCGTCGACGAGTGCTACGCGCGTTCCCGCGTCCGCCAGGGTGATCGCAACGTTGATCGAAGTCGTCGACTTGCCCTCGCCGGGGAGCGACGACGTGACGACAATCGACTGCGGGCGGTCGGCAATATCGAGGAACTGCAGATTGGTCCGGAGACGGCGGAATGCCTCGGAGCGCTGGCTGTGGGGGCTGCTCTGCACGATCAGGGGGTGCTTCGGAGCATCTTCGTCGTTCGGGATGACACCAATGACGGAGGTGTCGGTGACACGAGCGACGTCTACTTCGGAACGAACACGGGTGTTCAGCACCTCGCGCAGGATCGCGATGGCGATGCCGAGTCCGAGCCCGAGGATCATGCCCAGAGCCGCGTTGAACTTGAGATTGGGGGACGACGGCGCCACGGGTGCCGCCGCATCGCGCACAACGGAGACCTTGACAGCGGAGGGTCCACCGTCGATGGGCGTCTCGAGGTCGCCGATCACGTCCTTGAACTGCTGAGCAACGGCATCGGCCGTGGCGGCAGCCATTGCGGGGTTCTCGTCCGTGACGGTGACGTCGATGAGCGACGTGTTGAGCGGCGAACTCGCTTCAATCCGGGCCGCGAGCGATTCGGAGCGAGCGTCGAGGCCCAGGTCGTCGATCACGGGGTTGAGAACGAGCGGGCTCGTGACAAGCTGCGTGTATGAGGTGACCTGCTGACGCGTAAAGTTTGCGCCTTGGAGGAGGTCGCTCGTCGAAGCGCCACCCTGCACCGAGACGAAGAGTTGCGTGGTCGCCTGGTACATGGGGGTCATCGCCAGGGAGCTGGCGATCGCGGCGCCGGTGCTGAACAGCGTGATCAACAGAATCGACAGCCAGCGCTTGCGCAATATGAGTAGGTAGTCCTGCAGCTCCACGAACACTCTCCGCATCCAGGCCCCCACAGCAGCAGCCCGGGAGGATTCTCTCACGGGAGGGCGCGCGTTTGGATCCTACAAAGCGACGAACGAGCAGCAAACGGGACAAGGTGGCGTCATTCGTCCATAATTTCGCGGGTGAGAGAGGGGTAGGATCCACAGGCACATTCTGTGGAACGCCCGAGCACACGCAGGGCGAGGGTCGGGGGCTCATGATGATCGAACACGTAGCTGCCGACACCCCAGGTCAGGCGGGACAGCGCCTTCCCTGGTGGAGTTCACTACCGACGGAGCCAGGCCGCTGGTGGCGCGCCTACTCGGGCCGACTCGTGTTGACCGACGGTCTGGCAGTGATGCTCGCCGTCGCGGTGTCCTACGTTGTGAGGTTCGATCTGGACGGTCTGCCCGCCGTGTCGGGTGAATTTTCTCCTACGTATCTCTCTGTGTCGCTCGTGCTCGCCGCGTCCTGGATGGTCGCCCTCACGATCGCGCGCTCGCGAGATCGCAGGATCGTGGGAGGCGGGCCGGCCGAGTACTCGCGCGTCTTCTCCGCCACGTGGCGACTCTTCGCTCTCGTCGCAGTGATTGCCTTCCTGTTCAAGATGGACGTCGGGCGCGGGTATTTGGCGCTTGCGGCGCCGGTCGGCCTTGGTTTGTTGCTCGCTAGCAGGTTCGCATGGCGGCAGTGGCTCGCGAGGGAGCGGGAGACGGGGCATTTCCAGTCGACGATCCTCGTCATCGGTCACCGGGATAAGGCGGCGCGTCTGATCGACGAGCTGCACCGGAATCGCCGGGCGGGCTACACCGTCATCGGCGTGTGCGTGCCGTCAGGCGAGGTAGGCGACGGTGAAACGCTGCGCAGTGTCCCGGTGCTGGGATCGATGGAGAATGCAGCCGCAATCGCTGTCGAAGCGAGAGCATCTGCCGTTGCCGTGACGGGATCCGACAGCATCACCTCGGAGACCGTTCGGAAGTTGGGCTGGGACCTCGAGGGAACGGACGTCGACCTGGCGCTGACGCTCACGCTCATCGACGTCGCGGGGCCACGCGTCACGATGCAGCCCGTCGAAGGTCTGCCGCTGATGTATGTCGACGAGGCCCGATTCACGGGCGGAAAGTACGTGGCCAAGTCGGTCTTTGACCTGCTCTTTGGTACGGCAATAGTCCTGATCCTTTCACCGCTTCTCGTCTGCATCGCGATAGTGATCGCCTGTACGAGTCGCGGGCCCGTGCTGTACACGCAGACGAGGATCGGAAAGGGCGGCCGACAGTTCGAAATCTTTAAGTTCCGATCGATGGTGGACGACGCTCATGGACGACTGAGCGAGGTCCTTGCCGCCGAGGGGCACGCTGAGGTGGGCATGTTCTACAAGCCGAAGAACGATCCCCGCGTGACCCGCGTAGGCCGCTTGCTGCGGAGGTTCTCGTTGGACGAACTGCCTCAGCTGTTCAACGTCCTGCGTGGGGAGATGAGTCTCGTCGGACCGCGCCCGCAGATTGCCGCAGAAGTCGCGCAGTACGACCGCGCGGCTCACAGACGACTTCTGGTCAAGCCTGGGCTAACTGGCCTGTGGCAAGTTTCTGGGCGGTCAGAACTGAGTCCGGAGGCCAGCATCCGCATGGATGTGATGTACGTCGAGAACTGGACGCTCTTCGGTGACATCTTGATCTTGGCGCGGACGATCAGGGCAGTCGTGTCTTCTCGCGGGGCGTACTGAGTGAACCGGGGTGTCCTCGTCCACGAATGGCTCGCCAGTACAGGTGGCTCGGAGAATGTGTTTGACGCGATGGTCGACGCATTTCCCGACGCCGACCTACTGTGCCTCTGGAACGATGTTCCGGGGAGGTACTTGGACCGGGGCCTGCGCGAGACGTGGCTTGCGCGAACGCCGTTGCGACGCAGTAAAGTGAGCGCCCTTCCGTTCATGCCCGCGACATGGCGGCGGCGTGGGTCGTCAGGATATGACTGGGCGCTCGTGAGCTCACATCTGTTTGCGCACCACGTGTCATTCCGTGGGCAGTCGTCGGACTTCCGCAAGCTCGTCTACGTGCACAGCCCGGCTCGGTACCTCTGGGACCCGGAGCTCGACGCGCGCGGCGCGTCCGTCGTCGCCAGGCTCGTCGGAGCCCCGCTGCGCCAACTGGACCGCAGGCGCGCTGGCGAGATCAGTGCCGCTGCTGCCAACAGCCACTTCGTCGCCGCGAGAATCGAGCGAACCTGGGGCGTCGGGTCATCGGTCATCTATCCACCCGTCGCCGTCGAGGAGATAGCTGAAGTCGGCCGCTGGGCTGACGTTGTGCCGACCGCGGAGTCAGCGGTGCTCGACGAGTTGCCCGCCGAGTTCGTACTCGGTGCATCGCGGCTAGTTCCCTATAAGCGGATGCCGCTAGTGATACGTGCGGGGGAGGCTGCCGGGCTGCCGGTTGTCATCGCCGGCCGCGGACCGGAACGTGCACACCTCGAATCAATGGCCGCCGAGGCAACAGTGCCGGTGATGTTCCTCGAAGCACCGAGCGACGCACTTCTCTACGCGCTATATGAGGCCTGCACCGCGTTTGTCTTTCCCGCTGTCGAAGACTTCGGGATCATGCCGGTTGAGGCGATGGCCGCCGGCGCCGCCGTTGTCGCCGCAGGTGTTGGTGGCACGCTTGAGACGGTCATCGAAGGTGTCTCCGGCGTGCACGTCGACTTTAAGGACCAAGCCGCGCTTGGCGAAGCTGTCCGGACAGCGTCAAGCCTGCGCGGTCGGCTTCCGCGCCAGTCTGTCCGGCGGTTCTCTCGCGAGCGGTTCACCGAAGAGATCCGCGCCTTCGTCGCGAGCGGATCGTCATGACCGATCCGACGCGGCCGGTCGTCATACTCTCGACCGCTGATTTCCACAGCGCGGTGTGGACGAACAAGCAGCACCTCGCGGTTGGTCTAGCCCGGCACACAGACGTCACGTACATCGAATCGCTAGGCCTTCGGGCGCCGACCTTCGGTCGGTCCGACCTTGCTCGGCTGGCAAATCGACTGCACGTGGGCGGTCGGCCGGGGCCGGATGAAACGCCTGAGCGCGTTCGCCTCATTTCTCCGCGTGTGATTCCATTCCATTCAAGCAGGCTCGCACGCAAGATCAACACATCGCTTATCGAGGGCATCGCAATCCCTGAGCTGGAGGACGCGGTTTTGTGGACGTTCTCGCCCCTGACCTACGGTCTCGAACGCAGGGCGGCGAGGGTGGTATATCACTCAGTCGATCTGCTCCACACCCAGCCCCGGGTTCCTGCGGCGACGCTGCTCGCAAGCGAGCGTCACCTGCTCGAGACCGCGGACGCCGTCATTGCGAGTAGCAATGGCGTGGCGGATCACCTTCGCCGAAGCGGCCGCGATGACGTACTGCTGTGGGAGAATGTCGCAAATACGGAGCTGTTCGGTTCGGCAAAGGCCGAGCGGCAGCCCCGAGCGATCTTTGCGGGGAATTTGACCTCGACAAAGATCAACACGCGCCTTCTCCGATCCGTTGCTGATGAAGGCGTGCCGGTGGTGCTGGCCGGCCCCCGGGAGATCGATGGCGCTGCCGGTCACGACGAATTCGACCAGCTGACGGAGCATCCTCTCATCACGTACCTGGGCAATCTGCCGCCCGACCGTCTGGCCGTCGAGTTCGCCCGTTCGATGGTCGGTCTTATTCCGTATCGACTGAACGACTATACGGCGGGGGTATTTCCTATGAAGGTATACGAGTACCTCGCGTCGGGGCTGGATGTCGTGTCGACCGCGCTCCCAAGCCTGACTGAGCCCCGGTTTGGCCTTACGATCTCGGGCCCGGAAGCATTCGGAGGCGTCGTCACGGATGCTGTTGCGCGATTCGATGCGGATGCGGCGACGGCCCGGACGAACTCAGCCGCGGCGCACTCTTGGACGTCGCGTATCGAGCAGAGTGTGGAGTTGATCCGTGAACTCTGAGGACAGCACGGTGCCCGCTGGATCGGGTTCGATCGCGGGTCCACGTATGGTCGCGCTCGCTCGGCCTGTGCACTCTGGGCGCGGACTCGCCGGTATTGATACGAGGCGCCGCGGCGCCAATTTACTGAACGGACTTCTTCACTCCGCGCCATGGCCGCAGGGCCGAGATGGGTCAGAACTGGTGTCCAATGCGTAAGCGTCTGCACGCGGTCTACTACTGGGGCACCTTGTGGTGCGCGTCGTTTGTCGGGCACGTTCCGTCTCACACGCTCCGAGACGTGTTCTACCGCAAGGCATTGAAGGTCACACTCCCGGCCAACTCGATAATCTACGGCGGTGCGCGCTTCTTCGGCATTGGCGGCCTGCGCGTCGGCGAGCATTCGATAGTTGGTGACCACGCGTTCCTCGATATGCGCCACGGAATCAGCATCGGACGTGATGTAAATATCGCCTCCGAAGTGCGAATTTGGACTGCCGAGCACGACGTCGACACTCCAGGTATTCCAGCGACGGGCGCACCTGTGGTTATCGGCGACTACTGCTTCATCGGTAGCCGCGTGACGATCCTGCCCGGCGTCTCGATCGGAGACGGCGCCGTCGTCGGAACTGGCGCCGTCGTCTCGAAGAGTTTGCCTGCATGGACCGTGTCGTTCGGAGTTCCGGCTCGTCCCGTCCGCGCTCGCGAACCGATGACCTACACGCTCTCAACCGACGAGCGGGCATTGTTCCAATGACGGGGAAGAGGTACGCCAGCTCGTCGTCGATGGCGGCACGACGCTCGCGGCTCCTGGCAAGCGGATCCCGACCTTCGCTGCGCGACGTCGCAGTAGTCGGCTTGGGCGCCGGTGCAGCGCTCGTCGTGGGCGGATTGGCAACGAAGAGTCCCGCAGTTGCACTGCTCGCAGCAACGGTCGTTCTGACCGTTGCGCTGCCGTGGCCTGTGCTCTGGGGTGGGATCGGCTGGGTCATGCTCTGCCGGCCAGGGGTAGAGCTGGTCCACGTCGCGATCGGTGGCTTCGCGGTATCGGAAATCGATGTTCTTGTTGGGCTCTCCGTCCTTGCGGGAGCTTCGATCGCGGTGCGAGAGCCTGCGACGCGGATGGTCCGGGTTCCATGGGTCGCCTTGCTTGCATGGCCGATTTGGTTCATCGCCCGGGCGCTTCTACCTGATCTCGGCGCGGTCGTCGCAGGTTCGCCGTACGTCGACCTGAGGCTCCTCGAGGCATACCTGCTTATGGTGCCTCTAGGGGTGGTCCTTCGGCGGCGCCCAGCCAGCCATCTTGTGGGTCTGCTGGTTGGTGTTGCGACGGCAGCCGGGGTCGTTGCGATCGTGGCGTCCGTGATGGCTCGCGCCGGCCTTCTCGGCGTTGGTGAGCGGAGCGTCGTGCTGATTTCAGGCTCCGCCGCCGGTGATGTCAGGCCCGGTGGTGAGTTGACGGTGGCGATTGTGGGGGCGATGGCGGTGCTGGGCGCGGGGTGGCTCCGCTCAACGAGGCGACTTGCCTTGATATGCGTCCTCGCAGTCGAGTTGTACCTCAGCAAGACGTTGAGCCTGGTTCTCGCGATCACCTCCGGAGTTCTTGCGACCGTCGCCACGAGTTGGCGCACACTCCGAGTCTCCGCGAGGTTCGCACTCGTGGGGCTTTCCGTGGCTGCGATCACACTGCTCTCTGGCGCGGTCAACCTTGGAGGTCGGTACGACGTCGCTGAACGCGTGACGGAGACGTCTGGGTCGTACCGACTGGCCGAAGCGCGAACGGTGACCAATATCCTGATCCAGTCGCCCCTAGCTGTTGCGATTGGTACGGGGGTCGGTACGCAGTTCGTTTTCGCGGACGAAGTGATCAACGAGGTGAAGCGAGACACGCACTCGGTCTACGTGAGCGTCGCGGCAAAGACTGGACTAGTCGGACTCGCTTTGATGCTGCTCCCCTTTGTGAGTTCCGCGATTGCCGCGCTCCGGCGGGGAGGGAACCTAGGGCGATCCGTGTTCGGAGGGTTCATTAGCGTTGCAGTCATCAGCATCTCCGTGCCATTCGCCTGGACAATTCCGGGCCTTGCTGCGGTTCTGGTGCTTTTCTGCATCGCTCGGGCCGCCTGCCACGAGTCGGAGCTCGAAATCGGTGAAGAGGTTCGCCAATGAAGGCGGGGTTGGCGGTCGTTGCGGCCGCCTTGCGTCGACCTGACGCCAAGTTGATGCTCTCCAACCTCGCAGTCCTCGCACTCGGCCTCGTCTCAGCGGCGATCCAGGCGCGATTGCTCGGACCTGTGGGCCGCGGAGAGATCGCGGTCGCGGTGGTGCCAGCGACGATCATCAGCATGCTGATGTGTTTCGGGCTGCCTGACTACTTCGCTCGCAGATCGGCGAGTGCAGGTCGTGCCAACCGACTGGCGTCTTCCGCTGTTGCCTTGGCGGTACTTGCCGCCGCGATCTGCGTAGTCCCTTACCTGTGGTTCACGAGCGTGCACACGGACCCCGCAAGCGCGTCGCGGTGGATCATGATCGCCTACGTAGCAGCTTCGCCAGTACTCGTCTATGGGTACTGCGGGACCGCCCTTGCGACGGGCGCGGAGAAGTGGTCCGCCGTTGCCCTCGGGCGTCTCCTCCCTCAGTTTGCGGTGGTCGTGGGCCTCTTGTTCCTGGCCGCCCTCGGAATTAGTGCTCTCAATGTGGGCTTGCTCCTCGTGGTGATCGCGATCGTCGGGGGGTTGCTCCCCGGGGCCCTTGCCCGAATACGGCCAGCAGGTCGACCGGAGCTACCAGAGATGCGTGCGGCCGTCGCGTTCGGACTTCGAGGCTGGCCGGCGGGCAGCATTGCGCTTCTCAACCAGCGCATCGATCTCTTGGTTCTGACATTCATCGCAGCCCCGGGGCAACTGGGCCTATACGCCGTGGCAACGACGCTTGCAGCGGTCCTAAACGGCGTCGCGGTGTCGATTGCCCTGCCCGTCCGCAACCGAGTTGTCCACGGTGAGCGTCTTGTCGTGCCGGCTGCGACTGCGACGGCGTCGGCCGTTGTCCTGCTCGTGGGGGGGCTCCTCATCCTCCTCTTGCCATGGTTGATTCCAGTCGTCCTAGGAGCGAGTTTTCTCCCCGCATATGGGGCAATGGTGATCCTGATCCTCGCTCAGGTGCCTCTGGCCGGGGTCGTAGTGCTAACGCAGAGCCTGATTGCGGTTGGGAGGCCGGGAGCTCCGCTGGCTGGCGAGCTCGCCGCGCTAATCTCGACGGTTGTCCTTGTGCTCGCGACGTACCCTCGATTTGGAATCGAGGGAGCAGCGATCTCGACACTGTTTGGCAATCTCGTAAGTCTTGCCGTTCTCCTGGTGCTAAACCGTCGATATGTCATCTCAACGCGCTTGCACAAATTCTTCGTGCCGTCGCGTATGAGTCTGGCGGAGATGCGGAGTGCACGATGACTGACCTTCGGATAGATGTTGTTGTCGTGACGTACAACTCCGCGACCCACGTCGCTGACCTTGCTGGAAGCGTCCTAGAAAGTTCATTCGTCTCCTCCGTCCACGTGGTGGACAACGGCTCCGTGGACGGCTCCCAGAACGTCGTCCGGTCCGTCGAGTGGGGCGCTCCGATTGAGTTCATGCAACTGGAGTCCAACGTTGGTTTTGGCGCTGCCGTCAATCGTGGCGTAAATACGGGCGCTGGGGGAGCGGAGTTCATCCTGGTCGTCAACCCGGACGTGAGCTTCGAACCGTCGGCCCTCGAGCAATTGATGAGTGATCTGGATGCCGACCCTCGCCTCGCGTGCGTCGGCGCACGGCTCATCACGACTGACGGGCGCCCGGTCTCATCTGCACGAGAGTTCCCGACGCTCCGTTCGATCGCCCGGCGCCGCCAAGTCGAGGTCGATCACGGCGGGAGTCTCGTCGCTGCCGACTGGGTATGTGGCGCCCTCATGCTGTGGAGAAGGTCAGCGTTCCGTCAGGTCGGCGGGTTCTCGCCCCAGTATTTCCTGTACTTCGAAGACGTCGACGTCTGCGCCAAGGCTTGGGCAGCGGGATGGGCCGTGGCCGTCGACGGCGCGGTCACTGCGATACATGATCAAGGCCACGGGAAGAGGACCAGTGCGGCTCTAAAGCGCATCAGCCGATCGAGCAGGCGAATGTACGCGCGTCGATGGATGGGCGCGCCGGGTGTGGCTGCGAGCGTGCTCGCTGACGCGCTCGAGATTGTGGGAGACATGCTCCGTGCAATGGGGGTCAAACGATGAAGCATCTCGTCGTCGACGGTCGCGTGTTGGAGGGCGGCCCATCGGGCGTGCGGGCAATCGCCTGTGGGGTCATATCGGGCCTCCGTGAGCTGGAACAAGAGGGTCGGTTGCAGTTGACCGTGGCCGGTACTAGGGATGGGCAGGACGCGAAACTGCCTCGGCGTGGCTTTATGCACCTTCACCTGCCATGGCTGGCGCTGCGTGTGCGCGCTGATGCGGTGCTAATACCTCGCCAAGCACGACCGCTGGTCTCGACCGTTTCGTGTGTCCCGATCTTTCATGATCTCGGATTCGTCACTCTTCCGGAGTACTACGCCCGACCATGGAAGGTCGTCGCTGCAAATCGACTGGCGCTGGCTTCGCGCCACGCGCTCGCCATTTCCGAGTTCGCCGCCGAAGAGGTCCGTGGCGCGCGGAGGGGTACGCAGGTCGACGTCCTACCTATCGGCGCATCGCACGCGATCGAGTGGAAACCGGCGACGGACATGCCCTACCTCCTTTGCATCGCGGTGCACGAGCCCCACAAGAATCTCGTGGCCCTCGTCAATGCCTGGAGCCGGGCGCGCACGGAAGGATTCCGCCTTGTGATCTGCGGTCGCGAGGGTGCCGCTTCAGCAGCCATTCGTTCGGCGATCGAAACGCTCGGGATCGAGAGTGACATATCGCTTGTTTCGGGGCTTTCCGACGTTGAGTATCGAAATCTCCTGGCGGGCTGCTTTGCCTACATCCAGCCGTCGCTCCACGAGGGCCTCTGCATCCCTGCACTCGACATGGCGGCCGCTGGTGTCCCAACGGCCACCGCGGATGCGGCGAATCTCGCGAAAGTATTCGGGCGTCAAGGGGCAGACCAGACATTCGATCCAACCTCCACGGGGGCGATTTCTGAGGCGATCGAGACTCTGCTTTACGACGGCGCGTGGCGGGCGCGCGTATCGGAATGGAACCGAAAGAACGTGTCGTTGACCGACTGGCGTGACGTCGGTCGCGCGGTGATGGCTGCGATCGCATGACGAGACTCACGGTGATCACCGTTACGCACGACTCCAACCATCTGCTTGACGAATTTCTGGAGCGGCTGGGCTCTTCAAAAGAGGCGAAGACATTGGTCGTTGACTCTGGGTCGGCGGACGTCGAGGTGACGAGGCGGATCGCGGGGGAGAGGCGCGCCAAGTTTATTGATGCGCAGGCGAACGTCGGGTACGGGACTGGTAATAATCGCGGTGCAGCCGCCTCTCAGTCGGAATGGCTCGCGTTTGTTAATCCAGACGTCGAGATTACGGTGCAGTCTCTGCTCGAGCTCGTGGCCACAGCCGCTCGGAATGACCTGGATGCCGTCGCCCCCTCGCTAGAGGACCTCACGGGCTCACCGCTGCGGTCGACGCGACCGTTCATGGCTCCGCCGTGGGCACCCAGGTCCGAGGCGCGTGTCGAGAAGGGTGAAGTGATCCTGACGGAGGTGTTGAGCGGATGTGCCTTCGCAATTCGGCGCTCGGCCTTCGAACGCCTGGGTGGCTTCGATGAGTCGTTCTTCATGTTTGCTGAGGAGTACGACCTATTCAAGCGACTTCACGACGTCGGTGGAACGGTCGGTGTTGTTCCAGCAGTTGTAGCTCGGACCGAGAGCGGTTCAAGTTCGTCCTCGACGTCGAGGCGATGGTCATCCGCCGAGAGGTCCGTCGGCCACATCAGGTATGTGCGCCGCCACCATGGACGTCCGGCTGCGTATGCGGATCTGCTCCTGCGGTGCATGGAGGCGTTCGTTCGGCCAGAACTCAAGCCGGCGAGGACGAGTTTGCGCCAGATTCTTTCCGCTCGCCCATGGAGATGATGGGCCGCCGTGCTGACGTCAAGTAGGCGATCTAGGCCGGGTTAAGCGGCGAAAGGCTCGTCTCTGGTCGGTGGTGAACCGTTACAGCGCGACATTCTTGCGTGAGATCCGCAAAGACCGCTAGCGACGACGATCACTGACCTTGCGTGCCGGATTTCCTGCCCATATCTCGCGAGGTGGCACGCTCTGGAGTACGACCGCGTTGGCCCCCACGACGGCGGCTCGCCCGATTGTGACTGTCCGGCCCGACTGGAATAGCACGACGGCTCCCGCGCCGATCACAACGTCATCCTCGACGACGATGCCACCGCCAACGGCCCGTGCCTGGTCAGGCAGGTATGTGTCCGACCGGCCAAGGGTCACGCCCTGATAGATCTTGACGTTTGCGCCGATCACCGCTTGCTCGTGCACAACGAGACCATTCGATCCATGGGGAAGCATTAGTCCGGGCCCGGTCACAACGGACCGTGGAAACTCGACGCCAAGAATCTTCAATCCGATGTTCGAAATCGCACCGATTACTGGCGCGCGTCTTAGGGACACGAGTGTTTCGACGATCGACATAGGTAGATACTAGGCGAGCGGCACTACCGCGATTTGCGGGCGAGGCCCGTGATCGATGCGGAGGTCTCGGCCCGCAGTGCTTGCAGCAAGAGAGCAAGTGGACGTGATCCGCTACGAACCCGAGAACTCACGACGGCCTTCGTCCGCGATCGCAGGCTTGTGGCGATCCTCGCTGCGCGGCCACACGGCAAGCGCCAATGCCACCCCGACTGCTGCACCTGCCGTATTCGCAGCGAGGTCTCTCGGGTCGGCGACCCTGGTGGGCAGAAGCAGCATCTGGGTGAACTCGATCAAGCAGGAAATCGTTGCCCCTGCGGCGACGACGAGCCACCAGTGGCGTCGAGGTCGCAACAGACCGGCAAGGATGCCGAACGGGACGAACATCACGACGTTGGCCGCGAATTCCACGCCGAGGTAGGTCGCAGGGATGCCGTAGCTCGTCAGCAAGTCGAGCACGGCGCGGACCGGTCCGAACGTCGCGTCGGGCGCTGGCGTCGGCGTCAGCGTGATGGTCGCGACCACGGCGAACCACGCGGCCAACAGCCCCCGAAGAAGCCCACGCCTCTTCCGGATCACCCGCACCGGGCCAGGATATGCGGTCATCTCGCAGATAGAGTCGGCGCTTCCGGACACCCCCAAGGAGCGAGATCCCGTGCGTCTCTCCGTCATCGGTTGCGGCTACCTCGGAGCCGTCCACGCCGCCAGCATGGCCCAGCTCGGTCACGAGGTCATCGGCATCGACGTCGACCTCAAGAAGATCGAGGCCCTGCGCGCCGGGCGTGCGCCGTTCTACGAGCCCGGCCTGCCGGAGCTTCTGACCGAGGTGGGCGCCACCGGCCGGCTGACGTTCAGCACCGACATGGCCGAGGCCGCGGGCTCCGACGTCCACTTCATCTGCGTGGGGACCCCGCAGGTGCATGGGGAGTTCCGGGCCGACCTCACGTACGTGAACTCCGCCGTCGAGTCGCTGCGGCCGCACCTGCGGGCCGGAGACGTCGTGGCCGGCAAGTCGACGGTGCCGGTCGGAACCGCCGAGGCCATCGCCGAGGCGCTCGCCGAGACCGGAGCGACCGTCGTCTGGAACCCCGAGTTCCTGCGCGAGGGCTTCGCGGTCGAGGACACGTTGCACCCCGACCGGCTGGTGTACGGCCTGCCGACGGACGAGGACGGCGAGCCCACCGCCGAGGGCGCGATGGCGCGGAAGGTTCTCGACGAGGTCTACGCCACCCCGCTCTCGGAGGACATCCCGCTCGTCGTCACGGACTACGCGACCGCCCAGCTGGTCAAGGTCGCGGCCAACTCCTTCCTCGCGACCAAGATCTCGTTCATCAACGCCATGGCCGAGCTCTGCGAGGCCACGGGTGCGGACGTCACACGGCTGGCGGACGCGATCGGGTACGACGCGCGGATCGGTCGCCGGTTCCTCAACGCCGGCCTCGGCTTCGGCGGCGGCTGCCTGCCCAAGGACATCCGTGCGTTCATGGCGCGCGCCGGCGAGCTGGGCGTGAGCGATGCCCTTTCCTTCCTGCGGGAGGTCGACTCGATCAACATGCGGCGTCGCGTGCGCATGGTGGACCTGACCCGCGAGGTGTGCGACGGCTCCATCGTCGGCAAGCGGATCGCGGTGCTGGGTGCGGCCTTCAAGCCCAACTCCGACGATGTCCGCGACTCGCCGGCCCTCTCCGTCGCAGCGCAGATGCAGCTGCAGGGTGCGCACGTCACCGTGACCGACCCTCAGGCGGTTGCCAACGCGCGTGCCAAGTGGCCCGACCTCCGGTTCGCGAGCACCGCGCTCGAGGCCGCGCAGGACGCCGACGTCGTCCTGCTGGCCACGGAGTGGACCGAGTACCGCGAGATCGAGCCTGACGCGCTGGCCGCCGTCGTCGCGCACCGCCGGATCCTCGACGGCCGCAACGTCCTCCAGCCGTCGCAGTGGCGCGCCGCCGGCTGGACCTATCGCGCGCTGGGGCGTCCCTGACCGTGCGCCGCAGGGCCCGATGGGGCTGGTGGCTCGTGGCGGCGGGTAGATCGCGCTCGCCGCGGTCGCGATCTACCTGGTTCAGCGCCCGTCGGGACCGGCGCTGCAGCCGTGGTCGGCCGACGGAGCTGACCCGACCACCGCCGCGGAGAACCTGGTCCGCGCCGCCGCGACCCCGCACGACGTGGTCAACGCCTGGCTGGGTTCGTCGGGCCATCGCGCCAACCTGCTCGACCCGACGCTCCAGCAGGTCGGCATCGGCTGCCTGCTCGACGGCGACGAGATGCGCTGCTCGCAGGTGTTCCTCGGGAGCTGAGAACTTTCATTACGCAAGGTAATGATCTAAGGTAACAACATGCCCACCCCCCGCGACCTCGCCGGCGATCTCCGCATCGCCATCGGCCGTGCGTCGCGCCGCATCCGCGCGGAACGGGGCGACGCCGGCCTGACGGACCCGCAGTTCACGGTCCTGGCGTGGCTCACCAAGGAGGGTCCGCTGACCCCGGGCCAGCTGGCCGAGCGCGAGCGGATCCAGCCGCCCAGCATGACCCGCACGGTCAACTCGCTGGTGGAGCTGGGCCTGGTCGCCAAGGCGGAGCACCCGACGGACGGGCGGCAGGTCGTCGTCAGCCTGACCGACACCGGCGTCGCCGAGGTCCGCGAGACCCGCAGACGACGCGACGCCTGGCTGGCGGACCGGCTGGCCCAGATGAGCAAGGACGAGCGCACGCTGCTCGCCGACGCCGCCGAGCTCCTCCGGAGGATCGCCGCTTCATGAGTCCCACGTTCTCGTCGCTGAAGTTCCGGAACTACCGGCTCTGGTTCGCCGGGGCTCTCGTGGCGAACGTCGGCACCTGGATGCAGCGGGTGGCGCAGGACTGGCTGGTCCTCACCGAGCTCACCAACGAGTCCGGCGTGGCTGTCGGCATCACCACGGCGTTGCAGTTCGCGCCGGTGCTCTTCCTGTCCCCGTACGCGGGGCTGCTGGCGGACCGGGTGGACCGGCGCAAGCTCCTGATGTCCACGCAGGTCGGGCAGGGGATCCTCGCCGGTGGGCTCGGCGTGCTCGTCCTGTCCGGTCATGCGCAGCTGTGGCAGGTGTACCTGTTCGCGCTGGCCCTCGGCTGCGTGACCGCGATCGACGGGCCGGTGCGCCAGACGTTCGTCGCCGAGCTGGTCCCGGCGTCCAAGCTGTCGAACGCCGTCGGGCTGAACAGCGCGAGCTTCAACGCCGCCCGCCTGATCGGTCCGGGTGTCGCGGGGCTGCTCATCGCCGCGGTGGGTACAGGCTGGGTGTTCATCATCAACGCGGTGACCTTTGGCGCGACGATCTTCTCGCTGACCCGGATGCGCACCTCCGAGCTGAGCCCGATGCCGACGACGACGCGCGCCAAGGGGCAGCTGCGCGAGGGCCTGGCCTACGTCCGCGGGCGCAGCGACATCCTCGTCATCATGGTGGTCGTCGGCGTCGTGTCCACGTTCGGCCTCAACTTCCAGCTGACCAGCGCCATGATGGCGCGAACCGAGTTCGGCCGGGGCGCGGGGGAGTACGGGATCCTCGGCTCCGTGCTGGCCATCGGGTCGCTGACGGGGGCGCTGCTGGCCGCCCGTCGCGAGCGGCCGCGGGTGCGGCTGGTGATCGGGGCGGCGTTCGGCTTCGGCATCGCGACCGGCGTGATGGCGCTGATGCCCACGTACCTGTCGTTCGCGATCGCCTGCATCCCGGTGGGCCTGGCGTCGCTGACCATGATGACGGCCGCCAACGCGACCATCCAGATGAGCACCGACCCTGCCGTCCGGGGGCGGGTGATGGCCCTCTACATGATGGTGTTCCTGGGCGCGACGCCCATCGGTTCGCCCATCGTCGGCTGGATCGGTCAGACCTACGGCCCGCGCTGGGCCATCGGCATCGGGTCGATCACCGCGCTGCTCGTCGCCACCGGCGCCGCCCTGTGGGCGTGGAAGAAGTGGGACGTCACCGTGCGGTACCACGTGCGAAGCCGGCCCCACCTCGAGGTGGTCCACCCGCCGGTGCTCGACCGGCGCGTCGAGACCGCCGCCCGCCTCGGAGCCCAGGAAGCCGCGGACCGCCAGACCGCTGCATGAGGGTGAATAGCGCCGCCAGGCATGTCGGGCGCTATGTCCGACATGTCACGATCGCCGGGTGAGCGCGACCATCGACGAACCAGCGACGCCTCACGCGAGCCCGGACGACGAGCTCGACCCCGAACCGCGCCCGGGCCGGCGGCGGCACCGGACCGCCCGGCGCATCGTCGGCGGCATCCTCATCCTTCTCGCGCTCCTCTTCGTCGCCGGCTGCTGGCTGGTCTACCGCGGGCTGCAGGCGGAGGAAGCGCTGATGTCGGCGAAGTCCGTGTTCACGGACCTCAAGACGCAGCTCGACGCGGGCAACACGGCGCAGATCGAGGCGAAGCTGCCGCAGGTCCAGAAGGACCTGGCGACGGCCCGCAAGGCGACGAACGACCCTGTCTGGCGCGTCGCCGAGATCGTCCCCGGCCTCGGCCCCAACCTCACCGCGGTCCGGGTGGTGTCGGTGTCGCTCGACGACGTCACGCGCGACGCCCTGCCCGCGGTGGTCCAGCTCAACGACGTGCTCGAGACCCCGAGCGTGCGGACCGCCGACGGACGCATCGACCTGGCGCCCCTGGTCGCCGCCGGTCCCTCCGTCATCGCCGCCGCGGACAGCGCGCACACGGCCCAGGCCGCGGTGGCCACGATCGACGTCGACCAGCTGGTTGGACCGTTGGTCGACCCGGTCAGCCAGCTCAAGGACGGGCTCGACCAGGTGACCGGCGCGCTCGACGCCGGCGCGCAGGTGGCCACGCTGCTCCCGCCGATGCTCGGCGCCGACGGACCGCGCACCTACCTGCTGGTCTCGCTGAACTCCGCCGAGCTGCGCAGCGCGGGCGGCATCGTCGGCGCGTTCGCGGTGCTGCACGCGGAGAACGGCGCCGTCACGCTCACCGACCAGCGCTCGACCATCGACCTCAAGGGCATCGACACCTCTATCCTGCCGCTCACCGACGAGGAGCTCGCCGTCGACACCGACCGGCTGGGCCGGTGGGTGCAGGACGCGGTGATCACCCCGGAGTTCCCGCGCAGCGCCCAGCTGCTCGCGGCCCGCTGGGAGCGGGACATGGGCCAGAAGGTGGACGGCGTCATCGCCGCCGACCCCGTGGGCGCCCGGTACGCGCTCAAGGCGACCGGTCCGGTGACCGAGCCCGGTGGGTCCAAGATCGACGCCGCGGACGTGCTCCAGGTGCTCCTGCGCGACTCGTACCGCAAGTACGCCGACCCTGCCGACGCCGACGGGTTCTACGCCGGGGTCGCCGCGTCGATCTTCAAGGCGGTCGGCGCAGGCCAGGGCGATCCGCACGGGCTCGTGTCCGCGCTCGCGAGGGCCGGCACCGAGGGCCGCATCCGGATCTGGTCGGCGAACCCGAAGGAGCAGGCGACGCTGGCCGGCACCACCGTCGGCGCCGCGTTCCTCACCGGGAAGTTCGGCGACGCCTCCGGGGTGTTCCTGAACGACGGCACCGCCGGCAAGCTCGACTACTACCTCAAGACGAAGCTCACCATCGAGGACCTGAAGTGCACGGGCGCCGACCCGACCGCGACGGTCCGGCTCGACCTCCAGTACAAGCCGCCGGCCGACGTCGCGTCGCTGCCTGAGTACGTGACCGGCACGGCCAAGACCGGGCTGCCGGTGGGCGACCTCGTCACGAACATCTCGGTCTACGCCCCCGTCGGGGCGCCCCTGCAGTCCTTGGGCCTGGGCGACGGCTTCGTCTCCGGCACCACCGCCACGGTCGCGGGTCGCGACGTCCAGGTGGTCACATCGACCCTGACGCCGGGGGCCACCGAGACTTACCGCGTCACCGTGCCCGTGCGGCACGGCGCCGTGTCCGTCTGGACCACACCCACCCTGACCAGCCCGGGCTTCGTCAGCGCCTCCTGCTGAGATCGGGTGAAACGGGCACTTCGGACTAAATCACCCGTTGAAGCGACTGCTGATCGAGTCATCGCGGTCCACAATGAATCCGAAATGTCCGATTCCTAGACGGGGGCGATCCCATCATGGCCAGATTCATCCGCGGCGCGCTCGTCGCGCTCATCGCGGTCCTAGTAGGCCTCGGGGGCGCCCTGCCGTCCAACGCGGCAGCAGTTGACCCGTCGCCGGCGCCCAGTCCGGTCGTGTACGGCTGCCTGCAGCCGCAGGACGCGTACGGCGTGCCTCAGGTGTGCCAGCTCTCCGTCCACACGCTGACCCCGGTCTGCGACAAGGACGTGCCGAAGCTCCGGTACGACATCAACGCCCAGGGAACGCCCAACACCAAGGTCACCATCACCTGGATCAACCCCACCGGTGGCCCGAACGTCGTCTACGCCGACCAGCCGCTCTCGGGCACGGTCCTCTGGCCGGGCGCCGTCGAGGGTCCTGACGGCCACGGCATCGACTGGCCGGGCTGGCGGCAGCTGCCCGACGGCACGTGGGTCGAGGGCGACGAGTTCGACTGGGTGCGCCCCAACGTGAACGTGCTGTTCCAGGTGAACCCGGAGGCGACCGTGACGGTGGCGTACCCGCCGTCGAGCCCGACCTGCCTCACCAACCCCCCGGACGAGGAGGAGGTGCTCGCCGACAACCCGGAGCCTGCCAGCAACTCCGAGGCGGCAGTCCTCTCCTCCACCGGGTCTGACGCCGGCCCGCTCGTGATCGCGGGTGCCGGACTCATTGTCGTCGGTGCTCTGGTCGTCGCGCTGGTGGCGATCGCCCGCCGCCGCCGCACGTCCTACTGAGCGGCTAGTCCGACGACAGGCGCCCGCCCCCCGTGCTGACCGCGGGGGGCGGGCGTCCGTCATGTCCGGGCTAGCTGAGCTGGTCCACCACGGAGTCGATGCACGCGGTGAGGGCCAGCACGTCGTCCGGCTCCACGGCGGGGTACATGGCGACGCGCAGCTGGTTGCGGCCCAGCTTGCGGTACGGCTCCACGTCGACCACGCCGTGCGCCCGCAGGACCCGCGCGACCGTGGGGGCCTCGATCTCGGGGTCCAGGTCGATGGTGCCGACGACGTTCGAGCGCAGCGCGGGGTCGGCGACGAACGGGGTCGCCCAGTCCCGCGAGTCCGCCCAGCCGTAGAGGTGCCCCGCCGACGTCGCGGTGCGCTGGGCGGCCCACGGCAGGCCGCCGTTGCCGAGGATCCAGTCGAGCTGCTCGGCCAGGAGCACGAGCGTCGCAACGGCCGGCGTGTTGAGGGTCTGGTCGAGCCGCGAGTTGCTCACCGCCGTGCTGAACGACAGCGACTCCGGGATCCAGCGCCCGCTCGCCTCGATCCGTTCGGCACGCTCGACGGCCGCGGGGGAGGCGGCGGCGAGCCAGAGGCCCCCGTCGGAGGCGAACGACTTCTGCGGCGCGAAGTAGTAGACGTCGGTCTGCGCGACGTCGACGGCGAGCCCGCCGGCGCCGGACGTGCCGTCGACCACGACGAGCGCCCCCTGCTCGCGCGAGCCGGCCACCCGGCGTACTGGCGCGACGACGCCGGTCGACGTCTCGTTGTGCGGCCACGCGTAGGTGTCGACGCCGTCCGCGAGGACGGGCACCGCGACGCCGCCGGGCGCGACCGACGTGACCACGGGCTCGCCGATGAACGGCGCGCGGGTCGCGGCGGCCGCGAACTTGGCCCCGAACTCGCCGAACGTGCCGAACGCCGCGCGGTCCTCGATCAGGCACAGCGTGGCGACGTCCCAGAACAGGGTGGAGCCGCCGTTGCCCAGCACGATCTCGTAGCCGTCCGGCAGGTCGAGCAGCGCGGCGAGCCCGGCGCGGACCCGGCCGACCAGCGCGCGGACGGGGGCCTGGCGGTGGGACGTGCCGAGCAGGGCGGCCGCGGGACCGGCCAGCGCGTCGAGCTGGGCCCGGCGGATCTTCGACGGGCCGGAACCGAAGCGGCCGTCCGACGGCAGCAGGTGCGCGGGGATGGTGATCTCGTGGGCGTCAGGCACGTGGCCGAGGATAGGCGGTCGCGGCCCCCGGCTGTCGGCTCGACCAACTAATCTGTGCACCAGCGCAGCCGCCCGCCCCCCACGATCGACCGGGGCGGACGCCTGCGCACGATGACGCGACGCGGGAGGCCATGCAGTGAGCGACCTGATCGACACGACGGAGATGTACCTCAAGACGGTCTACGAGCTCACCGAGGAAGGCATCACCCCCCTGCGCGCCCGCATCGCCGAGCGCTTGGGCCACTCCGGTCCCACGGTGTCCCAGACGGTCGCGCGCATGGAGCGGGACGGCCTCGTCGTCGTCACGGGCGACCGCCACCTCGAGCTGACCGAGCTGGGCCACGACAAGGCCGTGCGCGTCATGCGCAAGCACCGCCTCGCGGAGCGCCTCCTCACCGACGTGATCGGCCTGGAGTGGCCGTACGTCCACGAGGAGGCCTGCCGGTGGGAGCACGTGATGAGCGAGCGGGTGGAGAAGCGCCTCGCGTCGCTGCTCGACCACCCGCACTTCGACCCCTACGGCAACCCCATCCCGGGGCTCGGGGAGATCGGCGAGGAGACCACGCGGGAGAGCTTCCTCGACGGCGTGACGTCGCTGGTCATCTACCGCGGAGTGCGGGGCGACGACGGCGTCGAGCGGGCCGTCGTGGCGCGCATCGCGGAGCCGCTGCAGGTGGACGTCGAGCTGCTCTCGCGGCTGGCGGAGGCCGGCGTGCTGCCGCACCAGGAGATCGTGATCGAGCGGGCCGACGGCGTCGTGACGGTGTCGACACCCGGCTCGGACACCGTGCTGGACCTGCCCGAGGACGTCGCCCGGCACATCTTCGTCGGGACCCGCTGAACGCTCCGAGCGGTCTGGGAGGCCTCTGGGAGCCTCCTGGGAGAGTTCGGTACGAACCCTTCGTTATCTTCCGGACGGCCGTGCGGGTGACTTGTGCGCGCGCTCCCACGGGGCTGATCGGCGTCTTTGCAGGTCACCATCACGGCGCGGCATGTGGTACAGGACGTCCGTCCAACAAGAACGACACTTTCCGTGATCGGAACGTGACAATCGCCGCGGGTGTCCTGTACGTTCGACCTGCTTCCCCGGAACCCTCCTCCAGAGAAGCCCTCGAGCGGAACGCCTAACCCTGCCGCCGCCGCGAGGTTCGCACTATCCGCCGGCAGGGGCGGGGGACCCAATTGCGGGCACCGGAAGTTCGGTGTCCTTGGGGTGAAGCCGGAGATCCGATCTCGATCGGGGACACGGCCGGGTGTTCTCCCACCCGAACCCGACAGCTGACCTCGTAGGCATCAGGAGAGGCAACGCGTGACCGTGAGCACCACTCGCGCCCGCCATCGTGCGGCGCGCCGTCCTTCGACGCCACTGACCGAGCTTGCAGCTGCAGCGACGGGTCAGATGGGAACCGTCGGACGCCGTACTGCTGTCGTCGCCGCATCGTCGGGACTCGTCGTCTCGATGCTCGGCTCGCCGGCCAGCGCCTCGCCGGGTGAGACGGGGGCCTTGCCCGCCGTCGACACCGCCGCGCTGACCGCGTCGGCGCGCGCCGTCCTCGACACCGCTCCGGTCGTGACGGCTCCGGCCGATGCCGCCTGGACCATCGACGTCCCGGCCGTCACGGCCGAGACGCCCCCGCCGCCCCCGCCGCCGGTCAAGGTCAAGGCCGCTGCCTCGCGCAGCACCGCCCGCGCCGCGGTCGCCGCCACTGCCTCGGCGGACGTGGCCTCGGCCGCTGTCCCGCAGTCGGTCGCCGGCAACGCGGTCCTCGAGATCGCCGCCCGCTACGTCGGCACGCCGTACGTCTCGGGCGGGTCCACCCCGGCCGGCTTCGACTGCTCGGGCTTCGTCTCCTACGTCTACGCGCAGCTCGGCGTCTCCCTGCCGCGCACGTCCGGTGGCATCAAGGCCGCCGGCACGGTCATCTCCCGTGCGGACGCCCAGCCGGGCGACCTCATCTGGAGCCCCGGCCACATCTCGATCTACGCAGGTGGCAACGAGCAGATCGACTCGCCCCGCCCGGGCAAGACGATCCAGTTCCGCGCCATCTGGCAGAGCGCTCCGGTCTTCATCCGGATCGGCTGAACGCAGCTCGTTCCAGCAGACGAGGCCCCGACGACACCGATGTCGTCGGGGCCTCGCCTCGTTGACCAGGCGATACCGGCGCGTACTCTGGCCGTGCACCACGCTGTTGCTTCGCTTCGCCGGGCCGGCAGCCAGCCGGTCCGACCCCCGAGGTCGGGAGAACGCCGTGCTCATGAATGCCGCAAAGCTGTCCACCGAGGCCATCGGCGGGGCAGCCCCCGAGGTCGGCTCGCCGGGGCTGATCGCGTCCGGAGCACGCACCCTGCTGCTCAACGCCAGCATGGAACCCTTGTGCATCGTGAGCCTGCGGCGTGCCGTGGTGCTCGTGATGACAGGCAAGGCCACCGTGCTCGAGACCGACGGCCGCCTGCTGCACTCCGAGCACGTGGCCGTCCCGCTGCCCGTCGTCCTGTGCTTGACGCGCTACGTGCACGTCCCTGTCCGTCGCCCCGTGCCGCCCACGCGCCGCACCGTGCTGCAGCGGGACAACCACCGGTGCGCCTACTGCGGCGGAGGAGCGGACACCGTCGACCACGTGCACCCGCGCTCCCGCGGCGGACGGCACGAGTGGACCAACGTCGTCGCCGCCTGCGTGCGGTGCAACCACCGCAAGGCCGACCGTCTGCTGCACGAGATCGGCTGGGAGCTGGCGTTCGTGCCGCGGGCGCCACGCTGGTCGGTGGCGTTCGGCACCACGTCGGTCCGGTCCGAGCCGCTGTGGTCGCAGTACGTGGTGGCCTGACCCGCTCTTCGTCAACGTCGCGCCAACGTATGGCAACATTCCGGTACACCTCGGGTGCATCGGCGCACCCGAGGAGGACACTGGAACGAGTGCACAGCGGCTCGTGACGAGCTCGGAGGCTCCGGATGACGCGTGACGATGTGGTCCTCGTCGGGGTGGACGGGTCGGCTGCGAGCCTGCACGCGCTCGACTGGGCCGCCGCGCAGGCCCGTGCCCACGGCTGGGGCGTCCGGCTGGTGTGCAGCTACTCGCTCCCGTCCTTCACGGCGGCGTCCCTCGACGGCGGGTACGCCGCCCTGGACGACACCGCCATCCAGGAGGGCGCCAGGGCCGTGCTGGCGGAGGCGACGGACCGCGTCTCGTCCATGGGGGTCCCCGTGACCGCCAAGGTCCTCACGGGCGACGCAGCGGGCGTGCTGGTCGAGATGTCGCACACCGTGCGGCTCGCGGTCGTCGGCACCCGCGGCCGCGGCGGGTTCGCGGACCGGCTGCTGGGCACGGTCTCGTCGGCCCTGCCGGCGCACGCGTACTGCCCGACGGTGGTGGTCCCGCTCCGGGAGGACGGCAAGCCGCTGCCCGACGACGCCCCGATCCCCGCGCCCCGGGCCGTCAAGCGCATCGTCGTCGGCGTCGACGGCTCCCCGCAGGCCGAGCACGCGCTGCGGTACGCGATCGGCGAGGCCGAGGCCTGGGGCGCCGAGCTGACGGCGGTCGCCGGGGTGCCCGTCGGGTCGATGACGGGCGTGCTGGCGTGGCTGCCGTCCGCCGTGGACCACGAGCAGGTGCTCCGGGACGTCACCGAGGGGCTGCACGTCGTCGTCGACCGGGCCCTGACCGACCACCCCGGGGTGACCGTGCGGCGGATCGCCCTCGACGGGACCGGCGCGGAGCTGCTCACCGAGTTCTCGGTGGCCACCGACCTCATCGTCGTCGGGTCCCGCGGCCGCGGCGGCTTCACCGGGCTGCTGCTCGGATCCACCAGCCAGGCCGTGCTGCACCACTCCGACTGCCCGGTCATGGTGGTCACCAACCGGTGCGTCGCGTCGGAGCAGGCGGTCGCCGGTTAGCCCTCCGGGGCCGGCGGGACGTCCGGTCGCCTGACCAGCGCGGAGAGCACCACCGTCGAGCGCGTGCGGGCCACGAACGGCTCCGCGGCCAGCTTCTCGACGACGCGCTCGAGGTGCCGCATGTCCCGCGCGCGCACCTGCACCACCAGGTCGACATCGCCCGTCACGGTGCTCGCCGCGACCACCTCGGGGTAGTGCTCGACGGCCGCCCGCATGGTCGCCGGGCTGGTGGAGCCGTTGCAGTAGAGCTCGACGAACGCCTCGGTCTGCCAGCCCATGGCCGCCGGATCGAGCCGGACCGTGAAACCGCGGATCACGCCCCTCTCGCGCAGCCGGTCGACGCGCCGCTTCACGGCCGGCGCCGAGAGCGATACCTGCTCTCCCACCTGCGCAAACGTCGCGCGAGCGTCCAGGGCCAGCACGCGCAGGATCGCCGTGTCGAGGGCGTCGAGCCCGGAGTCGTCGGTCACGCCGCCCATCATCTCGTCGCGACACCCCATTTGGCGCATTACCGCAAGTCATGGCACTCTGCACGCACTACGCCAAACGGGTGATTCGCCAAAAGCGGCACATTGCCTCAAGGCGGACGCATCTGATGCCGAGATGACTAGAAGCCCCATTTTCACGCCAGACACGCAGGGGTCCCGCGAAGGAGGCGACATGGTCAAGGACACCAAGAAGCGGCTGGACCTTGTTCCGAGCCAGCGCCCGTCCGTCGTCAGCGAGCCCACCCCGTTGGTCGCCGACGTTCCCCAGCCCCACCCGGCCCCCTCCGCCCTAGTCGAGCCCTCGGGCGAGTCGGCGGTCGCGCGATCGGCGGCCGTCCGCCGGTCCGTCTGGATCGGCCTCGCCGCCGGCATGGCGCTCGCCGTGGCCGCCGGGGGCGGCGTGTACGCCGCCGACCAGAAGGCCCAGGAGGCCAAGGACGCGGCGCTCGACGCCCACATCCGGGTCGACCGGGCCGTCCTCGCCGCCAGCCGCGACGCGGTCGCCGACCGGACCGCGACCACCGTCGCGACCCAGGCCGCCTACGTCGCCACCCGTGCCGCCGCCACGACGACCGCGCAGGCCGCCGTCGACCACGCGAACGCGACCCTCGCCGCCGTCCCGAACGCCGGCGACGGCCCCCGCGGCGCCCTGGTGAACGCCACCGGTGCCGTCGGGTCCGCCCTGGCCGCGTCCGACGTCAGCCTCTCGTCGCTGCGCCTGCTGGTCTCGGGCGTCGCGGTGCCGGAGAAGGCCGCCGTCGACGCCCAGAACGCGTGGCAGGCCGCCGAGAACGCCCGCATCGCCGCCGAGCAGGCGGCAGCCGCCGAGGCCGCCGCCGCTGCTGCGGCCGTCCGGACCAGGGCGCCGTCGAGCACCCGGTCCTCGACGCGTACGACGACCCCGAAGCCCGCAGCCCAGGCGCCCGCGGCACCGTCCACCGGTGGCGTGCCCGCCGGCGGCCTGGTCTGCAAGGGCTCCGGCGGGTCCGGCGCCGGTGAGTCGAGCGTCGGCGCCATCGGCTCCGCCATCAACTCCTACCGGGCGTCCCTCGGGCTCCCGCAGCTGTCCGTCTCCCGCAGCGGCGGCCTGGTCGCGCACGCGATCGACATGGCCAACGCGGGCGGCATCTGGCACTCCGGCAGCGACAACATCGTCGCCTGCGTGAGCAACGGGTCGGCGGCCTCGATGGTCACCGCCTGGTCGCACTCCGCCTCGCACGACGCCCAGATGCGCCGCACCGACGTGTCGAGCATGGCCGTCGGCGGCGCAAGCCTGAACGGCTGGCTCTTCGGCGCAGTCAAGTTCAGCTGACCGACCCCGTCTCCACCGCAACGTCCGAGCAAGTAAGAGTTCTGACCCGTACTAGCTCGGACGTTGCGCTGGTGAGACGGCGACGTCCGCACTCGATGGGCCTCTGACCCGCTCGAGTGCGGACGTTGTGGTGGGGCGGGGGGCGTCCGGGCGGCCTCGCCGGGGGGTGCGGGCCGCGCCGGACGTCCGGTCTCAGCGCAGGGCGTCCGTGAGGCGGTCCGTGGCCAGGTCCAGGTCCTCCGACGAGATCGTCAGCGGGGGAGCCAGGCGGATGGTGCTGCCGTGGGTGTCCTTGGCCAGAACACCGCGGGCGAGGAGCCGCTCGCACAGCTGACGGCCCGTGAGGGGCGGCGTGACGTCCAGACCGGCCCAGAGTCCGACGCGTCGCGACGAGGCCAGCAGGCCCTCGTCGACCAGCGCGTCGAGGCGGGTGCCCCACTCGAGGCCGAGCGTCGTGGCCCGCGCCTGCAGCTCGCCGGTCTCCAGCAGGCCGATGACCGCGAGGGCGACGGCGCACGCCAGCGGGTTGCCGCCGAACGTCGAGCCATGGGTGCCCGCCGTGAGGACGCCCAGCACGTCGGCACGGCCGACGACGGCCGACACGGGGAGCACGCCACCGCCGAGGGCCTTGCCCAGGGTGACCAGGTCGGGCCGCACGCCCCAGAGCTCGGACGCGAGCGTGGTGCCGGTGCGGCCGAGCCCGGACTGGATCTCGTCGGCGATGAAGAGGACGTCGTGCTCGGTGCAGAGCGCGCGGACCGCCGGCAGGTAGGACTCCGGCGGGATCACGACGCCCTGCTCGCCCTGGATCGGCTCCAGGAGGACGGCGACGGTGGTCTCGTCGATGGCGTCGGCGAGCGCAGCCGCGTCGCCGTACGGGACCACGCGGAAGCCCGGCGTGTACGGGCCGAAGCCGCGGCGCGCGTCGGGGTCGGTGGAGAACGACACGATCGTCGTGGTCCGGCCGTGGAAGTTGCCGTCGGCGACGATGATCGTCGCGCGGTCGGCGGGCACGCCCTTGACGTCGTACCCCCACTTGCGGGCGGCTTTGATCGCCGTCTCGACGGCCTCGGCGCCCGTGTTCATCGGCAGCACCATGGGCGGGCCGGCGACCAGGGGCCCGATCAGCGCAGCCAGGCGCGCGGCGAACGGCTCCAGCAGCTCGTGGTCGAACGCGCGGGACGTCAGCGTCAGCTTGTCGATCTGCGCGTGCGCCGCGGCCGTGAGGACCGGGTTCCGGTGGCCGAAGTTCAGCGCCGAGTACCCGGAGAGCAGGTCGAGGTAGCGGTTGCCCGCGTCGTCGGTGACCCAGGAGCCCAGCCCGTCGACGAGCGTGACGGGCAGCGGGTGGTAGTTGTGGGCCAGCACCGAGGCCGGGGCCACGTCCACGAGAGTCATCGCCCGGAGCCCGACGCGGGACGGATCTCGAGCGTGCAGCACTTGGCGCCGCCGCCGCCCTTGAGCAGCTCGCTGGTGTCCACGGGGATGGGGTTGTAGCCGCGCTCGCGGATGGCGTCGGCCAGGTCGACCGCGCCGGGCGCGACGACGACGTTCAGCCCGTCGGACACGGCGTTGAGGCCCAGGGCGACCGCGTCGCGCTCGGTGGCCACGACGGCGTCCGGGAACAGCTGCTGCAGGACGGCACGCGAGCCCGCGGAGAACGCCGGCGGGTAGTACGCGATCTGCGGGTCGGCCGGGTCGCTCGACAGCACGGCCAGCGCGGTGTCGAGGTGGTAGTAGTGCGGGCTGACCAGGTCGAGCGAGATGACCGGGCGGCCGAAGAGCTCCTGGAGCTCGGCGTGCGCGGCGCGGTCGGTGCGGAAGCCGGTGCCGGCCAGGACCAGGTCGCCGACGACGAGCAGGTCGCCCTCGCCCTCGTTGGTCTCGGCGGCCGTGTGCGTGACGTAGCCGGCCTCGGCGAACCACTTCTGGTACGCGGGGCCCTCGGGCTGACGCTCGGCGTAGCGGAACTTCGCGGAGTAGACGACGCCGTCCAGGACCGTGGCCCCGTTGGCGGCGTAGACCATGTCGGGCAGGCCGGCGATGGGCTCGATCGTCTCGACGGTGTGGCCCAGGTCGAGGTACGTGTCGCGCAGCGTGCGCCACTGGCGGACGGCCAGGTCGGCGTCGGTGTACTTCGTCTTGTCCATCCACGGGTTGATCTCGTAGGACACCGTGTAATGGGTGGGCTCGCACATCAGGTAGCGGCGATCGGTACGTCCGGGGGCGGTCGGGGTCATGAAGGCTCCTCGTGGCGTGTCGTTGCTACGAGGGTACGAGCCGCCAAGGGCCCCGACCGTCATCTCGGATTGCGCGCTGGGGCCCGATCCGTTGCGCAGATTCGCTCACAGGAGACGATTCGTTGCGCGAGCCTCCCGACGAGCCTTCATCAGCGCGTACCGGACCATGCCCCCGAGGAACGGGGCGACCAGTGCCTCGGTGAGTCGGCGGGGGAGCGGGCCGGCCAGGTAGACGCTCTCGCTCCAGAAAACCCGGCTCGACGACGGCCCCGCGGCGACGACGACGATGCTCGCGTGCCCCTTGAGCACGTGCCCGATCTTGGTGAACGTGGCGACGCCCGGCTCCGCGCCGACCGGCGGGTCGAACCGGTCGATCGTCATGACGTCCTTCAGCCCGGGCAGCAGTCGCGGCCCCGAGACGGCCGTCACGGTCGTGCCGTCCACCGAGATCCGCGTCATCGGTATCCAGCGCGCGTGGTTGCGCGCGTCCGCGACCAGCTCCCACGCGGCCTGGGCCGAGACCGGGAACGACCGGACCACTGCGTCCATCGGGATGCTCGTCACCTGGCCCATCGTCCGCGCGCGGTAGCGTCGCTGTCCATGGAGAGCAGGCTGCTGGGACGCACAGGTCGAACCGTCGGGGTCGTAGGGCTGGGCTGCTGGCAGCTCGGCGCGGACTGGGGGTCGGTGAGCGAGGACGCCGCCCTGTCCGTGCTCGCGGCGGCCGTCGACTCGGGCGTGACGTTCCTCGACACCGCCGACGTCTACGGCGACGGCCGCTCCGAGAAGCTCATCGGCACGTTCCTGGCGTCGCGCGGGGCCGGCCACGGCCTGACCGTCGCGACGAAGATGGGCCGCCGCGCCGACCCGCACACCGCCGAGGCCTACACGCTCTCCTGGTTCCGCGCCTGGACCGACCGCTCGCGGGAGAACCTGGGCGTCGACACCCTCGACCTGGTGCAGCTGCACTGCCCGCCGTCGGAGGTCTACCGCCGCGAGTCCACGTACGACGCGCTGGACCTGCTGGTCGACGAGGGCCGGATCGCGTCCTACGGCGTCTCGGTCGAGACGGTCGACGAGGCGCTCGACGCGATCATCCGGCCGCACGTCGCCACCGTGCAGATCATCCTCAACGTGTTCCGCCGCAAGCCGCTCGAGGAGGTGCTGCCCACCGCCGTCGAGCACGGGGTCGGCGTCATCGCCCGCGTGCCGCTGGCGTCCGGCCTGCTGTCCGGCAAGTACGACGAGCACACGCAGTTCGCCGCCGACGACCACCGCTCCTACAACCGCGGCGGCGAGGCGTTCGACGTGGGGGAGACGTTCGCCGGGGTGCCGTTCGAGGTCGGCGTCGCCGCGGCCCGCGAGGTCGCCGCGCTCACGCCCGCCGGGTACACGACCGCGCAGCTGGCCCTGCGGTGGATCATCGACCAGCCCGGCGTCTCGGTGGTCATCCCCGGCGCGCGGTCGGCCGAGCAGGCGATCGGGAACGCCGCAGCCGCGTCCATGCCGCCCATCGACGAGGAGACGCTGGACGGGCTGCGCGGGGTCTACGACGGGCGGATCCGCCAGCACGTGCACGGCCGCTGGTAGGAGACCTCTACTCGGGGTCCCTCTGGTCCGGCACCGTCTTGCGCGACCCGAGGGCCTTGAGCCGCCCCGGCAGCCGCTTCTGCTGCGCCGGCAGGACCACCGGGTTGTCGTCGGGACCTGCCATCTCGATCACCCGGGGGAACACCAGCGGCGGCGGCCCGAACGCCTTGCGGGCGCCCGCGATGACGTTCTTGCCCAGCGCTCGCGCGCCGGCGACACCGATCACGAGGCCGATGCCGAACGGGATGATGCGGCCGACGGCCAGCCCGGTCTGCTTGGTGATCTGCGTGCGCACGAACCGCCGGGTCATCGTCGTGTTCACCTTGCGGACCGTGGCCATCGGCATCCGCGTGAGCAGCGCCCGCGCGACGCTGACGCTGGTGAGCTCGGCGCCGTCGGTGATGACCTTGCCGCCGCTGTCGCCCAGGATCGTCGCCAGCAGCAGCGCCCGCCGACGCTCGGTGTCCTCGACCTCGATGCCGTGCACGCTGGCCACCGCGAGCGCGAACGCCGCCGACGCCCCGAAGAACGTCGCGACGTCGCTCGCCGTGAGCACCAGCGCGACGCCCGTGCCGACCGCCGGTGCCGCCGCCGTCGCACCGACCGCGCCGCCGGTGCCCTGCACGACCAGCAGGTACTCCTTCTCCAACAAACGGATCAGCTGCTCGGGCGTCGCCTCGGGGTTCCGCTTCCGCAGCGAGGCGACGTGCGCGTGGATGGTGGTCGACGGGATGGTGACGGACTTGGCCAGCGCGGCCTCGACGAGGGCCGGCATCAGCGCTCCCCGGTGACCGTCAGCTGGACGGTCGCGCCGGCGTCGAGCGTGCGCCCGACGGTGCAATGCGAGTCGATGGCGCGGTGGACGATCGTGATGAGGCGCTCGCGGGCCTCGGGGTCGAGGCTGCTCAGGTCGACCACCATCTCCTCCGCGATCGCGGGGTAGCGGTCCTCGGCGTCGTCGCTCTCGCCCGAGACCTTGATGGTCACGTCGACGTCGTCGCCCAGCCGGTGGCTCAGCTTGGCGTCCGCGGCGAGCCCGCTGCACCCGGCCAGCGCGATCTTCAGCAGCTCGCCCGGGCTGAACACGTTCTCGACGCCGACGCTGCCGATCAGCACCTCGGCCCCGCGCGAGTTGCGGCCCGTGTACAGGCGCTTGCCGGTGCGCTCGACCCACAGCTGCGTGTCGCCCGCGTTCACCGTGATGTCGGGCGCTGGCTTCTGCTCCGTCGTCATCCAGCGATCCTGCCACGGGGCCCGGACACGCACAGGGCGAGCGGCGCGCCGTTCGCCAGCCGCGAATCCCGCGGTCCTGTTGGATTCTGCGCCTCTAGACGACGGTCACCCTGGTCACTGAGATGTGGGAACCCGTGAGCGCACCGTCCTTGCTGAGCGCAGCGGCCAGCGCCACGTGCACCGCGGTGCGGGCGTCCAGCCGGACCATGCCCGTCGGGACGTCCTGGTTGACGCCCATCACGGGACCGATCTGGTCGATGAGGACGTCCGCGTCCGTCACGGTCACCATGCCGGTGATCGTGAACGAGAAGCTCTCGGTCGTGCTCATCCCTCTTCATCGGCCTGCGGGCAGCACGGCTGGAGAGAGCGTCCGGGTGACCACGCCTGGTGCGCTTTGCTTCTCGGCTGCGGCCGCAGCCGAGCGGGTAGGCTTCCGACGTCCGCAGGCGCTCTCGAGGGGGCGTGCGGTACTCGCGGGGACTGTTGCGTGTGCGGGGTCCTTCGCGCCTGTAGCTCAGGGGATAGAGCACCGCTCTCCTAAAGCGGGTGTCGGCAGTTCGAATCTGCCCAGGCGCACAGTGTGTTGGTGCAGGTCAGGGCTCGGGGACTGCAGCCGGTGAGTCCGCTGGGGGGCTTGCACGGGCCTCGTGGTGGGGTGCGACGAGTAGGGGCTCCGAACCCTCCCCGCCACCAAGCTCCACGGGAAGAGCCACGCGCGGCGGATTGCGCGTGCCACGGGAGGCCCTGCGGCTCCGCCGGGGATCAGCCAGTCTCGTCAGTCTTTATCGCCGGAAGTACCCGTGCAGAATTGCCCCCGGGCGGTACGTCGAGCGGCGGCTGAATGGCCGGGCACGCCCGATCAGGCTCGCTCGGCCACGAGGCCGGAACCGTCTCGGCCGCAGCTCGAAGTGCTTCGGCATCCACGGTGAAGATCGACTCGTCCGCGCCGAGGCCAGGTCGGCGATGGCGAGCACCGGGTCTCCGGGCGGCGCCGCTGGGGTCAACCACAGGGTGCTCGACCACTCGCGGCCACCACGAGCCCCACGGGTGAGCACCGGCCGGTCTGCGGCCCGCCAATAGTTCCGGATGTAGCTCCCGGCTTCGGCGGTGGGACGTCCATCGGCGAACAGTCCCGCGTCGACTGTCGAGTGCGTGCGATCGCCGAGGTCGGGATCGATACGGCACCGCGCAGCCAGCTCGATCTGGAGTCCGGTGGTGTAGCGAGTGAGGCCGACGAGGAGGATCGCCACGTCGGCGGACCGCCCGATGACGCCCCTCGCGCCGAGAGCGGAGGGGCCTTCGTTGTCCGGCGGTCCGAGCCGGAACCCTGCCTGGGCGACGTCGTCCGCGTCGCCGGAGAAGGCCAGGGCCGAATGCATGACCGTGACACTTGTCCGCAAACGTCAGCGGGTCAACGGGTTTTGGTCGTCGCGGCCACCAGACCGCCGGCAAGCAGGCACGAACGTGGAGGCGAAACCTGGGGGTCAACTGAGCAGGTCCCCCCAGCGGACGTCCACCTCGATGAGCAAGAGCACGCGTCCATCGTGGCTGCGGTACTCAGAGATGCTGCCGTAAGCCTTCTTCGTGCGTCGGATGGTCGGCCGGCCAGCGGCGACCATGCGAGTCACCTCGGCCTCGTCGAACCATCGGAGGGCGCAGTAGCCGCCGCAGCCGCAATAGTCCCAAGCAACCTGCGCGCCGCCAGCCGCAGCCTCGAACGCGGCAGCGGATGAGATGTCGCTTCCGGTCTTCGAGTAGACGCGTCCGCCCGGGGCGACCACCGACCCGTCGGCGTGGATGCCGGGATCGTGCGAGTCCGGCACGGGGGCCGCGGGTGTTGCCGTGACCACGTCCACGATCTCGCGGAACGAGGGCTGACGGCGCGCGACCACGGCGCCAGTATTGCCAAGTCGGTCCGCCGAAGCGGTTCGTTTTCGATCGCCGACGGCCGGAGACGCCCCTAGGGCCCAGGGCACGTCGGTGCGTACGGGAGGTTGGGCAGCACGGCGCCCCACTCTGCCGGACTCAGATTGCGCCCTGCGACCGCGCAGGCCTGTTCGAGCAGGGCCTGCGGGGAGATCGCCCAGAGCTGCACGCCCCCGTCCTCGGTCAGTGTCACGACGGCTCGGCCGTCGTCGCGGGTCGCGACGGCCACGTCCGACCGGGAGGGCACCGCGCTCAGGGCCAGGGTCATCCCGGTCGCCGCGCCGGGGTCGACATCCCAGACGGAGGCGGTACCCGCGCTCCCGACGACGACGGCGCGGGAGTCCGGCGTGAACGCCAGGGAGTCGACGCCGCCGCCCTGCACCGCGGGCACCGTCCGACGGACGTCCCACGTCGCGGTGTCCCACACGACGACCCGCCCGCTCTCCGACCCGCCCGCCAGCCACCTCCCGTCGGGCGAGAAGCCGAGCGGAGCGACCGCGAGGTTCTCCCCGCCAGGGGGCACGAGCTCCGTCACGAGCGCGCCGGTCGCCATGTCCGCGATCTCGACACCCCCGCCGACCACGCCGACGGCGACGAGGTGTCCGGTCTCGTCGGGCGCCAGGGACACGACCGCCGCCCCAGCCTCGTAGTCCGCGCGGCCGGCCGCAGGCAGTCCGCTCTGCACGTCCCAGACGGCGACCGACTGCGCGTCGGCTGTGACGAGCGACCGGCCGTCGCCGGAGAAGGCGGGCGTGGGGGCGGAGAAGTCGGCGATGAGGTGGATGGCGCTCGGAAGGACGCGTCGGCTCGCGACGTCGACGACCTGGATCTCGGCTCGAAGGTTTGCGGGCCACTGCACCGTGAGGAGCGCGGCATAGCGACCTGCCGGGTCGGCGACGACCCGGGCAGGAGAGCCGGTCACCTTGACCGGAACCACGGACGTGGTTGCGGCACCCACGTCCACGAGCTCGAGGGCACCCCCCTCCAGATAGCTCACGGCCAAGGACCCATCGGCGGACAGTGTGCGATCGGCGGCGAGGAACGGTCCGAAGCGCTGGGCCGGCGTGGGTTCGCTCGCCCGTCTGACGACACCGCGCGTACCGGTGAGGTCCCAGACCACGACCGCCCCGTCGAACCCGCTGGCGTACAGGCTCGCGCCGTCTGCAGAGTGGACGACCTGGCTCACCGTGCCTGAGTGCCCGCGGAAGATCGAGCGCTGCTCGAGGGTCGCGGCGTCCCAGAGGACCACCGTGCCCTCCGTGGTGGCGCCGACGAACGAGGACCCGTCCGGTGCCCAGTCGAGGTCCACGAGCCCGACGGCGGGATCGGACGGCACGGCTCGGCGGACACCTGTGACGAGATCCAGATGCTCCACGGGTCCCGGCGTGTGCGCGAGGACCAGGGCGGTCCCGGCAGGGTTGATCGAGACGACCGCGCCGCCGCTCACGTCGGACGACCAGACGACCCGGCCGTCGTCGGCCGACCAAGCAGTCACCCGGCCCGACGCCTGCGGGTCGGCGGAGGCCATGAAACGGCGTCCGGCGGACGCGTCCAGGGCGGTCAGGTCGGAGAGCGTGGCCTCCAGGCCCGCGACCTCCGCCATCTGTCCCGTGCGGACGTCCACCTCGCGGATCAGCCCGTCGATGCCGACGGTGGCCACGGTCCGCCCGTCGGCGGTGAAGCGAGCAGAGGTGATCCCCGGGCCCTCCCACGTCCGCACAGTGGGCGTCGGCATGTGGTCCAGGTCGACGACCATGAGCTGCTGCAGGAAGCCGTACCTCTCGGCATCCACCGGGATACCGACGACGGCGATGTATCGCCCGTCCGGGCTGAGGTCCAGCGAGCTCACCGCGAGCTCCGTCAGGCCCGGCACGGTCGAGGTCTGCGCCCCGGTCGCGAGGTCCCACACGAACACCGTCCCGGCGCTCCCGAGCGCGGCCAGGGTCTGCCCGTCCGCGCTGACGGCGAGGGCCTGCAGCCGCCGACCGGTCGAGTACATCGCCGTGGCTTCCGGGCTGCGCTGCACGGTCCGCAGCAGTGCGGCCTGCGACTGCGGCGATCGGTCGGCCCGGTAGGCCTGCGCCGCGTACAGCAGCGCGAGGTCCCAGCGGTCCTCGCCGAGCGCCGCCGCACGCAGGGCACGCACGTCCGCCGCCACGGCGAGGCGAGCCGACTCGCTCCGCCGGTCGACGGCGACCCATCCGGCGCCGAGGGCGAGCAGCAGGACGACTGCCAGGCCCGCGGCCAGAGCCTGGAGTCTCCTGTGCGACCTTCTGCGGCCGGCGGCGTCGGCGTCTGCCGCGGCGGTGCCCGCACGCAGGAAGTCCCTCTCGAGATCGGTCAGGTCGTCGCCGTGGGCCGCCTCGAAGTCGAGGGCAGCCGCCAACCGCTGACCTCGGTACAGCTCGCCCGGATCGCGAGCGGAGCTGTCCCAGGCCGCTGCCGCCGGAACCAGGTGCCTGCGCATGCGGCGGCCTGCGTCGTCGTCGTCGAGCCACCCCCGCAACCGCGGCCACTCCCGTAGCAGCGCCTCGTGCGCGACCTCCGCGTGGGTGGCCGAGACCGTCAGGAGGCGCCTGGCCGCCAGGGTCTCCAAGGCCGTCCGTGCATCGGGATCGTCGTCGACGGACAGCTCGGACAGGGCAACCCGCCGCCGGACGGGCTCGCCGGCGTCGTCGACCTCCGCCAGGCGCAGGAGGATGCGCCGAGCGTGGGCCTGCTGGGTGGGCGTCATCGGCGCGTAGGCGGCTTCCGCCAGCCGCGCGACCGCAGTCCGCACGCCACCGCTCACCCGGTAGTCCGCGAGCGACAGGCGTCGGCCGTCGCCGCGCTCCCACAGCGAGAGCAGCGCGGTGGACATGAGAGGAAGACCGCCCGGTTCCCCCACGACGTCGTCGGCGATGGTCGCAGCGAGGCCCGGCTCGAGCGTCAGGTCTGCCGCCGCGGCCGGGACCTCGACCGCCTGCCGGAGCTCCTCGGCCGACATCGTCCCGACCAGCACGGTGTTCGCCGCGAGGAGGTCTGCGAGCTCGCGGTGCACCACGACCCGAGCGAAGTAGTCGGACCTGATCGCGGCGACGACCGTGACGTCGTCCCGCTCGGCGGCGGCCGTGATCCACTGGGCGTACCCGGTCTGCTCCTCCGGCGGCAGCACCGTGAACAGCTCCTCGAGCTGGTCGACGACGAGCAGAGTCCGAGGCCCACCGGCAGGCGGCAGGTCCGGCGCCTGACGCGACGGCGTCGTCACCACGACGTGCCACCGCTCGCTGCCCGGGAGCAGCCCGCCGTTGATCGCGGGCACGACGCCGGCCCGGACGACCGACGACTTCCCGCTGCCCGACGCACCCACGACCGCGAGCAGCCGCGCGTCCACGAGTCGTGCCACCAGCCGCGCGACGAGCGGCTCACGCCCCGCGAAGTACGGTGCGTCGTCGACGTCGTAGTACGCGAGGCCCCTGTACGGGCACAGGCGGCGCCGGGAGTCCGGGATGGCGTGCGCTTGCCGGAGCGACCGCAACCGGGTCAGCTCGATGACCCCGTCCGCGACCTCCGCGCGAGACTGCGCGAGCTGTCGTCGTGGATCGGCAATCGCCTGCGCGCTGGTCCCGATGCGTTCGGCCAGAAGCTTCTCCCCGTATCGGCTCGCGGCCGCGTGCAGGTGCAGCGGGACGCCGGCGGAGGCGACGACCTCCGCCGCCGCGAGCGCCTGCGCGACCGCAGCCCGGGGTACATAGAGCTCGACGAGCTCGGTCGCCTCCGCCGAGCTCAACGGCACCAATGGAAGCCGGTCGGGGAAGAGGTCGGCGAGGACAGTGGCCTGCTCGGGGGAGAGCTCGTCCCAGACGCAGGCCCCGACTACCAGTGCCGGGCGCACCCGGGCAGTCACCGCCTCCGACAGCTCGACGAGGTCTGCGACGGATGACCGCTCCAGGCCGTCGAGCACGAGGAGGACGGGCGCGGCCCCCGGGTGCGCCCCGATCTGGGACGGCTCGTCGGCGACCGTCCCGCCCGCCGCCCGGACGCGCCGCGCGGCCTCGGCCAGGAGCCGCGTCTTGCCCATCCCGTGCGGACCGGTGACGAGGATCCGCACGGGGGAGCCCGCCGCGGCCCGGCCGTACGCCTCGTCGAGCAGCGCGAGGTCCCGGGCGCGTCCGACGAACCCCGGTCCGAGCGGCGTGTTGCGTCGTGACCTGGAGGCGTGGGCGGGACCGAGCAGCCGCGGGTCGTGCGCGAGCACCAGGGCCTGAAGGTCCCGCAGCTCGTCCCCGGGCTCGACGCCGAGCTCGTCGACCAACGAGTCTCTCGCGCGCTGATAGGTCCGCAGCGCATCCCCCTGCCGGCCGGACCGGTACAGCGCCGTCATCAGCTGCGCCCAGAGCCGCTCACGAAGCGGGTGCTCGCTCACCACGACTTCGAGCTCGGCGATCAGGTCTGGTCCTTCGCCGACGTCGAGCTCGGCCGACGCCCTGTCCTCGAACGCCGCCAACCGCAGCTCGTCGAGCGCTCGGCGCTCGGCGACGGCGAACGGCGCGTCGAACTCGGCATACGCGTCGCCTCGCCACAGCCCGAGCGCCTCGCGCAGGCTCCCGACCGCGAGCTCCGGTCGTCCGACCCCGAGCTCACGGTGGCCTCTGCCGACCAGAGCGCGGAAGAGCTCGGCGTCGACCTGCGCCGGCTCGATGGAGAGGACGTAGCCGGGTCGACGCGTGACCAGCGCGGTCGCGACACCGTCGGGCAGGGCGCGGCGCAGCCGGGAGACGTAGGTCATGACGGTGTTGTCGGCCCCGCCCGGGGGTCGTTCCCCCCACAGGCCTGCGGTGATCGCGGGGACCGAGAAGACGCGGCCCGGGGCGGTGAGCAGGAGAGCCAGCAACGCCCGTTCCTGCCGACCGCCGACCTCCAGGCGGTTCGTGCCGGTCCAGACCTCCAGCGGACCGAGCACGCGGAAGGCCGTCGCGGCGTCTCTCGACGACGCGTGCGGTCGAGCCGAACTTCCGCTCGTGCTCATCTCCTCCCCAGCGTCCCGCGCGGTGACGAGCAACAGCAAGGCCGGTCGACGGACCGTCGACGGATCGTCAGAGAACCGTCGGGACACCGCGGCAGCGTCGGAGGTGCCCATTCGCGCACCACGTCAAGGAGGACGTCATGTCGCACACGATCCGGATCGACCGTCGGCACCGCGGGGTGCCGGCAGCTCGGCGCCCGCAGCCCCCGCAGGGGCGATCGAGGACGTACGCACGAGCCGCGGTCACCGTGGGGACGGTGGTCCTCCTGGTGGCGACCGGCTGCACTGCGCAGCCGCCAGAGCCGGCGGAGTCCGAGTCTGCACCGGCCGTCCCTCTGCTCGAAGCCCTGCCGGACGGCGAGCTGGTCCCCCCGGGCAGGTACGTCGTCAGACCCATCGACGCACCGGCGTCCGCGCCCCTTGCTCCCGTGCTGTACGTCCCCGCGGGCTACTCGAACATCGCAGGAACGGGAGTCACCGCCGAGGGCTTGGTGTCCGACAACGCGGTCTGGCTCTGGGACATCCAGAGCGTCTACACCCACCCGTGCGACGCGAGCGGCTACCCCGAGACCGTCGGACCCTCGGTCGCCGACCTGGCCGGAGCGCTGGCCGCCCAGCCGATGCGCGAGGGCACCGACCCGGCTGCCGTCACGATCGGTGGCTACGACGGGTTGTACGTCGAGCTCTCGACGCCCGACGACCTCGACTTCACGACCTGCCGTCAGGGCTACTTCCACAGCTGGCCGGGCCGCTCCCAGCGGGACGGCGGGCAGATGGACCTGCTCTGGATCCTCGACGTCGACGGCCAGCGCATCACCTTCGACGTGTCCTACCCGCCGACCGCGACACCCAGTCAGGTGGACCAGATGAAGGAGATCGTCACGGGCGCGACGTTCACCCGACGGGAGGGCGCCTGACAGCCGTCGACGAGAGCGCCGTCTCGGGCCGGCGCGTTGCTCGCACCCCCGACGGAATTCGCACTATCCGGAAGGCGATCGTCCGGAATGAGTTCTACAGTGCCGCGCATGACCGAGATCGAGACGGATTGGCGCACGGTCGACGGCGTGGCGACGGCATGGTTCGACGCGCCGTCGCTGACCGAGGGCGCGGCGCTGGCCGGGCGCATCGTGGAGCTGTCGCCCGACACCCTGGTCGACGTGCGCGCGACGGGCGTGCGGGTTCGCCTCGACTCGGACGAGCACGCCGAGGCTGTGTCCGCGGCCGCTCGAGAGCTCGGGCTGGCCGCGAACCCGGCCGCGCTGCAGCACCTGAGCGTCGTGCTCGAGTCCGCGGACCCGTCGGCGGTGCAACCGTTCTGGCAGCGGGCGCTCGACTACGCGCCTGGGGCGGACGGCGGCCTGGCGGATCCGTTGCGGCGCGACCCCGCGTTGCGGATCCGGCCGTCGGACGAGCCGCGGCCGTTGCGCAACCGCATCCACCTCGACGTGGTGCGGCCGGCCCTGGCGGTCGAGGAAGCGTCGCTCGGTGAGGCATCGGGACCGTTCGGGGTCCGACACGTCGACCCCGACGGCAACGAGGTCGACCTGGTGCCGGGCGACGCGCTGAGCGAGAAGGCCGGGACGGCCGACTGGCAGGCGGTGTTCGGCGCGATGGCGTGCTACCGCATCAGCTCGTCGACGCAGCAGGGTGAGTTGGCCGCTGCGGCAGCGGAGCTGGCTGTCGACGCCGGCTTCCCGCTGCTGATCGATCTGCGCCCCGGGCTCGTGATCCTCGACAGCGGCAAGGACCTCTGGGAGGCCGAGACCCACGGCCTCGAGCTCGACTTCACCGAGCTCGCCGAGAAGGTGCAAACCGCTGCCCGCGAGCTCGGGGCCACCGCGGACCCGGGGCTGCCGCGCTTCGTTCAGCTCGTGCTCGACGCCGCCGACATCGACGCGGTCCGCGCGTTCTGGGTCGCCGCACTCGGCTACACGCTCGACCGGCGAGACTGGGTCCTCGACATCGACGATCCGCGGCGGCTGAACCCGGTGCTGATGTTCCAAGAGATCGACACGTCGGAAACCGAGCGTCGCCGGCAGCGCAACCGCATCCACGTCGAGCTCGCAGTGCCGTCGGACCTTGCGCGGGCGCGCCTCGCCACGATCGTCGAAGCCGGTGGCCGGCTCCTCGACGAGTCGGAGGGTCGCTGGCGGGTCGCCGACCCCGAAGGCAACGAGCTGGTGATCGTCAGCGAGGCATGAGCGGTCAGCCGAGCACGGCGAACTCGGTGTAGTCAGCGTCGTAGCCGAGGAGCTTGCCGTCCCAGACCTCGAGGTGGTCGATGCCGCTCGGGTAAGCGGTGCGAGACGCCTCCTCGCCCTTGGCGAAGTCGTAGGCGACGATCTGCGGGTCCGCCGAGTGGGCAGGGCTCTCGTATCCCACGAGCAGGTGGCGCGCGTCCGTGAACAGCGTCGTCGGCACCTGGTGCTTCCCCGGCTGTACCCGCCACAACGTCTTGCCCGTGCGTCCGTCGAGCGCGGCGACGCCGGCCGGGCTCAGGACGTACACCCGTCCGCGTACGACGAGCGCGCTCAGCTCCCCTCTGCCGAGAGCGACGGTTGACGCCTCGTTCGACGACCAGCGCTCGGAGCCGGTCGTCGCATCCCACGCGTGCAGAGTCGAGTCGGCCGTGAGGAGCACATCGGGCACGCTGCCGTCATCGACCCCGACGGGCGTGAGGCTGCCCGGCAGGGTATGGTCTGCGTCCGGGCCTGCGTCCGCTGCGAGAAGAGTGACCGAGGCGTTCCCGTCGGCGCCCCGGGACTCCAGGACGAGTCCGCCGTCGGGGCCGACCTGCCAGTCCCACGAGCTCTGGCCATCCGCGCCCAAGCCATCGCGGATGACGTCGCCGTCGGGGGAGAGGAGGCCCAGCTCACCGCTGGAGGTCCGCAGCGCGAGCAGGTCGCCCGCACGGGAGACACTCACGGTGCGCGACCTCAGGTCCGCCCCGACCTGGCTCCCTCGGAGCGGCACCTCGTGCGTCCAGCGCACGTCTCCGGTGAGCGGATCCCTGCTGGTGACGATGTCAGCGTCGGGTCCAGCCACCCCGACGACGACCTGTCCGTCCAGCATCGCGAACGTCTGCGCTCCCGGTGCCGACCACTGGGCGAGCAGCGCGCCGTCTGCGGTGTCGAGCACCTCGATGAAGGTCACCGTCGCGGGCACCTTCCCGGACCTGCCGCCTCTGAGGGTCTCCAGCCCTCCGTCGGTGACCAGGCACACGACCCTGGGGGCACGTGAGACGTCTGCGTCCGGAGCCGCGTCCGGCAGGCAGAGGTTGTCGCTGTCCACGGTGTAGGCCCCCGCCAGCGTGGGGATGGGGCCGAGCAGCTGCTTGCTCCACCCGGGGTCGTCGTCGGTGCCCGCGCCCCACTGGTAGGTCAGCGAGCCGTCGGACCCGCGCGTCAGCTCACCGCCGTGCTGTCCGAAGAAGGCCTCCGAGTCCTCCGCCGTGGAGTAGCGCCGATCGACATCGAGAGGACCGTCGACCTCCGCGACGACGCCCTCGACAGCGGCCAGCCGTGCGATCGCCGCGTTCTCGTGCGAGCGGATCACCCACTGCGCCGCACCCAGCATGACGACGAGCAGGGCGACAGCTCCGGTCAGCCACCACCGCAACTTCCCCGTCGACTGCGGAGCCACGGCCACGTGGCCGTCGAGCGCGCGGTCAGGGCCGTCGACCAGCTCGACGTCCTGCATCCCGCGAACTCTCATATCTGGACCGTACCGAGCGAGGGCGACGGTCACGACGGCGGACGTCCCCTCGTCACGGCCGATCATCGGCTTGGCGGCGGAGCTGGAGCGCGAGGCTTGGGCCTGAGTCGGGGTCTCCGGCGGTAGGCTCCAGTTCGTCGGCGATCCGAGCCGGCTGCCGCCGTGCCCGCGGCGGTTCACGGAGACACGTCGGCTGCGTGTCACCATCGGCGTGAACACGGGCTGCGGTCGGCGCAGGCGGGGACGCTTCGCGGTGGCCCGCCGCCGCCATAGCGGCCTGGCCGCGTTGCCAGTGGCGTCGGCCGCGAGGGCCCGTCCTGCGAGGTCACGGGCGCGTCCGTGGGGCGGCGCGCTGCGCCGCGGTCGCGGTACGGATGTTGCGAAGGAGGAGATGTGGCACGAGGCGGCCAACGCGGGTCCGGTCGCGCGCGCACTGACCCGAGCCCGCAGCGCAGCCGCGCCGCACGTCCGCCGCAGCAGCAGGGGATCATCCCCGTGCTCGCCGAGGTCGCCCGCGACGTCGACCGGGCCGTGCAGCGACCCCCGACGCGCCCGCGGGTCCGTACGCAGTTCCAGGTCGTCGCGCTGCTCGTGCGCGAGGAGCGGGCCCGGGTCAAGGACGACGCCGGCCTGTCCGCGTCGCGGCGAACCGAGCAGCTCAAGCGGCTCGACGGGGTCGCGACGCAGCTGGCCCGGACCGCGGCCCGGGACACGTCGCTGCTCGAGCTGCTCGCCGACGACGCCCGGGTGTCCGACGCCGCGCGCGCCTACAAGGCGACCCTCATGCGCGAAGGCGGGCTGGAGCCGCCGGAGGAGCCGGCGCCCGCGGCACCGACTGCGCCGGTCGCCGCCGCCGCGCCGCGAGTGATTCCCCGGTCCGTGATCTCGCGCCAGCTGGCGAACCCGTTCCTGGCTCCCGACTTCGAGGCCGCGGCCGAGCGGACCGCGACGCGGGCCCGTCGACTGGCCGGCTGGGAGCTGCTCGAGCCGCTGTTCCGGTCCTTCGAGCGGGCCGCCACCGGTGCACCCGCCTGCATGGCGCTGCCCGAACCGCGCCGGTTCCCCACTCCCGCTGGCCGCGAGCTGATGCCGCACCAGGCGCAGGTCGTCGCGGCCACCGCGGGCGGTCATCGCACCTTCCTGCTCGCCGACGAGCCCGGCCTCGGCAAGACCGCTCAGGCGCTGCTCGCAGCCCAGGCCGCCGACGCCTACCCGTTGCTCGTCGTCGTGCCCAACGTCGTCAAGACGAACTGGGCGCACGAGGTGGGGCTGTGGACGCCGTTCCGCCGGTCGACCGTGGTCCATGGCGACGGCGACCGGGTCGACGCGTTCGCGGACGTCGTCATCGTGAACTACGAGATCCTGGACCGGCACGTCGGCTGGCTCGGCGACCTGGGCTTCCGCGGGATGGTCGTCGACGAGGCGCACTTCATCAAGAACAAGTCGTCCCAGCGATCGCAGCACGTGCTCACGCTGTCCGAGAAGATCCGCGCCCGCACCGCCAGGCCGCTGCTGATGGCGCTCACCGGCACGCCGCTGATCAACGACATCGAGGACTTCCGGGCGATCTGGCAGTTCCTCGGCTGGATCGACGACAAGCAGCCGCTCGGACCGCTGATGGCTGCCCTCGAGGAGACCGGGCTCACCCCGGCCGACCAGGGGTTCTACGCCGCCGCGCGGGCGAGCGTGATCGACATGGGCATCGTGCGTCGTCGCAAGATCGACGTCGTCGCCGACATCCCCGCCCGCCGCGTCGCGGACCTGCCGGTCGAGCTCGACGGCGCGGTCGGCCGATCGATCCGTGCCGCCGAGGCCGCGCTCGCGAGCCAGATGGTCGGGCGCTACCGCACCGCCGTGGCGATGCGTGGTGCCGACGTGGACGGGATCGACCTCGAGCTCGTCCGCCGGGTGGCCGCGGCCGAGCTCAAGGACTCGAGCTCGAAGGCCGGTGGCGAGAACGTCTTCACGATGGTCCGCCGGATCGGCCAGGCCAAGGCCGGGCTCGCCGCCGACTACGCCGCGCAGCTGGCCCGCAACGTGGGCAAGGTCGTGTTCTTCGCCAAGCACGTCGACGTGATGGACCAGGCCGAGCAGACCTTCGCCGACCGCGGCATCCGCTACGCCTCGATCCGCGGCGACCAGACGACGAGGACGCGCAACAAGAACATCGCCTCGTTCGTCGACGACCCCGACGTGCAGATCGCCGTGTGCTCGCTGATGGCCGCCGGCGTCGGGCTCAACCTGCAGGTCGCCTCCAACCTCGTGCTGGCCGAGCTGTCCTGGACCGACGCCGAGCAGACCCAGGCCATCGACCGCATCCACCGGATCGGCCAGGACGAGCCCGTCACCGCGTGGCGGATCATCGCCGCGCAGACCATCGACGCCAAGATCGCCGAGCTGATCGACAGCAAGTCGGCGCTCGCGGCACGGGCGCTGGACGGGGCGCTGGACGAGGACCTGCCGGGGTCGACCGACGTGCAGCTCGAGACCCTGGTCGGGCTGCTGACCGACGCGCTCGCGGCCGAAGGCGTGGGCTGAGCGCGAGCGTCAGAACATGTCGCCAGACAATGAGGCATGGCGCACGGTCCGACTGCGGTCGTCTCGTTCCGGCTCTGGCCGCCGGTCGCGATCGGCGCGCCGCTGCTGATCGGCTGGCTGGCGACGCAGGCCCGGGGTGATCCGGTCGAGCTCGGCGCATGGCGGATCCCGCTCGGCTGGGCGCTGGTGGTCGCGTTCGTCGGGTGGAACGGCTGGTCGTTGTGGCTGTTCGGCCGCAATCGGACGGGCTTGCTGCCGGGGCAGTCGACCCAGGCGATCATCGAGGTGGGTCCGTACAGGCTGTCCCGCAACCCGTTGTACGTCGGGCTGCTCGCGTTGTACGTCGGCCTGGCGTTGCTGGTGCCGACGTTCTGGGGGCTCGTCCTGTTCCCGGTCGCGGTGCTGCTCGTTCTCTGGGGCGCGATCCTCCCCGAGGAGCGCTTCCTGCACGAGCGGTTCGGTGCGCCGTACGACGAGTACAGGCGCCGGGTGCCCCGCTGGCTGGGACCGGTGCGGCGCTAACGCACCACGCGATAGCGGTAGTGCGCGACCCCCGTGTCGAACGTCCGTGCCTCCACGAGCTCGAGGTCCACGTGGCGCTCCTCGCGCGGGAAGAACGGGATGCCGCCGCCGACGAGCAGGGGGTGCACCCGCGCCCGGTACTCGTCGATCAGCCCCTGGGCAGCCGCCTCGGCGGCGAGGGTCGCTCCGCCGAGGAAGATGTCGCCCTCGCCCGGCTCGGCTCGCCATCGTTCGATCTCGTCGGCCAGCCCTCCGGTGGCCAGGCGCGCGTTGCCCTGCACCGCCGTCAGCGTCGAGGAGAACACGACCTTGGGGAGCCGGTTCCAGATCGTCGCCCACCTGAAGGTCGCGGGGTCGAGCGTCGGGTCCGGGTCGGCGGTCTCCCAGTAGAGCATCGTCTCGTAGAGCCGTCGGCCCAGGAAGTGGACGCCGACCTGCTCCATCTCGTCGGTGAGGAAGCGGAAGACCTCGTCGCCGTGCCCCTGCCAGTCGAAGCCGCCGTCGGGCCCGACGATGTAGCCGTCGAGGGAGGTGGCCATCGAGTAGGTCACGCTGCGCATCGGAAGTCCTCCTCGGGGAACGAGAGAGTCCCATCGCACCGCACACGGGGGACAGCACGCCAGCCGGGCGCGAAGATGACGAGGCCGACACCGGCCCGCCCGCCGGCCACCTCGAGGAGATGCGATGGATGCCCTGACGTTGCAGACCACCTTCCCGGACCTGAGCACCCCGCACGTCGCGGACGCGTGCCTGCGCCTCGGGGTCCCCGTGCGGTGCGCGCCGCCGTCGGTGCGTCCGCTGTGGGCCGGCATCCACGTGGTCGGGCGGGCGCGACCGGTGCGGCACGTCGGGAGCGTCGACGTGTTCCTGGAAGCCCTCGGGCGTGCCGAGCCCGGGGACGTCCTGGTCGTCGACAACGGCGGTCGCACGGACGAGGCCTGCGTCGGGGACCTGGTGGCGCTCGAGGTCGCCCGTGCGGGGCTCGGGGCGATCGTCATCTGGGGGCTGCACCGCGACACCGCGCAGCTGCGGACCATCGGCCTGCCGGTCTACAGCCTGGGCGCGTTCCCCGACGGGCCCGAGCGGCTCGACCCGCAGCCGGCCGACGCCCTGGGGTGGGCGGCGTGCGGCCCGCACACGGTGACCGAGGAGGACGTCGTGCTTGCCGACGACGACGGCGTCCTGTTCGTGCCGGCGGCGCAGGCCGCGGAGCTGGCCGTCGTCGCGGCCCGGATCCGCGACACCGAGCGGCACCAGGCGGCGCGCATGGCCCTCGGCACCAGCCTGCGGGAGCAGACGCGGTTCGACGACTACCTCGTCGCCCGCGACCGCGACGGCGTGACCTTCCGGCAGCACCTGCGGTCGCTGGACGCGGCCATCGAGGAGTGAGTGGCCGACGACCCGCCAACGGCGGCGTGCACCGAGAACGTGCACGCCGCCGTCGGCAAGCGCGTCAGAGGCTGCGCGCGGTGATGTTGCCGTAGGCCGTGGTCGCGCGGATGTCCAGCTCGGGGACGCTCGCGGTGTTCACGAGCGCGTTGTGGACCCGGCCGTACGACGTACCGGCGTCCAGCGAGGCGGAGGATCCCGCGGCGGCCGTGACCGACACGTCGCCGGCCTGGGTGCTCAGGACGACCGTGCCGCGCACGGCCTCGGCGATCCGGATGTCGCCCTTGCCGGTGCTGATCTCGGCCGGGCCGGTCAGGCGACCGACCGAGACGTCGCCGGCGCTCGTCGTGACGCGCACGGTCGCGGCCTCGTCGAGCTTGATCTCGCCCAGCGCGCCCTCGAAGGAGACGTCGCCGAGCCGGCCGACGCCGCGAAGCTCGGCGCTGGCCGCTTTCGCCTCGACGCGCGAACCGGTGGGCAGCTGGACCGTGACCTCGATATAGCCGGAGGCGCCGAGGATCTGGTTCTTCGCCGCGGCCTCGATCCACAGGACGCCGTCGCGGTAGTCGACCGTGGTCTGCTCGGCCATCTTGACGTCGCGCCCCTTCGAGGCGTCCGCGGGCCGGACCTCCACGACCGTGTCGGCGCGGTCGGCGGCGATGAGCTGCACCCGGCCCGCCGGGATGTCGAGGACGGCGGAGATCGGGGCGGGGGTGGCGTAGTTCTGCATCATGCTCAACTCCTGAACTCGGTGGCACTGGGTGTTTCTGACATGTGAAACGCTACGTTGCGTTCGCACATCGGGCAACAGCAATATTGCGATGAACGTGCATTTGTGCACGTCGGCGAGCACAGATCATTGCAATGGAACGAAATTCAACGCAACATCTGTCCCGCTCGACGTTGCAATGGCTATGAACTGAACGCTATCCTCGGCACACGGACGACGAAGGAGGTCGCGATGCCGGGAGGCCGGCTCACTCAGCAGGAACGCCAGCAGATCGCGCAGGGGGTGGCCGACGACCTGACGTACGCGGAGATCGCGCGCCGCCTGGACCGCCCGACGTCGACGATCACGCGCGAGGTGATGCGCAACGGCGGTCCCGCTGCGTATCGGGCGGACCTCGCCCACCGCGCCACAGAGCGTCGCGCCCACCGGCGCCGACCGGCCGCGCCCCGCGGGACGCAGCCGCCCGTGCAGGCCGACGGCCGCGACGCCGAGGCCGTGCGGCAGTACGAGGAGACGTTCACGACGCTGCTCATGCGCTCGGGCCTGCCCCGGATCGCCGCGGGGGTGCTGACCTGCCTGTACACCACCGACGCCGGCAGTCTCACGGCGTCCGAGCTGGTCGAGCGCCTCCAGGTCAGCCCGGCGTCCATCTCCAAGGCGATCGCGTTCCTCGAGAGCCAGGGCCTGGTCCTGCGGGAGCGCGACGAGCGCCGTCGCGAGCGCTACGTGGCCGACGCCGGGGTCTGGTACCAGTCGATGATCGCGAGCGCGCGCTCGAACGCCGAGCTGGCAGAGACCGCGCGGCAGGGCGTCAGCGTGCTCGGCCCGGACACCCCGGCCGCCGTCCGCCTCGAGAACGTCGCCCGCTTCATGGACTTCGTCGGCGAGAGCATCGCCCGCGCCGCGGAGCAGGCCCGCGAGATCCTCTACACGAAGCCCGAGCGCGGCTGAGACCGCTACGCCAGCTCGTCGCGGCGGCGCGACAGGTACGCGGTCTCCGCGGTGTTGCCCGCGAGCGCGATGGCCCGGTCGTAGGCCGCGCGCGACTCCGCGTCGTGCCCCTGCCGGCGCAGCAGCTCGGCGCGGGTGGCGTGCAGGGCGTGATAGCGGTCCAGGGCGTCGCCGAGGCCGTCGACCAGCTCCAGCGCCACCTCGGGACCGTCGAGCTCGGCGACCGCGATGGCCCGGTTGAGGGCGACGATCGGCGAGGGGTCGAGCCGGACGAGCTGGTCGTAGAGGGCGACCACCTGCGACCAGTCGGTGTCGTCGGCGTCGCGCGCGTCGGTGTGCACGGCGTTGATCGCCGCCAGCAGCTGGTACCGGCCCGGGGCGGCCCCGCTGGCCAGGCGCTCGCGGACCAGGCGGTGGCCCTCGTCGATCAGCCCGTCGTCCCAGGCCCCGCGGTCCTGATCGCGCAGCGAGACGAGCTCGCCGTCCGCCGAGACGCGGGCGGGCCGACGGGCCTCGGTGAGGAGCATGAGCGCCAGCAGCCCGGCCACCTCGCCGTCCTGCGGCAGCAGCGTGCGGAGCAGGCGCGTCAGCCGGATCGCCTCCGCGGTGAGGTCGGGCCGCACGGGGTCGGTGTCGGGGCCGGTCGCCAGGTAGCCCTCGTTGAAGACGAGGAACAGGACGGCGAGCACGCCGGTGATGCGCGCCGGCAGGTCCGGCGTGGACGGCACGCGGTAGGGGATGCGGGCCGCGGCGATCTTGGCCTTCGCTCGGGTGATCCGCTGACCCATCGTGGTCTCCTGCACCAGGAAGCCGCGGGCGATCTCCGGCACGGTCAGGCCGCCGACCATCCGCAGGGTCAGCGCCACCCGTGCCTCGATCGCGAGGGCCGGGTGGCAGCACGTGAAGATCAGCCGGAGCCTGTCGTCGTCGATGGCGCCGAGCGGCTCGGGCGGGACGTCGTCGGCCAGCAACAGCGCCTCCCGATGCTTGTCGTCGCGCCTGTTCTCGCGGCGGATCCGGTCGATCGCCTTGCGCGTCGCGGTCAGGGTGAGCCACCCGCCGGGGTTGGGCGGGACGCCGTCGACCGGCCACCGCTCGACCGCGGTCGCGAACGCCTCGGCCGCGGCCTCCTCGGCGACGTCGAGTCCGAAGCGCCGGGCCAGCGCGGCGACCACCCGGGCCCACTGCTCGTGGTGGGCCCGGACAATCGCCGCGTGCGCGTCGGTCGGGTTCACACGACCAGGAACGGTCGCACCTCGAGGCGCCGGTTGCAGGCCCTCGACCCGTCGGCCATGAGCGCGAGCGCGGCGTCGAGGTCGGGGGCGTCGATGATCCAGAAGCCGGCGATGTGCTCCTTCGACTCGAGGAAGGGACCGTCGGTGAACACCGGCTCGTCCCCGCGGCCGTCGACGACCGTCGACGTCTCCGGTGCGGCCAGCCCGCCGGCGAACACCCAGTGGCCACCGGCCCGCAGGCGGTCGTTGAAGTCGTCGATCGCCACCGCCTCCTCCGGCGTGCCTGAGTTGGTCCGGTGGTCGATCACGGACACCAGGTACTGCATCTCATACCTCCAGGGACATCGTGATTACGCGTACTGCGGGCGGCCGACGGGTCGGTAGGACTGCACGGTGATGCCCGTCGGGAACCGGCGCGACTCCACCAGCTCGAGGGCGAAGTCCGTGCCCGTCTCGGGGAACAGCCTCGTGCCTGCGCCGACGATCACGGGGCAGACCACCAGCGTCATCTCGTCGACCAGCTCGTGCTCGAGCAGCCAGCGGATCAGCCGGCCGCTGCCGTGCACCTGCAGCTCGCCGCCGGGAGTGGCCTTCAACGACCGGACGGCCACCTCGAGATCGCCGGACAGCACCGTGGTGCCCGCCCACTGCGGGTCGGTGAGCGTGTGCGAGGCGACGAACTTCGGGCGCGAGCTCAGGGCGCCGACGAACGGGTTGTCGAGATCGTCGCGCACGCCCCAGTAGCCGGCGAACAGCTCGTAGGTGCGCCGGCCGAACAGGAACGCGTCGGCCCGCTGGTAGAAGTCGCCGATGTAGGCGGTCGACTCCTCGTCGCCGAGCGGCAGCGCCCAGCCGGCCCGGTCGAACCCGGGGTCGAGCACGGGGTTGCGTCCGCCGTTGCCCTGCATCACGCCGTCGACGGTGATCTGGGTGTTCGTGACCAGCCTCATGGTCGTCGTCCCTTCCGGGCACCCTCGGCAGGCGGCCCTCACCCTTGCTACGCACGAGGATGCCGCGATCCGACAGGTCAGGTGCACCTGAGCGGCCGGTTCTCGCGTGGACAACCCCCGATGCCGCCACAACACTGGACTCGCGAAAACCGGAGCCTCGGCGAGGAGCACTCATGGCAGCAACCTTCACGCGGTCCGACCAGCTGCAGGGGGCGGAGTTCGTCGGCACGAACCTGCGCGGCGCCCGGTTCGTCGAGTCCGACCTGTCCGGCATCGTGATGCGCGGGGTGGACGTGGCGGGCGCGGACATCGACGCGCCATGGATCACCGAGGAGGACAGCTCCTTCGTGATCAACGGCGTGGACGTGGCGCCGTTCGTCGAGGCCGAGCTGAACCGTCGCTTCCCCGGTCGGGCCGAGCGCCGCGCCCCGGATCCGGACAGCCTCCTCGAGGCGTGGGACGTGCTGCAGCGCACCTGGGACGCGACGCTCGAGCGTGCCGCCGCGATGCCCGACGGAACGGTCGACGTCTCGGTGGGCGGCGAGTGGTCGTTCGCGCAGACCCTCCGCCACCTGGTCATGGCCACGGACATCTGGTTCCGCAAGGCGATCCTGCAGCTCGAGCAGCCGTTCCACCCGATCGGTCAGCCGGACGTCACCTTCGACGACGACACGTCGGCGTTCTCGGCCACCACGCCGCCGTACGCCGAGGTGCTCGAGGTGCGGGCCGGGCGCGTCGCGATGGTGCGGGACTTCATCGCCACCGTCACGCCGGACGAGCTGGCGGCCGCGCGCCGGAACCCGCACAACCCCGAGTACCCCGAGAGCGTGCTCAAGTGCCTGCACGTGATCCTCGAGGAGGAGTGGGAGCACCACCGCTTCGCCGTGCGGGACCTGGGCCTGATCGAGGCGACGACCCAGGCGTGAGCGGCTCGGCCTGACGGGGTTCACCCGCGCCTCACCGGGCGTTCGCCCTGGTCGGCGAGTGTCGATCAGGCGACCGCAGTCTTTCGCCCCCTGCGCCGGTCGACGAACGCCGGGGGCGGTGAGATGGTCGACTGACGAAGCACCGCGGAGGGTTCATCAGTGCTCGCACTTCGACGCAGGAGCAAGGGCCGTCATCGCGCGCGCCCGCTCGCCCGGCGTCGGGTCCCCGAGCCAGTCGCGGTCCTCTCCACGGTCGCCCTGCTGACGGCCGCGCTCGCCGCGGCCCCCTTCCTGCCGTCCCACTCGGCCGACGTCGTGCAGCCGGTGGTGGTCGCCGTGCCGGCCACCGAGAAGCAGGTCCCGCCGGAGCCGACCAGCCGGGCGGTCCGGTCGGCGATCGACCGGCTGCACGAGCGCGTGACGGCGGTGGAGACGGCGACCGTGACGCTCACCGGCGAGCCCGTCGCCGCGGCGGAGCCGACGCCGACACAGGTGCCCCGCCTGCGACCTGACTTCGTGGAGAACGTGGTCGCCGTGGCCGCGCCCGCGCCGGAGCTCAGCGTCGAGCAGCTGCCCGTCCGCGTGCAGGACGCCCGCCAGGAGGTGGCCGGCGGGGACGTCGCCGCCGCCGCACGTGCGGTCACCGGCGTGGAGACGGACGTGCTGCTGGTCTCGCTCGACCTGGCCGACCAGTCGGCGCAGAACTCCGCCCTGGCGCGACTGCTGGTCGCCGCCGACCCGAACGTCGCGGCCCTCGACGCCGCGGTCGGGGCGACCCACACCGCCGCGGGCACCCGGGACGTGATCGCCGCCGCCTCGGCGGCCGTCCAGGCCAGGGATGCCGCGACCGGCATCACGGCGGCCGCCCAGCAGGCCGCTCTGACCGCCGACGAGGCCACGAAGGCTGCCATCGCCAAGGCCGACCAGCAGGCGCGGTCCACCGACGGCTACACCAACGGGAACATCCCGCTCGAGGTGCTCTGCGCGGTCGCGTTCGCTCCCCAGCACCACCTGCGGTGCGACGCCGCCGACGCGCTGGTGCGGATGAACGAGGCGTACAGGGCCGCGTTCGGGCACGACATCGTCATCTCGGACTCGTACCGCAGCCTGGCCGCGCAGATCACGACGAAGGCGGCCAAGGGGGGCCTCGCCGCCGTGCCCGGCACCTCGAACCACGGGTGGGGCCTGGCCATCGACCTGGGCGACGGCGCCGACAGCTACCGCTCCGCGCAGTACGCCTGGCTCTCGGCCAACGCCGTCCTCTACGGCTGGCACCACCCGACCTACATGGACGAGGGCGGTCGCGGGCCGCACGAGCCGTGGCACTGGGAGTTCGGCACCACCGACGACCGCGGGACCGGCACGTCGGTGCCGATCCTCGTGAACGGGGAGCCGAACGCCGCGACGCCGGTCGTCCCGGTCGCGCCCGTCGCTGAGCAGCCGACGCCGACGCCGACGGACATGCCGACGCCTTCGGACACGCCGACGCCCACGCCCTCGGAGACGCCCACGCCGACCCCCTCGGACACGCCGGCGCCGTCGGACACGCCCACGGAGACCCCGACCCCCACGCCGTCGGACGCGCCCACCGAGACTCCGGCGCCGGCGCCCTCGGACCCGCCCGCAGAGACCCCGGCCCCGACGCCCTCGGACACCCCGGCTCCGACGCCCACGGAGACCCCGGCTCCGACGCCCACGGAGACCCCGGCGCCGGCGCCCTCGGACGCTCCTGCGGAGACCCTGGTCGCGACCCCGGAGCCCGCCCCGACCGAGCTCGCGGAGCCGACGGCGGCGCCGACCCCGTAGCAGTGCGTTGGGCCGTTCGTGGAGGCGGCCCGGATTTCTCACGATCGGCCGTTATCCTTCGCGATCACCATGGCCGATCAGACAACGAAGTCTTCCCGATGGCGGTCCTCGCTCGCCCGTCCTGAGCTCCGCGCGTCCGTCGCTGCGGCGGCTGTCGCCCTCGTGCTCGTCGCGGCGCTGGCCGTCCTCGACCCGTCGGGCCTGCTCGCGCCCGTCGGCGGTCACGGGGTGCCGCTGATCGGGTCCGGCGGAGCGTTCCGCTGGGCACCCCTGGTCGTCGGGCTGCCCGTCCTCCTCGCCGCCACCGCCGTCCCCGTGTACCTCGCGGCCCGGTCGGCGGTGTCGGCCGGCTGGGTGTTCGTCGTGGCCTGGGTGGCGTCCGTCGGAGCCGCGTCGACCGCGGCTGCCGTCACCGGCCTGGTCGTGGCGCTGCCGCTGGTCGGTGCGCACCTCTCGTTCTGGTCCGCGCTGCAGTTCGCGTTCGCGACCAGCGGGTTCGCGGGTCTCAAGCTCGTGGTCGCGGGGCCGCTGGTCGCGGCGGCGGCTGCCCTCGCGTTCCGGCTCGGCCCGCGTGCCGTGGCACCCCGGCAGCGCTCGACCTCGGCCTTCCCGATCGCGGTCATGGCCGTCGTCGTGGCGGTCGCCGCCGTCGGCTTCGCGGCGACGTCGTGGCGTGGCGGTCCCGTCGGCTACGCCTTCGCCGGGCCGCTCGTGGCGCCGACATCCGCGGCCGGCCTGCTCGGCACCCTCGCGGGCCTGGTCGTCTTCCTCGGCAGCTTCACGCTCGCGGTCCGGACGGCTCAGCGCCGGCTGGGCGAGCAGCCGCTCGCGGTCTGGCTCGCGGCGGTCGTCGCCGGGCTGGTCCTCGGGGTGGTCACCGCGATCGTCGGCGCCCTCACCGGCGCCGGCTCGGACAGCTGGTGGATCGCCACGTCGTTCGTCGGCGTCGCCACCGGGATCGGCTACGGCGTCGCCGTCGGCCTGCTCGGCACGGCCGCCACGGCCGTGACCTGGCGGTGGCGGGCCCGGCTGACGCGCCCGCGGCGGCTCGTCGCCGTCGCCGTGGCGCTCCTGCTCGTGCTGCCGTTCGTCGTGAGCGCCCCGGCCTCGGCCGGTCCGCAGGAGGTCCAGCCCGTGGCGGCCACCGACGGCCTCCAGCGGCTCCAGGTGCTGCCCGCGACGGAGGCGGGCGGGCTGCCCGTGATCGGGGACGTGACCGGTCGGCAGGTGATCCTGCGGGGCGTGAACGTGAACCAGCTCATCGACTACTACCTGCGCGACCCCGAGAACCCGGCCACCGGGGAGCTGACCGACGACGACTTCGCGCAGATCGCCGCGATGGGCTTCGATGTCGTCCGGCTCGGCATGTCGTGGTCGCGGCTCGAGCCCACCCGCGGCGAGCTCGACCAGGACTACCTCCAGCAGGTGCAGGACGCGGTGGCGTCGGCGAAGGCGCACGGCGTCTACGTCGTGCTCGACATGCACGAGGACGCCTGGGGCAACGCGCTGGCCGCTCCCGACCAGGAGTGCAGCGGCGGCACGTCGCCGACGACCGGGTGGGACGGGGCGCCCGCGTGGGCCACGATCACCGACGGTGCGCTGCACTGCCAGTTCATGGCGCGCGACCTCGCCCCCGCGGTTGCCGCGGCCTTCGGCAACTTCTACACCGACCGCGACGGGATCCAGACCGAGCTCGTCCACACGTGGGCGGAGGTCGCGCGGACGTTCGCCGACGAGCCCGCGGTGGCGGGCTACGACCTGCTGAACGAGCCCGGCATCGGCGCGAACCCGCCGATCAGCTCGGGCTTGCTGCTCGGCCGCTACTACGACGCGGCGATCGACGCGATCCGCGCCGCGGAGACGGACGCCGGCGGGTTCCCGCACCTGGTGTTCTTCGAGCCGAGCGTGCTCTGGTCGGGCCTGGCGTTCGACGTGACGCCGCCGCCGGGCTTCACCGACGACCGGCAGCTGGTGTTCGCGCCGCACCCGTACAGCGAGTCGATCTCGATGGACCAGAGCCTCGGGCTGACGATCGCGACGCTCGAGCGCAACCTCTCGGTCTCCTCCCGTGCCGCGGCGTCCTACGGGGCCGCGTTGTGGGCGGGGGAGTGGGGCTGGTTCGGCGATCCGGCCGTGGACGGCGCGAAGGTCGACCGGTTCGTGACCGCGCAGAACGAGCTCGGCATCGGCGGCGCCTTCTGGGTGTGGCGGCAGGGCTGCGGCTCGCCCGAGACGGGGGACGACGCGACGTCGTCGGGAAACCTGGTCTCCGTCGACTGCGCCACGGGGAAGCTGAGCCCGCCGCCCGCGGGCTTCGCGACGCCGCTGAGCCGGGCCTACCCGCGGGCGGTCCCCGGCCGGCTCGACTCGCTGACGTCCGGCTCGGGCGGGCGCGACCTCACGGTTGCCGGGACCGTCGACGACACGGACACCAGCTGCCTCCTCGACGTCTGGGTGCCGGGCGAGGCGCAGCCGCAGCTCTCGACCACGGGTGTGACCGACGCGCACGTGGACGAGGTGCCCGGCGGCTGGCGGATCAGCGGGTGCGCGTCCGGCCGGTACACGGTCGAGGTCGGCGCCTAGACCAGCAGCGCCACGCCCACGCCCGCGAGCCAGAGCGACCACGCCACGTAGACGACCGGTACCAGGGTCCCGGCCAGCCTCCAGCCCGAGGGCTCGAACCGGCCGACGAACTCCAGCGAGCACATCACGAGCAGGGCGCCGACGGCCACGCCGACGACCCCGAGCCACGCGGGCGCGACCGAGCCCTGCGCCAGCGCCACGCCCACGAGCACGCTCCAGGCGCCGGTCAGCAGGTACCCGAGGTGCTCGCCGACGGTCACGCCGAGGTACCGGTGGAACGCCTGGAACACGACGTCGACGGCCTCGGCCCGCGCGGGGGAGGCGTCGACGCTCGTGCGCGCCAGGTACGGCACCAGGAAGGGCCAGCGCAGGAGGCCGAGCAGCTGCACGAGCCCGGCGAGCACCCCGACGACGACGGCGAGCCGCAGGACCGTCGGGTTGCCGTCGAGGACGTCGGAGACCAGCACGGCGACCGGTGCGAAGGCCAGCGCGGTCATGGCGAACGCCCACCACAGGGTCACCAGAGTCGAGCCGCCGGCGCGGAACCGCTCGAGGATCTCGGCGGTCGGACGGCGCAGGATGTCGGGGTAGTCGAACGCCCTGGCCAGCGCGGCGAACGCCACGTTGAACGCGACCGGCAGGGCGATCAGCAGGATGCCGACGAGCGTGGCCATCACCGGGCCGCCGCGTCGACGGGTGCGGGGACCGACCCGGCGCGGCCGGGCAGCAGCGGGTGCGCCACCACGCCCGTGATCAGCGTCGCCAGGACGGCGCCGCTCGAGCCGAAGACGACGTACCCGCTCTCGGCGTCGACGATCACCTGCGACGTGACGACCCAGGCGACGGCCCACGACCCGGCGACGGCGAGCGTCCAGGGGAGGATCGCACCGACGACGAACCCTTGCGCGACGCCCACCAGCGCGCCCGTGATCAGCCCGGTGAGCGCGAGGGCGCCGACGCTCGTCACGGACCCGGTCAGCGCCGCCGACACGGCCGAGCCGAGCGCCATCGCGACCGCGCTCGCGGCGATCCATCGGGCCGAGACGCCGCGGGTCCGCAGCGCCAGCCACTGCCCGGTGCCGATCACGGCGCCGGCCACCAGCCCCGCGAGCGCGCCGCGGGCGGGGGAGTCGACGGGGCCGAGCGCGACGGACACGAGCAGCCCCGCCAGCGGGAACGCGAGGAACGTGGGGAGCCACCGGAGCAGCCAGCGGGTCGTGGTCATCGGGGTCAGCTCTCGTGTCGTCGGAACGCGTACTTAGTACGCTGGGCGATAACGTACGCTGTACGCCATGACGTCGTCAACACCCCGCACCCGTCGCGCCCGAGGCTCGCTCACGCCCGACGCGATCCTCGAGGCCGCCGAGCGTGCCGCGGCCGGCGGGATCGACGCGATGACCGTGCGGACCATCGCGGCGGAGCTCGATGCGTCCCCGATGTCGCTGTACCGCTACTTCGCGACGATGGACGAGCTGGTCGACGCCCTGCTCGACCGGGTCCTCGGCCGGTTCGTCCCGCCCGCCCAGACCGACGACTGGGTGGCCGACCTCGGGGCCTTCGCGCAGGCGCACCGGGCCGTGCTCGACGCGCACCCGTGGGCGGTGCCGGCGCTGTTCACGCACCCGAACCCCGGCATCAACGCCACCCGGATCGGCGAGGTCGCGCTGGGGCTCGTCCGCCGCGGCGGCGTGACGGGGAGGTCGGCCGTGGTGCTCTTCAGCGCCGTGCTCGCGCTCAACTACGGGTGGTGCGCGTTCTCGACGGCCCGGTCGCGCGTCCCGCAGGAGGCGCTCGCCGCCGGGCTGGCCGCGATCCCCGCCGCCGTGTACCCGCACACCGCGGCGGTCGCCGCCGACCTGGCCGCATACGGCAGCGACGAGCACTACGACGAGGCGCTCGCGACGCTGCTGCGGGGGGTCGCCGCCGCTCGGTGACGGCCGTCGCGGACCCGCGGCGCCCGACTCCTCCGATTCCTGCCGGTACGTGCAGGCGCACCCGTGTGACCTGCATCAAATCGTTTCATCCGGACAGGATCGTATCGATACGATCGACGCACGGCGCGACCCTGCACGACGGACCACCGCGACGTTCCCCCGCCCCACCAAGTCCCAAGGTCTCGCTGTGCCCAAGGTCCTCACCGCCGGTCGCCCCTGGCGCGTCATCCTCCTGTTCGCCGTCCCGCTGCTCGTCGGCAACGTCGTCCAGCAGCTCTACCAAGCGGCCGACGCCGTCGTCGTCGGCCGGGTGCTCGGCGTCGACTCGCTCGCCGCCGTCGGCGCCACCGGCGCGCTGCTGTTCCTGCTGCTCGGGTTCGCGTGGGGGATGACCAACGGCTTCGCGATCCCGTTGGCGCAGGCGTTCGGCGCCGGGGACCACGCGGCGGTGCGGCGGTCGGTCGCGGCCGGCACGGTGCTGTCGGCCGCCACGAGCGCGGTGATCACCGTGGCGGCCCCGCTGCTCGCGGGTCCGGCGCTGCGGCTGCTGAAGACGCCCGAGGAGCTGCTCCCCGAGGCGACGACGTTCGCCGTCATCAGCTTCCTGGGCGCCGGCACGATGATGTTCTTCAACTTCCTGTCGGCGATCATCCGCGCCATCGGCGACTCGCGGACGCCCCTGGTCTTCCTCACCATCAGCTGCGTCCTGAACGTGGTGCTGGTGGTCGTCGCCGTGGCCGGGCTCGGCATGGGCGTCGCCGGTGCGGCGGTGTCGACCGTCCTGTCGCAGGGCGTGTCCGTCGCCCTCTGCCTCGCGTTCGTGCGGCGGCGGGTCCCGGTCCTGCACGTGCACCGCGAGGACTGGCGCGTCAGCCGCGTCGACCTGCGCCGGCACCTGCGGCTCGGCCTGCCCATGGGGTTCCAGGCGTCGATCATCGCGATCGGCACGCTCGCCGTGCAGGTGCGCCTCAACGAGCTGGGGCCCGACGCCGTCGCCGCCTACACGACGGCCGTCCGCGTCGACGGGCTCGCGGTCGCGCTGCTGGCGTCGCTGGGCCTCGCGGTGTCGATGTTCGTCGCGCAGAACCTGGGCGGCGGGCGCCCGGACCGCATCCGCCGCGGCGTCGTGCAGGGCATGGGGATGTCGGTGGTCGGCTCGTTGGTGCTCGGCGTCGTGCTGGTCGCCGGCGGGTCCACGATCGTCGGGCTCTTCGTCGGCGACGGCGAGGACCGCGTGGTCCAGATGGCCGCGCACTACCTGCTGGTCAACGGCGTGCTGTACGTGGTGCTGGGCGTGCTGTTCGTGCTGCGCGGCGCTCTGCAGGGCCTCGGGCAGACCATGATCCCGACGCTGACCGGCGTGGTCGAGCTGGTCTGCCGGGTCGGAGCGGCCGCCGTGCTCGGCGCGGCCTACGGCTACGGGGGCGTCGTGTGGGGCAACCCGCTCGCGTGGATCGGGGCGGTCGTCCTGCTCGTGCCCGCGTACGTGATGGCGCAGCGGGGTCTCGCGGCGCAGCCGGTGACGGGCGGCGCCGCGACGCCGGCGGCGCCCAGGCGGATCACCCGGGTGCGGCGTCGCGGGCCGTCGGCGCGGGGCGCGCGGCGACGGATGCGGGTCCCGTCGGCCTGACCCCACCCTTCTGGCGGGTCGACGGGCGCGGGGTCGCGATGGGATCGTCGGACGACGCATCGCGGAGGACACCAGTGCTCGGACCACGACGGACGACCCAGGGTCGTCATTCGTCGCGCCCGCGCGAGGGCCGGCGGGCGTACGAGTCGGCCGCGGTCCTCGTGTCGATGGCGTTCCTCACCGTCGTCCTCGCCGTGCAGCCCGCCGATCCGTCGCACTCCGCCGACGACGCCCAGGCCGCGTCCGTCGCCGAGGCGCTGGTCCCGCAGCAGGCGCTCGGCCGCACCTCCCCGCAGGCGCTGGCGCAGCTGGGCGACCGGGTGGCGGCGGTGGAGACGGCGACGGTCGCCCTCGTCGGCCACCCGCTGGAGGAGACCGCGAAGCCGGCCTCGCGGACGCTGTTCCGCACCGACCCGGACGACCCCGTCGTCGTCCCGGTCACGTCGGGGCTGACCGTCGAGCAGCTCCCCGCCCGGGTCCAGGACGCGCGGGACGAGGTGGCCGCCGGCGACGTCGCCACCGCCGCGCAGGCGGTCACGGACGTCGAGACCGACGTCCTGCTGGTCGCCCTCGACCTCGGGGACCAGTCGGCCCAGAACGCCGCCCTGTCCCGCCTGCTGGTCGCCGCCGACCCGCAGGTCGCCGCCCTCGACGCGGCCGTCGGGGCCACCCACGCCGCCGCCGAGGTCCGGGACGTCGTCGCTGCGGCCGTGTCCGCCGTCCAGGCTCGGGACGCGGCCGTCGGCGTCACGCTGGCGGCCCAGCAGTTCGCCGTGGCCGGCGCGGCCGGCGACGAGGCCGCCCAGGCGGCGGTCGCCAAGGTCGAGCAGCAGGCCCGGTCCACCGACGGCTACACCAACGGGAACATCCCGCTCAAGGTGCTGTGTCCGGTCGCGTTCGCCCCGAGCCAGCACCTGCGGTGCGACGCCGCCGAAGCGCTGGGGCGGATGGACGCGGCCTACCGGGCGGCCTTCGGCCACGACCTGAAGATCACGGGCTCGTACCGCACCCTCGAGGAGCAGGTGAGCACCCGGGCGGCCAAGGGGACGCTCGCCGCGGTGCCGGGCACGTCCAACCACGGCTGGGGCCTGGCGATCGACCTCGACCAGGCCAACGGGTACGGCTCGGAGCTGTACGCCTGGCTCAAGGCCAACGCGATGCAGTTCGGCTGGCACCACCCGACCTACATGGACGAGGGCGGTCGTGGCCCCCACGAGCCCTGGCACTGGGAGTTCGGCACCACGGACGACGCCGGCACGGGCACGTCGATGCCGATCACCGTCGGCGTCGCGCCGACCACGCCGGCGCCGACCGTCCCCGTCCAGCCCGCCGTCGAGCAGCCGAGCGCGCCTCCGGCGGCGCCGCCGGCACCGGTCGTGACGCCGGCCCCGACGCCGACACCGACGCCGACCAGCAGCCCGACCGCGTCCCCCGCGCCGACGGCCGCGCCCTAGCCCGAGAGCCCGGCCGGGAGCGTCTTGGCGTCGCCCTCGAACGGGCGCAGCGCGTCCGGCGCCGGGAACGGCAGGACGTACGACCGGGTCACGACGTCGACCGCGCCGAAGTCGTCGACCTTGACGACGACGCGCTCGGGCGTGACCTCGACGATGCGCACGCGCTCGCGGCCGCCGTCCGGCAGGTCGAGCTGCCACAGGTCGGCCAGCCAGTGCAGGCCGCGCTCGTCGAGGGCCTCCTCGGCCTCCAGCCAGTCGACGACGCCGGTCGTCTCGCGCCCGAGCGCGTCGAGGGCGACGAAGCCCTCACCCTCCGGGCGGATCCACCCGAGCAGCTCGCGGTCGCCCGGGCGGCGGTGCTCGATCCAGTCCTCGTGCGGCACCGACCGAGCGTAGCGACCGGCGAACGGCGGGCCGCGCCTTACGATCCGGGGAGGAGAGGGGTGGTGTCGTTGACGGCCGAACCGGCGCGGGCGCCCGAGCAGAGGCTGCCGCTGAGTCGGGAGCGCGTGCTCCTCACGGCGGTCGCCGTCGCCGACGCCCACGGCATCGAGGCGGTGACCATGCGGCGCGTCGGCGACGAGCTCGGCGCCGAGGCCATGTCCCTGTACCACCACGTCGCCAGCAAGGACGCCCTGCTCGACGGCGCGGTCGACCTGGTGGCCCGGGAGATCAATGACGCCGTCGACCGGCTGGACGCGCGAGACGACTGGAAGAGCGCCGTCCGCGAGCGGATCCTCACCGCCCGCGAGGTGCTGCTCCGGCACCGCTGGGCGCCGCGCCTGCTGGCGACCCGGACCGCGATGAGCCTCGAGGTGGTGCGCTACCACGACCGCCTGGTCGGGATGCTGCACGACGGCGGGTTCTCCTACGACCTCACCCACCACGCGCTGCACGCCCTGGGCAGCCGGGCACTCGGGTTCTCCCAGGAGCTGTTCGACCCGGGCAGCGGGGACGCCGCTGCCCTGCCGCCGGAGCTCGCCGCCGACCTGCCGTCCCTGGTGGCGATGCTGGGCGAGGTCGCGCACGACGATCCGGGCTCGACGCTGGGCTGGTGCGACGACCAGATCGAGTTCGAGTTCGGGCTGGACCTGCTCCTCGACGGCCTGGATCGCCGGCTCAGGTCTTGACCAACCTTACGACGTAAGCCACGCTGGTCGGACCGGCCTTACGACGTAAGGGAGAGGTCCGATGAAGGCGATCGTCCAGACTCGGTACGGCTCGGCCGACGCGCTCACGCTCCAGGACGTCGACGCCCCGGTGCCCCGCGACCACGAGGTCCGCGTGCGGGTGCGCGCGGCATCGCTGAACGCGCGCGACTGGCACCTCATGCGCGGCGACCCGTACATCGCCCGCCTCTCGGCCGAGTTCGGCCGGCACGCCCCGAAGGAGCCGATCCGCGGGTCCGACTTCGCCGGCACCGTCGACGCGGTCGGGTCCGGGGTGACGGGTCTGCGGATCGGCGACGAGGTGTACGGGGAGTGCGACGGCGCGCTCGCCGAGTACGTCTGCGCGCCCGAGCGGCTGGTGGCCCGCAAGCCGGCGAACCTGACGTTCGAGCAGGCGGCGGCCATGCCGCTGGCGGCGACGACCGCCCTGCAGGGGCTGTCGGGCCGGGTCCGGCCCGGGCAGACCGTGCTGATCAACGGGGCGTCCGGCGGCGTCGGCACGTTCGCCGTGCAGATCGCGAAGGCGTTCGGCGCCGAGGTCACCGCCGTCTGCAGCACCCGCAACCTCGAGCTGGCCCGGTCCCTGGGTGCGGACCACGTGGTCGACTACACGCGCGACGACCCCATGCGGGCCGGGCGCCGCTACGACGTCCTGTTCGACCTCGTCGCCAACCGGTCCCTGCGCGACCTGCGCCGCGCCCTGACGCCGGCCGGGACGCTGATCCTGTCCGGCGGCGGCGTCTTCGAGGGCGGCACGCTCCTGGGCCCCATCGGCCTGCTGGTGCGGAGCACGGTGCTGGCGCCCTTCGTCCGGCAGACGGTCGTCGTGCTCCGGACGGAGCCGGGCGCCGTGCACCTCGACGCGCTGCGGGAGCTCGCGGAGGCCGGCACCGTCGTCCCGGCCATCGACCGGACGTTCGACCTGTCGTCGGCCGCCGACGGCCTGCGCTACCTCGAGGTCGAGCACGCCCGCGCGAAGGTGGTCGTGACCGTCTAGGGCGCGCCCTCGGCCAGGTGCTCGCTGAGGGTGTCGGTCCGCAGCGCGTCCATCAGGCTGCCGAAGGGGGCGGCGTCGGGCACGAGGGCGGACGGTGCGCCGGCGGCGGCCGTGGTCGTCGGCACCCCCACCACCTCGACCTCGCCCGGACCCAGGGTGCGGACGCTGGTGAGCAGGCCCACCATCTCGGCCCGGTCGAAGCCCTCGTCCACCGCGACCGACCCGGACACGACGCTGAGCAGGCGCACCCACGTGATCGGGTTGTGCCGCACGTCGCTGTCGCCCGACCGGTCGAGGATCGCGCGGAGCCAGGCCGCGGAGCGCTGCGAGCGCGCGAGGTCGTCGCCACCCGTGCCGCGGACCCAGGCCAGGGCCTCCTCGCCGGTGAGGTGCCGCTCGCCGGCCTGGGCCGCCACGTGGCCGTCGATGACCAGGTTGGTCGGCAGGTCGAGGTCCACCCCGCCGAGCGCCTCGGTCACGCGGGAGAACGTCTCGGAGTCGGTGAGCGCGACGTGGTCCAGCCGCACGTTGGTGAGCTGCTCGATCGTCTGCACCGCGAGGGGTGGACCGCCCGCGGCGAACGCGCTGCGCAGCGTGCCGGGGCCCTTGCCGGGCACCTCGACCCCGAGGTCCGGCGGCATGGCGACCACCTGGGCGGAGTCGCGGTCGGCCGAGATGTGCACGAGCATCACGACGTCCGTCTGCGCGGCCGCCGCGTCCCAGCTCCCGGTCTTCTCGGTCTGCAGGTCGTCCGTGGACCCGAGCACCAGGATCGTCACCGGGATCCCGTAGGTCGGGGGCTTCGGCACGAACGACGGGGGACGAGTGGGCAGGTCCTGGAACGGGTCGGCGAAGCGCTGGACGCGGCTGTCGAGCAGGCCGGCGATCAGCAGCGCGCCGGCGGAGGCGGCGAGGAGGACGACCAGGAACGACGCCAGCGTGACCAGCGCGATCTTCCGGGTGCGGTGATGGGGCTCCGGCGGCGGCTCGTAGCGCACGGGCGGCGGCGGGTCGTCCTCGCCGGGGACCGGCCGGACGGTCCGCACGATGGCGTCCACGGCCGCCTGCACCTGGTCGAACGACCGCAGGTACGCGCCCTTGCCCTGCCCGGCGGGGTCCAGGATGTCGTCGTCCGAGGCCACCGGCGGGGCCGTCGGGCCGCGGTGCCGCGGCGCGAGCCGGACCAGCTCCGACAGCCGGGTCGCCATGTCGCCGCCCTCGGGCAGCGCCGCGGGACCGATCGACTCCGCCACCCGCGCCAGCTCGCGCAGCGTGAACGTCCGGCCCATCGCCGAGGGGACCTGGCGGAGCACCGCCGCGCGCTCGGACCGCGTCGCCGTGAGGACCAGGTCGGCGGCCTCGACCGCGTCGGTGCTGAGCAGCCGGGCCTCGTGACCGCCGTCGCCCGCGCCGGCGGCGGCGAGCAGCTCGTCCAGGGGCTCGGGGACCGGCTCGCCGAGCGCGGCGTGCGTCCCGGCGCTCGTCACGGACAGGTCGCCGTCCTGCCCCAGGCGCGCGCGGATCAGCCGTTCGGCCGCGGGCGAGCGGCAGACGTTGGTGGTGCCGACGACCAGCACGTCGAACAGGCGCGCGGGTGCCGTCGACGGTGCTGCCGCAGACGGGCTCATCGGGCCAGTGTGGGGGTAGTCGGCCCCGCGCGCTATGCCCGCGTTAGGGGGAAATGTCCGGATCGGCAATTCTGAGCCTGACCGGGACGCTCGCGACGCCGAACACCAGGGAGAGCGGGCGGTATTCCAGGGCCGACTCAGGGACGGCGAGGACCAGGTCCGGGAACCGTCGCGCGAGCCGGCTGTAGGCCGACCGCAGCTCCAGCCGGGCCAGCTCCGCGCCGACGCACCGGTGCACGCCGTACCCGAACGCCAGGTGCGCAGGCATGGCGCGGCGGGGGTCGAAGTCGTCCAGGTCGGCCTGCCCCGGCACGCGGGGGTCGCGGTCGGCCAGGGAGAGGGACACCAGCACGACGTCGCCCGCCCGGATCCGGCGCCCGCCGACCGTCACGTCGGTCCGGGCGAACCGGGGGAACGCGACCTGGACCACGGTGAGGTAGCGGAGCAGCTCGTCGACGGTGCGGACCGCCTGCGCGTCCGACGCCCCGACCGCGTGCAGGGCTCCGGGCGTGCGCAGGAGGACCACCGTGCCGAGCGCCAGCATCGCCGCCGAGGTCTCGAGCCCGCCGGTGAGCAGCCCGTCCGTGATCCCGGCGAGCTCGCGGTCCGTGAGCTCGTCCCCGTGCTCCGTCACCAGCCGGCCGAGCAGGCCGTCGCCCGGGTGCTCACGCTGCCGCTGCACGACGGCGACCAGGGCGTCGACCGACGTCGAGACGGCGCCGAGGGCCCCACCTGCTCCCGCCGTGGCGTCGAAGCGGGCCGCGCTCAGGGCGGCCAGCGCGGTGTGCTCGTCCGGGTCGACGCCCAGCAGCTCGGTGATCACCCGGGTGGGGACCGGCCAGGCGAGGTGCTGGGCGAGGTCGACGACGCCGTCAGGGGAGGCCGCGGCGGCCATGGCGTCGAGCTGCTCGTCGACGATCGCGTCGATGCGGTCCGTGAGGCGGGCCAGACGGTGGGTCGTGAACTCGGGAGTGAGCAGGCGGCGCAGGCGCGTGTGGTCGGGGGCGTCGGCCATCCCGAGGCCGCCCGGGTCGCGCTCGGGCGAGGCGCCGACGGCCCCGACCACGTGGGAGTAGTCGTTGCTGAACGCGTCGGTGTCCGCCAGCACCGCGCGGGCCTCGTCGTACCCGGCCACGAGCCAGCCCCGCAGCCCGAGCGGCAGGCGCAGCGCGCTGACGGGCTCGCGGTCGCGCAGGGCGCCGAGGGCGGCCGCCGGCGCGAGGCCGTCGCGGCGCAGGGGCGCCAGGGTCGACTCCGGCAGCCGCGCGAGCAGCGAGGACGGGTCACCGCCGCCGGCCCGGGGGCGCAGCCGCAGGGCGAGCCCGAGCAGCCACCGACGGGTGGCTGCCGGCGCGTGCGGGAGCATGGCCTCACGGTGGCACCGCGCGTGAAACAGGTCAAACAGGGACGAAACGTTCCCGTGAGAGCCGCCGGGCGGCATCATGGCGACCGTGGGCACGGGTGCTGACCTGGTCGTCGACGACCTGAGCGTGGACTATCAGACCGGCGGCGGGGTCGTCCGGCCGTTCCAGCGCGTCGATCTGGCGGCCCACGACGGCCAGCTGGTGGCGCTGCGGGGCCCCAGCGGCGGCGGCAAGACGACCGTGCTGTCCGTCCTCGCGGGCCTGCTCACCCCCACCACCGGCACGGTGACGTTCCGCGGCGCCCCCGTCACCGGGCTCGCGCACCGGCAGCGCACCGTCGGCATCGTGTTCCAGGCGTTCAACCTGGTCCCCGGCCTCACGGCCGAGGAGAACGTGATGGCGCCGCTGGTGCTCACCGGGACGTCGCGGCGCGAGGCCTCGGCGCGCGCGACGCAGCTGCTCCACGACCTCGGGCTGTCCCACCGCGCCGGGCACCGGCCGGGGACCCTCTCGGGGGGCGAGCAGCAGCGGGTCGCCTTCGCCCGGGCCCTGGTGCGCGACCCCCCGCTGCTGCTCGCCGACGAGCCGACCGCGCACCTCGACACCGAGCACGTGGGCGTGGTCCTGGACCTGCTGCGCCGGCTCGCCCGGCCGGGGCGGCTCGTCGTGGTCGCCACCCACGACGACCGGGTGAGCGACCTCGCCGACGCCGTCGTGCACCTCGGCGGCACGGTCGTGGCCGCGTGACGGCGCGCCTCGCCCGGGGAGCACCCCCGTGGCTGGCCCTCGTGTGGGTCGCCGCGCTGCTGCCCCGGCGCGCGGTGGTCCGGGTGCCGGTCCTGGCGCTCGCGGTGGCCGGCACCTGGTTCTTCCGCGACCCCGACCGGCGCCCCGACGACCACCGGGCCGCGTTCGTGTGCGCCGCCGACGGCCGGGTCACGCGCGTCGAGCGGCACGACGACGACCGCTGGCTCGTCTCGACCTACCTCGACCTGCTCGACGTGCACGTGACGCGCAGCCCGTGCCCGGCGACCGTGCGGGTGCGGCACCGGGTCGGTGGCGCGCACGTCCCCGCGTTCCGGCCCGACGCCCATGCCAACGAGCGGCTGCACTGGGACCTGGACTCGCCGCACGGGCCGGTGGTGCTCACGCAGCTGGCCGGCGTGCTCGCGCGCCGGATCGTGCCCTACGTCGGGGCGGGCGCGGACCTGGCCGCCGGCGAGCGGATCGGCCTGATCCGGTTCGGCTCGCGCGTCGACGTCCTGCTGCCGCCCGGGGCGCTCCCGGCCGTCGTCGTCGGCGATCGCGTGCGCGCCGGCCGCACCACCCTGGCGACGGCCTGACATGGTCGGCATCACGCACCCGCGGCCCGCCGACTTCCTCACGCTCGCCAACGCGCTGTGCGGCGCGGCGGTGATCCTGCTGGTCACGACGCTGGAGTCGGACCCGGCCGAGCTGCTGCAGCTGGTCGCCGTGCTGCTGCTGTGCGGGACGATCCTCGACACCGTGGACGGGCCCGTGGCGCGCCGGTGGGGCGGCACGCTGCTCGGGGCGCCCCTGGACAACCTGGCCGACGGCGTCGCGTTCGGGGTGGCGCCCGCCGCCGCGCTGGCCGTCCTGGCCGCGTCGGGGGCCTCGCCGCTCGACCGCGGCCTGCTGGTGGCGGGGGGGCTGGTGTACGTCGGGGGAGCCCTGCTGCGCCTGGCCGACTTCAGCGCCGTGCGCCACGACCAGCCGGGGTTCACGGGGCTGCCCTCGCCGCTGGCCGCCACCTGCGCGATCGTGTTCGGCTTCCTGGCGCCCCAGCCATGGGCCGCGGCGCTGGCCCTCACCGTCCTCGGCCTGCTCATGGTCAGCCGGGTGCGGTACCCCGCGCAGCGCGGTGCGGCGCTGGCGCTGTCGTCGGCCGGGTGGGCCGTGTGGCTCGGCGGCGCGCTCGGCCTGTACCCGATGCAGGCGCCGGCGATCGTCGGCATCGTCGTGGTGCTCGTCGCGGTCCCGGTGGCGCACGCGGTGCTGCCGCGCGTGCGGCGACCGGTCGCGGTGCCCGTGCGGGTGGACCCGTGATCTGGCTGACCCTGCGCGACCTGCGGTGGCGCGCGCGGCGCGTGGTTCTCGGCGTGCTGGCGACCGCGTCCGTGCTGGCCATGACGCTGCTGCTCGGGGCGGTGCACGACGCGTTCCTGGCCGAGACCACGCGGACGGTGGCGTTCTTCGGCGCCGACACGTGGGTGGTGCCCACCGGGGTGGCGGGCCCGTTTACGACCAACTCCCCGGTTCCGGCCGACCCGGCCCCGGACGGCGGCACCCCTGTCGCGATCTTCCGCCACGTCGTCGTGCGCGACGGTGGGCCCACGGACGTGAACGTCATCGCCTACCGTCCCGGCGGAGTCGTCGTCGTGGAGCCGGTCGAGGGCCGCGCGCCCCGTGGGCCGGGCGAGGTCGCCGTCGACCGGACGCTCGGCGCGGGTCTGGGCGAGCGGCTCACGCTCGGCGGCGAGCGGCTGCTGGTGGTCGGCGTGCTGCGCGGCCTGACCTACAACGGGGGCACGCCGGCGGTCGTCGTGACCCTCGACCAGGGGCAGCGGATCGCGTTCGACGGGCGCGACCTCGCCGGGGCCTTCGTCGTCCGGGGCGCACCGGCCGCGGTGCCCGCCGGCCTCACGACGATGACGCCGACGCAGGTCCGCGACGACATGCGCCGGCCCTTGGAGGTGGCCACCCGCACGCTCGCGCTGCTGTCCGCGCTCCTGTGGCTGGTCGCCGCGGGGATCGTGGGGTTCGTCTGCTACGTGGCAGGGCTGGACCGGCAGCGCGACGTCGCCGTGCTCAAGTCCGTCGGCGTGCCGACGTGGCGGCTGGTGGGCGGCGTGGCGCTCGAGGGGGTCCTGCTGGCCGGGACGGCGGCCGTGCTCGCCGTCGTCGCGGCCCTCGTGCTGGTGCCGCTGTTCCCGCTGCCCGTCGCGGTCACGGCCGGGCAGTGCCTGACCGCGCTAGGCGTCGGCGTGGTGATCGGGCTGGTCGCCGCGGCCGCGAGCGTGCGCCAGGTGCTCACCACCGACCCCGCCCTCGCGTTCGCTAGCACCTGAGACAGCACCTGAGACAGCACCTGAGACAGCACTTGAGGCGCCGCGGGGCCCGTCGTGACAGATTCGACCCGTGAGCTCGATCCCCCCGGAGGTCGCAGCGGCCGCGGCGGCGCCGCTCGCGGGCCTCGACCCCGCCCGTGCGGACCTGTTCGCGCTGCGGCTCGAACGCTGGTGGCCGGACCTGCAGGCGGGCCTCGAGGCCGTGTATCCCGGGGCGACCGGCCTGGCCGCGGACCTCGTCGCCGGCGCCGCCCGCACCTACGCGGAGCGCGACCCCGAGCTGCACCGGCTCGACCAGCAGCGCACGCTCGCGCCGGACTGGTTCCAGGACCCAGGCATGCTCGGGTACGCCACCTACGCCGACCGGTTCGCCGGCGACCTGGACGGCGTGCGCGGCTCCGTCGACTACCTGCGGGACCTCGGGGTCACGTACCTGCACCTCATGCCGCTGCTGCGACCGCGCGAGGGCGACAACGACGGCGGGTACGCGGTGGCCGACTACCGCACGGTCCGCGAGGACCTCGGCACGATGGACGACCTGCGCGCGCTGGCCACCGAGCTGCGGCGCTCCGGGATCAGCCTCGTGCTGGACCTCGTGCTCAACCACGTCGCGCGCGAGCACGAGTGGGCGGCCCGGGCGCGCGCGGGGGAGCAGCGCTACCGCGAGTACTTCCACGTGTACCCGACGCGCACGCTGCCGGATGCGTACGAGCAGACCCTGGTGGAGGTGTTCCCCGACTTCGCGCCGGGCAGCTTCACGTGGGACGACGACCTCGACGGCTGGGTGTGGACGACGTTCCACTCGTGGCAGTGGGACCTGGACTGGTCCAACCCGCAGGTGTTCGCCGAGCTGGTCGACGTCGTCCTCTACCTGGCCAACCAGGGCGTCGAGGTGTTCCGGCTCGACGCGATCGCGTTCCTCTGGAAGCGGATGGGGACCTCGTGCCAGAACGAGCCCGAGGTGCACGCGATCACGCAGGCCCTGCGCGCGGTCGCCCGGATCGCCTGCCCGGCGGTGGTGTTCAAGGCCGAGGCGATCGTCGGTCCGGCGGACCTGGTGCAGTACCTCGGGACCGGCCGGCACCACGGCAAGGTCAGCGACCTGGCGTACCACAACGCCCTCATGGTGCACATCTGGTCGATGCTCGCCTCGAAGGACGCGACGCTCGCGTCCCAGGCGCTGCGCGCTCTCCCGCCGATCCCCACCACCACCGCCTGGGTCACGTACGTGCGGTGCCACGACGACATCGGCTGGGCGATCGCCGACGAGGACGCCGCTGCCGTCGGCCGCGGCGGGTACCAGCACCGGAACTTCCTCTCGGACTGGTACGCCGGGGTCTTCCCGGGGTCCGACGCCCGCGGGCTGGTGTTCCAGCACAACGCCGTGACGGGCGACCGCCGGATCAGCGGGACAGCCGCCAGCCTGGTCGGGCTGGAGGCGGCCCGGGAGGCCGCGGACCCGGCGTGGGTCGAGGCCGCGGTCGCGCGGCTGCTGCTCGCGCACGCCGTCGTCATGGGGTGGGGAGGCGTGCCGGTGGTGTGGTCCGGCGACGAGCTCGCGCTGCCCAACGACCCGGCGTGGGCCGACGAACCCGGGCACGGAGACGACAACCGCTGGGCGCACCGACCGCGGCTCGATCCCGTGGTGGCCGCGCGGCGCGGCTCGGACGGCACGGTCGAGCAGCGGGTGTTCGAGGGCCTGCGGCACCTGGCGGCCGTGCGGGCGTCGCTCCCGCACCTGCACGCGTCCGTGGCGAGCGAGGTGCTCGGGCCCGACGACCCCGGGGTCCTCACGCTCGTGCGCCGGCACCCGCTGGGACCGCTGCTCGCCGCCTACAACGTGACGGGCGACTGGCGGCCGGTGCCCGGGTGGCGGCTGCGCGAGCTCGGCGTGACCCACGACGCGCTGACCGGCACCGACGTGGGCCCGGGGGACGACGACAACCTGTGGCTGGAGCCGTGGCGCGCGGTCTGGCTGACCTGAGTCAGGGGAGCGCGGGCTGGGACCCCGTGGCCAGCGGCAGGATCACGGTGTCGATCATCTGCACCACGAACTCGTCGTCGACGCGCTGGCCGGCCACCATCTTGCGGTAGGCGATCATCGCCGGTGCGACGGCGGCGACCATCTCGAGGTCGATGTCCGCCCGCAGCTCGCCGCGGGCCTGCGCGCGCTCGAGCAGCCCGCGCATGAGGTCGACCCGCGAGCGCACGAACTGCTCGTGGAACACGGCGGCGACCTCGGGGTTCTCCTTCACGGCGGACATCAACCCGGACATCAGCTCGGAGTCGTCCGTGCGGGGCTTGCCGAAGCGGACGGCGAGCAGGTCGGAGCGCAGCGAGCCCGTGTCGGGGACCTCGTCGATGCTCTGGGCGACCCCGCGCGCGCAGACGACGGCGTCGACGGTGAGCTGGACCTTGGAGGGCCAGCGGCGGTAGACGGTGGCCTTGCCGGCACCGGCGCGGTCGGCCACGGCGTCCATGGTCATGCCGTCGAACCCGCGCTCGGCCAGCAGCTCGCGCGTGGCCAGCAGGATCGCGTCGTCCTTGGACTCGTCGCGGCGTCGGCCGGCTTTCCGGGTCGTCGTCGTCCCGGTCAGGTCGTCCACGCTCATTCGTCGCCCTTTCGTCGTGGGAGCCACTCTAGCCGCATAAATCGATACTGGGGGGTTCCGGAACTGGCCAGTTCCGTATTACAGTCGCTCCACCGACCACGACGTCCCAGGAGCACCCCCATGTCGTCACCCATCCAGACCGCCACGGAGAGCCGGCACCGCTGGTTCGTCCTCGCCACGGTCGCCCTCGCCCAGCTGATGGTCGTGCTCGACGCGACCATCGTGAACATCGCGCTGCCCTCCGCCCAGGCGGACCTCGGGTTCAGCGACAACGACCGCCAGTGGGTGGTCACCGCCTACGCGCTCGCCTTCGGCAGCCTGCTGCTGCTCGGCGGCCGCCTCGCCGACATGTTCGGCCGACGCCGCATGTTCCTCATCGGCCTCATCGGCTTCGCCGTGGCCTCCGCTCTCGGCGGCGCCGCGCAGAGCTTCGAGCTGCTCGTCGGCGCCCGCGCTCTGCAGGGAGCGTTCGCCGCGGTCCTCGCCCCGGCGGCTCTGTCCGTCCTGACCACAACGTTCACCATCGCCAAGGAGCGCGCCCGCGCGTTCGGCGTCTTCGGCGCCATCGCCGGCATGGGCGGGGCCATCGGCCTGCTGCTCGGCGGCTACCTCACCGAGAACTTCAACTGGCGCTGGAACCTCTACGTCAACGTGTTCATCGCCGCGATCGCGTTCGTCGCCGGCACCGTGCTGCTGCCCCGCGCCGAGGAGCGTCACGACACCCGCATCGACGTGCCGGGCGTCATCCTCGCCTCGACGGGTCTGTTCGCGCTCGTGTTCGGCTTCTCGCAGGCTCAGCCCCAGGGCTGGAGCGCGCCGGCGGTGTGGGGCTCGCTCGCCGCGAGCGTCGTGCTGCTCGTCGGCTTCGTCCTGCGCCAGCGCACGGCGACGCACCCGCTGCTGCCGCTCGAGATCGTCGTCGACCGCGACCGCGGGGCCGGGTTCCTCGCGATCCTCGTCGCCGGCTCCGGCATGTTCGGCGTGTTCCTCTTCCTGACCTACTACCTGCAGCTGACGCTCGGGTACACCCCGATGCAGACGGGCGCGGCGTTCCTGCCGATGGTCGTGTTCATCGTCATCACCGCGCAGATCCAGTCGAACATCCTGGTCCCGCGGTTCGGCCCCAAGCTGCTCGTGCCGATCGGCATGCTGCTCGGCGCCGGCGCGATGCTCTGGTTCACCACCCTCCAGCTCGACAGCGGGTACCCGCGGGTGCTGGTCGGCCTGATCATGATGGGCATGGCGATGGGCTCGATCATGCCCGCGTCGTTCCAGATCGCGACGCTCGGCATCGCGCGTCAGCAGGCCGGCGCCGCCTCGGCGATGGTCTCGACCAGCCAGCAGGTCGGCGGGGCCATCGGCACGGCCGTGCTCAACACGCTCGCCGCGACGGCCGCCGCGGCGTACGTCACGGCGCACGCCCCGGCCAGCCCCCAGGTGCTCGCCAACGCCGCGCTGCACAGCTTCTCGGTCGCGTACAGCGTCGCGGCGGGGATCTTCGTGCTGGGCGCGATCCTCACCGGCTCGCTGTTCCGCACCCGCGGCGACCGTGCCGCCCGCCTCGAGGCCGCCACCCCGGCCACCCACGACGAGGCGCCGGTGCTCGCGCACTGAGTCCCAACCTGGGTACTCGCCACGGATCCGCCAGGTGAGGGCCGCTTCCTACCGTGATCGGACCAGTCCACCTCCGGGCTGGTCCGATCACTGTCTCGAGGGAGCACGACGATGCCGCTGTTCATGGATGTCCACCACCTCGGCGAGGTCACCATGGGTGACGTCGCCCAGGCCCACCAGGCCGACCTCACCACGCAGGAGGGTCACGGCGTGAGCTACCTGCAGTACTGGGTCGACGAGCAGAACGGGAAGGTCTTCTGCCTCGTCGACGCCCCGTCCGCCGAGGCCGCCTCGACGGTGCACCGGGAGGCGCACGGCCTGGTCGCCGACGCCGTCTACCCGGTGCAGGAGGGTCGCTGACCGCGAACCGTACGATGCCGACTGTGCCGCTGCTCGAGCGCGACGGGCTCGCCGGACGGCTGCAAGCCGTCCGGGACGGGGCAGCGGCCGGGCACGGGGCGACGGTGCTGGTGTCGGGCGAGGCCGGTGCCGGCAAGACCGCGCTGGTCCGGCACACGTTCACCGAGGCGGTCTGGGGGTACTGCGACCCGCTGTCCACCCCCAGGCCGCTCGGGCCGTTCCTCGACGTGGCGGCCCAGCTGTGGCCCCGGTCGTCGACGCGCTGGAGCGCCTTCACCCTGGCCGAGCGGCTGCTGCGGTGGATGGCGGACCCGCACCCGCCGGTGGTCGTCGAGGACGCGCACTGGATCGACACCTCCAGCGCCGACGTCCTGCGGTTCGTCGCGCGGCGGATCGCCGACACCCGCGGCCTCCTCGTGGTCACCACCCGCGACGAGCGCGGCCCGGTCGCGCTGGGGGACCTCGCCGGCCCGGTGCGGATCGACGTGCCGCCGCTGGGGCGGATCAGCGTCGAGGCGCTGGCGACCGGTGCCGGGCTGGACCCGGACGCCGTCCTGCGCCTCACCGGGGGCAACGCCTTCCTGGTGACCGAGATGGCCTCCGGCGAGATGCTGACCGCGCCGCTGCGGGACTCCGTGCTGGCGCGGCTCGCGCGGCTCAGTCCGGCGGCGCGGCACGTGGCCGAGCTGCTGTCGGTGGTGCCGGGCCGCGCCTCGGTGGACCTGGTCGACGGCGACTGGGACCGGCTCGACGAGCTGGCCGCGGCGGCGCTGGTGCAGGTCGACGGGGACGCGGTGGTGTTCCGGCACGAGCTGGTCCGGCTGGCGGTGGAGCGCGACCTGCCGCCCGGCCGGCGCGTCGAGCTGCACGCCGAGGTGCTCCGTCGGCTCGTCGCGACGGACGCCGAGCCGGCGCGGGTCGCGCACCACGCCCGCGGCGCGCAGCAGGTCGACGTCGCGCTCGCCGCCGAGAGCTCCGCCGCCGTCCGGGCGTCCGCGCTGGGCTCCCACCGCGAGGCCGCCGAGCACGCGCGCCGCGCGGTCGGCGACGCCCGGCGCATCGCCCCGCCGGCCGAGCTGGCGCGGCTGCTGATCGTGCTGGCCGGGGAGGAGCGGGCCGTCTCGCGCGAGGCGGAGGCGAGGGCGGCGTCGCTCGAGGCCGTGCAGGTCAGCACCACCACCGACGACCTGGAGCTGCGCAGCGCCGCCTACCGGATCGCGAGCCGGACCGCCGTGGCCGAGGGCGAGAGCGACGAGCTGGCGACCGAGGCGGTGCGGCTGGCCGAGGAGCTGGGGGACCCGTCGGCGCTCGCGGCCGCCTACGCCAACCACGCGAACGTCCGCATGCTCGCGCGCGACCTCGACCCGGCGATCGCCCTCGCGCGGCGCGCGCTGGCGTCGGACCCCGACCCGCTCGCCGAGGCGGTCGCCGGGAACGCGCTCGGCTCGGCGCTGCTGCTGCGCGGGGACCCGGCGGGCCGGGAGCCCCTGCGGCGGTCGATCCACGTCGCCGCCGCGCACGGCCTGGACGCCGAGGTCGGTCGCGGGTACACGAACCTGGTCTCCGGCGCCGGGGAGGCCCGGCTCTACGGGATCGCCGAGAGCGCGTACCCGGAGGCGCAGCGCTACTTCACGGCCCGGGACCTCGATGGCGTCGCCCTGTACACGCGTGCCTGGTACGCGCGCTGCCTCGTCGAGCAGGGGCGGTGGCAGGCCGCCGCCGACGAGCTCGCGGTGCTGCGGGCGGACCTCGAGCGCGCGAACGCCCAGACCCGGCTCCTCGTGTGGGTCCTGGAGGCCCGTCTCGCTGCCCGCACCGGCGACGGCGACCCGGCCGGACCCCTCGCGCACGCGTCGGCCGTCGCCGCGGCGTCGGGGTCGCTGCAGCGGGTCGCCCCGGTGCTGGCGGCACGCGCCGAGTCGCGATGGCTGGTCGGTGAGCCGATCGACGCCGACCCCCTGGCCGACGGGTACCGGCTCGCCCTCGAGCGCGAGAACGCGTGGTCCGTCGGCGAGCTCGGGTTCTGGCTCTGGCGCGCCGGCCGGCTCACCGAGCTGCCCGAGCTCGCGGCCGTACCGTTCCGGCTGCACGTCGCGGGTCGCTGCGTGGAGGCGGCCGCCGCGTGGCGGGAGCTCGGGTGCCCGTACGAGGAGGCGGAGGCGTGGTCCGACGCCGATGACGAGGAGTCGCTGCGGCTCGCGCTGGGTGCCTTCGCCGCGCTGGGCGCCGAGCCCGCCCGTCGACGCACGGCGCGGCGGCTGCGCGAGCTCGGCGTACAGACGATCCCGCGCGGGCCCCGGTCCAGCACCGCGGCGCACCCGGACGGCCTGACGTCGCGGGAGGCCGAGGTGCTCGGGCTCGTGCGGTCGGGGCGCAGCGACCAGGAGATCGCCGGCCGGCTGCAGCTGTCCGTGCGCACCGTCGAGCACCACGTGGCGGCCGTGCTGCGCAAGACCGGTGCCCGCAACCGCCGCGAGCTGCGCGAGTACTGAGGGTCAACCGGACAGGGAGTCCCGCCGATACCTCCCTCGTGCTCCTCGCCGACCTGCCCCCCGACACCGTGCTCACGGACCCGGTGCTGCCGATCCTGGACCTGCTGGTCCAGGTCGGGATCTGGGCGGCGCTGGTGCTCGTCCTCGCGTGGCTGCGGATGGTCTGGTGGCGGGAGCGGATGATCCGCAAGGTCGCGAAGTCGCACCCGGAGAGTGCCGGCCAGCTGCGCGCGGCCGCCCGGTCGGTCCCGCTGCTCCGCTCCCGGCCCGCCCCCGCCCCCGGCGACGCCTACGCCCGGACGCACCGGGTGGTCGTCGCGCCGCTGGGCGACGGCCGGCCCGGGGAGTGGTTCTGGGCCCCCGGGCCGAACGTCGCGACCGGGGACCTCGGGATCGACGGGTCCCGCCAGGACGCCCGCGTGCTGCTCGCCGAGCGGACCCACATGCTCGTCGTCTACCTCGGCCGCATCGGTCAGCGGACCGGCGACCACGAGATCCGACCCGCCGCCGAGCGCGCCCAGCTGGCGCGCGACCACTACACCGCGCCGCAGGCCGCGATCGGCCCGGTGGACCGGGTCGACTCGGCGATGGGGGTGGGCTGGCGCACCACGTGCACGTACGGCGGGGCCTCGACCCTGACCGACACCCACGTGGACCGCGACGGGCACGCGTTCGTGGTCGGAGTCCTGTCGTACTCCTGGCACGCGCGTGCCGTCGAGGCGCTGGACGCGATCCTCGCCACGTGGCAGTGGATCCCGGACCCTCAGCCCGCCAGCTGACCGATCCACCCGTCGAGGGCGGCCTCGTCGACGTGGTCGGTGATCTTCAGGCTCCACCGCGACCCGTCGGCGGACGCGGTCAGCGCATCGGTCGACCCGGTGACCTCGGCGCCGTGCCAGAGCAGCAGCGTCACCCAGCGGGGGAAGGCCTTGAACCCGGCGACCGGGTCGTCGCCGCGCATCCAGACGGGGTGGCCGTGCCACATGCGGCCGTCGGCGTCGGGCAGCCCCGCGTCGAGGTGGGCGCGCAGCACCGCGGCGATGGCCGCCTGGTCCGCGGGCAGCCCCGCGAGGTACTCGTCGATGGTCATGGTCGTGCTCCTCTCTAGCTCGCGACCGCGTCGAGCCAGCCCTGCCAGGCGGCGGTCGCGCTCGTCTCGTCGATGGTGCCGAACAGGTGGTGCCCCACGGTCGGGGCGTAGAAGCCGCGGAAGAACCGGTAGAGCGCGTCGGCGCTGCGCACGCCGACGACGTCCGGGGCGGACCAGTCGACGACGCCCTCGATCGGGCCCAGGCCGGTCGGCGTCAGGGTGACGGTGTCACCGACCGCGACGTCGTCGGCGAGCCCGAGGTCGGCCTTGGCCGCCGCCCAGGCCCGGTCCAGGTCGCCGGGTGCCGCCGACGGCGTGACCGCGATGCCGGGCAGGCCCGTGAAGTACCGGAGGTACTCGGCGAGGGTGTGCACGTACATCTGGCCGCCGCTGCGCATCGCCTCGTACTCGTCCTCCCAGTCGTCGGCGGGCAGGAAGCCGCTCGTGACGATCCGGAGCACGGTCGAGCCGCTCTCGCGGGCCTCCAGCAGGAACTCCATGGCGAAGAACCTGCCGTCGGGGCTCTCGGCGCCGCGGAAGGCGAAGCGCCGGCCGGGCTCGAGCGCGACGATCTGCGACTCCTGCGCCCAGTCGCCCATGCGGGTGGTGACGACGCCGGCCTCCGGCGACACCTCGGTGGCGCCCATGAACCACGAGCTGATCCCGGGTCCGGTGGCGATGGCGTCCCAGACGGCCTCGGGGCTCTGGTCGAAGGAGAGCTCGTCGGGGACCTCGTACGCGTGCGGCATTGTCATTCCTTCTCTCGGTCGGCGCGGGACGTGGTGCTCGGGTGGACGGCGACCACCAGCCGGAAGGTCCGGCCGTGCGGGGCGTCCTCGTGGTGGTACTTGGAGACGAGGGCGAGCGCGGCGCTGCTCAGCTCCTCGGCGAACGCGGACCGGTCGGCGGCCGACGCGAACCGGACCTCGCCGTCCAGCGCGAAGGTCGACAGGGTCCGCTGCTCGCGCGAGGCGCCGGCGATCAGGGCGCCGATGTCCTCGACCAGCCGACCGGCGAGCGACAGCAGCCAGGCGGCCGACAGCCGGTCGGGCGACCGCCGGGGGTCGGGCCGCAGCGACGCGAGCGCGGCGGGGGAGATCACGTAGGACAGGGCGGTCGCGCGCATCACGCGCTCGACCACGTTGCCCTTGCGGCGTTCCTCGGCCAGCTCGATCAGGCCGTGCTGCTCGAGGGTCCGCAGGTGGTAGTTGACCTTCTGCCGCGGGAGGCCCAGCCGCTGGCCGAGCGCGGTCGCCGAGCTGGGCTCGGCGAGCTCCGACAGGAGCCGGGTGCGCAGGGGGTCCAGCGACGCCTCCGCGGCGGCGGCGTCCTCGATGACCGCGACGTCGAGCACGTCAGGCCTGCTTCGGGCGGAAGGTGGTCACGACGACGCCGTTCGGGTAGCTGGTCGAGGCGATGCGCTCCAGCGCCGTCCGCTGGGCGAAGATCGGCTTCCCGCTGCCGAGGAACACGGGGTGCACGGTCAGCCGGTACTCGTCGACCAGGCCGTGCGACGACAGGTATCGCGCGAACGTGGCGCCGCCGGACGCACCGAGCGGCCCGCCGTCCATCGCCTTGAGGCGGGCGATCTCGACCTCGGGCGGCTCGGTCGCCAGCCGGGAGTTCTGCCAGTCGACCGACTCCAGCGTCGTCGAGAACACCACCTTCTCGACCCCGTTCATGATGTCGGCCAGCGGCCCCTCGGCCGTCGGCCACGTCGCCGCCTGGCCCTCGTAGTTCACGCGGCCCATGACGATCGCGTCGAACCCCGCGAGGAGCGCCTCGGTGTCGGCCATGAGCTCGGGGCTGAAGTTCGGGAACATCCAGTCGAGGCCGTCGTCGGGCGTCGCGACGAAGCCGTCGAGCGACACGTTCATCCCCACCGTCAGTGTGCGCACCGGTCTCTCCCTCTCGTCCGTCGTCGCGGGGTGCTGGTCGCTCTCCGCCGTGGTTCCCAGTCTGCAACCGAACTATCCGTTTGTCTAGACCAATGGATTTGTCGGTGCGGAATCGGCCCCACCTTCCGATGCGGCCCGGGCCTACCTATCGTGAGACCGTGCACCCGCTGAGCCGACGCGTCCGCGACGCCCGAGAGAAGGCTGGGCTCAGCCAGGGCGAGCTGGCGCGAGCCGCCGGCGTGCACCCCACCTACATCTCCCACGTGGAGCGTGGTACCCGCACGTTGGGCCCCGACGCGCTCGCCCGGGTGGCCGACGTGCTCGGCGTCCCCGTCGCCTTCCTCCTCGACGGCGAGGGCGCGCCGGAGTACCGGTCGGCGGAGAGCGCCATCGTCGAGGCCCGCCGGCTCTCGCGCATGGGCTCCGCCCGGGCCGCGGCCGACGTGCTCGCCCAGGCCGACGTGTCGGGCCTCGACGTCGACGCAGCGGCGCGGGTCGGCCTCGCGCACGCGGAGGCGCTCGACGTGGCCGGCGACCTCGAGGCCTCGGTCGACGTGCTCGAGGCCGTGTGCGCGCGCCTCGTCGAGGGTCGCCGGTACCCGCAGGCCGCCTACGCCGCGATGCGGATCGTCATGGCCCTGACCGAGCTCGGCGACCTGCAGCGCGCCGTCTCCCGCGGGGAGGAGCTCCTGGCCCGGCTCCCCGCGTCGGTGGCGGGTTCCGACGAGGTGGTGCGCCTCGAGTCGACCGTGATCTGGGCGTACGTCGCCCGCGGCGACACCACGTACGCGCGGTTCCGCGGGGGCGAGCTCCTGGCGCACACGCGGGAGCACGGGTCCGCGCGGGCCGTCTCCTCGGTGCACTGGAACCTCGCGTTCGTCGACGACGCCCTGGCCGACCCCGACGCCGCGCTCGTGCACCTCGAGTCGGCGATCGCCCTGGCCGGCGCCGACGAGATCGACCGGGACCTGCCCCGCCTGCGCCTCGACCGCGCGTTCCTGCTGGTCAGCGTCGACCCGCCCCGGCCGGCCGAGGCCCTCGCCGAGCTCGACGCGGCCCAGACGGCGCTCGAGATCGGGGAGTCGCAGGTGGAGCTCGCGCGCGTCGAGTCCGTCCGGTCCCGGGCGCTGCTGCTGCTCGACGACGCCGAGGCGGCCCAGCGGCACGCGACGCAGGCCGTGGAGCTGCTCCGCGACGGGGTGCGCCGGGATGCCGCGGCGGCGCACGAGGCGCTCGGCGACGCGCTGCTGGCCCAGAGCGCGCGCACCGAGGCCGTGAAGGAGTACCGGTCCGCGGCCGACCTGCTGGACATGATCGCGTCGGGCCGATCCGCGGCGACGCTCTGGCGGCGCATCGGCGACCGGCTGCGGGTGGCCGGCGACGCCGACGAGCGGGTGGTCGAGGCCTACGGCCGCGCACTGGCCGCAGCAGGCATCCGAGGGGCGGTGCCGCTCCCCCCGCGGCGGTGAAGGTTACTGGACCGTGTCTACCCCGGTGTTGTCCGCGTCATTGCGCCCACGACATCACCCTGGGGACCATCTGGGGTGTATCGGAAACTCCGGTGCTCCCTCTGGAAGGTCCCCTCATGAAGAAGCTCGCCATCGCGCTCACCATCGCCCTCGCCGCCGTCACCGGCATCGCGGGTGCCGCAGCCGCCACTCCCGACACCCAGGTGCTCTCCGCGCCCTGCTGCAAGATGTGAGTCGTGGGACCGCGGCCGGCGCTCAGGCCGCCCGCGTGTACAGGGCGGTCCAGGTCTGCGGGCCGCCGATGCCGTCGACGTCCAGCCCGTTCGCCTGCTGGAACGCCTCGAGCACGGCCGACGTCTGCGGTCCGTGGATGCCGTCGACGTCGATCGTGGCGCCCCGGTCGTGGAGCCGCTGCTGGTAGGCCTTGGTCGCTGCGCCCGACTGGCCCTGCTCCGTCGAGCCCGGGAACGCGGGCACCAGGGTGGCCGCGGCCTTGCTGACCGGGCCCAGGATCCCGTCCTGGACCAGGCCGGCGGCCAGCTGGAACGCCTTCACGGCCGGCGTCGGATCGGTCACCCCGTCGACCGGTCCGGTGTAGAAGCCGAGGCCGTGCAGGATCGTCTGCACCTCCTGGCGTGCCGGGTCGGCGGTCTGGGGCGTCACCGACCCCTCGAAGACCGTCACGAAGCCGACGACGTTCGCCTTGCGCACCTTCCGCGCGCAGACGTTGCCGTTGTACTGCGAGCCGTTCACCTTGGCCGAGGTGTTGCCCTCGATCGTGGTGAGCGTGCCGTCGGCGTTCACGGTCTCGACGATGCCGACGTGGCAGACCGGCGGGGTCCCACGGCCGGTCTTCGACACCGTCGGCCACATGAACAGGATGAGGTCGCCGGGGTGGGCGTCGGTGGTCTTCCACTTCCCGCGGTCCTTGCCCCACTGGACGATGTTCGGGGTCCAGCCGGTGGCGGGGCCGTCGGTGATGCCTGCCTTGCGCAGCACCCAGCACGCGAAGTAGCCGCACCAGGCCGCGTTCGCCGGGGCGCCCCAGTACTGCTTGAACTTGCTGCCCCCGATCGTGCCCAGCTCCGCGCGGGCGATCCCGAGGGCCGTCCCGGCGGGGGAGACGTAGTCGTACTGGTACCCGGGGCCGCCCGGCGCCTCCGGCGGGGCCGGCGGGAGGATCGGCTCGCGGGTCTGGCCGATCCCCAGCGGGTCGAGGACGTCGACGGCGGGATCGGGGTCGGCGGCGAACGTCTCGACCGGGATCGTGTCGTTCTCGACGAGGACGCCGGGTGGCATCTCGTCGGCCGGCGCGACGCTCAGCGGGCCCGTGGCCTGCACTGCTGTGACGGCCGGCGTGATGCTCGGCGATACCTTGTCGTCCATCGCTCGACTCCTGTGTGCTCGATACGTCCGTCTTCCTCCAGGAGCCCCGTGATCGTCAAGGGATACAGCAGATCTGTCACGGAGACACAGACGTCGCACAGGCGTGAAAATCCACCCCCGGGATTCACCCGGACGGGCTGCCTGGACGTTTGACCAGCACCACATTCGTGCCGCACACTCGTTCTGACGGTGCGCATCGCCTGCCCCCTGCGCGGTGCGCACCGTTTCTACGTCCGAGAGCGGGACGGGTCCCCTGACCCGTTCCGCTCTCCGTTTTTCGCGGTGTGTCGCGCGACGGCGCGCCATGCCCGGGATCACGCGGCCGCGCGGTTAGCGTTCCCAGGGTGACCGTCCCCGTGCGCACCACCGGCCCGGGACCCGACCAGGCTCCTGAGACCGGCGCAGACCCCACCGACCGCCCGGTGCTCGTCGAGCCACCGACACCCGCCGAGGTGCTCGAGGGGGCTGTCGCCACCTGGCGCGCGGCACTCGTCGAGGCCGCAGGTGGGTCGACCCTGGTCGACGTCGAGCTGCTGGGCGAAGCGGCCCTCGACCTGACCGCGGCGCACCCGTCGGGCATCTCCCAGCTGTTCGCCGGCCGCGAGACGCGTCTGTCCAACCTGGTCCGCGAGGGCTCGGCCCTGTCCACCGCGCGGCGTCGCGCCCGGGCCGTCAGCGCCCGCGCGGCGGTCTACGCGCAGCGCTACGGCATCGCCCCCACGTCGCTGGCCATCGGCGTCGCCACGTGGACCGAGCGCACCACCCCCGACATCGCGAGCGACGACGTCGCCGCCCTCGCCACGGTGACGCGCCAGCGCACGCCCGACGGCGAGCAGCCCGCCGACGCCGCACCGCGCACCGTCCGCGCCCCCGTCCTCCTGCGGCCCGTCACCCTCAAGGCCCGTGGCTCCGGCGAGAGCGACTACGAGCTCGCCCTCGAGCCGTCGCTCGAGGTCAACCCCGTCCTGGCGCGGGCCCTGCGGTCGCGCGGCGCGCTGCTCGACCCCGGTGCGGTCGCGCGCGGCACGTTCACCACCGACGGCTTCGACCCGCGCGGGGCCCTGCAGCGGCTCACGTCGCTGGGGGAGGCCGTGCTCGACGACTTCTCGATGAGCGAGCGCGTCGTCGTCGGCACCTTCGTGCACCCCGGGCAGATCCTGGTGGACGACCTCGACAACCTCTCCGGCACGCTCGAGCGCCACGAGGTGGTCGCGGCGCTCGCGGGTGTCGACGAGTCCCGCGCGCGACTGCGCCGCACGCTGCCGGCACCCGTCCGGGGCGATCGCGACCCCGGGCTCGAGCGCGGCGTCGGCGACCTCGACCCAGCCCAGCAGCACGTGCTCGACATGGTGGCCACCGGCACGCACCTGTTCGTCGACGCCCCCGCCGGCGCCGACGTGACCGGGACCCTGGCGGCCCTCGTCGCCGATGCTGCCGCCACCGGCCGGACGGTGCTGTACGTCCCCGGCCACCGCCGCGCGGCCACCGCGCTCGCGGACCGGCTCGGTGCGCTCGGCCTGGGAGACCTGCTGCTCGACGTCGCCCCCGACGCGGGCTGGCGCTCCGCCATCGCGCGACGCCTGCTCGGCGCGATGACCCTCGAGGCCCCGACGGTCGACATGCACGGCGTCGGCGCACTGCGCGGCGAGCTCGTCGCCACCCGCGAGCGCCTGCGCTCCTACGTCGACGCGCTGCATGCGGAGCGCGCGCCGTGGGGAGTGTCGGCCTACGACGCCCTGCAGCAGCTGGCCCGCCTGACCTCCGCCCGCCCGACGCCCAAGACGACCGTGCGGCTGACGCCGGACGTCGCGCGCGTGCTCGACGCCACCCGCCGCGCCGACCTCACGGCCGACCTGGTCCGTGCCGGGGAGCTGGGTGCGTTCCGCGTCCGGCCGGTCGACACCCCCTGGTACGGCGCGGACCTGCGCACGCGTGCCGACGCCGACAACGTGGTGCGCCGGCTCGCCCGCCTGCTCGACTCGACCCTGCCGTCGCTGATCGAGCGGACGTCGCAGGTGGCCGTCGAGACCGGGCTGACGCAGGCGGCCAGCGTGGTCGCGTGGGCCGAGCAGCTGTCGATGCTGGACGGCGTGCGCGCCGCGCTCGACGTGTTCCAGCCGATCGTCTTCGAGCGCACCGCCGCCGACCTGGTCGCCGCCACGGCGACCAAGGAGTGGCGCGCCGAGCGCGGCCTCGACATGGGCTACTGGCTGCGGCGCCGGCTGCGCAAGCAGTCGAAGGACATGGTGCGGCCCGGCCGACCGGTGGCGGACCTGCACTCCGCGCTGCTCGAGGTGCAGGCGCAGCGCGAGACCTGGCAGGCGCACTGCCCGTCCGGCGGGTGGCCGCGGCTGCCCGACGGCCTCGAGCACATCGAGGAGGAGTTCGCCGCCGTGCGTGCCGACCTCGACGCCCTCGACGAGGTGCTGGCGACGACCCCCGCCGGCGCCGGCCTGTCGACGCTGCCGTTCGCGGCCCTCACCGAGCGGCTGACCCGGCTGCGGTCGGACACCGACGCGCTCACCGACCTGCCCGACCGGACCGGTCTGCTGCACCGACTGCGGTCCGCGGGCCTGGGCGCGCTGGTGGACGACCTGGCCACGCGCCGCATCGACCCCGCGCTCGCGCCCGCCGAGCTGGACCTCGCCTGGTGGAGCACGGTCATCGAGCAGATCCTCGGCGAGGACCCCGCGCTCGCCGGCTACGACGGGGCCGCCCTCGGCGCGCTGTCCGCGCAGTACGCGACGCTCGACCGCGCGCACGTCGCCAGCCTGTCCGCCCCGGTGCTCGGCGCCGTCGTCGGCCACGTCTCGCACGCCCTGCGCCAGCACCGCGAGCAGTCCGAGGCGCTGTTCGCCGACCTCATCGAGGAGCGTCTGACGTCTCTGCGGGAGACCGTCGTGCGGCACCCCGACGTCACCCGCCGGCTGCGGCCGGTCATCGCCGCCAGCCCGATGCTCGTCCCGCAGGTGCTGCCGCCGACGCGCACGGTCGACCTGGTCGTCATCGACTCCGCCGCGCACCTGCCCGTCGAGGTCGCGCTCGCCGCGGTCGCCCGCGGTCGCCAGGTCGTCGTCGTCGGCGACGCCCGGTGCGCGTCCGGCAGCGCGGTCCGCGAGCTCGCCGACGTGCTGCCGTCCGTCGCCCTGCGCGCCGACTCCTCCCGCCGCGACCCGTACCTCACGGCGTTCCTGGCGGCCCACGGCTACGGCGGCGTGCTGCGGCCGACGCCCCTGCCGCAGCACCTGCCGCTGGTGGCCCTCGACATCGTCGACGGCACCGGCATGCCCGACCGCGAGTCGGGGTCCGTCGACTCCACGCGCGAGGAGGTCGAGCACGTCGTCGAGCTGGTGCTCACGCACGCGCTCCTGCGCCCCGACGAGTCGCTGGCGGTCATCACCGCGACCTCCACGCACGCCGAGGCCGTCCGCGAGTCCGTCCTGACCGAGGTGCGGGGCAACCCGGCGCTCGCCGCGTTCTTCGACTCCGGCCGGACCGACCCCTTCGTGGTCACCGACCTGCCGAACGTCGCCGGGCTGCGCCGCGAGGCGATCATCCTGTCGCTCGGCCTCGGCCGGACCCCGCACCGGCGCGTGCTGCACACGTTCGGACCGATCTCCGCGCCCGGCGGCGACGCCCTGCTGCTCGACGCCCTCGGCTCGACGCGCCACCGCCTCACCGTGGTGTCCTGCTTCGCGGCCGACGACCTCGACGCCGAGCGCGTGCGCGGCGCTGGACCCCGCCTGCTGTCGGACCTGCTCGCGTTCGCCGGCCGCCGCGGCGCCGGCCTCGACGTCACGGATCTCGTGACCGCGCCGGAGCCCACCGACCCGCTGCTGCGCTCCCTGGCTGCCGCGACGGCCGCCGCCGACCAGGCGCTGGCCGCCGCCCACGAGCCCGACCGGCTGCTGCTCGACCTCGCCGAGCGGCTCTGGAAGCACGGCCTGCTCGTCGAGGCCGACCACGGCATCCCCGGCGGCGACCGGATCCCGCTCGTCGTCGGCCACCCCGACCTGCCCGGCGAGATGCTCGTCGCCGTCCTCACCGACGACGAGTCCTACACCGCCGAGCCCAGCGTCCGCGTCCGCGACCGCCTCACCGCCGACCGCCTCGAGCGCGTCGGGTGGAGCGTCGTCCGCGTCTGGTCCGCCGCCGCCTTCATGGACCCGCAGGCCGAGGTCGACCGCATCCGCCGGGCCGTGCACGCCCGCGTCCCCGCGCCCGCCGCCCCCCGCAGCGCCCCGTTGCACCTCGGGCTGATCGAGGAGGCCGACGAGGCCGAGGACCTGCCGACCGCGTCCGGGTCTCCCGCGCCCGCGGCACCCGCGACGGGTGCGTGGTCGACCGTGGCGGTGATCGACGACGACGCGACGGCCGACTCGCCCGCACCCGGTGCGGACGCCGCTGCTCCTGCTGCTGACGCTTCGGCCGCCGCGTCCGAGGTGACCGGCGACGCAGAGCCCGGGCAGCCCGCCGCCATCGTCCTGGCGGACATCGTCCTGGATGCGGCTGGTGTCGACCAGGCGACCGACTCCTCGGCGCCGGAGCACGGCACCGACGCAGACCCGGACGGCGAGGCTCCGACCTCCGCGACCACCGAGGCTGCCTCCGCGACGTCGACAGCTGCCGACCCGTCGGAGAACACCGCGACCGTCACGAGCGCCGAGACCGCGGACGACGCGCCGGAGGACCCCCGGCCGCCCAGCCGTCCGCTCCAGCTGGCCCTCGCGGTGCCCACGCGGCAGCGCCCGGACGTCCGCCGCGGCCTGCCGATCGGCGCCTACAGCGACGACCAGCTCGACGAGCTGGTCACGTGGCTGCAGTCCGACGAGCAGGAGCGCACCCGCGAGCAGCTGGCCGCGGCTCTGCGCGACGAGCTCGGCATCACGCGGCGCTCGTACCGCATCGACACGGCCGTGCGCAGCGCGATCGCCCGCGGGATGCGCTGACGCGTCCGTACCCGTCGGCGCCCGCGACGGCGGGTCGTCGGGCGCTGCGGCGCGACGGTGCGGGCGTCGGGAGTGGGATCATCGGGGCATGACCCCGACCGACCGCCCCGACGGTGCCGCGCCGACGCGCAGGTCGCGGCGGGTCGTCCGGCCGGCCGGGACGGTGGGGAGCGACGACGCCAACCTCGTGTCCACCCACCCGGCGCCGCCCGCTGCCACCCCCCCGCAGGCGCCCGCCCCCGTCGCGCCGACACCTGAGCCGGTGGTCCCGCGACGGAGCGTGGACGACTCGGACGTCGGGTGGGGGGACCGGGAGCCCGGTTCCAACGACGACCGGCTCAGCCAGGACAAGCCCCCGCACTGGTAGGCCCGTCGAGGGTGCCGGTGTGCCCGTGTCGGTGCCGTGCGCGATGATCGCTGCTGCTCGGATGCTCGGATGCTCGGATGCTCGGATGCTCGGATGCTCGGATGCTCGGATGCTCGGATGCTCGGATGCTCGAATCGAAGGAGAACACGTCCATGGCCGAGGTACTGCTCTTCCATCACGCACAGGGGCTGACCACCGGGGTGCAGGAGTTCGCCGACCGGCTCCGCGCGGCCGGTCACACGGTGCACGTGCCCGACCTCTACGACGGCCACGTCTTCGACGACCTCGAGTCGGGGATCGGGTACGCGGACGAGGTCGGGTTCGGCACGGTCATGGAGCGGGGGCGGCACACCGTCGACTCGCTGCCGGACGGGGTCGTCTACGCGGGGTTCTCCCTCGGCGTGCTCCCCGCGCAGATGCTCGCGCAGACGCGCCCGGGCGCCAAGGGCGCACTCTTCTTCCACTCCTGCGTGCCGACGTCCGAGTTCGACACACCGTGGCCCGCCGGCGTGCCGGTGCAGATCCACGGCATGGACAACGACCCGTTCTTCGTCGGCGAGGGTGACATCGACGCGGCGCGGGCGCTGGTCAAGGAGGCGAAGGGCAGCGCCGAGCTGTTCCTCTACCCGGGCGACGAGCACCTCTTCGCCGACAGCAGCCTGCCCTCGTTCGACGCGGCCGCAGCCGAGCTGATGACGGAACGCGCCCTGGCCTTCCTGGCCGCGATCCGGTAGCCGACGCCCGCGGCTCAGGCAGGCGGCGTCGTGCCTCCGTGCGGGATCGACGGCGGCGGGTCCGTGCGGGGGTGGGGGACGTCCGGCGCCCCGGTGCCCGCGTCGTTGGCGATCGCGGGCGTGAGGCGGCTGGCCAGCAGGTCGCGGATCTCCTGCAGAAGAAGGATGTCCTCCGACGGGGCGGCCGGCTCGTCCTCGATGCCACGCTTGCGCCGCGCCGCGAGCGCGTTGAGCGGGAGCACGATCAGGAAGTACACCGCGGCCGCCGTCAGCAGGAACGTCAGCAGCGCGTTGAGGATGGTGCCCACGCTGATCGGCGCGGCATCCGGGTTGTCGCCCCAGGTGTAGGGGCCGATGTCCCAGAGCTGCGTCAGGTCCGGTGCGCCGAAGATCCAGCCGATGAGCGGGCTGATGAAGGCGTCCTGGATCGCCTTGATGACCCCGCCGAACGCGGCGCCGATGACGACACCGACGGCCAGCTCGATCGCGTTGCCCCGCGAGATGAAGTCCTTGAAACCCTGGAGCACCTTGGCCGTCCCGGTCAGTCCGCGGCCTGCCCCGCGCACTCCGGCGGCGATCTTGTCCGTCACGTTGCCCCTCGAGATGGCTGGTCGGGTGGAGCCCTGGCGATCGCTCGATCATGGCACGACCACGGCGGACAGCAAGGCGGAGGCGGCGGCACCGGCCAGCGCGGGGGCCTCCGCCGGCGCCACGGCGAGCAGCACGGGCACGGAGGTGTCGCCGGACCCCCCGAGCCCGAGTGCGCCCGCCCCGGCGGCCCGGTGGGCGACCGGCAGCACGAGCGCCCTGGTCGCGACCACCGTCCCCGGACCGCCTTCCGCGGTCGCCGCCAGCACGTCCACGCGGACCCCTGGCGAGAGCAGGCCGGCGACGGCAGGATCGGCCAGTCGGACGGTCGCGACGACGGTCCCGGGCGGGCCGCGCACGTCGTCGGCCGCGAGGAGGCCGGCCAGCACCGGGACGCCGGCGGCCAGCGGGACGGCGGCGGACGCGCCCACGACCGAGCCGGGATCGGTGACGGCGCCGTCCGGTGCGAGCGCCACCGGCACCCGCACCACGCGCACGTCCGCGCTGGTCAGCGTGGTCCCCGCCGGGATCTCGCGGGCGGCCACGACGAGCGCGGACGTCGGCGGGTCGGGCGGTCGCAGCGCCTGCGCCGTGCAGCCCGCGGCGATCCCGAGGCACACGGCGGCGACCAGGAACCGTGCGCGCCACAGCCCGATGCGCAGCGCGAGCGCGAGCGGTCGGCGGTGGCGCGAGAGGGGCGGTGGGCGGCCGGCCAGCAGGCGAGGGTGCATGCCCGGGACGCTAGGTCGCTGCGACGGCGACAGGGCCGGCCGGGCGCGGACTGTGGACCGCCACCGTGCACGGAGGGCTGTGGGCGGCTCGACGCGCATGGGGCATCGTCACGAGCGCGGCGCGGACCCAGGCCATCGGCCCTCCGGATGGCCCCCACAACGGGCGCGGCGCCGACCAGGCCGTCGGCCCCACAACGAGCGCGGCGCCCCTCACCGTGTGGTGAGAGGCGCCGGAGGCTCAGAGCGCGTCGGTCAGGACGACGCGGCCGGCTTCGCCGCGGCGGGCGCGGGGCTCGACGACGACGGCGCGGACGGCGCGGGCGACGGGGTCGGCGTGGTCGCCGCGGGGGCGGCGGGGCTCAGCGACGAGGACTTCGCGCCCGCGCGGGCGTCGTTGCGGTAGAAGCCGGAGCCCTTGAACACCACGCCCACGGACGAGAAGACCTTGCGCAGGCGCCCCTCGCACTCGGGGCAGACGCTCAGCGAGTCGTCGCTGAACGACTGCACGATCTCGAAGGCGTGACCGCACGCCGTGCAGGCGTAGGCGTAGGTGGGCACTGAAGGTCTCCTGGCAGCTGATGAAGGTCTGGCACTCGCATTGTCCGAGTGCCAATCCTAACCGCTGGCGCGCGCGGGACATTCCGCCCTGTGCCGCGGGTGTGCTGCGGCGGTCGGAGCGCGGCGGGCGAAGTACCCTCCGAAGCGTGTCTCGTGCTCACCTCGTCCGACTCTCCCTCGCCACCGTCGCGGTGGTGGTCGCCGTCGCGCTCGTGGCGACCCTGGTGCTCGTCTTCGTCGTGGTGCGGCGCCCGCTCCCGGAGGTCTCGGGCGAGCAGCAGCTGCCGGGGCTGGACGCCGAGGTGACGGTCACGCGGGACGACCGGGGCGTGCCGACGATCACGGCGACGACCGCGCAGGACCTCTTCAAGGCGCAGGGCTACGTCGCCGCGCAGGACCGGTTCTTCGAGATGGACTACCGCCGGCACGTGACGGCGGGGCGGCTCTCGGAGCTGGTGGGCCAGAACGCGGACGCGCTGGAGGCGGACAAGGTCGTCCGGACCTTCGGCTGGCGCCGGGTGGCCGAGCAGGAGTGGGACCTGCTGGAACCGTCCACCCGGGACGCCCTGCAGGCTTACGCCGACGGCGTGAACGCGTACCTCGACGGCAAGGACCCGGGCGCGCTCGCCGTCGAGTACAGCGTGCTCGGTCGGCAGGTCACCGTCCGGGCGCCCGAGAAGTGGGATCCCGTCGACTCGCTCGCATGGCTCAAGGCGATGGCGTGGGACCTGCGCGGCAACTACGACGAGGAGCTGGCGCGGGCGGCCTCGTTCTCGTCGGTGGGGGACATCGCGCGGGTCGACGAGCTGTTCCCGGCCTACCCGCAGGACCTGAACCAGCCCATCCTGAGCGCCGCGGACCTGCCCGTGACTGCCGCGCAGAGCACGAGCGCGCCGGCGACGATGCTCGACCTGGACGACACGGACCTGCAGGCGGCGATCGCCTCGGCGAGCGCGGCCCTCGCGGCGGTCCCGCACCTGATGGGCGACGGTGAGGGCGTCGGCTCCAACTCGTGGGTGGTCTCCGGCGACCTGACCAAGTCTGGCAAGCCGCTGCTAGCCAACGACCCGCACCTCGGCATCTCGGCGCCCGGCATCTGGGAGCAGGTCGGCCTGCGCTGCGCCGACGTCACCGCCGACTGCCCGTACGACGTCTCGGGCTTCGCGTTCGCGGGGATGCCGGGCGTCGTCATCGGGCACAACGCCAAGCTCGCCTGGGGCCTGACCAACCTGGGCGCCGACGTGACCGACTTCTTCCTCGAGCGGGTCGACGGCAGCACGAGCCAGGTCGACGGGGGCGTCGCGCCGATCACGGAGCGCACCGAGACCATCCACGTCAACGGCGCCGACGACGTCAAGCTGACCGTCCGCGAGTCGATCCACGGGCCGATCGTGTCCGACGTCCTCGACCTGGTCGGCGTCGGCACCGCGCCGGTCCCCGACGGCGCACCGGGCCGGCGCTTCGAGGTCGCGCTGTCGTGGACCGCCCTGCAGCCGGGCCGGACGATGGACGCGGTGCTGGCGATGGACGTCGCGTCGAACTCGGACGACATCCAGGACGCGGCCGCCCTGTTCGACGTGCCGTCGCAGAACATCGTGTTCGCGACGACGGACGGGCACATCGGCTACCAGGCGCCGGGCCGCATCCCGGTGCGCGCGAACGTCCCCGGCGGCCCGGTCCCGTCGAACGGCACCTGGCCGCGGCCGGGCTGGGACAGCCGGTACGACTGGACGGGGTTCGTCGACGCTGCCGACATGCCCCGCACGATCGACCCGCCCGAGGGGTACATCGTCACCGCGAACCAGGCCGTCGCGCCGGCCGGGATGGGCCCGTTCCTCACGGCCGACTGGGACTACGGGTACCGCGCTCAGCGCATCCGCGACCTCCTCGGCACCGACACGGCCGACCACGCGGTCACCGTCGCCGACATGAGCCGGATCCAGTTCGACCAGCACAGCCCGTACGCGGACGTGCTGGTCCCCGTGCTGCTCTCACTGCACATCGACGACTCGTTCTACGACGACGGCCAGGAGCTGCTGCGGACGTGGGACCGGGTGCAGTCGCCCGACTCGGCGGCGGCGGCCTACTTCTCGGCGGTCTGGGCCGACGTGCTCAAGGCGGCCTTCGCGGACGACCTGCCCAAGGGCTACGGCCCCGACGGCTCCTCGCGCTGGCTCGACGTGGTCCGCCGTCTGATCGACCAGCCCAACTCCCCGTGGTGGGACGACAAGACGACGCCGGGCGTGGTCGAGGGACGCGACGAGGTGCTCACGCGGGCGATGGTCGCGGCCCGCCGGCAGCTCACCGCGCAGCTGGGCCGCGAGGCGACGGACTGGCGCTGGGGGCAGCTGCACACGGCCGCGCCCGAGCACCCCGTGCTCGGCGGACCGTCGGTCCCGTCGGTGATCCGCGAGCTGGTGAACCCGGAGCCGGTCGCGGTCGGCGGCGGTTCGTCCATCGTCGACGCCACCGCGTGGGACGCCAGCTCCGGCTCGTTCGACGTCACCGCCGCCCCGTCCATGCGGATGGTGGTGGACCTCGGGGACCTGGACGCGTCGACGTGGGTCACGCTCACCGGCACCTCAGGCCACCCGGCGAGCGTGCACTACGCCGACCAGCTGGGCCCGTGGTCGCGGGGCGAGACCTTCCCGTGGCCGTTCACGCAGGCGGCGACCGAGGCCGACGTCCGGGACCGGCTGACGCTCACCCCGTGATGCGGTGCCACTCCAGCGGGGTGGCGACCGCGTCGACCAGGCGGTCGTGGCGCTCGCGCGGCAGCGGGCGGCTGTCGGCGTCGTAGAGCTCCTCGGGGAAGACGAGGGCGACCACGGGCACGCCCGGACGCAGGTGCTCGAGCGCCCGGTCGTACCAGCCGCCACCCTGCCCGAGGCGGGCGCCGGTGGTGTCGACGGCCAGGGCCGGGGCGATGACGACGTCGGCGTCGGCCAGCGCCGGAGCGCCGAGGGTCTGGCCGCCCGGCTCGGGCGGGCGGCCGGGGGCGCGCTCGCGCAGGTCGTCGGGACCCGCGTACTCGGCCCAGTCGCGCTGCAGGCCGCTGCCCAGCACGGGCATGAGGACCCGGACGCCGCGCGCGGCGAGCGCCTCGAGCAGGGGACCCGTGCCGGGCTCGGTCACGCGCGACGCGTACACGGACACGCAGCCGGCGTCGATCACGGCCGGGATGGTCAGCACCACGTCGGCCAGGGCGTGGGCGGCCTCGTCGCGCAGGCGGACGGACCGGGACTTGCGGGCGTCGCGGATCGCGGTGCGCAGCCGCTCCTTGACGTCCTCGACCTCGTCCCCCTCGGACACGCGCGGATACGGCTGGGCGACGCTGCTCATGGGAACAGTGTCGCCCACGCGGAGACGCCCCGGCGACGTCCCGGGGGATCGGGTGTGAACACTTCCGGGTGGTGACGTACGCCACTGCGCACCCCCGACACGCGCGACTAAGGTCCCGACATGACGATCCACAAGGCAGTCATTCCCGCTGCGGGCCTGGGGACCAGGTTCCTGCCCGCCACGAAGTCGACGCCCAAGGAGATGCTCCCGGTGGTGGACAAGCCGGCCATCCAGTACGTCGTCGAGGAGGCCGTCAAGGCCGGGCTCGACGACGTCCTGCTCATCACGGGCCGCTCCAAGCGCACCCTCGCGGACCACTTCGACGCCGTGCCGGAGCTCGAGGCGGCGCTCGAGGCGAAGGGCGACCTCGAGCGGCTGGCCAAGGTCCGGGAGTCCACCGACCTGGGGCACGTGCACTTCGTCCGGCAGGGGCAGCCCAAGGGGCTCGGGCACGCGGTCCTGCAGGCCAAGCACCACGTCGGGCAGGAGCCGTTCGCGGTGCTGCTGGGCGACGACCTGATCGACGAGCGCGACGAGCTGCTGAGCACCATGCTCGCCCTGCAGGAGCGGACGGGCGGCTCGGTCATCGCGCTGCTGGAGGTGCCGCCCGCGCAGATCTCGATGTACGGGTGCGCGGCGGTGGAGGCGTTCGACGGGGCCGACGACGCGGACCAGGTGAAGATCACCGGTCTCGTCGAGAAGCCCCCGGCCGACGAGGCCCCGAGCAACCTGGCGATCATCGGTCGCTACGTGCTGCACCCCGCCGTGTTCGAGGTGCTCGAGAACACCGAGCCGGGCCGCGGCGGCGAGATCCAGCTGACGGACGCCCTCGCCACCCTGGCGGACCTGCCGGCGTCCGAGGGCGGCGGCGTGTACGGCGTCGTGTTCCGCGGCCGGCGGTACGACACCGGCGACCGGCTGGACTACCTCAAGGCCGTCGTCCAGATCGCGGTGGACCGTCCGGATCTGGGCCCGGACTTTCGTGCCTGGTTGACCGACTTCGCGGAGTCGCTGACGGACTGACCCGCCGGGCGGGGCAGAATGCGCGCATGAGATCGGTCCAGGACCACCTCGCGGCAGTGCTCGCCGCCGTCGGGCCGGTCGCGCCCCTCGACGTCGTGCTGCACGACGCCGTGGGCTGCATCCTCGCCGCGGACGTCGTCGCGACCCACGACCTGCCCGCCTTCGCGGTCGCCTCCCGGGACGGGTACGCGGTCGCCGCGCACGACACGGCCGGCGCCGGCTACTCCAGCGTGCAGGCGCTGCCGGTCGCGCACGACGTGCGCCCCGGGCCCGGCGGTCCGCTGCGGCTGGTCCCCGGCACCGCCGTGCGGATCGCGTCCGGCGCGCCGCTGCCGCTGGGGGCCGACGCCGTCGTCCCGCTCGAGGAGACCGACCGCGGGACCGCCCGCGTCGCCATGCAGCGCCCCGCCGTCGCGGGTCAGCACGTGCGCGCGGCGGCCTCCGACGTGCGTGCGGGCGACGTGGTGCTGCAGCAGGGCACGCGGCTGGGGGCCCGGCAGCTGGCGCTGGCCGCGGCCATGGGTCGCGGGCGGCTGCGCGTGCACCCGACGCCCCGCGTCGTCCTGCTCTCCGTCGGTGACGAGCTGATCGAGCCGGGCACGCATGCCGACCGGGCGGGCGGTGGCGGCGTGTTCGAGGCCGACGGGCACGCGCTCGAGGCCGCGGTCCGCGACGCCGGCGCCACCTCGGTCCGCGTCGGCATCCTGGGCGACGACCGGGCGATCCTGCGCGAGGCGCTCGAGGACCAGCTGGTCCGCGCCGACCTGATCGTGATCACCGGGGGGCTGTCCGAGCTGACGCACGACACCGTCAAGGACGTGCTCGCGCCGATGGGCAGCGTCCGGCTCGACCAGATCGCCATGACGCCCGGGCAGCGGCACGGGTTCGGGACCGTGGCCGACGAGCTGGCCAGCGACAAGTCCGTGCCGATCTTCGCGCTGCAGGGGCACCCCGTCGCCGCGCAGGTGTCGTTCGAGGTCTTCGTCCGCCCGGCGCTGCGGGCCATGGCCGGGCACGCCGAGCTGTTCCGGCCGTCGGTCGCCGCCGAGGTCACCGAGGGGTGGCTCTCCCCGCCGGGGCTGCGGCAGTTCGTGCCCGCCACCGTGCTCGGATCGCCCGACGAGGGGTATCGCGTGACGCCGATCGGCGACCCGTCGGCACCGACGATCAACGCGCTCGCGCAGGCCAACGCGCTCGCGGTCGTCGGCGAGCAGGACCTGACGGTGCACCCCCGCCAGGTGATCCACTGCCTCGTGCTGGAGGGCTGATGGCGACCGGTTGGCCCGCTGTGCTCGTCGACGGGGACGTGCGGCTGCGCCCCCTGCGGCGCCGCGACCAGGAGATCTGGATGGCACTGCGCGCGCAGAACGCCGCCTGGCTCGAGCCGTGGGACGCCACCAGCCCCGTGCCGGTCACGGGTCCCCGGCCGTCGTTCGGCACCTTCGTGCGCTCGCTGTCGACGCAGGCGCGCGCCGGGGTGACCCTGCCGTTCGCCATCGACCTCGACGGGCGGCTGGTCGGCCAGCTCACGGTCTCCTCGATCACGTACGGCTCGCTGCGCTCCGCGGCCATCGGGTACTGGGTGTCCGAGCACGTCGCCGGCATGGGCATCACGCCGACCGCCGTCGCGCTTGCCACGGACCACTGCTTCACCGCGCTCGAGCTGCACCGGGTCGAGATCAACATCCGCCCGGAGAACGGGCCGTCGCTGCGCGTCGTCGAGAAGCTCGGGTTCCGCGACGAGGGGCTGCGCGAGAAGTACCTGCACATCCAGGACCGCTGGTGCGACCACCGGACGTTCGCCCTCACGGTCGAGGACGTCCCGGGCGGCCTGCTCAAGCGCTGGCGGACCCGGCACGGGTGACGCGGTCCGGAACGGGTGACACCGTCCGGCACGGGTGACACCGTCCGGAACGGGTGACACCGTCCGGAACGGGTGACACACAGGCCGACACGCCGCGGCGGTCCGCGGGACGCGACGTCCCGACGCCTACCGTCATGACGTGAACGATCTCGCAGGACCGGTCGCGCTCGCGCTGGTGGTCCTGTGGGTGGCGTACCTGGTGCCGCACAAGCTGCGGCACCGGCAGCAACTGCTGGAGTCCCGGGCGGACGACCGGTTCTCCGAGGCGCTGCGCGTGGTCGCGGTGAGCGATCGGCGCATCCGCCAGGAGGCCGCCTCCGCGGAGTGCGGGCCGACGGCGAGCAGTACCGCGGGGCTGCTGACCCCGGGCAAGGGGCTCCCGGTGGCCACCGGGAGCGCGACAGGAGGCACCACCGTGGACCGACCGCACGGCACCCAGGACCGGATCACCGCCGACGCGGCTCGCCGCGCCGCGCAGGCGCGCGCCGCCCGGGCGGCCTCGGTCGCCCGTCGGGCCGCCGCCGCGCGCCGTCGCGCCGTCCTGGCGGGGCTGCTGGTCGCCCTCACCGTGGCCGGCTGGGCCGCCGTCGGGCTCAGCCCGATGGTCACCTGGGTCGCCGGCGCCGTCCCCACCGTCCTGCTCGGCTCCGTGCTCGTGCTCGGCCGTCGCGCCGTGCTGGCGGGCCGGGAGGCCGACGAGGCCTGGGAGCAGAAGATCGCCGACGAGCGTCGCACGGCCTCCGCGCCGCGCACCGGGGCACAGCGGGCCGTCGCCACTGCCGCGCGCGCGACGGCACCCGCCGCACCGGCTCCCGCTCCGGCTCCCGTCGCGCAGGCCGCGCCGGCCGCCACCGAGGCCCCCATGGCCTTCGTCACCGGCCGCGCCGTCCACCCGTCCGACGCCAGCACCGAGGTGTTCGAGCGCATCGTCGAGGACAAGGGCGAGTCCGACGGCCCGGCGCGGCACGCGTCGACCGGGCAGGTCCCGGTGGTCCGCCGCTCGGTGACCGAGCGGACCGAGCAGGCAGAGTCTGCCGCGGAGACCGACGAGGCCTGGTCCCCGGTCCCCGTCCCGCGCCCGACCTACACGATGAAGGCGTCCGCGCCGCGCCGTGAGCCGGCACCGCTGGAGAACCTCGAGGGCTCGACGGCCGCGCGCGTGGCCGAGGTCGAGAGCCCTGTCGACGCCGACCGCGCGCCGCTCGAGGCGCCCGTGGAGACCACCGGCAGCCTCGACCTCAACGCCGTCCTGGCGAAGCGTCGCGCCGCCGGCGAGTGAGCCGGTCCGTGCCTCCCCGATTTCGCGATCGACCCGGGGCTGGTGTTAGTCTTTAGCCCGCTCGCGGGGCTGTGGCGCAGTTGGTAGCGCGTCTCGTTCGCAATGAGAAGGTCAGGGGTTCGAATCCCCTCAGCTCCACCCGCACACGAAGGCGGCCCCCCATCCGGGAGGCCGCCTTCGTCGTTCTCAGCGGGCCGCGGAGGTCGTCGCGACGACCCCGGACGCGCCGAAGGCGGCCCCCCTGAGGAGCCGCCTCCGGTGGGGGGACTCAGAGGATGCTGCGGCGACGGCTCCGGCTGCCGGAGACGGCCGCGACACCGATCGCGGCGAGCACGACCTGGAAGAGGAGCTCGATCCAGTCGACGCCGGCGGTGTCCTGGACGCCGACCAGGCTCGCGAGGTAGGTGCCGACGAGTGCCGCGACGATCCCGATCACGATCGTCAGCAGGACCGAGATGCGCTGCTTCCCGCGGACCAGCAGACGACCGAGGATGCCGATCACGGCGCCGATGATGATGGCGGAGATGATGCCTTCGGGGGTCATGAGGAACTCCTTGACTTCGAGGGGCTCGTTCGGGTACGACGAGTGAATCTAGGGGGGATCCGTCGGATCCGCGCGCTGAGCGCGGTGGCACCCAGTCGCCGTGCGCTCGGTCGCGCCCGCCGAGCAGGGGTCCCCGACCTCCCGGCGACATGCACGGTGGGCCCGCGCCGACTGGCGTCGAGGGTCGAGTAGTTTCTCCCTGGACAGGCTCGTCCAGGCCGTCCCCCCTGCCCGCCCCGCCGAGGAGCCCCGTGCCCGACGTGATCGCCGTCATCCCGCAGCCTGCCGTGCTGGAGCGGACCGCTGATGCCCCCTTCGTCTTCACGGAGGCGACGACCGTGGTGGTCGACGGGCGACCCGACCTCATCGGCATCGCGGTGCTGGCGGCGGACCTGCTCGGTCGGGTCAGCGGACGTGCCGTCGAGGTGCGCTACGCCGAGGCCGGGGCGTCCGACATCGTGCGGCTGCGGCTCGTCGACTCGCTGCCCGCCGGCGACGAGGCCTACCGGCTGGTCGCGCGCAACGGTCGGGTCGACCTCGAGGCGCGCACGCCCACCGGCCTGGTCCGGGCCATCGTCACGCTGCGCCAGCTGATCGTCTCCGCGCCCGGCGGTGTCCTGCGCGTCCCCGCGGTGCGGATCGAGGACGCGCCGCGCTACGGGTGGCGGGGGCTGTCGATCGACGTGGCCCGCCACTTCGTCGCCGTGCGGGACCTCAAGGTCGTCATCGGGCTGATGTCGCACTACAAGCTCAACGTCCTGCACCTGCACCTGACCGACGACCAGGGCTGGCGGCTGCACGTGAAGTCGCGTCCGCTGCTCACGCGGCTGTCGAGCAGCACGTCCGTGGACGGCGACCCGGGCGGGTTCTACACCCCTGAGGACTTCGCCGACATCGTCGCGTACGGCGCCGTGCGCGGGATCCGCGTCGTGCCCGAGATCGACGTCCCCGGCCACGTCAACGCCGCCACCCACGCGTACGGCGAGCTGACCCCGACGGGCGTGCCGACGAACGAGTACACCGGGATCGAGGTCGGCTTCAGCCGGCTCCACGCGGACCTGCCCGCCACCGGCCCGTTCCTCACGGACGTGTTCGCCGACGTCGCCGCGATGACCCCCGGCGACTACGTGCACATCGGCGGCGACGAGGTGCTGACCATGGAGGCCGACGAGTACGCGACCCTGGTCGCCGCGGCGTCGGCAGCCGTCCGGGCCGCGGGCAAGAAGGTCGTCGGCTGGCAGGAGATCGCGCACACGCCGCTGGAGCCCGGCACGGTCGTGCAGTACTGGGACACGCGCGTGGACCCGGCGCCGTTCGTCGCCGCGGCGCAGGCCGGCGCGCTCCTGCTGATGTCCCCCGGGTCGAAGGCGTACCTCGACATGAAGTACGACGCGACCACCGAGCTGGGCCTCGAGTGGGCCGGGCACATCGAGCTGCAGGACGCCTACGACTGGGAGCCGTCGACCCTCATCGACGGCGTGCCGGCGGAGTCCGTCGTCGGCGTGGAGGCGGCCATCTGGACCGAGACGCTGCGCGACCTGCCGGCGCTGACGCAGATGCTGCTGCCCCGACTCGCCGCCGTCGCCGAGGTCGCGTGGTCGGCCCCCGAGCAGCGCGACTGGACCGACTTCCGCACCCGGGTCGCCCGGCAGGCGCCGTTCTGGGACCGCCTGGGACTGTCCTGGTACGCCAGCCCGCAGGTGGAGTGGCCCCGCTAGATCCAGCTGCGCAGCCACATGTGGGAGTGCCAGACGTTGTACGGCACCACCCACGCGGACCAGATCGGGTAGAAGAACCCGCTGATCAGCACGATCAGGCCGACCAGCATCCCGCAGCCGACGATCGCCCACTTCCTGCCGCGGGGATCGAGGTCCTTCGGTCCGACCACCAGGCCCATGACATAGACCAGCGTGAGCACGACCCAGGGCGTGAACGCGATCGAGTAGAACGTGAAGATCGTGCGGTGCGCGTAGGCGAACCACGGCAGCCAGCCCGCCACGATGCCGGACAGCACGGCCGCCGCCCGCCAGTCGCGGTAGCGAACGAGCCAGACGGCGGCGACGACGATCGCAGCGGCCGCGCACCACCACAGGACGGGGTTGCCCAGCGCGGTGATCGCCTGCGAGCAGCTGGAGGACCCGCAGGCGTCCTGGGCGGCCTGGCCGGTGAGCCCGGAGATCTCGGTCGGGTAGAAGAAGGACGTCGGGCGCCACTGCACGATCCAGCCGATCGGGTGGGCCGCGTAGGCGTGGGGCGTCTCCAGCCCGTTGTGGAACGCCCACATGTCCTGGTGGTACTTCCAGAACGAGCGCAGAGCCGGCGGCAGCCACTGGACGCCCTGGTCCGGGTTCTGGGCCGCCCACTGCCGGCCGTACGAGTTCGCGTGCGTGAACCACGTCCACCACGAGCCGACGTAGACGACGAGCGCGATGCCGACCATGGAGATCCCGGCGACGATCCCGTCCTTGAGGATCCCGGCCCGCCACCAGTGCGTCACCCCGATCGCCCGCCGCGCCGTGAGGTCCCAGCCCACGCTGAGCAGCCCGAACACCGCGAGGAAGTACATCGCCGACCACTTGGTGCCGAGCGCCAGCCCCAGCAGCACCGCGGCCGCCAGCCGCCACCACCGCACCCCGAGGCGCGGCCCGTCGTCGAGCGCGCCCCCGCCGTCGAGCCGTGCCGCCGCCCGTTCCGCCAGCCGCCGTCGGGCCTGGTCGCGGTCCAGCAGCAGGGCGCCGAAGGCGGCGAGCAGGAAGAACATGAGGAACGGGTCGAGCAGGCTGACGCGGGACATGACGATCGCCTCGCCGTCGACCGCCATGAGCAGCCCCGCCACCGTGCCCAGGGCCGTCGACGCGAACAGGCGTCGGCCGATGCGCGCGACCATGAGCACCGCGAGCGTGCCGAACACCGCCGCCGACAGCCGCCACGCGGTCGAGCTGCCGACGCCGCCGCCCAGATGGATCCCCAGCGCGATCAGCCACTTGCCCACCTGCGGGTGCACGACGTACTCGCCGACGTTCGTCAGCCCGCTGGTGTCGCCGGCCTCGAACGCCGGGTTCGGGTTGTCGCCCCACTGCGCCTCGAAGCCGTTGACCAGCAGCGAGTACGCGTCCTTGACGTAGTACGTCTCGTCGAACACCAGCCGGTGCGGCCGACCCAGGTCCCAGAACCGCAGCAACCCGCCGAGCAGCGTCACCCCGAGCGCCCACGCCCAGCCCGTCAGGCGGGCGCGCGGGTCGCGGTCGAGCGCGAGGGTGTCGTCGCCGAGCAGTCGCCGCAGGAACCGGCCGCGGTGCGACTCGACGGGCCCCTCGACGTCCCGGGGCTCGCCGTCGGGCACGACCTCGGCGGGGGCGTCGACCTCAGGAGCGGGCGTCGTCGGCTCGTCGAGCGCGGTGGCGGTGGGCTCGCCGTGGCCGGCGGAGTCACCCTGACGTGCGGTCAGGGTCGCGGCGTCGTCGTCTCCGGTGGGCGGCACCGGGTCATCGTAGGGGCGGGGGCTGTGCTGCGGGAGAGGTCCGAACAGGTGGCAGGCTGACCCCCGTGAGCCCCTCCGCGCAGAACCCCGGCCGCCTCGTGCTGGCTGCGACGCCGATCGGCAACACCGAGGACGCCTCGGCGCACCTGCGGCGGCTGCTGGCGGAGGCCGACGTCGTCGCGGCAGAGGACACGCGGCGGCTGCGCGCTCTCGCTGCGCGGCTCGGCGTGGACATCGGCGGCCGGGTGGTCAGCTTCCACGAGCACAACGAGGTCGAGCGGTCCGCGGAGGTGCTCGCGGTCGTCGCGGGCGGCGGCACCGTCGTCGTCGTGACCGACGCCGGGATGCCCGCCGTCTCCGATCCCGGCTTCCGGGTGGTGGGCGCGGCCGTCGCCGCCGGGCTGCCCGTCACCGCCGCCCCCGGCCCGAGCGCGGTGCTCACCGCGCTGGCGCTCTCCGGCCTGCCGACCGACCGGTTCTGCTTCGAGGGCTTCCCGCCGCGCAAGCCGGGGGAGCGGGCCCGTGCGTTCGAGCTCCTGGCCGACGAGCGCCGCACGATGATCTTCTTCGAGGCGCCCCACCGGCTGGCCGACACCCTCCAGGCGATGGCCGACGGCTTCGGCGCCGACCGGCCGGCCGCGGTCTGCCGCGAGCTGACCAAGACGTACGAGGAGGTCGTCCGCGGCCCGCTGAGCGAGCTCGTCGCGTGGGCGTCCGGCGACCAGGTGCGCGGGGAGATCGTCGTCGTGGTCGGCGGGGCCGTGAAGGCCGTCGAGCTGTCGACCGCCGACCTGGTGGCCGAGGTCCTCTCGCGCGCCGACGGCGGCGAACGACTGAAGGACGCGGTCGCCGACGTCGCCGCCGCGGCCGGCATCCCGAAACGCGACCTGTACGCGGCAGCCCTGGCAGCCAAGTCCCGCTGACCCTGCGCGCGCGACCATGTGGTTGTCGCGCTCAGCGGGGCGAATGGCGACGACAACCACATGGTCGTCGAGGTGCGTGGCTCGACCGGGCCCGGACCGATCCCGGGGTGCGCGGGCGGGCGGGGCGTGCTGGGCTGGACCATGGCTCTGCGCCGAGAGTCCCGGGGGTCCGCGGTCGTCGTTGCCGCGCTGGTGACGCTGCTCGCGGCCTGCGGGCCGAGCAGTCCCGCGCCGGCTCCGAGTGCGATGAGCGCGACCAGCGGGACGAGCGCGACCGGCACAACGAGCACCGGTCCCAGCGGTCCGGCCACCGTCCGCGTCACGGACGTCGAGGAGATCCTGGGCGACCTCGACGTGCCGTGGGGGCTGGCGTTCCTGCCGGACGGGGACGCCGTCGTGACGCTGCGGGAGGCCGCGGGGCTGATCCTGGTCGGCCCGGACGGCGCGTCGACCGCCGTGACGGGGCCCGGCGCCGACCAGCTCACCGACCTGGTCGCCCCGGCCGGCGAGGGCGGCCTGCTCGGGGTGGCCGTGCTGGGGCCGTCGGGGAGCACGGAGAGCACGGCAACCGAGGGAGGAACGGCGAGCCCCGTCGACCTCGCGCTCTACGCGACGACCGCCGACGACAACCGGGTCCTGCGCGGCCGGCTCGACGGCTCGACGCTGGGCGAGCTCCGCCCGATCGTCACGGGCATCCACAAGGCGGGCAACCACGACGGCGGGCGGCTGGCGGTCGGCCCGGGCGGCTACCTCTACGTCACGACGGGCGACGCCGGCGACCGGCCGTCGGCCCAGGACCCCGACAGCCTGAACGGCAAGATCCTGCGGGTGACGGCGGACGGGGACCCCGCGCCGGACAACCCGACGCCGGGCTCGCCGGTCTGGAGCCTGGGGCACCGCAACGTCCAAGGCCTGGGCTGGGCGTCGGACGGGCGGATGTTCGCGTCGGAGTTCGGCCAGGACACGTGGGACGAGCTCAACCTGATCGTGCCGGGCGGCAACTACGGCTGGCCGCAGGTCGAGGGCAGCGACGGGGGCGGCGGGGACTTCATCGACCCGGTCGCGCAGTGGGCCACGGACGACGCGTCGCCCAGCGGGCTCGCGGTGACCGACGAGGCCGTCTACCTCGCGGGGCTGCGGGGCGAGCGGCTGTGGCGCGTGCCGCTGACCCCGGACGGCGTCGGCACCCCGCAGGCGCTGCTGGTGGGCGAGTACGGCCGGCTGCGCGCGGTCGCCGTGGCCCCCGACGGCTCGCTGTGGGTGATGACCAACAACACGGACGGTCGCGGCGACCCTCGCCCCGGCGACGACCGCATCCTGCGGGTGGTCGTCGGCTGAGCCGACCCGGCGCGCTCACCTAGGATCGGCGGCATGTCTCGCATCCTCTCGGCCGTCGCGTGGCCCTACGCGAACGGCCCCCGCCACATCGGTCACGTCGCCGGCTTCGGTGTCCCGTCGGACATCTTCAGCCGCTACATGCGGATGGCGGGCAACGAGGTGCTGATGGTGTCGGGCACCGACGAGCACGGGACCCCGATCCTGGTGCTGGCGGAGCAGGAGGGCGTGAGCCCGCAGGAGCTGGCGGACCGGTACAACCGGGTGATCGTCGAGGACCTGACCAACCTGGGCCTGAGCTACGACCTGTTCACGCGGACGACGACGCGGAACCACTACGCGGTCGTGCAGGAGATGTTCCGCACGGTGCACAAGAACGGCTACATGATCGAGCAGTCGACCATGGGGGCCATCTCGCCGAGCACGGGCCGCACGCTGCCGGACCGGTACGTGGAGGGCACCTGCCCCATCTGCGGGTACGACGGCGCGCGCGGCGACCAGTGCGACAACTGCGGCAACCAGCTGGACGCCATCGACCTGATCAACCCGCACAGCCGGATCAACGGCGAGACGCCCAAGTTCGTGGAGTCGAACCACTTCTTCCTCGACCTGCCCGCGTTCGCGAGCGCGCTCGAGGCCTGGCTGCGTACCCGTGAGGGCTGGCGCCCGAACGTCCTGAACTTCTCGCTCAACCTCATCGACGACCTGCGCCCGCGCGCCATGACGCGGGACATCGACTGGGGCATCCCGGTCCCGCTGGCGGGCTGGGAGGAGAACCCGAACAAGCGCCTGTACGTCTGGTTCGACGCGGTGATCGGGTACCTGTCGGCGTCGATCGAGTGGGCGCGGCGAAGCGGCGACCCGGACGCGTGGCGCCCGTTCTGGAACGACCCCGAGGCCCTGAGCTACTACTTCATGGGCAAGGACAACATCACGTTCCACTCGCAGATCTGGCCGGCCGAGCTGCTCGCGTACGACGGTCGCGGGACCAAGGGCGGCACGCCGGGCGAGTTCGGGACCCTCAACCTGCCCACCGAGGTGGTGTCCAGCGAGTTCCTCACCATGGAGGGCAAGCAGTTCAGCTCGTCGCGCGGCGTCGTCATCTACGTGCGCGACCTGCTGTCCCGCTACCAGCCGGACGCGCTGCGCTACTTCCTGTCGGTCGCCGGGCCCGAGAACCAGGACTCGGACTTCACCTGGGCCGACTTCAAGACGCGCACCAACACCGAGCTGGTGGCCGGCTGGGGCAACCTGGTCAACCGCACGGCGAGCCTGATCCACAAGAACTTCGGCGAGGTCCCGACGCCGGGCGAGCTGCAGCCGGTCGACCAGGGGCTCCTCGCGACGACGGCGGCGGGGTTCGGCAAGGTCGGCGACCTGCTGGGCGGCCACCGCAACAAGGCGGCCATCGGCGAGGCGATGCGGGTGGTCCAGGAGGCCAACCGCTACATCTCGGAGACGGAGCCGTGGAAGCTCACGGGCGACCGCGACCGCCTGGGCACGGTGCTGCACACGGCCGCGCAGGCCGTGAGCGACGCGAACACTCTGCTCGCGCCGTTCCTGCCGCACTCGGCGCAGAAGGTGCACGAGGCGCTCGGTGGCACGGGGACGTTCTCGCCGCTGCCGCGGATCGACGAGGTCACCGACCTGGACGACGACTCGCGGCACTACCCGATCATCACGGGCGACTACGAGCTGGGCCGCACGGTCGCGCCGTGGCGGTCGAACCCGCTCGTGCCCGGCACGCCCATCGCCAAGCCGACGCCCGTGTTCACCAAGCTCGACGACTCGATCGTCGAGGAGGAGCTCGAGCGGCTCCGGCAGGCCTGAGTGGCGCGCACCAAGGAGCGGGGCTGGCCGGCGAGCCCGGAGCCGCTCCCGGTCGCCGTCGTCGACAACCACACGCACCTCGACACGGTGCTGCCGTGGCGGGCGGACGGCTGGGTGCGGGACGACGACGGCGCGGCGGTGGACGGCCCGGAGCCCGACCTGGCGGCGCACCTGGAGCGCGCGGCCTCGGTCGGGGTGACCCGGATGGTGCAGGTCGGCTGCGACCTGGACGCGATCGCGTGGACGGACGCCGCGGTGCGCGCGAACGAGGCGCTGCTCGGGGCGGTCGCCATCCACCCGAACGAGGCGGTCCGCCACGCGGGGATCGTCGAGGCGGCACCCGACGGGCTCGAGCCGGAGCAGCCGTACGAGACGAGCCTGTCGGACGCGATCGGCGTGGTGGAGCGGACCGCCCGCGCGAACCCGCGCATCCGGGCCATCGGCGAGACCGGCCTCGACCACTTCCGCGCGGGGCCGGCCGGGCGGGCAGCGCAGCGGGAGGCGTTCCGCGCGCACGTCGCGCTGGCCAAGGAGCTGGGCCTCGCGCTGCAGATCCACGACCGCGACGCGCACGACGAGGTGGTCGAGGTGCTGCTGGCGGACGGCGCCCCGGACCGGACGGTCTTCCACTGCTTCTCGGGCGACGCGGCGCTGGCCCGGCTCGCCGTGGAGCACGGCTGGTACCTGTCGTTCGCGGGTCCGGTCTCGTTCGGTCCCAACGACGAGCTGCGGGCCGCGCTGCGCGAGGTGCCCCCGAGCCTGCTGCTGGTCGAGACCGACGCGCCGTACCTCACGGTGCACCCGTTCCGCGGCCGCCCGAACGCGCCGTACTTGCTGCCGGGGACGGTCCGCACGGTGGCCGCGGTGACGGGACGGCCGCTGGAGGACGTCTGCACGGCGCTCGCGGCGACGTCCGAGGCGGTCTACGGACCGTGGTGACCGGCGGTGTGCGAGGTATGTCCCGATCTGTCGGCGGACACACGGGTGACGGTGGTCCCGGAGGGCGGACCTCCGCTTTCGCGGACGGTCACAGATCGGTTACGGTCGGACACGCCAGACCAGAGTCGGACATCTGTCCGGATCCTGCACAGCCGAGAGGAACCACCGCGTGAGGCCCGACCAGGAGGGTGCGACCCCGCGTCGCGGACTCCGTGGTCGTCGTGTCGTCCGGGTGGTGGCCCAGGCCGCCGTGCTCGCCGTCGTGGCCGCGGCGACCAGCGCGTTCGCCGTGCTGCACAAGACCGTCACCGTCGACGTCGACGGCACGTCCGTGCAGGTCGAGGCGTTCGGCCGGACCGTCGGGGACATGCTGGCCAGCGGCGGGATCACGGTCGGTGACCGCGACCTGGTCGCTCCGGCGATCGACCAGCCGATCTCCCGCGCCGGCCAGATCGTGGTGCGGCACGGGCGCGAGATGGACGTCGAGGTCGACGGCGCACAGCGCGCGGTCTGGACCACGGCGCTCACCGTCGGCGAGGCCGTGGACAGCCTGGGGCTGCGCGACGACGAGGTGCGCCTGTCGGCGTCCCGGTCGGACACCCTCGGCCGCGACGTGCTGCGGGTCTCGACGCTCAAGACGATCCATCTCGTGGTGGACGGCCAGGTGATCGACGGCGTCAGCAGCGGCGCCACGGTCCGCGACGCGCTGCGCGACATCGGCCTCGTCCTCGACGACGGGGACCAGGTCTCCGTGCCGCTGGACGCCACCGCCGTCGACGGGCTCGTGGTCCTGGTGACGCGCGCGAGCACCGACGGCGAGACCGTGACCGAGGCGATGCCGTTCGAGTCCCAGGAGGTCGAGGACGCCTCGATGGTCAAGGGCAACTCGGTCATCACCACCAAGGGCAAGGCGGGCGTCCGCACCACCACGTACCAGCTCGAGGTCGTGGGCGGCGTCGTCACGGGCCGCACGCCGATCGCGTCGGTGGTCACCGTCGCCCCGGTCACGCAGGTCACCAAGGTCGGCACCGCCGAGCTGCCGGACCCCACCGTCGTCGCGGTCGAGCCGGGCACCGCCCAGGCGCTCGGCAAGGAGATGGCGGCGGCCCGCGGGTGGGGCGACGACCAGTTCGCGTGCCTCCTCTCGCTGTGGAACCAGGAGAGCGGCTGGCGCGTCAACGCGGCCAACCGTTCCTCGGGCGCCTACGGCATCCCGCAGGCGCTGCCGGGCTCGAAGATGGCGACGGTCGGGGCCGACTGGCAGACCAACCCCGCCACGCAGATCACCTGGGGCCTCAACTACATCGGCGGCCGGTACGGCAACCCGTGCGGCGCCTGGGCGCAGCACGAGAGCAAGGGCTGGTACTGATTCACCCGATCCGTCCTGTGACGGCGCTCACGCCGCCTGACGTGGGGTAATGCCCGAATCGGGCGCGAATCACGCACGGATGTAGCGCATCTCGCGGTAGGCGCGCTTGGCAATCTGGTCACGATCCGGTTACGGTCGGTGTCGCCTCGCGATCTGGACATCAGCCCACCTCCGCTGACGACCGGTCCCGCAGGGCGTCGGCGCCCGCTCCGTGTGGGCCGCCGTGACGGCCGGATCGGGGATCCGGGACCGACGGGAGACGCCCCCCTCCGGGTGTCCGTAGAACCTCGTACGCGAGATTCACCGCCGGGTGCCGCACACGCGGCGCGCTCCGCCCCCCGTGCCCGGGCACCTCGACGGCTGGAGCCTCGTGCAGTTCTCGACCCTCACCCCCGGTTCTTCCGCGCGATCACGCGCCACGTCCGAGCTCGACACCGAGCAGGGCGAGCCCCGCGAGAAGGACCGCCGGTCCGGTCGGGCACGCATCCTCCCCATCACCGCCGTCGCGGTGGCTCTCGTCCTCGCGGGCGGCTCCGCGGCGTTCGCGCACGCGCAGAAGACCGTCACGCTCGACGTGGACGGCGACGTCTCGCAGCTGAGCACGTTCGCCGGCTCCGTGGGCGGGCTGCTGAAGGACCAGGGCGTCGTCGTGGGTGACCGCGACGTCGTCAGCGCCGCCGGGAGCCTGGGCGAGGGCGCCGAGATCGTCGTGCGTCACGCGCACCAGGTCGCGGTCACCGTCGACGGCCAGGAGCAGTCCGTGTGGACCACCGCGCTGTCCGCGGACGAGGCCCTCGACTCCCTGTCGGCGCGCGGCCAGTCGGTCGCGCTCGTCGCCTCGCGGTCCGCCGCGGGTGGCCGCCCCGAGATGGCGCTCGACCTCGCGCTGCACGGCCCCGCCGACGTGCTCGTCGACGGCCAGACCCTCGCGGTCACCGACGCCGACGCCCGCGTGGCCCAGGTGCTCGGCGAGCTCGGCGTCACGCTGGGCCCGCTCGACCGCGTCTCCGTGGTCCGCAGCGACACCGGCCGCGTCCAGGTCGTCGTCAACCGCATCACGACCCAGGACGTCACCTCCACGCAGGAGGTCCCGTTCGCGTCGAGCACGCAGCAGGACGCCTCGCGCTACGTGGACCAGAAGCGCACGCTCACCGCGGGCGTCGCGGGTGTCCGCACCATCGTCGAGCGCGTCACCACGGTCGACGGTGTCGAGTCGGGTCGCGTCACGCTCTCCGACGCCGTCACGCAGGCCCCGGTGGACGAGGTGCTGAGCGTCGGCACCAAGACCCGTCCGGTCGTCGCGGCGCCGGCCCCGGCCGCCCCCTCGGGCGGGTCTCCCGTCACCGCCGGTGGCAGCGCCGACTCCCTCAACTGGGCGGCCCTGGCCCGCTGCGAGTCCGGCGGCAACCCCGCGTCGGTCTCCGGCAGCGGCAAGTACTACGGGCTGTACCAGTTCTCGCTGAGCACGTGGGCCGCCGTCGGCGGTTCCGGTCTCCCGTCGCAGGCGTCGCCCGACGAGCAGACCGCCCGCGCGAAGATGCTCTACAACCGCTCCGGCGCCGGCCAGTGGCCCGTCTGCGGGAAGAACCTCTTCAGCTGATCCTGACGAGCACAGAGCCCCCGTCCGGTCCGCCGGGCGGGGGCTCTGTCGCGCTCGCCTAGGCTCGGGGCCATGTCGACCACCACCACGCTGCTGGGGCCCGCGGAGATCCGCGAGCTGGCCGAGCGTGCGGGCGTGCGCCCGACCAAGCAGCTCGGCCAGAACTTCGTGCTCGACGGGGGCACGGTCCGCAAGATCGTGCGCCAGGCCGACGTGGCCGGCGGCGACCGCGTCGTGGAGATCGGTCCGGGCCTGGGCTCGCTGACGCTCGGCCTCCTGGAGGCCGGCGCCGACGTGGTCGCTGTGGAGATCGACCCGACCCTCGCCCGGCTGCTCCCGGACACCGTCGCGCGGCACGTCCCCGGCCTGACGGTGCTCTCGGGTGCCGACGACGAGCCCGTGGTGCTGCGCGACGACGCCGGCCGCGACCGGCTGACGATCGTGCTGTCCGACGCCCTCGACGTGCACGCGCTGCCGGGCCCCCCGCCGGTCGCGCTCGTCGCCAACCTGCCCTACAACGTGTCGGTCCCGGTGCTGCTCACGTTCCTCGAGCGCTTCGACTCCCTCGAGCGGGTGCTCGTCATGGTCCAGGCCGAGGTGGCCGACCGCCTCGCGGCACCGCCCGGCAGCCGCACCTACGGCGTGCCGTCGGCGAAGGCGGCCTGGTACGCGTCGGCCCGCCGGACCGCCACGGTCGGCCGCACCGTGTTCTGGCCGGCCCCCAACGTCGACTCGGCCCTGGTCCGGTTCGACCGGCGCGAGCCCCCGGCCACCGACGCGTCGCGCGAGGCCGTGTTCGCGGTCGTCGACGCGGCGTTCGCGCAGCGCCGGAAGATGCTGCGATCGGCGCTGGCGACGCTCGCCGGCTCGGCCGACGCGGCCGTCGCGGCCCTGCAGGCGGCGGGCGTGGACCCGCAGGCCCGCGGCGAACGGGTGGACATCGGGGGCTTCGCGCGCATCGCCGAGCACCTCGGGCCGGTCGCGGGGCGACCTGGCACAGTGGAGCCGTGACGCTGACCCCGGTGGCCCCGCTGCCCGAGCACGAGGTCAGGGTGCGTGCGCCCGGCAAGGTCAACCTGTCGCTGCGGGTGGGTCCGCGCGAGGAGGACGGCTACCACGCCGTCTCGACCGTGTTCCAGGCGGTGTCGGTGTTCGAGGAGGTCGTCGCGACCCCGTCGGACCGGCGGGTGCTCACCGTGAGCGGTCCGCAGGCCGAGCGCGTGCCGACCGACGAGTCCAACCTCGCCCTGCGCGCGGCGGCGCTGCTCGCGGAGCGCGCGGGGATCGACGACGGCGTGCACCTGCACCTCAACAAGGGCGTGCCGGTGGCGGGCGGGATGGCGGGCGGGTCCGCCGACGCCGCCGCCGCGCTCGTCGCCTGCGACGCCCTCTGGCGCACCGGTCTGAGCCGGGACGACCTGCTCGAGCTGGCCGCCGAGCTGGGCTCGGACGTGCCGTTCGTGCTGGCCGGCCACACCGCGGTCGGCTCCGGGCGCGGCCACCTGCTCACGCCCGCCCTCAGCCGGGGCGAGTTCCACTGGGCGTTCGCCGTGCAGGACCGCGGGTTGTCGACGGCCGCCGTGTACCAGGCCTTCGACGAGCTGCACAGCTCCACGGTCGTCCCGGACCCGGAGGACGACGTCCCGCTCATGCAGGCGCTGCGCGCGGGAGACCCCCGGGCGCTGGGCGCCGCGCTGCACAACGACCTCCAGCTGGCGGCGCTCGAGCTCGACGCGGGCCTGGCCGAGCCGCTCGCCGTCGCCCAGGACGCGGGCGCGCTCGGCGTCGTCCTGTCCGGGTCGGGGCCGACCGTCGCCGCCCTCGGGCGCAGCCGTCAGCACGCGCTGGTGCTCGCCGCGGCGTTCACCGCCTCCGGCGTCGCGGACCGCGTGCTCACCGCCGCCGGCCCCGTCGCGGGCGCCCGCGTGGTCAGCTCGACCGACTGATCCACCCACCACCTCTTGACATCCCGGCGGACCCGGCAATACTTAAGCACATGCTTAACAATGGCGAGCTGGACAAGGTCTTCAAGGCCCTGTCGGACGGGAGCCGCCGCGCGATGGTCGAACGGCTGGCGCGCGGTCCGGTCTCCGTCAGCCGGCTCGCCGAACCGTTCGCGATGTCCCTGCCCGCCGTCCACCAGCACCTGGCGGTGCTCGAGGACGCGGGCATCGTCACCTCGCACAAGATCGGCCGGGTCCGCACGGTCCAGCTCGTCCCCGACGCCCTGACCGGCGCGGGGGAGTGGATGGGCCGCCAGCGACTGCCGGCCGAGCGCCGGCTGGACCGGCTCGGCGACTTCCTCGCCACCACCGACCCCGCACCACCCTCGAGAGGATCCCGACCATGACCACGCAGACCACCACCGGCGTCGCGCACGCCACCTTCGTCATCGACCGCACGTTCGACGCCCCGATCGAGCGCGTCTGGGACGCGTTCGCCGTCCCCGAGCAGCACGCGCAGTGGTTCGGCGCCGAGGACAACTTCACCGAGACCGAGGCGCACGAGGAGTTCCGCGTCGGCGGGCAGGCGGTGCAGGACGGCCAGTGGCACGGCGGCCCGACCAGCCGGTTCGTGGCCACGTACACCGACATCGTCGAGCGCGCGCGCATCGTGTCGACCTACGACATGTGGGTAGGCGGCGAGCACCTGTCGACGTCGCTGACGACGACCGAGCTCGAGGCCGTCGACGGCGGCACCCGCGTCACGTTCACCGAGCAGGGCGTCTACCTCGACGGCAAGGACGACGGCAGCAAGCGCGAGGAGGGCTTCCGCGGCATCCTCGAGACGCTCGCGGCGTACCTGGCGCGCTGATCAGGCGCAGGCTGCGGCGTCGTCGGCCGACGTCAGCACGCCGCCCGGCGGTGTCCACGGGGTCTCGGCCGGCGGCGCCGGTGCGGTGCTCCCGGGGACCGGGGTCGAGGGCGGGGCCGACGGCGCCTCGCCCACGGGCTGGTCGGCGGCGATGCGCGCCCAGAGCTCCGCGGCGGCCGGCGTCGCCTCGACGCGGTACTTGTCGGACCGCGCCACGGCGGTGGGCATCGACGCGAACACGATCCGGTCCGCCTGCAGGTTCCGCAGCGACAGCCCGAAGCCGGCCAGGTCGGGCAACGACTGGAAGCCGGAGCTCGCGGTCAGGGAGCTGGTCGCCGCCTGGGCGAACCGCAGCATGGCGGGCGGGTCCGTGAGCACGTCGCGGCTGAGCACCGAGCGCGACATCGCGGCCATGAGGTCGTGCTGACGGGTGATCCGGCCGGTGTCGGAGCCGTCCCCGATGTCGTGCCGGGCGCGGGCGAACTGCACGGCCGTGGTGCCGTCGAACACCTGCGGCCCGGCCTTGACGTGCAGGCCCGTCAGCGAGTCGTCGAGGTCGGTCGGCAGGCACATGGGGACACCGCCGATGGCGTCGACCATGTCACGCAGGCCCACGAAGTCCACCAGCACCAGACCGTCCAGCCGCACGCCCGTGAGGGCCTCGACCGTCTTCCACGTGCACGCGGCGGCCGACTCGACGTCGTGCCCGAGCTTCCACCCGACAGCGAACGCCTCGTTGAACTGGCGGTGCGCCCGGGCCGGCGTCGTGGTGCCGTCGGAGAGCGTGCAGGACGGCCGGTCGGCCAGCAGGTCGCGGGGGATGGAGACCAGCTCGACGCGGGACCGGTCGGCGGCGACGTGCGCGACGATCGTGGTGTCGGACTGCATGCCCTCGTTCGCGCCGCCGATCGCCGCGTTCTCGCCGCTGCGGTCGTCGGACCCGATGATCAACAGGTTCACCGCCGAGCCGGCGCGGGCGTCGCCGGGGGCGGTCGGGCCGGCGGCGGGGTGGGGCCGCTCGCGCTCGTCGCCGACCATGCCGGCGAGGTCCACCTCGTCGATGTTCGACTGCAGGTTCAGGTAGACCGCCGCGGCACCCGCCACCCCGAACGCCAGCACGCCGACGGCGGTGAGGGCGACCGCGCGGGCGAGGCGGTGCGGCGCGGCCCGGCGCGCGTGGGCGACGGTCATGTCCGGGACGCTAGCGCGCAGGTCAGGGGCCGCGCGGGCCGTCCGTGTGGAGGACCTGTGCGGGTGTGCGGGTAGCCTTCACGGCAAATGGCTCACCTTCTCGGCGCGGACCGCGTCACGCTCACGCTGGGCACGCGCACCCTCCTCGACCAGGTCTCGCTCGGGCTCGACGACGGCCAGCGCATCGGCGTCGTCGGCCCCAACGGCGCCGGCAAGTCGACCCTCCTGCGGGTGCTCTCGGGCATCCAGGCTCCCGACGACGGCCGGATGACCCGCGCCGGCGGGGTCCGGGTCGCCGTCCTCGAGCAGCGCGACGACCTGCTCGCCGGACGTACCGTCCTCGACGTCGTGCACGGGTCCGCCGACGAGCACGAGTGGGCGACCGACTCCCGCATCCGCTCGGTGCACGCGGGCCTGCTCGCGGACGTCTCCCTCGACGCGGACGTCGCCACCCTGTCGGGCGGGCAGCGCCGACGGGTCGCGCTCGCCGCGCTGCTGGTCCGCGACGACGAGGTGCTCGTGCTCGACGAGCCGACCAACCACCTCGACGTCGAGGGCGTCGCCTGGCTGGCCGCCCACCTGGTCGACCGGTACACCCGCACGAACGGCGCCCTCGTCGTGGTCACCCACGACCGCTGGTTCCTCGACGCCGTCTGCACGCGCACGTGGGAGGTGCACGACGGCGGGGTCGACCAGTACGAGGGCGGGTACGCGGCGTACGTGCTCGCGCGCGCCGAGCGGGCGCGGACGGCCTCGACCACCGAGGAGAAGCGGCAGAACCTGCTGCGCAAGGAGCTCGCGTGGCTGCGCCGGGGCGCTCCGGCGCGGACGTCGAAGCCCAAGTTCCGGATCGACGCGGCCAACGCCCTCATCGAGAACGAGCCGCCGCCGCGCGACCAGCTGAGCCTGACGCGGATGGCGACGGCCCGGCTGGGCAAGGACGTGCTCGACATCGAGGACGCGTCCGTGGTCTACGGCGACCGGGTGCTGCTGCACGACATCACCTGGCGGCTGGGCCCCGGCGACCGCGTCGGCCTGGTCGGCGTGAACGGCGCCGGCAAGACCACGCTGCTGCGGCTCCTGTCCGGACGCCAGCAGCCGAGCACCGGCCGCGTGAAGCGCGGCAAGACCGTGCAGGTGGCCGAGCTCACGCAGGACGTCGAGGAGCTCGACGAGCTCGCCGCCATGCGCGTGATCGAGGTGATCGAGAGCGAGAAGCGCTCGGTGGTCGTCGGCGGCAAGGAGCTCACCGCGGCGCAGCTGGTGGAGCGGCTCGGCTTCGACCGCGAGCGGTCCCGGACCCCGGTGCGCGACCTGTCGGGCGGCGAGCGACGCCGGCTGCAGCTGCTGCGGCTGCTCGTCGGCGAGCCCAACGTGCTGCTGCTCGACGAGCCGACCAACGACCTGGACACGGACACCCTGGCCGCGCTCGAGGACCTGCTGGACGGCTGGCCGGGCACGCTGATCGTCGTCTCGCACGACCGCTACCTGCTCGAGCGCGTGTGCGACACGCAGATGGCGCTGCTGGGCGACGGGCTGCTGCGCCAGCTGCCGGGAGGGGTCGAGCAGTACCTCGACCTGCGGCGGGACGCGGAGGCGACCGCGTCGTCCCCGCTGGACGCCCGGCCCGCCAGCACGGCGGCGCCCGCCGCGGTCTCGACCGCCGACCTGCGTACCGCCCGCAAGGAGATCGCCCGCATCGAGCGGCGCCTGTCCCGCATCGCCGACCAGGAGGCCGTGCTGCACCAGCGCATGTCCGACCAGGCGACCGACCACCAGGCGGTCATCGCCCTCGACGCCGAGCTCCGCGCCCTGGCCGTCGAGAAGGACGAGCTGGAGACCGCCTGGATGGAGGCCGCGGAGATCGTCGGCTAGCAGGCCGGCATCTGGTCGAGCGGGACGCCGATCCGCTGCACCGCGAGCGCCGGGGCGAGGTCGCCGGTGAAGGTCAGCCCGTCGTAGCTGACGACGTCGCGGCCGGAGTCGTAGCAGAACTCGTCGCCGGGGATGGTCGGGTACTGCGCCGGCGTCGGGAAGGCCTGCGCCACCCACTCGTCCCAGCTGACCAGGGCACCGTAGTCGTGCGCGATGGTCGGGTCCCAGGTGAGCTTGACGAAGCCGCTGATCAGCCGGGTGGGCGTCGGGTAGCCGTACGACGCCCACTGCGGGTAGCCGAGCTTCTGGACGGCGCCGTCGAGCGACATGAAGATCTCCGGCGACGTGGCCCACTGGTGGAACTCCGTGCCGGGGGCGAAGCCGTCGCTCATGGCGGCGGGCGCGCCCGACGCGAGCCACTCCGCGAAGGTCAGGTGGTGCTGGCCGCCGGCCGTGAACGCGTAGATCGCCGAGGTGTTCACGTACGAGCGGTAGTAGATGCCGGCCGGGGTCCAGGTGACCGTCGGGTTCGGGTAGCCGACCTTGGCCCACTCGTCGAACGTCAGCGCGTGCGTCTCGGTGACGGTGGACCACCCCGGGAAGTGGGGCGCGGCGATGATCGTGGGCGACCACGGTGCCCGGTCGTAGCGGATCTCCGTCAGGAGCCTCGGCGTCGGGTAGCCCTGCGACGCCCACTGGTCGAACGTGGCGAGGTCGAGGAGGAGGCCGCCGCCGGGCAGCAGCCGTGCCCAGTAGAGGTCGGGACCCCAGGGCACCGAGAAGAACCCGGGGGTGGCCGGCTCGTACGGCGGCCCCACCGGATAGGCGTCGGCCGGAGCGGCGCCGAGGACGCTCACGAGACCGACGGCGACGGACGCGACGAGCGCGCGCAGCGAGTGACGCATGGGGATCCTTCGAGGTTCAGGCGGGCACGCAGGTCGGGACGCCGGTGCGCTGCACGCTAGTGGCGCGTCCGGGCGCCGCAGGCCCACTCGGGAGGGCGTCACCCGTTCGGGCGATGCGCGGGCCTCGGGGTCCCGGCTACGCCTCGCGGCGCATGCTGCGCAGCGCGAGCCCCGACGCCGTCCCCATCGTCAGCACCGCGCCGAGCACGACGAGCAGCGGGGCGGTCCACCCGCCGCTCGACGCGTGCACCGCGCCGAGGACGCTGGGCCCCAGCGCGGCGCAGCCGTAGCCGATGCTCTGGACGGTCGCCGACATGCGCCGCGCCGCTGCCTGCGACCCGGCCGTGGACGCGATCACGGTGAAGATCACGGCGAAGTTCCCGCCCTGCGCCACGCCCGCGAAGGTGCACCACAGCGCCCACCCGCCGGGCGCGAGCAGCAGCCCGACCGGCAGCACGATCCAGCCGACCGCGATCGCCGCGGAGACGGCGGCGACCGGGGCGCGACGACCGAGCGCGATCGGCACCGCGATGCCGCCGACCATGCCGAACAGCTGGAACAGCGCCGCGGCCCCGCCCGACGCGGCGCGCTCGAGCCCGAGGGTGTCGTGCAGGAGGGAGGGCAGCCAGGCGCTCACGGCGTAGTAGCCGAACGCCTGCCCGGCGAACGCGACCGCGAGGAACCACGTGACCGCACGCCGCCACACGTCCGGGGCCCCGCTCGCCCCGACGAGGACCACGGGCTCCGCGCGACCGAACGGGTACGCGCGCTGCCACACGACCAGGGCCACGACCGCCAGCAGCCCCCAGCTGGCCAGCGCCCACCGCCACCCGACGGCGGCGGCCAGCGGCGCGGTCAGGGTGGTGGTCAGGACGCTTCCGCCGTTGAGCGCGGCGGTGTACAGGCCGGTGACGCGCGGCACGTGGCCGGGGAAGTCGCGGCCGATCACCACCGGGACGGCGACGTTGCCGGCGGTGATGGCGACGCCGATGAGGACCGTGCCGACGAGGGCGGTGCCGAACCCGTCGGAGGACCGCAGCAGCGTGCCGGCCAGCACGGTGACCAGCGACGCCGCGACCACCCGCCCCGTGCCGAGGCGCCCGAGCAGCACGGCCATGAGGGGTGTGGCCAGCGCGAAGCAGAGCACGGGGATGCCGGTGAGCAGGCCGACGGCGGCGGCGCTCAGGCCGAGGTCGGCGCGGACGTCGTCGACGACCGGGGCCAGCGCCGTGATCGGCGCGCGCAGGTTGAGGGCGTACAGCAGGACGGCGGCGAGCAGGAGTCCCCGGGCGGCGGACCGCGCCGCCGTCATGCCCTCACGACGCGTCGAACGGCGCGGTCACCTCGCGCAGCAGGTCCGCGAGCCGGTCGCGGTCGGCCTCGTCGAGGTCGCCCAGCAGGCCACGCTCCACGTCGAGCAGGTCCGCGAACGCCGCGTCGACCCGGGCCAGCCCGGCGGGCGTGAGCTGCACGAGGACGCCGCGCCGGTCGTCGGGCGCGGGCTGGCGCTCGACCAGGCCGTGCTCGGCCAGGCGGTCGATCCGGTTGGTCATGGTGCCGCTGGTGACCAGCGTCTGGGTGAGCAGCGCGCCCGGCGAGAGCCGGTACGGGGCGCCGGCCCGGCGCAGCGCCGACAGCACGTCGAACTCCCACGTCTCCAGGTCGTGGCGCGCGAACGCGGAACGCCGGGCGAGGTCGAGGTGCCGGGCCAGCCGGCTGACGCGGGACAGGACCGTGAGGGGTCGGACGTCGAGGTCCGGGCGCTCGCGTTCCCAGGCGAGGACGATCCGATCGACCTCGTCGCGGGACCCGGGAGCGTCCGGGGACGTGCGTGCGACCATGATCCGAGATTACTCGACGTCGACAGAGATCCTCGTCACACGCTGCCGGTCAGGGTCGGCCGGCGCTCGAGCGCGGACAAGCCGTTCCAGGCGAGGTTGACCAGGTGGGCGGCGACGACGTTCTTGCTCGGGCTGCGGGCGTCGAGCCACCACTGCCCGGTGAGCGCGACCATGCCGACCAGCATCTGCGCGTACATCGGCGCCGTCTTGGGGTCCTGCCCCTGCTTCTTGAACTGGTCGGCCAGCAGGTGCTCCACCTGGGTGGCCACGTCCCCGATCAGGCTGGAGAACGTGCCGGTCGCCTGCGCCACCGGGGAGTCGCGCACGAGGATGCGGAACCCGTCCTCGGACGCCTCGATGTAGCCGAGCAGCGCGAGTGCCGTCCGCTCGACCATGGCCTTCGGGTGCCCCCCGGCCTCGAGCGCCCCGCTCAGCGCCCCCGTCAGCGCCTGGATCTCGCGGTCGATGACGACCGCGTAGACGCCCTCCTTGCCGCCGAAGTGCTCGTACACGACGGGCTTGGACACCTCGGCCCGGGCGGCGATCTCCTCGACGCTGGTGCCGTCGAAGCCCTTCTCGGCGAACAGGCGGCGCGAGACGTCGAGCAGCTGGGCGCGCCGCTGCGTCCCCGTCATGCGGGAGCGGGGTGCGCGCTTGCTGTCGGTGGCCACGCGCCCATCATGCCGTGAGGGGTCGCTGCCGTTGGGAGGCTCGGTGGCTGGCAGACTTGGCGGCCACGGCGTCGCGACGTCGGTCCGCCCTGGTGTAACGGCAGCACGCCGGCCTTTGGAGCCGTGCAGTCCAGGTTCGAATCCTGGGGGCGGAGCCTCAGACGTGCCCGTTCTGCGTGCACTGGTGGACGGAGTACGGTGCGGCTCATGGCGACGACGCGCGGGAAGCGTGCTCCCTACCTCCTGCTCGGCGTGCTGCTGTTCGTGGCGCTGTCCCAGGTCGTGGATCTCGCCGTGGGCGCGCCCGAGGTCGGTGTGCGGGTCGCGGTCATGGTCGTGGCGCTCGTCGGGGCGGCGGCCACCGGTGTGTGGATCGCCCGGATCCGGCACGTCGTCCCGGAGCCGCCGCGCCGGCTCACCCCCGCGCCGGAGGATCCCGACGCGGCCGGAGCGACCTCCGCGCGCGGGTAGAGTGCACGGTGCGCACGAGATCCGCCGCCCGAGACCCGGGCAGATCCGCGAGGAGCACCCCCAGGTGACGTTCCCCCGCCCGGCCGCCGTCGTCGTCCTCGCCGCAGGTGAAGGAACCCGGATGCGCTCGGCGACTCCCAAGGTCCTGCACACCCTGGCCGGTCGCAGCATGGTCGGCCACGCGCTGGCCACGGCTCGCGCCCTCGATCCCGGCCGCGTCCTGGTGGTCGTCCGGCACGAGCGCGAGCAGGTCGCCGCGCACGTCCGTGGGCTCGACCCGCAGGTGCTGCTGGCCGACCAGGACGACATCCCCGGCACGGGCCGCGCGGTGCAGATGGCGATGAACGCGCTCGACGCGGCCGCCCAGGCCGACGCCGCGAACGACCCGACCGCCGGTTCGGCCACGCACGCGCAGGTGGTCGGCGCGGTCGTCGTCATCGCGGGCGACGTGCCCCTGCTCGACGCCGCGACGCTGCACGAGCTGCTCGAGGCGCACCACGCCGACGGCAACGCCATCACCGTGCTGACCACCGAGGTCGCGGAGCCCACGGGCTACGGCCGGATCCTGCGCGAGCCGGGCACGGGCGACGTGCTGGGCATCGTCGAGGAGAAGGATGCCAACGACGCGCAGCGCGCGATCAGCGAGATCAACTCCTCCATCTACGTGTTCGACGCGGCCGTGCTGCGCGGCGCGCTCGGTCGGCTGGGCCGGGACAACGCGCAGGGCGAGGTCTACCTGACCGACGTGCTGGCGATCGCGCGGGCCGACGGCGGGCACGTGCGGGCCCTGCGCACCGACGACCCGGTGCTGGTCGAGGGCGTCAACGACCGCGTGCAGCTGTCGGTGCTGCGGGCCGAGATGAACCGGCGCATCCTCGAGGACTGGATGCGCGACGGCGTCACGGTGGTGGACCCGGCGACCACGTGGGTCGACGTCGACGTCGAGCTCGAGCAGGACGTCACGCTCCTGCCCGGCACGCAGCTGCACGGCGCCACGGTGGTCCGCGAGGGCGCGACGGTCGGCCCCGACACCACGTTGACCGACGTCGAGGTAGGCCCGCGGGCCAGCGTCGTGCGCACGCACGGCACCCTCGCCGTGATCGGCGCGGACGCCAGCGTGGGCCCGTTCGCGTACCTGCGGCCCGGCACGGTGCTCGGCGACGCCGGCAAGATCGGCACGTTCGTCGAGACCAAGAACGCGCAGATCGGGACCGGCTCCAAGGTGCCCCACCTGTCCTACGTGGGCGACGCGACGATCGGCGAGCACACGAACATCGGCGCCGCCTCGATCACCGTCAACTACGACGGCGTGAACAAGCACCGCACGACGATCGGCTCGTACGCCCGCACCGGCGCGGACAACATGTTCGTCGCCCCCGTGACCATCGGCGACGGCGCGTACACCGGCGCCGGCAGCGTGATCCGTCGCGACGTGCCCTCGGGCGCGCTCGGCGTCAGCGCAGGCGCGCAGCGCAACATCGAGGGCTGGGTCGCCCGGGCCCGCGCCGGTACGCCCTCCGCGCGCGCGGTCGTCCGCCCGCGAGCCGACGACGAGCTCTCCCCGCAGGCGCGCGCCGAGCGCGAGCGCGCCTCCGCAGCCGGCTCCAGCCCGACCCCACCGACCGCACCGCCGGACACCACTGGCTCGAACTCGAAGGACTCCGCACGATGACCGGGATCATCTCCTCGGACGGCGAGAAGCGTCTCGTGCTCCTCACGGGGCGCGCCCACACGGACCTCGCCACCAGCGTCGCCGCCCACCTCGGCATCGAGCTCCTGCCGACGACGGCGTACGAGTTCGCCAACGGCGAGATCTACACGCGGTTCGGGGAGTCGGTGCGTGGTGCGGACACCTTCGTCCTGCAGTCCCACGCGTCGCCCATCAACACGTGGATCATGGAGCAGCTGCTCATGGTCGACGCCCTCAAGCGCGCGTCCGCCAAGACGATCACCGTGGTCGCGCCGTTCTACGGGTACGCGCGCCAGGACAAGAAGCACCGGGGCCGCGAGCCGATCTCCGCGCGGCTGATGGCCGACCTGTTCAAGACGGCCGGCGCGGACCGCCTGATGAGCGTCGACCTGCACGCCGCGCAGATCCAGGGCTTCTTCGACGGCCCGGTCGACCACCTGTGGGCCATGCCGATCCTCACCGAGTACGTGCGCAGCCGCGTCGACACGTCGAACGTCACGGTCGTCTCGCCCGACGCCGGGCGCATCCGGGTCGCCGAGCAGTGGGCCGCGAAGCTGGGCGGCGGGCCGCTGGCGTTCGTGCACAAGACGCGCGACATCCGCAGCCCCAACAAGACGGTCGCCAACCGCGTGGTCGGCGACGTCGAGGGCCGCAGCTGCGTGCTCGTCGACGACCTCATCGACACAGCCGGCACCATCGCCGGTGCCGTGCGCGTGATCCTCGAGGCCGGCGCCAAGGACGTCATCGTCGCCGCCACCCACGGCGTGCTGTCCGACCCGGCCGTCGAGCGGCTGCAGGGCTGCGGCGCCCGCGAGGTCGTCATCACGGACACCCTGCCCATCGCCGAGGACCGTCGCTTCCCGCAGCTCACGGTGCTGTCGATCGCGCCCCTCATCGCGCGCGCCATCCGCGAGGTGTTCGACGACGGCTCGGTGACCTCGCTCTTCGACGGCCAGGCCTGACCAGCGGGTTGGGCTCAGCGCCCTCGACCGGGTAGGCTCTCCAGGTTGCCTCGGCGAGGGACGAAGGACGGTCGACGAAGTTCCACGACCACCTGCGCTCCGTGATCGACTGGGCGAGCGCCTCCGCGTGCCCGTCCTGCGTCCCGCGTCGAGGCCACCACACCTGTCTAGATCCGCGTCGCCCGGCTTCCGCCGCGCACGCCACGCCATCACAGCCGCCACGTCGCGTCCACGACGCCGACGTCAGCACTTGGGAGTACACGTGTCCGAGGTCAAGCTCGTCGCCACCACCCGTTCCGAGTTCGGCAAGGGGGCCGCGCGCCGCCTGCGCCGCGCCGACCAGATCCCCGCCGTCCTGTACGGGCACGGCTCCGACCCGCTGCACGTCGCCCTCCCGGGCCACGCCACGATGCTCGCGGTCAAGCAGGCCAACGCGCTCTTCGCCATCGAGCTCGACGGCAAGACCACGCTCGCGATCACCAAGGACGTCCAGCGCGACGTCGTCAAGAACACGATCGAGCACGTGGACCTGCTCATCGTGAAGAAGGGCGAGAAGGTCTCCGTCGACGTCCCCGTGACGATCGTCGGCGAGTCGGCGCCCGGCACCATCCACGTCGTCGAGACGCAGACGCTGTCCCTCGAGGCCGAGGCGACGCACCTGCCCACCGAGGTCGAGGTCTCCATCGAGGGTCTCGCGGGTGGCTCCAGCGTCAACGCCGGCGAGATCACGCTGCCCGCCGGCTCGGTCCTGCTGACCGACCCCGACATCACGGTCGTCTCCGTCAGCGTCCCGCACGCGTCCGCCGAGGACGTCGCCGCCGACGCCGCCGCCGCCGACCTGGCTGCGTCGCAGTCGGCCGCCTCTGCTGCTGCCGCCGAGGCCTGAGCCCCGACCGCTCGTGCAGCGGCCTGAGGCCGCCTGAGCCTGAGGCTCTGAGCACGTCCGCGACGCCCGGTACCGTTCCTGACGGTGCCGGGCGTCGCTGTTCCCGCACCGCACCACCACGAGGAGACACCGATGAGCGACGGACCCTGGCTGGTCGTCGGCCTCGGCAACCCGGGCCCGCAGTACGCCGGCAACCGGCACAACGTCGGCCAGATGGTCCTGGACGAGCTGGCGCGCCGCGCCGGGGCCACGTTCGGCACCCGGGCCCCCGGGCTGCTGTCGCGGCGCCCCCAGGCGGCGGTGGCGGAGGCGCGCCTGGGCACCCTGCCGGGCGGCGCGCCGGGGCCGCGCGTGGTGCTGGCGAAGCCGACCACCTACATGAACGTGTCGGGCGGCCCGGTCGCGGCGCTCGCCAAGTACTACGACGTCCCGCCGGAGCGGACGGTGCTGGTGCACGACGAGCTCGACATCCCGTTCGCGGACGTCCGGCTCAAGCGGGGCGGGGGCGAGGGTGGCCACAACGGCCTGCGCGACACCACCAAGGCGCTGGGTACCAAGGAGTACGTCCGGGTGCGGGTCGGGGTCGGCCGGCCGCCCGGTCGCATGGATGCGGCCGACTTCGTGCTGCGCGACTTCGCCAAGAACGAGCTCAAGGACCTGCCCTGGCTGATCGACTCGGCGGCCGACGCGGTCGAGCTCGCGGTGACGGCCGGCCTCGAGGCGGCGCAGCTGAGGTTTCACACCAAAGAGTGACCCCGGCGTCGACCTGCACCAGCATCGGGTGAAACCGGACAGAAGGTGATGAACTGCGCCATTCCCCCGTATAACCTCACTCCCATTCCACTTGGCGGATCGGGGGTGTGGGGCTGTGGCTGCAGAGATCGTCGACGACATGGATCTCGCGCTCGGCGACCGCCGTGGACGGGGTCTCGGGCAGCGTCGGTCGTGGGCCTCCGCGGAGCCCTTCGAGCGTCGCTCGACCCCCTTCAACTCGGCTGACGCGGTCGCCGGTTCGTGGCGCCAGATCGTGCGCTCGTACCGCGTGCACGCCGCGCTGCTCGACCTCGCGGCCATCCTTCTCGTCGCGACCCCGGTCATGATCGTGCTCTACCAGCCGGCCGGGCAGACCGTGGCCATGATCGCCAGCGCGACGCTCGGCTTCGTGGCTCTCGTGGCCCTGCTGCACGGGTACGGCGACGGGGTGCTCGGTCGCTCCGCCGCCGAGACCCGGGTCCTGGTCCGCGCCGGCATCGTCAGCGTCGTGGTGCTCGTCCTGGCCAGCTACGCGTTCAAGGCCGAGGTCTCCCGCTTCCTCGTGTTCGTGGTGGTCCCGGCGGCCGCGCTGCTGGCCGTCGCGGCCCGGCTGCTCCTGCGTCGGTCGCTGAAGAAGTCGCGGCTGCACGGCGAGGCGATGATGCGCACGCTCGTCGTCGGCGAGGCCGGACCGGTGGCCAGCGTGGTGCACGACCTCGCGGTCGACCCGGCGCACGGCTACAGCGTCGTCGGCGTCTGCTTGCCGAGCGTCGACGAGGAGCAGATCGTCGCCGGCTCCCCGATGATCGGCGCGGTGTGCGACATCCCGCAGGTGGTCGTGGACCGCTCGGTGGACGTCGTGGTCGTCGCCGGCTCGTACATCGGCGGCAACGGCCTGCGGCGCCTCTCCTGGGCGCTGGACCGGGCGGACGCGCAGCTGATCATGGCCACCGACCTCGAGGACATCGCCGCCCCGCGGCTCACCATGCGACCCACGGGCAGCCTGTCGCTGCTCGAGGTCGAGGTGGGCGCGTCGCGCGGCCGGATGGCGGCGAAGACGGTGCTCGACCGGACGCTGGGTGGGCTGATCCTGCTGATCGCCCTGCCGGTGATCTGGGTCGCGGCGATCGCCGTGCGGCTGACGTCGCCGGGCTCGCCGTTCTACAAGCAGACCCGCATCGGGGTCGACGGCGAGGCCTTCACCATGTGGAAGCTGCGCACGATGTACGTCGACGCGGACAAGCGCCGCGCGGAGCTCCTCGGCTCCAGCGAGGGCAACGCGATCCTCTTCAAGATGCGTCACGACCCGCGGGTCACGCCCGTGGGTCGTGTGCTGCGCAAGTACTCGCTCGACGAGCTCCCGCAGCTGTTCAACGTGGTCCGCGGCGACATGTCGCTGGTCGGCCCACGCCCCCCGCTCGCCGAGGAGGTGGCCGCCTACGAGGACGCCGTCCAACGGCGCCTCCGGGTCCGTCCGGGCCTCACCGGCCTCTGGCAGGTCTCCGGCCGATCCGACCTCTCGTGGGAGGAGTCGGTGAAGCTCGACCTGCGGTACGTCGACAACTGGTCCGTGACCATGGACCTCCTCATCCTCTGGAAGACCTTCCGGGCAGTGCTGCGACCCAGCGGTGCCTACTGACCGATCGCCCGCGACCGCGGCACCGACCACACCCTGGACCTGGAGGTACTCGTGACCGAGACCCGGCCCGACATGACGTTCCTGGAGGACGACGAGCCCGCGCAGCGGGCGACTCCTCCGGCCGTCGTCGACCGTCTCGTCGTGCACCAGATCGACCTCGCGCGCCAGTCTCCCGGGGGGATCGAGACGTGCATCCGGGGCCTCATCCGGCACGCGCCGGCCGACGTGACCTTCGCGGTCGTCGGCGTCGACGCGGGTGGCGTCGTCCCTGGTCGGGAGATCGGCCAGTGGGAGCTGCACCGCATCGGTGAGCGCTCCGCGTGGTTCCTGCCGGTGGTCACGCTGGACCCGGGCGACCAGCGTCGCCGTGTCCCGCACTCCCTGCGTCTCGCGGCCGGCCTCGTCCGCCACAAGGGCTCGCTTCCGGCGAGCACCGTCGTGCAGGCGCACCGCGCCGACGTCGCCGCGGTCGCGTCCCGGGTGCTGAAGCGGCCCCTGGCCTACTTCGTGCACACCCAGGAGCACGGGCTCACGGGGGCCACGTCGGACTCGTTCTGGCGTCGTGCCGGCAACGTGCACGCCCGCGTGGAGCACAAGCTGCTGAAGAACGCCGACTCGGTGGTCGTCTTCAACCCGGACTTCGCCGAGACCGCCCAGACGATCAACCCCGGCGCGATGTTCTCGCCGACGTGGTTCGACCCGACGCTCGTGCGCTACCGCGCCCAGGCGCTGCACCCGCAGCGCGTCATCTGGGTCGGCCGGCTCGAGCAGCCCAAGGACCCGGCGCTGGCCGTCGAGTCGTTCCGCCGGCTCATCGAGTCCGCCCCCGAGCAGGACTGGACGCTGGACGTCGTCGGCACCGGCACCCAGCTGCCGGAGCTCGAGCGGACGGTCGCCGCGCTCCCCGCCGAGGTGGGTGCGCGGGTCCGGCTGCTGGGCCGGCTCGCCCCCGAGGAGGTCGCGTCCGCGATGGCCGACTCGGGCGTCTTCCTCATGACCTCGCACCCGGGATACGAGGGATTCCCCCGGGTGCTCGTGGAGGCGATGGCCTCCGGCCTGCCGGCCGTGGTGACGGACGGCTCCGACACCGGTTCGCTCGTGCGGGCCGGGCACAACGGCTTCGTCGTCAGCGAGAGGAACCCCGATGACCTTGCTCACGCCATCAGCGAGGCCAGCGTCCTCTCCCGCAGCGCGGCCCGGGACACTGCCTCCGTCTACGCCGCACCGCGGCTCGTCGCAAGGATCGTCGGTGCCGCGGGGTGAGCGCCCGAAGGTCTCGGTGCACGTCTCCCGCTCGGGTGAGGTCACGCTGGCGGGTCGTCCCTTGTTCGTCGGGGACGCGGACGCGCTGATCGCGCGGATCGACCAGCTCCTCCCGGCGGACGAGGTGTACTCCATCGTCACGCCCAACGTCGACCAGACCATCGGCATCGAGCACGACTCGGCGCTGCACGTCGCGTACGACGAGGCCGAGATCCGCATCGCCGACGGCACGCCGCTGGTGCTGCTGGCGCGTCTGCTCGGGGCGCACGGCCTGCAGCGGCTCACCGGAGCCGACCTGCTGCCGATCGCCGCGCAGCTGTCGTGCCGCCGCGGCTGGCGGATCGCCGTGACGGGCGGCGCCACCAGCGTGAGCGAGAAGGCTGCCGAGGAGCTGCGGGAGAAGTACGGCGCGGACGTCGTCTCGATCCCGTTCCCGAAGATCGCCGAGGTGGGCGACGCGGAGTCGGCCCAGGTGATCGCCGACCTGCACGAGGCGCAGGCGGACATCGTCTTCGTCTGCCTGGGCTCGCCCAAGCAGGACGTCTGGGTCTCCCACTGGCGCGAGAAGCTGCCGCCGGGGGTCTACGTGGGTGCCGGTGCGGCCGTCGACTTCGTCGCCGGGACCAAGCGCCGGGCGCCCGTGCTGGTGCAGAAGATGGGCATGGAGTGGTTCTTCCGGATGGCGCAGGAACCGCGCCGGCTGGCCGGCAGGTATCTGGTGCGCGGCCCGCACTTCCTCAGTGTCGTCGCACGCTCGTTCGCCGAGAGGAAGTCCCGTCCATGAAGGCACTGGTCACCGGAGCCGCAGGCTTCATCGGGAGCACGCTGTGCGCCCGCCTGCTCGCGGACGGGTGGGACGTCACGGGGATCGACGCGCTGACGCCCTACTACGACCCGGCGCTCAAGCGCGCCAACCTCGCGCGGCTGGGCGGTGCCTTCACGTTCGTCCAGGAGGACCTGCGCGCCGCGGACCTGGACGCGCTGCTCGACGGCGTCGACGTGGTGTTCCACGAGGCCGGACAGCCGGGCGTGCGCGCCAGCTGGGGCCAGGAGTTCGGGCTGTACGTCGACGCCAACGTGACGGCCACGCAGGTCCTGCTGGAGGCGGCGAAGCGGGCCTCGGGCCTCAAGCGGCTGGTCTACGCCTCCTCGTCCTCGGTCTACGGCGACGCGGCGCGGTTCCCCGTGCTCGAGGCCGACCTGCCGCAGCCCGTGAGCCCGTACGGGGTGACCAAGCTGGCGGCGGAGCACCTGTGCTCGCTGTACGCGTCGAACTTCGGGGTCCCGACCGTGTCGCTGCGGTACTTCACCGTCTTCGGCCCGCGGCAGCGCCCCGACATGGCCTTCACCCGGTTCCTCACGGCGGTGCGCGACGGCCGGCCGATCACGCTGTACGGCACGGGCGAGCAGATCCGCGACTTCACGTTCGTCGACGACGTGGTCGAGGCCAACGTGCTGGCGGCGACCGAGCAGGTCCGGCCCGGCACCGTGCTGAACATCGCCGGCGGTACCAACGTCACGGTCAACGAGGTCCTCTCGGTCATCCACTCGGTCACGGGCCGGGAGGTCCTGGTCGAGCGGTACCCAACCGTCGACGGCGACGCCTGGCGCACCGGCGGCGACGCCTCGGCCGCGCGCGACCTGCTCGGCTGGAAGCCGAAGGTCAGCGTCGAGGAGGGGCTCGCCCGCCAGTGGGAGTACATCGGGGCCGGTGGTGGCTGACGTCACCTGCGTGATCCCGACCCACGGCCGCGACCCCCTGCTCGCCGAGGCCGTCGCGTCCGTGCTGGGCCAGGACCTCGGCGCGGACGTCCGTCTTGTGGCCGTCGTGGTGAGCGACGACCTGGGGTCGGGGGCCACGGAGTCCGTCGTCGCGGGGCTGGACGAGGCGTCCGACGTGCCGGTGCGCTACCTCGACTCGTCCGGACAGCAGGCCGGCACGGCGGGTGCGTCCCGCAACGCGGGCACGGTCCTCGTGCAGTCCGAGCTCGTGGCGTTCCTCGACGACGACGACCTGTGGGACCCGGCTTTCCTGCGCCTGACGGTCGGCGCGCTCGAGGAGGGCGGGAACGACTTCGCCGTCGCCTGGACCCACGCCGACGCGCCGGGCTACCGGATGGCCCGGATCGAACCCGGCCTGCACGCCAAGGACGTCGTCGCGCGCAACCCGGGCTTCGTCGGCTCCAACTTCGTCATGCGCACCGCGGCGTTCCGCAGCCTCGGCGGCTTCGACCCCGTGCTGCCGGTCTCGAACGACAAGGACCTGCTGGTCCGCGCGCTGTCCGCCGGGCTCACGTACGCGGTCGTGCCCGAGCTGCTGGTGACCAACCGCGTGCACGGCGAGGGCCAGCTGACGGACAAGACCCAGCGGCGGCTCGACGGCATCCAGCTCTACGCGCGCAAGCACGCCGCGCTGCTGACCCGGCGCGACCGCAACTACCTGCGTGGTCAGGCGGCGGACGTCCGCCGGGTGATCGGCGCCAGCGCCCCCGCGCGGTGGTGGTCGACGGTCACGGTGGTGGGGCACCGCGCGGTGGGCGCCCTGCTCGGGGACGGCCGGTGATCGGCCGCGTCCTCGACCGTCTCCTGGACCGTCGAGATGCTGTGCTCGTCGTCGGTGTCTGGCTGGCGGCCGCCCTTCCCCAGCTCGCGATCCTGCTGACCGAGGGGCGGGGCTTCCAGCCGATCACGGACGGTGTCGACGAGGGCGGCGCGCTCGTGCAGGGGCTGACCACGGCCTGCAACGTCGGCCTGCTGGCGCTGTGCGTCGCGCTCGTCGTGCTGGGCTTCCGCACCGCGCCATGGGAACGCTGGCCGCTGCTCGCGCTGCTGCTCCTGCCGTGGGTCGTCGTCGTCGTGACGGGCCTCGCCGTCTCCTCGCGGCCCGAGACGATGGCGGTCCTGTACCCGGCGGTGGTCACCACCGCGTGGGTGGTGCGGATCTCCTGGCGCGCGGTGCCGGTGCTCGGGTGGATCACCGCCGCGACCGCCGCCGTGAGCATCGTCGCGGGCCTGGTGCTGCCCGACCTCGCGCGCTACCAGGACTACGCCGGGGCCGACGCGGAGAAGGCCGGACCGATCGGCATCCTCGCGGGGCTGCTGCCCTCCGGGAACAACCTCGGGCTCGTGCTCGCCGTGGGCATCCCGTCGGTGCTCGCGCTGCGCGGTGCATCCCGGATCGTCGCGGGCTCGCTGGTGCTCGTCGCGCTGGTCTGGTCGTACTCGCGCGGCGCCTGGCTCGCGGCCGTCGTCGTGCTGCTGGCCGCCGGCGTGCTCGCACTGGTCCCGCTGCGTCGCCGGAGCCTGGTCGCCGGGCTCGGCATCGGGGCGGTCGCGCTGGCGGCCGTCGCGCTGCCGCTGGTCACGACGTCGGCGAGCGCGATGGCGAACCGCGGCGGCTACTGGATCGCGGGCCGCGACGAGTTCGCACAGGCCCCGCTGGTCGGTCACGGCTGGGACTTCTACGACCAGCTGGCGCGCTCGTCGGCCGGCCTCGGCGGGTACGCGTACCACGCGCACAACGAGTTCATGCAGCTGCTGGTCACCGGCGGGGTCCTGCTCGTGGCGGTCGTGGGCGCGCTGCTGGTGGTCGGTGCCGTCCGGGCGGTCCGCGCCGCCGGCCTGGGGGACTCGTGGCCGGCGCTGACCGTCGCCGCGATCGTCGCGGCCGGGATCGTCGAGGTGCCGTTCGGGGTGGTCGACCGCGCGATGTACTGGCCGTACGTGCTCCTGCCGCTGTGCGTCGTGCTCCTCGGGCACCCGCGGCCCAGCGAGGGCGAACGGGTGGACGTCGGCGACGGGGTATCCGACGCGGTCGCCGCAGGGCAGGGTGGTCCTCGTGCGTGACGTCCTCGTCTCGGCCCGCGGGCAGACCGACAACCTCGGTGACTCGGTGCTGCGACGCGGCCTGCTGGACGCGCTGCGGCCGCTGGGTCGGCTGGTGGTGAACGTCGACGGCATGCCCGACGGGTACGTGGGCGCGCTCGGGCTGCAGGCGCAGGACGTGCTGGTCCGCGACCGCCGTGACTGGGCCCGCCGGTCCGCCTCCGGCGCGTGGCACGGCGCCGTGTACGGGTTCAACGCGGGAGAGACCTACGCGACCGCGGGCTACGCCGGACACCTGCTCAAGACCGCCCCGCTCGTCCTGGGGAGCCGGCTGCGCGGGGGTGCCGGGCTGCACGTCGGCCTCGGGCTGCGCGCGCCGCACCGGCTGTGGGGTCCGGTCCTCAACGTCGCCCTCCTGCCCTGCTCGGTGGTCGCGTGGCGCGACGCCGAGAGCCGGTCCTGGGTGGGCCGCGGGGTCGTGGCGCCCGACTGGGGCTACGCGTTCGGGACGCCCGACCTCACGGCGGCCCGCCACGGCGACGACCGCCCGGTGCTCGCGGTCTCCCTGCGCGGTGATCGTCCGGCCCCGGGCCGGGCGTGGACCGACACGGTCCGGGCCGTCGCGGACGCTCGTTCGCTCGACGTCGTCGTGGTGCCGCAGGTGGGCCGGGACCTGCCGCGCGCGCGGGATCTGGCGACCGCCCTCAGCGGCGAGCTCGTCGCGTGGGACGGGGTCGACCACGCCGCCGCGGAGAAGGTGGTGCGCGACGTGTACCGGCGCGCCTCGTTCGTCGTCAGCGACCGGTTGCACGCGCTCGTCCTCGGGCACACCGAGGGGGCGCTCCCGGTGGGCCTGGCCCCCGGCAGCGCCGGCAAGCTCACGCGGAGCCTGGCGACCGTCGGCGCGACGGGCGTCGCGTTCAGCACGGACGGGGTGGGCGTCGACGAGGCCGTGGCCCGCATCGATGCCCTCGACGCCCGCCGGCCCGAGCTGATCGACGGCGTCGCCCGGGCCCGAGCCCGCCTCGAGGGGTTGCGCGGGCAGCTGCGCGGCGCCGTGCGGGGCACCGGATGACGCTGGCCAGGACGGCCGTGCGCGGCTCGGCCGTGTCCATCGGTGGCCAGGGCTTCCGGATCGTGCTCCAGCTGGTCGGCCTCGCCGTGCTCGCGCGGCTGCTCGAACCGGCCGACTTCGGCGTCGTCGCCATGGTCACGGCCGCGATCGGGTTCGCGGACATCCTGCGCGACTTCGGGCTGTCGTCCGCGGCGGTGCAGTCGCCCACGGTGAGCCCCGGTGAGCGCACCAACCTGTTCTGGGCCAACACCGCCCTCGGGCTGGGCTGCACGGTCATCGTGGCCGCCTGCACGCCGCTGCTCGTCGCGTTCTACCACGAGCCCACGCTGGCCCACGTGGTGCCCCCGTTGTCGCTGGTGCTGCTGATCTCCGGCATCAACACGCAGTACCGGGCCGACCTCGGGCGGGCCCTGCGGTTCGTCGCGCTGGCCTCCGCCGACGTCACCGCCCAGCTGGTCGGCACGATCGTGGCGATCGTCGTGGCGGTGCTGGGCGGCGGGTACTGGGCGATCGTCACGCAGCAGCTGACGGTGGCGCTGGTCGCCCTGGTGGTCAACATCATCAGCACGCGGTGGCGCCCCGGCCTGCCACAGCGGGGCGCCTCGATCCGCCGGTTCTTCCGGTTCGGGCTCTCGGTCTTCGGGACGCAGGTGCTCTCCTACGCGTCGAAGAACGCGGACACCGTGGCGCTCGGCGCGTTCTGGGGGCCGTCGGTGCTCGGCGTCTACAACCGCGCGCAGCAGATCGCGGTCGTCCCGCTCAACCAGATCAACGGCCCGCTCACGCGCGTCGCGCTGCCGGTGATGTCCAAGGCGCACCTGGACCCCGACCGGTTCGCGCGCGCGGCGTCACGCGCGCAGCTGGCCGGCGCGTACCTCACCGCCACGGTCCTCGCGTTCGTCGCCGGCCTGGCCGAGCCCATCGTCGACGTGCTGCTGGGCCCGGGGTGGTCCGCGGTCGTGCCGATCCTCTCGCTGCTCGCCATCGCCGGCGTGTTCCGGTCCCTGTCCCAGCTGGCGTACTGGATCTTCCTGGCCAGCGGGCGGCCCGGCGTGCAGTTCCGGCTGGACCTGTGGGCGCAGCCCGCCATGGTCGCCGTCATCGTCTTCGGCGCGTACCAGGGCGCGCTGGGCGCCGCGTGGGCCGCCGTGATCGTCTGGCCGCTGTACTGGATCGTCGGCCTGCTCGTCGCCAGCCGCTCCGCGGGCCTGGTGGCCGGGCCGCTGGTGATGCGCGCGGTGCGCGCCCTGCTCGGCGTCGCGCTGCCCGCCGCGCTGGGCAGCTGGTACGTCAGCCACTGGGTCTCGGGCCGGCTGATGTCGCTGGCCGCGGGCGCCCTGGCCGGCGCGGTCCTCGTCACGATCGTCGTGCTGGTCGTGCGGCCGGTGCGCCGCGACGTGGCCGAGGTGATCGGCCTGCTGCGGCACGCGGCGGCGCGGGGCGAGAAGGCCGCCCGGCACTAGCCCGCCGGTCGAGGGACCAGCCGTCAGGCGACGATCGTCTGCTCGGCCTCGGCCTCGGCCTCGTCCTTCGACGTCGGGGTGCCGTTGGTGGGCGGCTCGTCGTCGTGGTCGTCGTCCGGGCCGCCGTCGCGCTCGTGCGTCCCGTCGGGCTCGGAGATGCCCGCGAGCTCGGCCGCCTCGTGCTCGCTCAGGGCCTCCTCGTCGTCGGCCGGAAGGTCGGCATCGGCGGTCACGGCGTCGTCCACCACGGCCTCGTCGGTGGTGGCGGGCAGCGCGATCTCGACGATGGCCGGGGGAGCCTCGAGAGGCGCAGAGAGCGTCTCCGCGGCGTCGGCCTCAGCCGCCCGCGCGGCGGCGTCGTCGTTGGCCTGGCGCTCCGCGGGGCTGCTCTCGATCCCGGTGTGCCGCGCGTCGGACCGGTACGTGTAGGTGTAGCTGGACGACGCCCCGCGCTTGGCGCGGTTGAGCACGATGCCGAGGATGTGGGCGTCGACGGCGTTCAGCATCGAGATCGACTGCTTGAGCTGCTCGCGGGTGACGATGCCGCTGCCGGCCACGACGAGCACACCGTCCATGGACGTGGACAGGATCGCGGCGTCGGTGACGGGCAGCAGCGGAGCGGTGTCCACCAGCACCATGTCGAACCGGCTCTTGAGCTCGCCCAGCAGGGCGACCATGGCCTCGGACCCGAGCAGCTCGGACGGGTTCGGCGGGATCTGGCCCGAGGCCAGGACCTGCAGGTTCTCGTCGCCGTACGGCTGCAGGGCGTCGTCCAGCGAGACCCGGCCGATGAGGATCGTCGTCAGGCCGACGGTGCCCTCGAGCCCCAGGTACTTGGCGACGGACGGGCGGCGCAGGTCGGCGTCGACCAGGCACACGCGCGCACCCGCGCTGGCCAGGGTGACCGCCAGGTTGGCGACCGTCACGGACTTGCCCTCCCCGCTGCGCGAGGACGTCACGACGATCGACCGCGGGCGGTTGGCCACGTTGACGAACTGCAGGTTGGTGCGCAGGCGCCGGTACTCCTCGGAGCGGACGCCGTACGCGGGGGAGATGATCACGGGCGCCTTGCCGCCGGCCAGCGGGTCGGAGGCGACGGAGGCGAGCACGGGCACCGGGACCAGCGCGGCCACGTCGGCGTCGGTGCGGACCTTGACGTCGAGCGTGGTGCGCAGCGCGGCCCACCCGAGCCCCAGGAGCAGGCCGAGCAGGGCGCCGAGCACGATGTTCTGGCGCGTGTGCGGCACGGACGGCCGAGACGGCGGGGTGGCCGGGTCGATCGAGTTCACCAGGACGGTCGGGGAGCCGTCGGCCGCCGTCGGCGACAGGTCCTGCACCGTGAGCGCGAGGTTCTTGGCCACGGAGTTCGCGATGTCGGCGGCGGTCTGCGGGTCACCCCACGTCGCGGTGATCGTGATGATCGGCGCGGCGGGGTCCGTGCTCACCGCGACCGCTCCGCGCAGCGTCCGACCCGAGCCTGGCAGGCCGAGCTCCTCGACCACCGGGTCGAGCACGACGGGGGAGCGGGCGACCTTCGAGTACGTGGCCACCACGCGCTCGGCGTACGACGTGCCCTGGTTGAGGTCGCCGATCGAGTCGCCCAGCTGCACCGTGATGAGTACCTGGTTCTGGGCGCTGTACTCCTTGGGCGTCGCGAGCGACAGAGCCAGACCCGCCAGCGCGCCGAGCAACGTCAGCACGACGACACTCACCCAGTGGCGCTTCATGAGCGCGATCAGCTGGCGAAGCTCCACAGTGGTCCCTCGGATCCCTCGACGTCGTCAGCGGTGCTTCCCGCGCGGCGGAGTCCCCCCGTGACGTCCCGCCACTCTACCGAGCGATCTCGACGCGCTCCGGGTGATTCGTGGCGGCTGCCTGTGGGTGCGCTGTGCGTGCCGCCGCCTCGAACGCGCGGGCGTAGGAGGCGCCGATGACGTCCCAGCCGCGGGCGTCGAGCCGGGGCCGGCCCGACGGCGGCGCCGCGCGCAGCTCGTCGACGGCGCGGTGCACGTCGGCGGTGTCCAGCGTGCCCTCGAAGAAGTGCACCCAGCCCGGCCCCACCTCGTCGGCGAGGCCTCGCGTCACCGGGGTCGACGGGACGAGCACGGGGGTGTCCAGCGAGAGGGCGACCAGCACGACCGCGGAGTTGTGCAGGTCGCGGTACGGCAGCACGGCGAGCTCGCCCGCGGTGACCTCGGCGACGAGCGCGTCGTCGGGGATGAAGTCCAGCACGTAGCCGATGCGGTCGTCCTGCGCGGCGGCGTCCTCGACGAGCGCACGCCACTGCGGGGTCTGCGGCTTGCCGACGACCCGCAGCGACAGCTCGGGCCGGGCGCCGGCGAACGCGTCGAGCAGCAGGTCGACGCCCTTGTAGTCGCGGATCTTGCCGAAGTAGACGAGCAGCCCCGGGACGCGGGCGGACACCGGGTACCCGTCGAACTGGGCGCGGTAGTGGCCGAGCGGGATGACGACGTCGGCCGGACCCTCGGGCACGGGGTTGAGGTGCACCCGCAGGGTCGTGCGGCGCTCCAGCCAGCGCAGCAGCGCACGCTCGGTGCGGCCGCCGGGCTCGTGCGGCTCGGGGTTGTGCTCGGTGCGCACGATCGCCGTGCGCGTGACCCGCAGTCGCAGCATCAGGGCCACGAACGCCAGCCGGGTGGCCAGCCGGCGGGGGAACGTCGACGGGCGCGTCCGGACCAGCCACTCCGGCCAGTGCACGTGCAGCACGTCGAACCGCTCGGTCAGCGCGCGCCGCCAGGTGAACCAGCTGATGGCGACGCTCTCGGGAAGCTGCTCCACCATCTGGTCGGCGTAGCGGGTGGTCCCGTCGGGGCGTTCCAGCACCTCGAGCACGCGGACTGTCACGGGTGGACCTCCTGGAGGGTCGTCGAGTGCTCCGGCACGGGTTCCGGCGGTGGCCCGTCGCGCGCGATCCGCCAGCACCCCGACAGGATGAACACGGTGGTCATGAACGAGACGGTGTAGAGCATGGTGTTGGCGGCCAGCCCGTTGATCACGGAGCCGGCCAGCACGGCCAGGCCCAGCGCGCAGACCGCCCGGGGCGCGCCGGACAGGAGCCGCCGGGTCATCGCGACCGCGTACCAGACGACGAGCAGGACCACGGCTGCGAGCCCGACCACACCCACCTCGGCGAGCAGCCGCACGTACTCGTTGTGCGGGATGGTGTGCAGGATGATGCCGCTGGTCGTGGCGCCGATCCCGTTGCCGAGCACGGGGTGCTCCCGCCAGACGGCGAGCACCTTGGCCCAGGCCTGGAACCGCCACCCGAGCGACGTGTCGTCCACGCTGCCGCCGCTGGTGTACTCGGTGAGCCGCCCGGCGCCGGCCTTGGAGTCCAGCGCCATGACGACGGCCACGGCGAGCGCCAGCAGCCCGAGCACGATCCGGTGGAACCGCCGCCCGGCCTCGACCACCATGTAGACCAGCACCATCGCGACGACGGTCGCGAACCCGCCGATGCTGGCCGTGGCCACCTGCGCGACGAGGAACAGCGCCATGAAGCCGCCGTTGACCCAGCGCTTGCCGGTGCTGGACAGCAGCCTCGAGAAGGTGGCGATGTTGCACAGCGCGAAGAGGACCGCGGCCGAGTTGGCCTGCGCCAGGGTGCCAGTCGAGCGCAGGACGCCCTCGCTGTAGACGCCCGTGCCGGTGGCCAGCTGCACCAGGGCGTACAGGGCGGGCAGGGTGCCGACGGCCTGCACGAGGCCGGTGACCCGCCCGAGCGTGAGCGTGCCCGGCGCGTTGATCGTGATGACCGCGACGGCGACCAGCGACAGCACCCGCACGGCCTCGCCGTACGTCTCGGCGGCGCCGTAGATCGCGGCGCCCGCGGCGGCCGAGGCGAACAGGGCGAGCGTGATCACGAGCACCCGGGCGGGCCAGCTGGGGGACCGCACCAGCACCAGCACCGACAGGCCGATGATCGCGGCGGCGACGCCTGCCGTGGCGGTGGCGCCGCCGGACGAGTCGATGAGCGCGCGCCCCACCAGCAGGACCGCCATGGCGAGCAGCGAGACGCGGTAGCCGAACACGATGATCAGGGGGATCGTCGCGAAACCCACCAGGATCAGCGGGGGCAGCCCGGCGACCCAGCCGACCAGCACCAGCACGCCCGTGAGGCCCGTGACGACGGCCGGGACCATCCGGTCGGCCGCCGCGGCGCGCGCGGAGACGACCGCGTCGCTGAGGGAGAGGCTGGTCACGCGGTCGAGGCTACGTGCCCGGCATCCCGGGGTCGATGGTGCGAGCGGGTGCTAGTTTCGCCGCCATGCCGCCCCGCCGACCCCTCGTCGCGGCGTCGCCGCGCCCCGGTGCGGTCGCGTGAAGAACCAGTTCCTCGGCATCCTCGTCTCCCGGGGACTCGGCAGCGGGCTGCAGGCGCTCGCCCTGATCCTCCTGGCCCGGTCCGTGCCGGCGGCCGCGTTCGGCGCGGTCACGTCGGTCATCGCGCTGGTCGGCTTCCTGCTCGTGGTCACCGGGTTCGGCATGGCGACGTTCGTGCCGCGGGCGCGCGCGCAGGGTGCCGACGACGACGTGCAGGCCGGGCTCCGGCTGAACTGGGTCAGCACGGCGGTGACCACCCCGGTGCTCCTGCTGGTCACCGGCTGGTGGGCCTTCGAGCACCACGCGCCGCTGGCCGTCGCTCTCATCTGTGTGTCGCTGGGGCTCGAGCGCAACGTCGACACCGTGCTGGGCGTGCCCATCGCCGACGGCGACTCGCGGACGGCGGCCATCTCCATGGTGCTGCGCCGGTCGGTGAGCCTCGTGGTGCTGGTGATCGGCCTGCTGACGGGCGCCGACGCGGTGCTGGCGTACACGATCGGGCTGCTGGCCGGTGCTGTCGCCGCCCAGGTGCAGATCCGGCTGCACGTGCGTGACCTGCCCGGCCGCGCGTCGGCCGTCCCCACCCGGGACCTCGCCCGCCGCGGCTGGCCGTTCCTCGTCGCGAACGTGGCCGGTCAGGCCCGCACGCTCGACGTCCCCCTGGTCGCCGCGACGCTGACCCCGGCGGCGGCCGGCCTGTACGCCGCGGCGGTCAAGCTGGTCCAGCCCCTGCTGCTGATCCCGCAGTCGCTCGCCGCCGTGGTGGCCCCCCGCTCGGCCCGGCTCGAGCCGCCGGCCGCCCGGCGCCTCGGGGCGCGCCTGATCGCCGCGCTGCTGGCCGGAGGGCTGCTGGCCGTCCCGTTCATGGTCTTCTCCGAGCAGATCGTCGTGCTCCTCATGGGCCCGACCTACGCCGGCAGCGGGCCGGTCCTCGCCTGGACGCTGGCCGGTCTGCCGTTCTTCGCGGTGGCCGCGGTGCTCTCGGCGCTCCTGCAGGGCCAGTCACGCGAGCACCTCGTGGCGGTGATCGGGGTGGTGTCGGCCGTGGTCACGGTGCTGGCCGTCCCGGCCGGTGCGGTCATCGGCGGTATCACTGGAGCAGCCATCGCTCTGACCTGCGCATCCGTGCTCCGCGCGGGGGTCCTGGCGGTCTACTCCCTGCGCTGACACATCACCCGTTCGAGCCGGGTGAACTGTGCAGGAATATGGTGGTCTGTCCAGATTTCGCTCGTATTCTCGCCGGATGAGCCGCCTGTCGGAGGGGGCCCTTCCGGATCGGGTGAGCACATGCAGCGGCGAACGCTCCAGTGGGTGGCAGGCTCCGCGACAGCGGTCGTGCTGCTCGGTGGCATCGCCTGGGGCGTGGCCGCGACGCGCGGGGACACCACCGACCCCGCGGCGGCCGATCCCACGCCGAGCGTCTCGGTGACGCAGGCCGCCCCGTCGGCCGAGCCGACCGAGCCGGCGGCCGACGCACCCTCGGCTGCACCCGCACCGACGACCGGGCCCGTGGAGGGGACGGACCCGGCCGACGACAGCGTGGTGCACGTCGAGGACTACTCCGAGGCGCCGCCCGTCGCGCTCGACCAGCCTGCGGACCCGGGCGACAAGGCCGTGGTCAGCCTGACGTCCATCACCAGGATCGACGGTGTCGGTCGCGCGATCGGCGAGCGCAGCGGTCCCGCGCTCGCGGTCGCGATGACGATCCGCAACGACACCGGCGCTCCGCTCGACCTGAACTTCGTCGTCGTCAACGTGTACTCGCAGTCGGGCGTGCCCAGTGTGGAGCTGGCCAGCGACCCGCACGAGAAGGGCTACTCGGGCGTCCTCGCTCCGGGTGAGTCCGCCGACGCGACCTACGTCTTCCGTGATCCTGCCGAGGGGGGCCCGGTCAAGGTCACGGTCAGCCATGATGCCGCGGTCCCCGCGGCCTCGTTCCAGGGTGATGTCACCCCGTGAGGAGCCCCTCGATGTCGCAACCCCGCCACGCCACTCGCTCGGTGCGCGCACTCGTCGCAGCGGCGGTCTCCGCCGCTCTCGTCCTGTTCGGGCTCGGTGCGCCCGCCTGGGCCGACGACCCGCTGCCCTCGGGCACCGGCTCGGTCGACCCCACGGTGACGGCGGACGCCCTGCCCACGGTGCAGATCGACGGTGTCGCCTGGGCGCAGGTCGTCGTCGGCAACACCGTGTACGTCGCGGGCGAGTTCACCACGGCGCGGCCCGCCGGCTCCCCGGTCGGCACGGACACCACGCCGCGGTCGAACCTCCTGGCGTACGACCTCACCACCGGTGAGCTCAACACCACCTGGGCACCCACGGTCAACGGCCCCGCGTACTCGATCGCGGCATCCCCCGACGGGACGCGCATCTACGTCGGCGGCGACTTCACGCAGGTCAACACCTCGGCGCGCAACCGCTTCGCGGTGCTGAACGCGACGACGGGCGCGGTCGTGACAGCGTTCACCGGCGGGGCGAACGCTGCCGTCCGTGGGATCGTGGCCACCCCGACCACCGTCTACATCGCCGGCAACTTCAACACGGTCGCCGGTCAGTCGCGGCCCCGCGTCGCGGCGTTCGACGCCACGACCGCCGCGCTCAAGACGTGGCGCGTGTCGGTGCAGCCCCGCCAGGTCGACTCGATCCTGCTCAGCCCGGACGGCTCGACGCTGTACATCGGCGGCCGGTTCGACATGATCAACGGCGTCGCCCGCCAGGGCATCGGCGCGGTGTCGACGTCCAGCGGCGCCATCTCGACGTGGACCGTGAACCCCGAGATCTTCGCGTACGGGTACTCGGCCGGGATCATGAGCCTGGCCACCGACGGCAACCTCATCTACGGCACCGGGTTCGGGTTCCTCACCGACCCCGACAGCAACACGAACCTCGAGGGCATGTTCGCGGCGGACCCGGTGACGGCCGACGTCGCGTGGCTCGAGGACTGCCACGGCGACACGTACTCGGTGTACGCCAACCCCGGCAAGGACCACGTGTACATCGCCGGGCACCCGCACATGTGCTCCAACTTCGGTGGGTACCCCGAGATCAACCCGCGGCGGCACCAGTACGCCGTCGCGTACACCAAGACCGCGGTCGGCCAGATCCAGCCGAACTCGCAGGGTGGCTACTTCGACATGGCGGGCTTCCCCGCCCCGGAGCAGCGCACCTTCTGGCCCACGTTCACGCCCGGCACCTTCACCGGGCTCGGCCAGGCGACGTGGAGCGTCAACGGCGGCGGCAAGTACGTCGTGTACGGCGGTGAGTTCCTCACCGTCAACGGCGTGGCGCAGCAGGGCCTCGTGCGGTTCGCGACGCCTGACGTCGCCCCCGACAAGCAGGGCCCGCAGCTGACCGGCTCGGCGCTCCAGCCCACGGCGGCCGCCCGCGCCACCGGCACGGTGCAGGTCTCGTGGCCGTCCAACTGGGACAAGGACAACGGCGAGCTGACGTACCAGGTGTTCCGCAACAACGGCGCGACCCCGGTCTACTCGACCACGCGCCCGTCGCGGTTCTGGGACATGTCCCGGCTCTCCTTCACCGACACAGGTCTGGCCAACAGCACGTCGTACACGTACAAGGTGGTGACGGTCGACTCCAGCGGCAACGCCGTGACGTCGCCGAACGTCACGATCTCGACGACGAACGCGACGGCCGGGAGCTTGGGCGCCTACACGGCGGCGGTGCTGGCGGACAACCCGGCAGGCTTCTGGCGGCTCGGTGAGTCGACCGGCGCGGCCCTCGACTGGGCGGCGTACAGCAGCTCGACCGTCGGCAACCAGGTCACGCGCAACCAGACCGGTGCGATCTTCGGCGACAGCAACCGCGCCATGGCGTTCACCGGCGCGGCCAGCTCCCGGGTGTACAGCCAGGTCAAGGTGCCCGGCCCGATGCACTTCACGGTCGAGGCGTGGTTCAAGACGACGTCCACCGCCGGCGGCAAGATCGTCGGCTTCGGCGCGACCTCCGGCACGGGCGACAGCAGCAGCTACGACCGGCACGTCTACATGGGCACGGACGGGCGACTGAACTTCGGCGTCTACCCCAACGCGGTCCGGCTCGTCACGTCCCCCGCGGCGTACAACGACGGCGCCTGGCACCAGGTCATGGCGAGCGTCGGCGACCGCGGCATGGAGCTGTACGTCGACGGCTCGCTGGTGGCCAACGACCCGAACGTCACGTTCGCCCAGGCCTACGACGGGTACTGGCGGATCGGTGGCGACAACCTCGGCGGGTGGCCGAACGCGGGCGCCACGTCCTTCACGGGCACCATCGACGACGTCTCGGTCTACGGCCGCCAGCTCGACCTGGTCGACGTGGTCCGGCACCGCGGGCTCGGCGCTACCGGCGTGGTGCCCAACCTGCCGCCCATCGCGAAGTTCCAGGTCACAGGCGGTGAGCTCGCCGCGACCTCGGACGCGTCGGCCTCCTCCGACCTCGACGGGACCGTGGCGTCGTACGCCTGGAACTGGGGCGACGGCGGCACGAGCACGGGCGTCACGTCGGGGCACACCTACGCGACCGGCGGGACGTACCCCGTCACGCTGACCATCACCGACGACGACGGAGGGACGACGTCCCTGGTCCACCAGGTGGTGATCGCCAACCCGAACGTCGGTCCGACGCCCGTCATCACGTCGAGCTCCACCGGGCTGACCGGCCTGCTGGTCGGCACGGGCTCGAGCGACCCGGACGGCACGATCGTCTCCTACCAGTGGAACTTCGGTGACGGCACCAGCGGCACCGGCGCGACCGTCTCGCACGCCTATGGCGGCAGCGGCATCTACACCGTCTCGCTGACGGTCACCGACGACGACGGCGTGGCCACCACGACGACGGCGCCGCTGACGATCATCGCGCCGGTGGTCGACGTCCTCATCGCGAACGACACGTTCACGCGGACCGTCTCGCCCGGCTGGGGCACGGCGGACTCCGGTGGCGCGTGGACCGCGACGGCCGGCGCGGGCTCGGTGAACGGCACGCAGGGCGTGTCGGCCATCGCGGCCGCGAGCGGGTCGTTCAGCGCGCGCCTCACGGCCGTCACCGGTACCGACCTGGTCACGCGCTTCTCGACGCTCGTCGACAAGCGGCCGGTCGGCTCGGGCGCCTGGATCCTGTCCCGCGGGCGGGTCACGACCTCGGGCGAGTACCGCCTCAAGGTGAACCTCAAGTCCAACGGCACGGCCACCGGCCAGTTCGTGCGGACCAACGCCGCCGGCACGGAGACCGTCCTGACGACGGCCACCACGCTGACCGGCTTCACGTACTCGGCGGGCTCCGTCATCAAGACGGCCCTGAAGGTCAGCGGCGGCACGCCGACGACCCTGAGCGCGAAGATCTGGATCGGCACCGAGCCGACCGACTGGCAGCTCACGACGACGGACTCGACGGCCGGGCTGCAGGAGGCCGGGCACACCGGTCTGGCGTACCTGCTGTCCAGCTCCGCGACCAACGTGCCGATCACGTTCCGCACCGACGACTACTCGGTGCTGTCCGTCGGCACCGCGGCGCCGCCCGAGACCCAGATCCCGCCGGACGACCCGGCGCCGACCCTGCCCGCCGTGCAGACGGGCACACCGAAGAACATCATCACGCTCATCGGTGACGGCATGGGCTTCAACACCGTCGACCTGGGCAGCGTGTTCCAGTCCGGCAAGACGCTGTACCAGCAGAAGATCACCAACGGCCCGAACCTGACCAAGATCGGCGGCCAGGGCGCCACGCAGCCGTACCAGTACTTCTCGGTGCAGTCGGCGATGTCGAACTTCCCGGCGGGCGGCTCCTACAGCCCGTCCGGTGCCTGGTCGTCGTTCACGCAGCCGCTGACCGGCCCGACCGACTCCGCGGCCTCGGCCACGGCGCTCTCCTCCGGCCTCAAGACCAACAACGCGGTCATCGGGCGGGACGCGACGGGCAAGGACATCCGCAGCATCGCGGAGCTGGCCCAGGACGTCGGCAAGGCGACGGGTGTGGTGACGACGAAGTACCTGTCGGACGCGACGCCCGCCGGCTACCTCGCCCACGACGAGGACCGGAACAACTACACGGCCATCGCCGACGAGATGGTGGCGTCCAACGCCAACGTCATCTTCGGTGCCGGCAACCCGCTCTACGACAACGACGCCCAGCTGCGTGCGACGCCCGACTACTCGTACATCAGCCAGCCGACGTGGGACAAGATCACCACCGGGCAGACGCCGTACACGTTCGTCGACACCTCGGCGCAGTTCGAGGCGCTCGCCACGGGCGCCACCCCGGACCACGTCTTCGGTGTCCCGCACGCGTTCTCCACGCTGCAGGAGGGGCGCTCGGCGCTCGACCCGAACAGCGTTCCCTTCAGCACGCCGCGCAACGCGGACGTGCCGAGCCTGGCGACCATGAGCAAGGCCGCGCTCAACGTGCTGAACAACGCCGACCCCGACGGGTTCTTCGCGATGATCGAGGGCGGCGCCATCGACACGGCGGCGCACTCGAACAACACGGCGGGCGTGGTCGAGGAGCAGGTCGACTTCAACGACACGGTCCAGGCCGTCGTCGACTGGGTCGAGGCCAACTCGAGCTGGGACGAGACCCTGGTCATCGTCACGGCCGACCACGAGACCGGGTACCTGTGGGGTCCGGGGTCCAACCCGGTCCGCAACCCGATCGTCGGCACCGCGGGCACCCTGCCGGCGGTCCAGTGGAACACGGTCAACCACTCCAACCAGCTGGTGCCGTTCTACGCGATGGGCGCAGGCTCGGCGTCGCTGGCTGCCAAGGCCACCGGCTCCGACCCGGTGCGCGGGTCGTACCTCGACAACACCGACGTCGGTGCGGCGTCGCTGGCCTTCTGGGGTGGCGCTCCCGGCGACGCGCCGACGGTGCACCTGCCGCCGCCGCCCCCGCCGCTGGCGACCGACACGTTCGAGCGGACCGTGTCCGGTGCGTTCGGGACGGCCGACAAGGGTGGCGACTGGATCTCCACGGCGAGCGCGACGAGCGTCGGCGCGGGGACGGGCGTCATGACGCTGGCCGCCGCCGGTGGCACGGCGAGCGCCCGGCTGCCCGGTGCGGCGAGCTCGTCGCACCGCCAGACGGTCACGTTCTCGCTGGACAAGCGGGTGGCGGGGTCCGGTGGCTGGGTGCTGCTGCGTGGTCGGGTGATCGACGGCGTCGGCGACTACCGCCTCAAGGTCGCCCTGTCCTCGGGCGGCGGCGTCTCGGCGCGGCTGTACCGCACGAACGCGGCGGGCACCGAGACGGCCATCGGCAACTCGATGACCGTGACGGGCGTGACCTACAACGCCGGCACGCAGCTCACGGCCGCGCTCGAGGTGGTGGGGACCAACCCCACGACCGTCCGGGCCAAGGTCTGGCCGGCCACGGGCACCGAACCGACCGCGTGGCTCACCTCGGTGACCGACACGACGGCCGCACTCCAGGCACCCGGCTACACCGGGCTGGCCGCGATCCTCTCCAGCACCGCGACGAACGTGCCGGTCACGGTGCGGTTCGACAACTACAGCGTGACACCCGTCCAGTAACGCGACGGCGGCGCGCGGGAGCGCGCCGCCAGACAGGGGAGAGATCGATGCGAGCAGCACAGCGGCTGTGGCGTCGTGCCGTCGGGATCGCCGCGTCCGCGGCCCTCGTGGTGGTCGGTCTGGTGACACTGCCGACCGCCGCGACGGCCGCCGGGCCGGTGGCGCAGGACCCGACGGTGACCGCGGACCCCCTGCCGACCGTGCAGATCAACGGTGTCGCCTGGGCGCAGGTGGTCTCCGGCAACACGGTGTACGTGGCCGGTGAGTTCAGCACCGCGCGCCCCGCGGGCGCCGCCGACGGGGTCTCGACCACGCCGCGCGCCAACCTGCTCGCCTACAACCTGACCACCGGTGAGCTGATCACCACCTGGGCGCCGACGCTGGACGGCCCCGCGTACTCGATCGCTGCGTCCCCCGACGGGACGCGCATCTATGTCGGGGGCGACTTCACGCACATCAACAACGTGGCGCGCAACCGGTTCGCGGTGCTCAACGCCACCACGGGTGCGCTGATCACCTCGTGGACCGGCGGCGCCAACGCGGCCGTGCGCTCGATCGTCGCGACCGCGTCGATGGTCTACATCGCCGGCAACTTCAACACCGTCGCCGGCCAGTCGCGGCCGCGCGTCGCGCAGTTCAACGCGGCGACGGGCGCCATCACGACCTGGCGCGTCTCCGTCCAGCCCCGGCAGGTGGACGCGATCGCGCTGGCCCCCAACGGGTCGCAGCTGTACATCGGCGGCCGGTTCGACCAGATCAACGGCGTCGCGCGGCAGGGCATCGGTGCTGCCGCGACCTCCAACGGCGCGACGACGTCGTGGACCGTGAACCCGGAGATCTTCGTGTACGGGTACTCGGCCGGAATCGAGAGCCTCGCGACCGACGGCAACCTGGTCTACGGGACGGGCTTCGGACTGATCACCAGCCCGGACAGCGAGGGCAACCTCGAGGGCATGTTCGCGGCGGACTCCGTGACCGCCGACCTGGCATGGGTGGACGACTGCCACGGCGACTCCTACTCGGTGTACGCGAACCCCGGCAAGGACCACGTGTACCTGGCCGGTCATCCGCACAACTGCGGCAACTTCGGCGGCTACCCGGAGATCAACCCGCGCCGCCACCAGTACGCGGTCGCCTTCTCCAAGGCCGCGCACGGCAAGGTGCAGCCCAACTCGCAGGCGGGCTACTACTCGCTGGAGGGCCAGAACGCCCCCGAGCAGCGCACCTTCTGGCCGACGTTCACCCGCGGCACCTTCACGGGCCTGGGCCAGGCCACGTGGAACGTCACCGGCAGCGGCAAGTACGTCGTCTACGGCGGTGAGTTCCTCGCCGTCAACGGCACCGCGCAGCAGGGCCTCGTCCGCTTCGCGACGCCGGACGTCGCCCCCGACAAGATCGGACCGTCGCTCTCGGGCACCGCGCTGCAGCCCACCGCGGCGTCGAACGCCCGCGGCACCGTGCAGGTGTCGTGGCCGGCCAACTGGGACCGCGACGACACGACGCTGCGGTACCAGGTGCTGCGCGGCAGCTCGGTGGTCTACCAGGTGGACCGCGACTCCCGGTTCTGGGACCTGCCCCGGTTCTCCTTCACCGACACGGGGCTGGCCAACAGCACGTCGTACACGTACCGGGTGGTGGCCGTGGACTCGGGCGGCAACTCGGTCACGTCGCCGTCCGTCACGGTGACCACGGCGGGTGCCTCGTCGGCGACGCTCGGCGCGTACGCGACCGGCGTCATGAACGACAGCCCCGGAGGCTACTGGCGCCTGAGCGAGACCAGCGGCAGCGCCCAGGACTGGACCTCGTACGCGGCGGCGACCGTGGGCGGCGGCGTGCAGCGCGGCCAGGCCGGTGCCCTGTTCGGGGACGCCAACGCCGCGATGACGTTCGACGGCTCCAGCACGTCCCGGGTGTACAGCACCCGCCGGGTGGCCGGCCCGATCCGGTTCTCGGTGGAGGCGTGGTTCAAGACCGCGTCGACGGCCGGCGGCAAGATCGTCGGCTTCGGCTCGACCTCGGGCACGGCCGACAGCGGCACCGCCGACCGGCACGTCTACATGGGTGCCGACGGGCGGCTGACGTTCGGCGTCTACCCGAACGCGTTCCGCACCATCACCTCGCCGGGCGCCTACAACGACGACGCCTGGCACCAGGTGGTCGCCAGCGTCGGGATCCGCGGCATGGAGCTGTACGTGGACGGCAACCTCGTCGCCACGGACCCGGACGTGACGTTCTCGCAGCCGGCGAGCGGCTACTGGCGGATCGGCGGCGACAGCCTCACCGGCTGGCCCGACGCGGCCGGGACGACGTTCGAGGGCAGCATCGACGAGGTCTCGGTCTACGGCCGGCAGCTCGACCAGCTCGACGTGCTGCGGCACCTCAGCCTCGGCACGACGGGCTCGGCGACCAACCTGCCGCCCCTCGCGCAGCTGACGGTCACCGGCGGCGAGCTGACCGCGTCCGCGGACGCGTCGGGCTCCTCCGACCTCGACGGCGCGATCCTCCAGTACGACTGGAGCTGGGGCGACGGCGAGACCACGACGACGGCGACCGCCACGACGACGCACCCGTACGCGGTCGCCGGCACCTACCCGGTCTCGGTCACGGTGACCGACGACGGCGGCGCGACGGCGTCGGCCTCCGGCTCGGCCGTCGTCACTCCCGCGAACGTGCTCCCGACGGCAGGGATCTCGGTCACCGGTCCGCCCGCGCTCGCGGTGCAGGTGTCGGGCGCGAGCTCGACGGACTCGGACGGGAGCATCAGCTCGTACGCGTGGACGTTCGGTGACGGCGGCACGGCCACCGGCATCACGGCCAACCACCAGTACCTCGCCACCGGCACGTACCCGATCACCCTCACGGTGACGGACAACCGCGGCGGCACGGACACGGAGATCCAGAGCGTCGACGTCGTCGCCCCGCCGGGACCGGTGGTGCTCGCGGCGGACACGTTCGAGCGGACGGTCGCCGACGGCTGGGGCACGGCCGACTCCGGGGGCGCCTGGACCACGACGGCCGGCGCGACGAGCGTCGGCACCGGCGGCGGGTCGCTGCGTGCGGCCGCGGCGGGCAACGTGGTCAGCGCCCGACTGCCGGGCGTCACCAGCACGTCGCTGCGGCAGCAGCTGACCTTCTCGCTGGACAAGCGTCCCGCCGGGTCGGGCGGGTGGCTGCTCGGCCGCGGGCGGATCGTCGACGGCGTCGGCGACTACCGCCTGAAGATCGCCCTCTCCTCGGGCGGCGGCGTCTCGGCGCGGCTGTACCGGACGGACGCGGCGGGCACGGAGACCGCGATCTCCAGCGCCGTCACGGCCACGGGGGTGTCCTACAACACCGGCACGGTGCTGGCGACGGCGCTCGAGGTGGTGGGCACCGCGCCGACCACCGTGCGCGTCAAGGTGTGGAACGCGGCCTCGGCCGAGCCGGCCGCCTGGCTGGTGCAGGCGACCGACGCCACGGCCGGTCTGCAGGTCCCGGGCCACACGGGCCTCGCGCTGATCCTGTCCTCGACAGCGACCAACGCGCCCGTCGTGGCACGCATCGACAACTACAGGGTCACGGCCGTGCCGTGACCGTCGACGGCGTCACGGCACGCACGGCGCCGTGACGGAGGGGGGAACGATGCGATCAGCGCAGCGGGTCGGGTGGCGTCGCGCCGCGATCGTCTCTGCCGCGGCGCTCGTGGTGGTCGGCCTGGTGAGCATGCCGACCGCCGCGACGGCCGCCGGCCCGGTCCAGGACCCCACGGTGACGGCGGACCCGCTGCCGACCGTGCAGATCAACGGCGTGGTGTGGTCGCAGGTCGTCGTCGGGACCACGGTCTACGTCGCCGGTGACTTCTCCACGGCCCGGCCCGCGGGCGCCGCGGCGGGGGTCTCGACGACACCCCGCGCCAACCTGCTGGCGTACAACCTCACCACCGGCGCGCTGATCACGTCGTGGGCGCCGACCCTGGACGCGCCCGCCTACGCGATCGCCGCGTCGCCGGACGGCACCCGCATCTACGTCGGCGGTGACTTCACCCGAGTCAACAACGTGGCGCGCAACCGCTTCGCCGCGCTCACCGCGAGCACGGGTGCGCTGGTCACCGCGTTCAGCGGCGGGGCGAACGCCGCCGTGCGCTCCATCGTCGCGACGGCCTCGACGGTGTACGTCGGCGGCAACTTCAACACCGTCGCAGGCCAGGACCGGCCCCGCGTGGCGGCGTTCAACGCGGCAACGGGGGCCATCACCACGTGGCGCGTCTCGGTCCAGCCCCGGCAGGTGGACGCGATCGCCCTGAGCCCGAACGGCAGCCAGCTCTACATCGGCGGTCGGTTCGACAAGATCAACGGCGTCGCCCGGCAGGGCATCGGCGCGGCGGCCACGTCCAACGGCGCGACGACGGCCTGGACGGTGAACCCCGAGATCTACGCGTGGGGCTACTCCGCGGGCATCCTGAGCCTGGCGACGGACGGCAACCTGGTCTACGGCACCAGCTTCGGCCTGCTGACCGACGACACCAGCGACACCAACCTCGAGGGCATGTTCGCGGCGGACCCGGTCACGGCCGACCTGGCGTGGGTCGAGGACTGCCACGGCGACACCTACTCGGTGTACCCGAACCCCGGCAAGGACCACGTCTACATCGCCGGGCACCCCCACATGTGCTCGAACTTCGGCGGCTACCCCGAGATCAGCCCGCGGCGGCACCAGTACGGCGTCGCGTTCTCGAAGACCCGGACGGGCAAGATCCAACCGAACGTCCAGGGCGTCTACAAGAACCTGGACGGGCTGCCCGCGACGTCGCAGCGCACGTTCTGGCCGGTGTTCAAGCCGGGCACCTACACCGGGACCGGCCAGGCCACCTGGAACGTGACCGGCAGCGGGAAGTACGTCGTGTACGGCGGCGAGTTCCTGCAGGTCAACGGCGTGAACCAGCAGGGCATCGTCCGGTTCGCGACCGCCGACATCTCGCCCCACAAGCAAGGGCCCGTGCTCACGGGCTCGGCGCTGCAGCCGACCGCCGCCGCCCGGGCCCGGGGCACGGTCCAGGTCTCGTGGCCCGCCAACTGGGACCGCGACGACGACGCCCTGACCTACCGGGTGCTGCGCGGCAGCTCGACCACGCCGGTGTACCAGGTGACCCGCGGCTCGCGGTTCTGGGACCTGCCGCGGCTCTCGTTCACGGACACCGGCCTGGCCGACGGCACGTCGTACTCCTACAAGATCCAGGCGGTGGACCCGTCCGGCAACGCGGTCACGTCCCCGTCGGTCACCGCCACCACGCCGGGCTCGAGCGCGGCCACCCTTGGCGCGTACGCGACGGCCGTACTGACCGACAACCCGGCCGGCTACTGGCGGCTCGGTGAGGCGAGCGGGACGGCGCCGGACTGGACCTCCTACGGCAGCGCCACGGTGGGCAGCAGCGGCGTCACGCGCAACCAGCCGGGCGCCATCGCGGGCGACCCGAACGGCTCCATGACGTTCAGCGGGTCCAGCACGGCGCGGGTGTACAGCACCCAGAAGGTCGCCGCCCCGTGGAACTTCACCGTCGAGGCGTGGTTCCGGACGACGTCCAGCGCCGGCGGCAAGATCGTCGGCTTCGGCAGCACGTCGGGCACGGGGAACAGCAGCACCACCGACCGCCACGTCTACATGCGCGCCGACGGCCGCCTGAGCTTCGGGGTCAACCCCAACGCCGTGCGCGTGATCACGTCGCCGGCGGCCTACAACGACGGCGCCTGGCACCAGGTGGTCGCGAGCGCGGGCCCGCGCGGCATGGAGCTCTCGGTCGACGGCGCGCTCGTCGCGACGAACCCGGACGTGACGTTCGGGCAGATCGTCTCCGGGTACTGGCGGATCGGCGGCGACAACCTGTCCGGCTGGCCGGGCGCCGCGGGGACAGCCTTCGTCGGCAGCATCGACGAGGTGTCGGTCTACGGCCGGCAGCTGGACCAGGCCGACGTCCAGCGGCACCGGAGCATCGGCACCACGGGCACCGCGTCGAACCTCGCTCCCGTGGCGCGGCTCTCGGTGACCGGCGGCTCGCTGTCGGCCTCCGCCAACGCCTCCGCCTCGACCGACACCGACGGCACGATCGTCCGGTACGACTGGGCCTGGGGCGACGGGCAGACGTCGAGCACCACGACACCGACCACGACCCATCCGTACGCGTCGGCCGGCACCTACGCGGTGACCGTGACGGTGCGGGACGACGACGGGGCGACGTCGGCGGCGACCGCGAGCGCCGTGGTCACCGGGCCCAACCAGCCCCCGACGGCGGCGATCAGCGTGACCGGTCCACCGTCGCCCACCGTGCAGGTGTCGGGCGCCGGCTCGAGCGACCCCGGCGGCTCGATCAGCTCGTACGCGTGGACGTTCGGCGACGGCGGCACGGCGACGGGCGTCACGGCGACCCACCAGTACGTGACCTCGGGGACCTACCCGATCACGCTCACGGTGACCGACAACGGTGGCGCCGTGGACACGGAGACCGTCAGCGTGACCGTCGTCGTTCCCGCCGGCCCCGTCGTGCTGGCCTCCGACTCCTTCGAGCGGTCCGTGGCGAGCGGGTGGGGGACGGCGAACAGCGGGGGCGCGTGGACGGCCGACGCGGCGACCTCGGTGGGCTCGGGCACGGGGGCGATGCCGCTCGCCGCGGCCGGGGGCGTGCTCAGCGCGACCCTGCCCGGCGCGAGCTCCGCGTCCCTGCGCGAGCAGGTCACGTTCTCTCTGGACAAGCGACCCGCCGGCTCCGGCGGGTGGGTGCTGGTGCGCGGCCGGCTGGTCGACGGCGCGGGGGAGTATCGGCTGAAGATCGCGCTGTCCTCCGGCGGCGGGGTCTCGGCCCGGCTGTTCCGGACCGACGCGGGCGGCGCCGAGACGGCCGTCTCCAGCGCGGTCACGGCCACGGGCGTCACCTACACCACCGGTACTGCCCTGGCGGCTGCCTTCGAGGTGGTGGGCACGTCGCCCACCACGCTGCGCGCCAAGGTGTGGAACGCGGCGCAGGCCGAGCCCGCCGCGTGGCTGGTGCAGGCCACCGACGCGACGGCCGGTCTGCAGGCTGCCGGATACACCGGTCTGGCTGCCATCCTGTCCTCGTCGGCGTCCAACGCGCCGGTCGTGGCACGGTTCGACAACTACACGATCACGGCGGTGCCGTGACTGGGGGTCAAGTGGACGACGTGACGACCGCACCGAGCTACCGGGAGATCGTGGCGCGCCTCGCCGCGGCGCAGAAGGCCTCGCGCAACGCGCCGGCCTACTCGCGCTGGGTGAACCGCCCGCTGGGCCGGCGGATCGCCGCGGCCGCCTACCTGCGGGGGATGACCCCGGACCAGGTCACGGGCATCAGCGCGTGCCTGACGGTGGTCGGGCTGGCGTTCCTCGTCACCGCGCAGCCCGCCTTCTGGGTGGGTGTGGTCGTCTCGCTGGCGCTCGTGCTGGGGTACGCGTTCGACTCGGCGGACGGGCAGCTCGCCCGGCTGCGCGGCGGCGGCTCGCCGCGCGGGGAGTGGCTCGACCACGTCGTCGACTCCGCCAAGAACGTGTCCGTGCACCTGGCCGTGCTCGTCGCGTGGTTCCGGTTCGCGGGCGAGCGGGTGTTCTCGTGGGAGGGCGACACCTTGCTGCTGGTCCCGCTGCTGTTCGCCATCGTGTCGACCGTCTTCTTCTTCGCCATGACGCTGACTGACCAGCTACGCCGGCTCTACGGCGGCAAGCCCACGTCGACCTCGGCGGAGGCCATCGCCGCCAAGGCGCCCGTCATGGCCTCGCTGATGACGCTGCCGAACGACTACGGGCTGCTCTGCGTGGCGTTCGTCCTGGTCGGCCTGCCCGCGGTCTTCGCGCCGTTCTACACGCTGTTCCTGCTGGCCAACGTCGTGTTCCTGGTGGTCGGTCTACGGCGCTGGTCGGGCGAGCTGCGGGGCAAGGGCTGACACGACGGCGTCGCGCAGCCGGCGCGTCACGTCGGCCCAGTCGGGCGCGACGAACGCCGCCGGGCTGACCGGCGGCGCCTGCAGCGCGACCGCGATGGCGTCGACGTCGAGCGGGTCGACGTAGGCCGCACTCGCGCCGAGGTTCTCGCGCATCACGGGGATGTCGGCGGCGAGCACCGGGCAGCCGAACGCGAGCGCCTCCACCGGCGGGAGCCCGAAGCCCTCGTCGAGCGAGATGTACACGAACAGGCCCGCGTTCTTGTACAACCACGCGAGCTCACCGTCGTCGACCCGTCCGAGGAAGCGGATGGCCCCGGACGTCACGGCGTCGCGCACGTCCGGACCCAGGTCGGCGCGGGCACCCTCGGGCTCGCCGACCACCAGCAGGGGCCGCGCAGCGGTGATCGCCCCGGACCGGGCGGCGGCCGTGAACAACCGGCCGAGGTTCTTCCGTACGTTGAGCCGCCCGACGCTGAGCACGAACTCGTCGACGTCCACGCCGGCCGGTCGCCGCGGTTCCGCCGTCGCCAGCTCCGTGCCGACCGCCAGGCCGATGGGGACGACGGGGGCGATGCCCCTGTTGTGCGACGCGATGCGCTCGGCCTCGTGGTGCGAGCTCGTCGCGACGACGTCGGCCCGGCGCAGCGTCCACGGCACCAGCTGCAGGTACGCGCGCTCGGGCACGGTGAACCACTCGGGGTTCGTCTGGAACATGACGTCGTGCACGAACACGGCGCTGCGGCCCGTCCACGGCGTGAAGTTGTGCACCACCGCGATGTCGGCGCCCACCTTGCGGGCGATCCTCGGGTAGTCGACGACCGACGCGACGCCGTGCGGCCACAGCCTCGTGCCGACCAGGTCCACGCCCGGGGGAGGCTCGACCTCGCCGAGGACCTTGTGCGGCACCACCATCGTGACCCGGTCGTCGAACAGGTCGACCCAGTGCCGGATGATCTCCCGCTGGACCTGCCGGTTGGAGATGGGCCCGGCGGCCCACCAGTAGCCGTCGACGAGGACGTGCACGTCAGTCCCGGTCGGCCCAGAGCTCGTCGACGATCTGGCGCGTCGACCGGATGTTCGCCCGGCTCGACGCACCGAACACGATCGACTCGACGTTCGGCAGCCCGCACACCCACTCGAGCGCCTCGCGCGGCGGGATGGCCCCCGACGCGAGCACGGACATGGCGATCGGCCGGAACTTCTTCTCCTCGAGCACGCGCTCGTACTCCGCGATGCCTCCCGACATGCGGAAGCCCAGCTTGTTGATGCTCGAGCAGACGATGGGGTTCACGACGCCCACCCGCTCGAGGGCGTCCAGCAGCATCGGCAGGTTCATCGTGATGAAGCCCGGCTCCGCGTCGTACCGCTTGCGCACGTGGTTGGCGAAGATCGCGAAGGCGTCGTCGAACCCGAGCCCCAGCAGCAGGTCGACCACCACGTTCTGCAGGAAGATCACCGGCGTCGACAGCCCGCGGAACATGGTCATCTCCGCGTCGACCAGCAGCGTGATGAGGCTCTCGACGTCCTTGCGGGCCAGGGCCTTGCCACCGCGCATCGCCGAGTCGAGGAACCCCTCGTCGGGCAGGAAGCGCCGGACCGCGCCGAGCATCCCGTCCTCGGCCATCGCGTTGGCGTACTTGTGGGCGTACGGCATGCACGGGTAGAAGGTCGAGGCCGCGGCGCGCGCGGGGTCCGCGCGGACCAGGTCCGCGATCTGCGCGACCCGGTCGTGCGTGGTGCACATGAACGTGGTGACGCCCTCGTCGAACGCGGCGTCGAGGACGTTCATGATCGCGGAGAGGTCCTGGAACTTGATCTCCTGGGCGCGGGCCTTCTCCTCGGACATGTGGTTCACGCCGAAGAACTGGTTGTCGCCGAACAGCAGCTGGTCCATGGCCGTCACCGCTGCGGGAGCAGTCGGCGCAGCCCGGTGCGGGCCGGCGGGGCGGGGGCCTTGCGGACGGGCTGCCCGCCGCCGACCGGGGTCGGCGGCTTCTCGGCGTCGGCCACGATCGCGGCGATGACCAGGTCGGTGTCGGCGGCCGACCGGAACGAGTTCTCGCCCTTGGTCGTGCCCGTCACCACGCGCTGCACGAACGCGTCGACCTGGCTGCTGTACTCCTCGCCGCGCACGTAGAACCAGACCGGCTCCGTGAGATCGGTGGTGTAGCGGACGTTCCAGCCCTGTTCGTAGCCCGGGGGAACCTCGGCCGTGTCGCGCAGGTACACCTGCACCTCCTGGCGGTCGACGAAGATCCTGCCGTGCGTGCCCCACAGGGTAAGCTTGGTGGTCATCTTGCGCTGGGACTCGTCGCTCCAGCTCACGCTGAGCGTCGCGGTGGCGCCGGTGGCCAGGTGCAAGGTCGAGGTGACCTCGTCGTCGGTCTCGCCGGAGAAGACGCGGGCCAGGACCGACCCGCTGACGCCCGTCGGCAGTCCGAAGTACCAGGTCAGCAGGTTGAGGGGGTGCGCCGCGTAGTCGTAGAGGCAGCCGCCGCCCTCGGTCCGCTTGCTGCGCCAGGTAGCGCCCTTGGGCTTGAGCACCACGGGCCCGTACGCCTCGGCCAGCACATGCGTGACGGTGCCGATGGCCCCGGCGTCGAGCAACCGGCGGACCTCCTCGAACGCCCCGACGAACCGGTAGTGGTAGCCCACCTGCGTGACCAGCCCGAGCTTCTCGGCCCGGACGGCGAGCGCCTCGGACTCGGCGGGGTCGAGGCAGAACGGCTTCTCGCAGAACACGTGCAACCCGCGGTCCAGGGCGGCGGACACCTGGGCGCCGTGCATGACCGACGGCGTGCAGATGACGACCGCGTCGAGGTTCGCCTTCTCGAGCATCGTGTCGTAGTCGGTGTACGTGGTCATGCCCGTGTTCTTGCCCAGCACCGACAGGACGTACGCGGAGGTGTCGCACACGCCCGCGAGCGTGACGTCGGGGTGCGCGTTGAACATGGCCAGGTGGGACAGGCCCATCTTGCCGAGGCCGACGATGCCGACGCGGATCATGCCGCCACCCCCTGTCGCGGAGCGCGGTCCTTGGCCGGCAGGTGCCGTTCGAGCAGCTCCTCGTACTGGCCGGCGACGTGCGCCCACGTGAACTCCGCCGCGTGCCGCTTGCGGGCGTTCTCGCCCAGCTCGGTCCGCAGCGCGTCGTCCGCGAGCAGCCGGGTCAGCGCCTCGTCGGCGTCGTCGACCCCCGTGAAGAAGAGCGCCGCGTCGCCCGCGGTCCACCGGTTGTACTCGTTGTCGTGCGCGAGCACCGCGTTGCCGGCGCCCAGCGCCTCGACCAGCGAGGGGTTGGTCCCGCCGACCGTGTGCCCGTGCACGTAGGCCGCGCTGTGGAACCGCAGCGCCGTCACCGTCGCCGGGTCGTATACCGGCCCGAGCAGGTCGACCTCGTCGCCCGCGGCCGCCCGGATGGCCAGGTGGTACGGGTCGTCGTGGCCGACGTCGCCGAGGACGGCGAGGCGGAACCCGCGGGGCCGGCGGGAGAAGGCGGTGAGCAGCTCGACGATGGAGTTCTCCGGGATCGGACGCGCGATGAGCGTCAGGTAGCGACCGGGCTCGAGGCCGCGGTCGGTGACGGGTGCGGTCGGCGCGGAGACCACGGTGGGGGCGCCGTACGTGATCGTGGCGATCTTGCGGTCCTTGGCGTGCTTGCGCAGGTACACGGCGATCTCGGGGTGGTCGGCGATGAGGGCGTCGCCCACCAGGCACCCGATCCGCTCGTTGGTCCAGAGGATGGCCTGCCGCACCGGACCCCAGCGCGCCCGGGACCACTCGATCCCGTCCATGTTGATCACCGTGGGGATGCGCTTGAGCTTGTGCCAGGTGTTGAGCACGGCCGTGTTGTAGCCGAACGTCAGGCACAGGTCCCCGTACCGACCCGCGTGGCGGATCACCTTGAGGTCGAACCGGGACGTGCCGAGCCAGCCGTCGCGGGGCTCGGGGATGGTCACCCGCTCGATGCCCTCCCACGTGTCGTACCGCACCGGTCCGGTCCCGGGTTCCTGGCAGTAGACGACGACGCGCCACCCGTTGTCGACGAGGTGGCGCGCGACGTTCTCGGCGGCGGTCTCGAAGCCGCCGTACGCGGCTGGGACGCCGTGCGTGCCGAGGATCCGCACGGTTCTCGTCATCGGCAGATCCTCCTGACCTCGGGGTGAACGGGACGTGAACGGCCAGGAGCCGACCGGGGGAGCACGTCGAAAGTACCCCAATGCGGACATCTCGCTACCACCCTCGTGCAGATTTCGCCCGCTCAGCGGTACCCGAACGGGTGGTCCCGGGCGCGCGGGTGACTTTTGTGGAGAAGGGCGGACATTTCGGACGACGGTTCCTAGACTCGGCACCACGGTCAGGTCGAGCGAGAGGACGCACATGACGGTCGTCGGTTATGCGCCCGGGGTCTACGACCTCTTTCACGTGGGGCACCTCAACATCCTTCGGCACGCCCGCCAGCACTGCGACCACCTCATCGCCGGCGTCGTCTCCGACGAGAACGCCGAGCGCGTGAAGGGCAAGGCGCCCGTCGTCCCGCTCTCCGAGCGGCTCGAGGTCGTGTCCGCGCTGTCGATCGTCGACGAGGCCGTGGCGGAGGTCTGGGGCTCCAAGCGCGAGACCTGGGACCACGTGCGGTTCGACGTCATCTTCAAGGGCGACGACTGGCGCGGGACCCCGAAGGGTGCCGCGCTCGAGGCCTCCATGGCCGAGGTCGGCGTCCGTGTCATCTATTTCCCGTACACGGTGCACACCTCGTCCACGCAGCTGCGCCGCGCGCTCGAGCTCCTGGGCGAGGGGACCGAACCGGAGGCTGCGGCCGTCTGACGCCACCGGGCGTCGGCTGCGGCCGTCTGACGCGACCGCGTTTCTCCCCCGTCGACGGGGAGGGACGCGGTCGACCACGTCCACGGCCGCCCGGGCTCGATGTCGGACCCCGGACGTAGACTTCTCGCGCACCCCGGCTCCTCCTGGAATCGGGGCGTTCGCGTTGCCTGTGCCCCGGCGCGCGCGTGCTCCGCCGATCGATCAAGGACCTCATGGACCTCACCGGCCTCCTTCCCGCCCTGCTCGCCGACCCGGCCGCCGCCGCGGCGGTGGAGTCCGTCCGTTCCCGCGGCGAGCTCGACGTCGTCGGCCCGGCTGGGGTCCGCCCGCCGCTGCTCGCGGCGCTGGCGTCGGGGCGTCCGCTGGTCGTCGTGACCGCCACGGGCCGCGACGCCGACGAGCTCGCCGCGGCGGTCCGCTGCTACCTGCCGGCCGACGACGTCGCGGTCCTGCCGTCGTGGGAGACGCTGCCGCACGAGCGCCTCTCGCCGCGCAGCGACACGGTGGCCCGCCGGCTGGCGGTGTTCCGGCGGCTGGCCCACCCCGAGACCGAGGGCCACGCCGGTCCGGTCCGGGTGCTGGTGCTCCCCGTGCGCGCGCTGCTGCAGCCGGTGGTCGAGGGCCTGGGCGAGCTCGAGCCGGTCGCGATCAGCACGGGGGACCGGGTCGACCTGGCGGACCTGGCCGAGAAGCTGGTCGCGGCCGCGTACACGCGGGTCGACATGGTGGAGAAGCGCGGCGAGTTCGCGGTGCGCGGCGGGATCATCGACGTGTTCCCGCCCACCGAGGACCACCCGCTGCGCGTCGAGCTGTGGGGTGAGGACGTCGAGGAGATCCGCTGGTTCTCCATCGCGGACCAGCGCAGCCTCGAGGTGGCCGACCACGGCGTGTGGGCGCCGCCGTGCCGGGAGATCCTGCTGACCGACGCGGTCCGGGCTCGCGCGCTCGAGCTGATCCCCCAGCTGCCCGGCGCCACGGACATGCTGGACCGGCTCGCGCAGGGCATCGCCGTCGAGGGCATGGAGTCGCTGGCGCCGGCGCTGGTCGACCACATGGTGCCGGTGCTGGACCTGGTGCCCGACGACGCCCTGATGGTGATGGTCGACCCCGAGCGCGTCCGCCGGCGGGCGCACGACCTGGTCGCGACCACGCAGGAGTTCCTCGAGGCGGCGTGGACGTCGGCGGCGGCCGGCGCGGCGACGCCCCTGGACCTGTCGGCGGCGAGCTTCGCCTCGTTCGCGGAGATCCGCGCGCTGTCCGCGGTCCGCGGGCTCGGCTGGTGGACCCTCTCGCCGTTCTCGCTCGACGTGGATGCCGCGGAGGCGGCGACGCCCGATGACTTCTACGAGGGGTCGACCGGCACGGGCCACACCGCCGCGCGCAACCTCGCCCCGCACCTGTCCGCGATGGCCGACGATCTCGCGGCCACCGCGCAGACGGTCGTGATCGCGGCGCGGGACGTCGAGCGGTACCGCGGCGAGGTGGCCCGCGCGGTCGCCGACGTCCGCACCCTGCAGCAGGCCGGCTGGCGGCTCGTGCTGGCCACCGAGGGCCACGGCCCGGCGCAGCGCATGGTCGAGCAGCTCAAGGCGGCCGAGGTGCCGGCGCGGCTGGTCGCGACGATCACCGAGGAGCCCGAGGGCGGCGTCGTCCTCGTCGTGCCCGCGCCCGTCGGCCCCGGGTTCGTCGCCGACCCGCTGCGCCTCGCGGTCTTCTCCGAGTCGGACCTCACCGGCCGGGCCGGGACGTCCACCCGGGACATGCGCCGGATGCCGAGCCGGCGCCGCAACGTGGTGGACCCGCTGCAGCTGCGGCCGCACGACTACGTGGTGCACGAGCAGCACGGCGTCGGCCGGTTCGTGGAGCTGGTGCAGCGGACCATCGGCACCGGAGCCAACGCGGCGACCCGCGAGTACCTGGTCATCGAGTACGCGAGCAGCAAGCGGGGCCAGCCGGGCGACCGTCTCTTCGTGCCCAGCGACCAGCTCGACCAGGTGACCAAGTACGTCGGCGGCGAGGCCCCGACCCTGTCCAAGATGGGCGGCGGCGACTGGGCCAAGACCAAGGGCCGCGCCAAGAAGGCGGTCAAGGAGATCGCCGCCGAGCTGATCCGGCTCTACTCGGCCCGGATGGCGACCGCGGGGCACGCGTTCGGACCGGACACCCCGTGGCAGCGCGAGCTCGAGGACGCGTTCGCGTACGTCGAGACCCCGGACCAGGCCGCGACGATCGACGAGGTCAAGGCGGACATGGAGAAGCCGATCCCGATGGACCGGCTGGTCTGCGGGGACGTCGGCTACGGCAAGACCGAGATCGCGGTGCGGGCGGCGTTCAAGGCGGTGCAGGACGGCAAGCAGGTGGCCATCCTGGTGCCGACGACGCTGCTGGTGCAGCAGCACCTCGACACCTTCAGCGAGCGGTACAGCGCGTTCCCGGTGACCGTGAAGGCGCTGAGCCGCTTCCAGACGCCCAAGGAGTCGAAGGAGGTCGTGGCAGGCCTGGCCGACGGGTCGGTGGACATCGTCATCGGTACGCACCGGCTGATCACGGGCGAGGTGCGGTTCAAGGACCTCGGGCTCGTGGTGATCGACGAGGAGCAGCGGTTCGGCGTCGAGCACAAGGAGACGCTGAAGGCCCTGCGCACCAACGTCGACGTGCTGGCCATGAGCGCGACCCCGATCCCGCGCACGCTCGAGATGGCCGTGACGGGCATCCGCGAGATGTCGACGCTGGCCACCCCGCCGGAGGAGCGGCACCCGGTGCTCACGTTCGTCGGCGCGTACGACGAGAAGCAGATCAGCGCCGCCATCCGCCGCGAGCTGCTGCGCGAGGGCCAGGTGTTCTACGTGCACAACAAGGTGGACTCGATCGAGAAGACCGCGTCCCGGCTCATGGAGCTGGTGCCCGAAGCCCGCGTCGCGGTGGCCCACGGCAAGATGAACGAGCACCAGCTCGAGCAGGTCATCGTCGACTTCTGGGAGAAGAGGTTCGACGTCCTGGTCTGCACGACGATCGTCGAGACCGGGCTGGACATCTCCAACGCGAACACCCTGATCCTGGAGCGGGCCGACCTGCTCGGCCTCTCGCAGCTGCACCAGCTGCGCGGCCGCGTCGGCCGCGGGCGCGAGCGGGCGTACTCCTACTTCCTGTACCCGCCCGAGAAGCCGCTCACGGAGACCGCGCACGACCGCCTGCAGACCATCGCCGCGAACACCGACCTCGGCGCCGGAATGGCGGTCGCCATGAAGGACCTCGAGATCCGCGGCGCCGGCAACCTGCTGGGCGGCGAGCAGTCGGGCCACATCGAGGGCGTCGGGTTCGACCTCTACATCCGCATGGTCGGCGAGGCGGTGGCCAACTTCCGCGGGGACGTCGAGGAGGAGGTCCCGGACGTCACCATCGAGCTGCCCGTCGACGCGCACATCCCGCACGACTACATCGCGCACGAGCGCCTGCGCCTCGAGGCGTACCGCAAGATCGCGGCGGCGCTGGACACGGCGACGCTCGGCGACGCCCGGGCCGAGCTGGTCGACCGCTACGGCGCGGTGCCGGCCGCCGTCGACAACCTGTTCGAGGTGGCCGAGTTCCGGCTGCACGTGCGCGCCGCCGGGCTGTCCGACGTCACCGCGCAGGGCAAGTTCATCCGGTTCGCGCCGGTCGACCTGCCCGAGTCGGCGCAGCTGCGGCTCAAGCGGCTCTACCCGGGCTCCGTGCTCAAGCCGGCGCTGCGGACCGTGCTGGTGCCGTGGCCCATGACCGCGAGGATCGGAGGCAAGCCCGTGCAGGGCCGCGAGGTGATGCTGTGGGCGAAGCAGTTCATCGACGCCGTCGTGCGCGGGGACGTCGCCGCGGCCGCCGCCGTGGGCACGGTGGGCTCCGCACGTAGGTGAGGGCCCTACGATGACCCCGATCGACGAGCGACGACGCGGGAGGTCCCTGGTGGCGGTGCAGTGGCGTGCGAGTGTGCGGGTGACGGGCGTGCTGGTCGCGCTCGCGACGGCGGCGACCCTGGCGGGGTGCTCCGGCCGGCCCGGTGCCGCCGCGGTGGTCGACGGCACCGCGATCCCGACCTCGGACGTGCGGGCCGCGCTGACCGAGCTCGCGCCGTACTTCGAGGGCGTGACGACCGAGAACGTGCTGGCCGTCCTGGTCCAGGAGCCCACGGTGGTCGAGCTGGCGGACGAGAAGGGTGTCGGGGTCTCCGACGAGGACGCCCAGGCCCTCCTCGACTCGGTGGTGCAGCAGAAGGTGAAGGGCGCGTCGGCCGACTTCACGGCTCCCTCGCTGGCGGTGGCCAAGTACTCGATCGCCTACACCAACCTGCAGGGCCTCGCGGACGCCAAGGAGGTCGGCACCGAGATCGACAAGCGCCTGCGCGCGCTCGACGTCGACGTCAACCCGCGGTTCGGCTCGCTCCAGGACGGTAACCAGGTGGGCGCGCCGACGCCGGCACCGTGGCTGGTGAAGCCGAAGGCCGACACGGCGACGGACGGCGCGACCCCGGCGCCGACGCCGGCCGCCACCCCCTCGCCCTCGGCGTCGTGACCGAGGCGGACTCCCTGCGCGCACTCGTGCGCGTGATGGACCGCCTGCGCTCGCCCGGCGGGTGCCCGTGGGACGCCCAGCAGACCCACGAGTCGCTGGTGCCGTACGCGCTGGAGGAGGCGTACGAGCTGGCGGAGGCGATCGAGACCGCCGACCGCCCGGGCCTGCGCGAGGAGCTCGGCGACCTCCTGCTGCAGGTGGTGTTCCACGCGCGCATCGCCACCGAGCACCCGACGGACCCGTTCGACGTCGACGACGTCGCCGCGGACCTGGTCGCCAAGCTGGTGCGCCGGCACCCCCACGTGTTCGCGGACGCGGAGCTCGAGGGTGACGCGCACGTGCAGTGGGACCGGCTGAAGAACGTGGAGAAGCAGCGCGCGTCGGCCCTGGACGGCGTGCCCGTGGCGCTCGGGGCGCTGGCGCGGGCCCAGAAGATCGCCGGTCGGGCCACGCGCGCGGGGATCGCGACGGACGCGCCCACGGGCGACGGGCTGGGGGAGCGGCTGCTCGCGCTCGTGCTGGAGGCGCAGGGGGCAGGCCTCGACGCGGAGGGCGAGCTGCGCCGGACCGCGGCGGCCTGGGAGCAGGACCTTCGGGCCGGGGAGTCGGCCGCCCGGCCCTGATACGGAGGTTCGCGGGTTCGTCCGAAAGACGGAAGGAAAGCGCTTGCCGACGAGGTGTTCGCGCCCGTAGCCTGCCCGTGGCCGCCATGATGAGCGTGCCCACCGACCGCCCGAGCAGGAGGACGCAGCGATGCGCATCGGCATCCCGACCGAGAGCCGGGCCGGGGAACGGCTCGTCGCCGCCACCCCGAAGACGGTCGCCCAGCTGGTGGGCCTCGGCTACGACGTCGTCGTCCAGCGCGGGGCGGGAGACGCGGCGACGTTCCGGGCGGAGGCCTACGAGACGGCGGGCGCGTCCGTCGGTGACGCGGAGTCGGTGTGGTCGAGCGACGTCGTCGCCAAGGTGAACGCGCCGAGCGACGACGAGGTCGCGGCGCTGACACCGGGGGCCACCCTGATCGCGATGCTGGCGCCGGCGTCGGCACCGGCCCTCGTCGCGAGGCTGCACGACCGGGGCGTGACGGCGCTCGCGCTCGACGCCGTCCCACGCATCTCGCGGGCGCAGGCGCTCGACGTGCTGAGCACCATGTCCAACGTCGCGGGCTACCGCGCGGTCGTCGAGGCCGCGGAGTCGTACGGCGGCATGTTCACCGGGCAGGTCACCGCGGCCGGCAAGACGCCGCCGGCCCGCGTGTTCGTCATCGGCGCCGGGGTCGCCGGGCTCGCCGCGATCGGTGCCGCGGGCAGCATGGGGGCCCGCGTCCGCGCGTTCGACGTCCGCCCGGAGGTGGGCGAGCAGATCGAGTCGATGGGCGCGACGTTCGTGCAGGCCGCCGCTGCGCAGCAGGCGGTCAGCGCCGACGGCTACGCCAGCGCGCTCACGCAGGAGCAGGAGCGGCTGACCCAGCAGATGTACGCCGCCGAGACGGCCGACGCGGACATCGTCATCACCACCGCGCTGGTGCGGGGGCTCGCGCCGACCACGATCACGGCGGCGATGGTCGCGGGCATGCGGCCGGGCAGCGTGATCGTCGACCTGGCGGCGTCCGGCGGCGGCAACTGCGAGCTCACGGTGCCGGGGTCGTCCGTGGTGACCGACAACGGCGTGACGATCGTCGGCTGGACCGACTTGACCAGCCGGATGCCGCAGCACACCTCGCAGCTGTTCGGCACCAACATCGTGCACCTGCTCCAGCTGCTCACCCCGGGCAAGGACGGGGAGCTGGTGCTCGACCTGGACGACCCCGTGCAGCGCGGCATGGCGGTCACGCGCGACGGGGAGGTCCTCTGGCCACCGCCCCCGGTCCAGGTGTCGGCGGCGCCTGCCGCGCCCGCGGGGCCCACGGAGGAGGAGCGGGCCGCGGCCGCCGTCGCGGTGCTGCAGGACAAGACCCGTCGGCGGCAGCGTCGCTCGGTGGTGCTCGCGCTGCTCGCGGTCGTGGTGCTGCTCGGCATCTCGTTCGCGCCGACCGTGTTCCTCGGCCACTTCACCGTGTTCGTGCTCGCGGTGATCGTCGGCTACTACGTCATCTCGAACGTCAGCCACTCGCTGCACACGCCGCTGATGGCCCAGACCAACGCCATCTCCGGGATCATCCTGGTCGGCGCGCTGCTGCAGATCGGCGACGACGACGTCCTCGTGACGGTGCTCGCGGTGATCGCGGCGTCGGTCGCCAGCATCAACGTGTTCGGCGGCTTCCTCGTCGCCAACCGCATGATCCGCATGTTCCGGAAGGACGCCTGAGCCTGTGCTGACCTCCGTGGCCCAGGCGGTCTACGTCGCCGCCGCCGTCCTGTTCATCCTCAGCCTCGCCGGGCTCTCCAAGCAGGAGACCGCCCGCCGCGGCAACGTCGCCGGCATGGTGGGCATGGCGCTCGCCCTCGTCGCGACGATCGCGCTCGCCCTCCAGCGCTCCGAGCGGCCCCCCGAGGTCACCGCGTCGCTGATCCTCGTCGTGCTGCTCATCGGCTCCACCGTCGGCACGTGGCAGGCGCGCCGGGTCGAGATGACGCAGATGCCCGAGCTCATCGCGGTGCTGCACTCGTTCGTCGGGCTCGCGGCCGTGCTCGTCGGCTACAACTCGTTCCTCACCGAGCCGGCGGACCCCGCGCACCTGGTCGAGGTGTTCCTCGGCGTGCTCATCGGTGCGGTGACGTTCACCGGGTCGATCGTCGCGTACCTCAAGCTGTCCACGCGGATCCGCTCGGCGCCCCTGATGCTGCCGGGCCGCAACGTGCTCAACCTCGCCATGGTCCTGGCGTCGGCCGGGCTCCTCGTGTGGTTCCTGGGCACCGGCAGCGTGCTGCCGCTCCTGCTCATGACGGTCGTGGCGCTGGCCCTCGGCTGGCACCTGGTCGCGTCGATCGGCGGCGGCGACATGCCGGTCGTCGTCTCGATGCTCAACTCGTACTCCGGCTGGGCGGCCGCCGCGGCGGGCTTCATGCTCGGCAACGACCTGCTCATCGTCACCGGCGCCCTCGTCGGCTCGTCCGGTGCGATCCTCAGCTACCTCATGTGCACGGCGATGAACCGCTCGTTCACCAGCGTGATCCTCGGCGGGTTCGGGGCCGAGGGCGGCACGGTCTCGGCGTCCGACGTCGACCTGGGGGAGTACCACGAGGTCAAGGCGCCCGAGGTCGCGGAGCTGCTCGCCGACGCCCGCTCCGTCGTCATCACCCCGGGCTACGGCATGGCCGTCGCCAAGGCGCAGTACCCGGTGGCCGAGCTGGTGGCCAAGCTGCGCGCCCGCGGCATCGAGGTCCGGTTCGGGGTCCACCCGGTCGCCGGCCGGCTGCCGGGACACATGAACGTGCTGCTGGCCGAGGCCAAGGTGCCGTACGACATCGTGCTGGAGATGGACGAGATCAACGACGACCTCGCGGACACGGACGTCGTCCTGGTCATCGGCGCCAACGACACCGTGAACCCGGCCGCGCTGGACGACCCGTCCTCGCCGATCGCCGGCATGCCCGTGCTCGAGGTGTGGAAGGCCGCCCGGGTGGTCGTGTTCAAGCGGTCCATGGCCACGGGCTACGCCGGCGTGCAGAACCCGCTGTTCTTCCGCGAGAACACGTCGATGCTGTTCGGTGACGCCAAGGACCAGGTCGAGCACATCATGCTGGCGCTCTGACGCGTGCGGCGGGGACGTCCGCCGTCGGGAGTACGTTGCCGATATGTCGGGCCTCACGATCAAGGCGCTCGAGCCGACGACGTTCGACGACTTCGCCGCGCTGGTCGAGCGGAACGGTGGCATGTTCGCCAGCTGCTGGTGCGTCCACTTCCACCCCGACTGCGCGGAGAAGAACCAGAGCGCGGAGGGCAACCGGGCGCTCAAGCAGCGGCTGGTCGCCGACGGGATCGCGCACGCAGCCCTGGTCTACGACGGTGACCTGGCGGTCGCCTGGGCGGAGTACGGCACACCGGCGGAGCTGCCCCACATCCAGCACCGCAAGGAGTACCTGGCCACCGCCGAGCGGCTGCCCGACTTCCGGGTCACCTGCATCCAGGTCGAGCGTGGCCGCCGCGGTCGGGGCCTGGCGTCGGTCGCCCTGCGCGGGGCGGTCGGGCTGATCGCGCAGGCCGGCGGTGGTCTGGTCGAGGGCTACCCGCACGACACCGGCGGGGTCCGGAAGAAGAACTCGTCGTTCCTCTACAACGGCACCCGCACGATGTACGAGCGCGAGGGCTTCACCTACGACCGGCCCAAGGGACTCGGCAACTGCGTGATGGTGCGTGAGGTCGGCGCGAGCGGCCGCGGCTGAGCGCGTCCCACCAGTCGAAGGGCCCACGACGCCCGCTCGGGGACGCCAGTAGGGTGAGGTCGTAAACCCACCCGCTTCAGAAGGAGCACCCATGGCCAGCATCGAGGCCGTCGGCGCCCGCGAGATCCTGGACTCGCGCGGCAACCCCACTGTCGAGGTCGAGGTCGCCCTCGACGACGGCACCATCGCCCGCGCCGCCGTCCCCTCGGGTGCCTCGACCGGCGCGTTCGAGGCCGTCGAGCGCCGTGACGGCGACTCCGCCCGCTACCTGGGCAAGGGCGTCGAGGAGGCCGTCGCGGCCGTCATCGACGAGATCGCCCCCGAGCTCATCGGCTTCGAGGCCACCGAGCAGCGCCTGGTCGACGCCGCGCTGATCGACCTCGACGGCACGGCCAACAAGGGCAAGCTCGGCGCCAACGCGATCCTCGGTGTCTCGCTCGCCGTGGCCAAGGCCGCCGCCGACTCGGCCGACCTGCCGCTGTTCCGCTACCTCGGTGGCCCGAACGCGCACGTGCTCCCGGTCCCGATGATGAACATCCTCAACGGTGGGTCGCACGCCGACTCCAACGTCGACATCCAGGAGTTCATGGTCGCCCCCATCGGCGCGTCCACGTACCGCGAGGCGCTGCGCAGCGGCGTCGAGGTCTACCACTCGCTCAAGTCCGTCCTCAAGAGCAAGGGCCTGTCGACGGGCCTCGGCGACGAGGGCGGCTTCGCCCCGAACCTGGGCAGCAACCGCGAGGCGCTCGACCTCATCCTGGTCGCCATCGAGAAGGCCGGCTTCACGCCGGGCGTCGACCTGGGCCTCGCGCTCGACGTCGCCGCGACCGAGTTCTTCAAGGACGGCGTCTACCACTTCGAGGGCAAGACGCTCTCGAACGAGGAGCTGTCGGCCTACTACGAGCAGCTGGTGAAGGACTACCCGCTCGTCTCCATCGAGGACCCGCTGTCCGAGGACGAGTGGGAGGGCTGGTCCCACCTGGTCGCCACCATCGGCGACAAGGTCCAGATCGTCGGCGACGACCTGTTCGTCACCAACCCCGAGCGCCTGCGCAAGGGCATCGAGCTCAAGGCCGCCAACTCGCTGCTGGTCAAGCTCAACCAGATCGGCACGCTGACGGAGACGCTCGACGCCGTCGAGCTGGCGCAGCGCAGCGGCTTCACGACGATGACCTCGCACCGCTCCGGCGAGACCGAGGACACCACGATCGCCGACCTGTCCGTCGCGACCAACGCCGGCCAGATCAAGACCGGTGCGCCCGCCCGCGGCGAGCGCATCAACAAGTACAACCAGCTGCTCCGCATCGAGGAGGAGCTGGACGACGCCGCGCGCTACGCCGGTCGTTCCGCCTTCCCGCGGTTCACGGCCTGACGCACCACCTCGAAGGCCGGTCACCGCTTCGGTGGCCGGCCTTCGGCGCGCCACGGATCGCCACGTCCGGCGAGGTCGGCGAGGTCCGGGGCAGAATCGACGCCATGTCCGCCCCCCGACGCCCGGCGTCCCCGAGCGCCCCGGGTCGGCGCCCAGCGGCCCCGCGTTCCGGGGCGCCCAGCCCCGGGGCGAACGTCCCGCGCGGCAACACCGCCGGCCGGTCCGCGGCGCCGCGCTCGGGCGCCACGCCCCGCGTGGGTCCGACGCCCTCGTCGTCCCCGCGGCCGTCGTCGTCGCGACCCTCCGCCTCCCGCCCCGCCACCCGCGGCACCGCGCCCACCCCGCCCCGCGGCACGCCGCGCGCCGAGCGGGTCCAGGTCCGCGTGCCGCGACTGTTCACCGTGCGCGCGATGGTGTTCGCCTGCGTGCTCCTGCTCGCGTTCGTGCTGGTGTACCCGACCCTGCACTCGTACCTGCAGCAGCGGGTCGAGGTGGACCACCTGCGCGCCCAGGTCCAGGCGGCCCGGGAGCGCAACGACGACCTGCAGTCGGACCTCGAGCGCTGGGACGACCCCGCCTACGTGACGGCTCAGGCCCGCGAGCGGCTCTCGTTCGTGCTGCCCGGCGAGAAGGCCTTCCGCGTCGTCGACCCCGAGACCGTCCCCGACACCGCGCCCGCCGCCGACGGCCCCGCCTCCGTGCTCGACTCCGGCTCGACCCTGCCCTGGTACGCGAACGTCTGGGATTCCGTGCAGGTGGCCGGCACGACCCCGGTGACGGGCGACAATGGGACGCCCACGCCGGCCGCGACCCCGCCGGCGGGTGGCTGACCTTCCCCCGCACGAACGGACCGCTGCTGTGACCCCCTCCTTCGATGCCGTCACCGACGAGGACATCGCCGTCCTGGCCGAGCAGCTGGGTCGCCCGCCCCGCGGCGTCGTCGGCATCGCCGCCCGCTGCGTGTGCGGGCGCCCGCTCGTGGTCCGCACGGCCCCCCGGCTGGACGACGGCACCCCGTTCCCGACGACCTACTACCTCACCTGCCCGCCCGCCGTCGCGGCCGTGAGCACGCTCGAGGCCGGCGGCCTGATGAAGGAACTCACGGCGCGGCTCGCCGACGACGAGGAGCTGGCGGCTGCCTACCGGCGCGCGCACGAGGCGTACCTGGTCGACCGTGAGGCGCTCGGGCACGTCGAGGAGATCGCAGGCATCTCGGCCGGCGGCATGCCCACGCGCGTCAAGTGCCTGCACGTGCTGGTCGGCCACGCGCTGGCCGCAGGCCCGGGCGTCAACCCGATCGGCGATGAGGCCCTGGCCTTGATCCGCGACGACTGGCGGCCGGACCGCTGCACCTGCTGACGGCCCGCCCGCTCACCCCCGCCCCCACCACCTCCCAGCCGCAACGTCCGAGCACGTACGGGCTCCAGCCCCTACTTCCTCGGACGTCCCGCCACTCCGACGCGCAACGTCCGAGCAGGTACGCGCCATAGCCCCTATCTGCTCGGACGTCCCGCCAACCAGAGCTGCAACGTCCGAGCAAGTACGTGCTCCAGCCCCTAGTTGCGCGGACGTCCGCACGATCGCTCGTCCCGACGACGGGATCCGCGGACGTCGGCGGTCGGCCCGGGCCGGCAGTTCGCGGATGCGAGGATGGGGCGCGTGACGCGTGTGGCTGCCATCGACTGCGGGACCAACTCCATCCGACTCCTGGTCGCCGACGTGGATCCCGAGGCCGGGACGCTGGTCGACCTGGACCGCCGCATGGAGGTCGTCCGCCTCGGCCAGGGCGTCGACCGGACCGGCCGCATCGCTCCCGAGGCCCTGGCGCGCACGCTCGACGCCGCCCGCCGGTACAACGACATCTGTACCGAGCTGGGCGTCGAGGCGATCCGCTTCGTCGCGACGTCGGCGTCGCGCGACGCCGAGAACCGCGCGGACTTCGTCGAGGGCGTGCACGCCGCGCTGGGCGTCGAGCCGGAGGTCGTCGCCGGCGAGGAGGAGGCCCAGCTCTCGTTCCGCGGGGCCACCGGCGTGCTCGGCGCGCAGCACCCGGGCCCGTTCCTCGTGGTCGACCTCGGCGGCGGCTCCACCGAGCTGGTGCTGGGCACGTCGACGCCGGAGGCCGCGTTCTCGATGGACGTCGGCTGCGTGCGCATGACCGAGCGCCACCTGCGCAGCGACCCGCCGACCGCCGACGAGATCGCCGCGGCGCACGCCGACGTCGCCGCCGCGCTCGACACCGCGTCGGCCGTGGTGCCCCTCGGCAAGACCGTCACGCTGGTCGGGCTCGCCGGCACCGTCACGACGGTGGCCGCCCACGGCCTGGGGCTCCCGGCCTACGACCCCGCGATCATCGACGGGTCCGTCCTGCCCGTCGACGTCGTCCTCGCCGCCTGCGACGACCTCCTGCACCGGTCCCGCGCCGAGCGTGCAGCCCTTGGGTTCATGCACCCGGGCCGCGTCGACGTGATCGGCGCGGGTGCGCTGGTGTGGGCCGACGTCGTCCGACGGGTCCGCGACGACGTCGCCGCCGCCGGCGGCCGGCTGACCGAGGTGGTCACCTCGGAGCACGACATCCTCGACGGCATCGCCTGGAGCATCGCCACCCGCTGACCGCATCACCGTAACGTCCGAGCACGTACGGGTGCTGACCTGTACTTGCTCGGACGTTGCGCTGTCAGAACGCCGCGGGACGTCCGCGTTCCTGCGGGCTCTGACCCGCACGAGTGCGGACGCAAGGGCCTCTCCTTCGGACGTCCGCAAGATCGAGCGTCCCGACGACCGAATCTGCGGACGCTGCAGGCTCCCGCGGGACGTCCGCGTTCCTGCGGGCTCTGACCCGCACGAGTGCGGACGCAACGACCTCCTCCCGCGGGACGTCCGCGTTCCGGCGGGCTCCGACCCGCACGAGTGCGGACGTCCGGGGAGGGGCGAGGCGGCGACACGCCGTGTCTGGCGCGTGGTGGACGGTAGTGTGCAATGTGTAATAGCGTCGCGCGTGCGGGAGCTCGGAGGGGGCTCCCGCACCAAGCTCGTCGGCCCGGTGCCGCCGCTCGCCCGGCCGGGCGATCCGCGGACCGGGACGCAGACGCCGACGTAGACGCAGGTGCAGACGCAATCGCAGGTGCAGACGCAATCGCAGTCGCAGACCCGGAGGTCCCGTGGACACCACACAGCTGCTCAAGGGCGTGCTCGACCTGGCGGTGCTGGCCGTCGTCGCGGACGAGGACGGGTACGGCTACGACGTCGTCCGACGGCTGCGGTCGGCGGGGATCGAGGAGGTCGGCGACGCGTCGGTGTACGGCACGCTGCGGCGGCTGTACTCGTCGGGAGCGCTGACGTCCTACGTGGTGCCCAGCGACGAGGGGCCGCACCGCAAGTACTACGGCATCAACGCGCAGGGGCGGGCGATGCTCGAGGCGCAGCGCAAGGACTGGCAGGAGTTCGCAGGCACCATGGGTCGCCTGCTCGGGACGGAGGGCGTGCGATGAGCGTGCTGGACACCACGGACGCGCTGGACGTCGCAGGCTACGCGGCGGAGGTGCGGCGGAGCCTGGTCGACCTGGGTCCGGAGACGGTCGACGACCTGACCGACGACCTCGAGGCCGACCTCGCCGACGCGATGGCCGACGAGCGGCACGTGGCCCACGGGCGCGGGCTGCTGGAGCAGTTCGGGCCTCCGGAGGAGTACGCGGCGGAGCTGCGGTCGGCCGCAGGGCTGGCTCCGGCGCGCGTCGCCCACGCTCGCGGGTGGTCGCGGCTCTTCCCTGACCCGGTCGAGGACGCCCAGCGGCTGGGTCGGTGGGCGCTGAGGCGGGCGCGCGCACTGTCGTGGTGGGCGCCCGCCGAGGCGTTCCTGGTCGCGCTGCGGCCGGCGTGGTGGCTGGTCCGCGGCTGGATCGGCTTCGAGGTGGCCGTGTACCTGGTGAACGGCGGCCGGCTCCGGTTCCTGCCTACCGAGCCTCTCGCGTGGGCCGTGCTCGGGGCGTGCATCCTGCTGAGCGTGCAGTGGGGACGCGGCGCGTGGTTCCAGCCCCGGTCGGTCTCGTGGGTCGGGGTGCTCGGCAATGCGGTCGCCGTCGTCCTGCTCCTGCCGATGCTGGTCACGGTGCAGGACCAGGCGAGCCAGAAGGAGGCGGTGTACAACTCCTGGGCCTCGGGGTCGTGGAGCGGTGGCGGCACCCAGACCGTCTACCAGGACAAGGCGGTCGACGGGGTCGTGGTGGACGGCATCCAGGTGAGCAACCTGTTCGCCTACGACGCCGAGGGCAACCCGCTGTCCGACGTGCAGATCTACGACGACCGCGGCCGCCCCGTGCGGACCACCTACGACAACGGCTCGAACCCGTACTGGTTCCCCGAGGGCACGGAGCCGTGGTCGTTCGTGAGCCGCACGGACGCCGACGGCCGCAACCGCTGGAACGTCTACCCGCTGCAGGGCGCGCCGACGTCGGCGTTCACCTACGACGACTCGGGTCTCCAGGTGCTCCCGGCGGGCACGAGCCCGTCGACCCCGCCGTGGCCGTTCGCGAAGGCGCCGGCCCTCGACGCGACGCCGACGGCGACGATCGGCGCCGACGGCCCGACCCCGAGCCCGACCGCGACTCCCTGAATCTGCTGCCAGGTGGCGCCCGTGGGGGAGCGCCACCTGGCAGAATGGCTGCTGGGAGCGCTCTCAGAGGCGCTCCGACGCCGACGCTCGAGGAGGAGCGCCATGCCCGACCAGCGCCCCGACCGCATGCTCGACCGCCGACTGCTGCTCCAGCTCGGCGCGACGACCGGCCTGCTCGCGGCCTGCACGCCGGGGACGCCGAGCCCGGCGCCGACCACCAGCGCGCCGTCGACCACCTGGGAGCCGCCCACGGAGCCGATGGCCTTCCCGGCGGGGTTCGTCTGGGGTGCGGCGACGTCGGCCTTCCAGGTCGAGGGCTCGACGACGGCGGACGGTCGAGGGCCGTCGATCTGGGACACGTTCGCGGCGACGCCCGGACGGATCCGCGACGGCTCGACGGGCGACCCGGCGGCCGACCACTACCGGCTGTGGGAGTCGGACCTCGACCTCATCAAGAGCCTGGGCCTGCCCGCGTACCGGTTCTCGGTGGCGTGGCCCCGCATCCAGCCGACGGGCTCGGGGGCGGTGAACCAGGCGGGCGTCGACTTCTACCGGCGGCTGGTCGACGGGCTGCTGGCGCGGGAGATCCACCCGGCGATCACGCTGTACCACTGGGACCTGCCGCAGCCGCTGCAGGACGCCGGCGGCTGGGCGGTGCGGGACACCGCCGAGCGGTTCGGCGAGTACGCGGCGGTCGTGTTCGACGCGCTGCGCGACGTGGACGCCACGTGGCTGACGATCAACGAGCCGAAGACCACCGCGTTCGTCGGCTACCGCTGGGGCTCGCACGCGCCGGGGATCACGGACGTCGACCAGGCGGCCGCCGCGGTGCACCACCAGCTGCTCGGGCACGGCAGGGCCGTCAGCGCGTTCCGGGCGAGCGGCGCCGCGGGTGGCATCGGCATCGCGCTCAACCTCCTGCCGGTGTACCCGGTCGACCGCGACGCCGACGTCGCGTCGGTGCACGTGGACGGCGTCGAGAACCGCCTGTTCCTCGACCCGGTGCTGCTCGGGCGCTACCCGACGGACGCCCTCGGCAGCGGGCCGGGCCAGCTGCCCGCGGACCAGGCCGCCTTCGAGGCGCTGGTCCAGGACGGCGACCTCGCCGCGATCAGCGCACCGCTCGACGTGCTCGCGGTCCAGTACTACGGGGTCACCGGGGTCGACGACGCCGGCACCGAGGTGGCGCTCTACCCGACCTCGACGGCGACGTGGCAGCAGGTGCACCCCGAGGGTCTCTACGACCTGCTCATGGACCTGCTCATCGACTATCCGGACGCCCCGCCGCTGGTCATCACCGAGAACGGGATCCCGGACCCCACGGCGGAAGGCGCGACGGACGACCCCGAGCGCCTCGAGTTCCTGCGCGCCCACCTGCAGCAGGCGGCGCGGGCGATCGGCGACGGTGTGCGCCTGACTGGCTACTACGCGTGGTCGCTGCTCGACAACTTCGAGTGGGCGGAGGGCATGACGCAGCGCTGGGGGCTGGTGCACGTCGACTTCGACACCCAGGAGCGGACGCCCAAGACGAGCGCCGGCTGGTACACCACCGTGGTCCGCGCGAACGCCGTCGACCCCGCCTGAGTTCCACTGTGCGCAGTATCACCGGGTTCAGGTAAGGCGACGGGACTTCGGTCCCGCTACCGTTGAGGTATGCCCCAGTCTGTTTCCGACGCCGCCACCGTCCCGGCCACGGCCCGCCCGAGCAAGCCTCGCAAGGTGCCCCGTGTCGTGATCCTCGGCGGCGGGACGGTCGGCCTGTACACGGCCCGCCGGCTGCGCAAGCGGCTCGGCAAGCGGGAGGCGGCCATCGTCGTCGTCGACCCCCGCCCCTACATGACCTACGCGCCGTTCCTCCCCGAGGCGGCGGCCGGGTCCATCGACCCGCGCAACGTGGTCGCCCCGCACCGTCGCGCGCTCAAGGGCGTCGACGTGCTGCAGGGCAAGGTCTCGGAGATCAACCACGCGGACCGCACCGTGGAGATCACGCCCGAGGAGGGCGAGCCGTACTGGATCACCTACGACCACCTGGTCGTCGGCCTCGGCGCGGTCGCCCGCACGCTGCCCATCCCGGGGCTCGCGGACTTCGGCATCGGCTTCAAGAACGTCGAAGAGGCCATCGCGCTGCGCAACCACGTGCTCAACCGCATCGACATCGCGGCCAGCACCTGGGACCCGGAGCTGCGTCGCCGGATGCTGACCTTCGTCTTCGTCGGCGGCGGCTTCGCCGGCATCGAGGCGCTGGGCGAGGTCGAGGACATGGCCCGCACGGCGGTCAAGTACTACAAGGCCGTCGAGCAGGAGGAGCTGCGCTTCGTCCTGGTCGAGGGCTCGCCGCGGATCCTCCCCGAGGTCAGCGAGGAGCTGGGCGGCTACACGCTCGAGCAGCTGCGCAAGCGCGACATCGAGATCCACCTCTCGACGTTCCTGAGCAGCTGCATCGACGGCCACATCGTCCTGTCGAACAAGACCGAGTTCGACGCCGAGACGCTCGTGTGGACGGCCGGTGTGAAGGCCAACCCGGTGCTGCAGCACTCGGACCTGCCGCTGGACCAGCTGGGCCGGGTGACGTGCAACGCGTTCCTGCAGGTGGTCGACGCCGACGGCACGGTCGTGCCCGACGCCTACGCCGCCGGTGACTGCGCCGCCGTGCCGGACCTCTACAACCCCGGCAAGTTCTGCCCGCCGAACGCCCAGCACGCGCTGCGCGAGGGCAACCACCTGGGCGACAACCTCTCCCGCGTGCTGCGCTCGGCCGAGCTGACCGAGTACAAGCACAAGAACATCGGCGCCGTCGCGTCGCTCGGCATGTACAAGGGCGTTGCGCAGATGTTCGGCCGCATCAAGGTCCGCGGCTTCCTCGCGTGGGTGCTGCACCGCTCGTACCACGTGGCCGCCATGCCGACGTTCAACCGCAAGATCAAGATCGCCGCGGGCTGGACGGGTTCTCTGCTGCTGCGCCGCGAGGTCGTCGCGCTCGGCAGCCTGCACGACCCGCGCGCGGAGTTCCGCGCCGCGTCGGTGCCGCCCAAGCCGCGCGCCGTCGAGCCGGCGGAAGCCGACCCGGCGCTGGCGTCGGCGAAGCCGAAGGCCTCGAAGACCGCCTGACCCGCCTCGACACGAGCCCCCGATCCCCTCGCGGACCGGGGGCTCGTTCGCGTCCTGGCAGGATGTGGCGCGGCCCCCGTAGCCCAACTGGCAGAGGCAGCCGGCTTAAACCCGGCACAGTCCGGGTTCGAACCCCGGCGGGGGCACCGGTCGAGTGCTGGGATGGTGAGCCATGCAGAGAATCGCGATACGACGACGTGTCACGCGGATCAGCCTCGAGGGTGGTGCCCGCCAGGTCGAGGACGTGCTCGCGGCTGAGGAGCCCCTGGAGATCCGGGTCGGCGGCCGACCGTTCGCGGTCACCATGCGCACGCCGGGACACGACGTCGACCTCGCCGCCGGGTTCCTGGTGTCCGAGGGCGTGGTCGGGGCCGCGGAGGACTTCGCCGCCGCGCGGTACTGCGCCGGCGCGACCGAGGAGGGCCTGAACACCTACAACGTCCTCGACGTGACGCTGGGCCGCGACGTGCCCCCGCCGGACCCGAGCCTGGAGCGCGACCTCGTCACGACGTCGGCCTGCGGCCTGTGCGGGAGGTCGAGCATCGACGCCGTGCGCACCCGCTCGCGCTGGACCGTCGCCGACGACGACCTCGTGGTGCCGGCGGAGCTGCTGGCGACGTTCCCCGACCGGCTCCGCGAGCGGCAGGAGGTGTTCGCCACGACGGGCGGGCTGCACGCCGCCGGGCTCTTCGACGCCGCCACGGGGGAGCTGCTCGTGCTGCGCGAGGACGTCGGCCGCCACAACGCGGTCGACAAGGTGGTCGGCTGGGCGCTGACGAGCGGGATGCTGCCGCTGCGTGGCACGGTGCTCATGGTGTCGGGACGGTCGTCCTTCGAGCTCACGCAGAAGGCGCTCATGGCCGGCATCCCCGTCCTGGCCTCCGTCTCCGCGCCGTCGTCGCTGGCCGTCGACCTCGCGCGCGAGTCGGGGATCACGCTGGTCGGGTTCCTGCGCGGACCGTCGATGGTCGTGTACTCGCGGCCGGAGCGGGTGCCGGTCGGGGTGACGGTCCCGTGACCCGCGAGCCGCGGCTGACCGTCCGCCCGCCCGAGCCGTGGGCCGTCGGGCTCCCCTCGGTGGTCAGCGCGATGCGGTACGCCGTCGACGGCCTGGGTCCGGCCCGCTCGCTCCGGCTGCTGAGCAGGGTGAACCAGAAGGACGGCTTCGACTGCATGAGCTGCGCGTGGCCCGACCCGGACCACCGCGGGCGGATCGAGTTCTGCGAGAACGGTGCCCGCGCGGTCACGTGGGAGGCCACCACAATGACCGTGCCGACGTCCTTCTGGGCCGAGCACCCGGTGTCGGACCTGCTGGAGCGGTCGGAGTACTGGCTGGGCTCGCAGGGCAGGCTGGTCGAGCCGGTGCACAAGGCTGCGGGCAGCGACCACTACGTCCCGATCAGCTGGGTGGACGCGTTCCGGCTGGTGGCCGACAAGCTGCGGGGGCTCGAGTCGCCGGACCAGGCCGCGTTCTACACCAGCGGCCGCACGGCGAACGAGACGGCGTTCGTCTACCAGCTCTTCGTGCGCGCGTTCGGCACCAACAACCTGCCCGACTGCTCGAACATGTGCCACGAGTCGACCGGCACCGCGATGCTCGAGACCCTGGGCATCGGCAAGTCGACCATCGCGTACGACGACGTCGCGAAGGCCGACCTGATCATCGTGATGGGGCAGAACCCCGGCACGAACCACCCGCGCATGCTCACCGCGCTGGAGGCGGCGAAGCGCGCGGGCGCCGGCATCGTCGCCGTGAACCCGCTGCCGGAAGCGGCCCTGCGGCGCTACAAGAACCCGCAGACCGTCCGCGGCATCGTCGGGCGTGGCACCGACCTGGCCGACCAGTTCCTGCAGATCCGCAGCGGCGGCGACATGGCCCTGCTGCAGTGGGTCTCGCGGCGCGTGCTCGAGGCGGAGGACCGGAACCCGGGCACCGTGCTGGACCACGCGTTCCTGGCGGAGCACACGCTCGGGCTCGAGGCGCTCCGGGCGCACCTGGCCGCGCTCGACGAGCGGGAGGTGCTCGCCGCGACGGGTCTGACTGCGGCCGAGATGGACCAGCTGGCCGACCGCTACCTCGCCGCCGAGCGCGTGATCATCACGTGGGCGATGGGCATCACCCAGCACCGCAAGGGCGTCGACACGATCAAGGAGATCGTCAACCTGCTGCTGCTGCGCGGGAACATCGGCAAGCCCGGGGCGGGCGCGTCCCCGATCCGCGGGCACAGCAACGTGCAGGGCGACCGGACCATGGGCATCTGGGAGAGGATGCCCGACAGCTTCCTGGACGCTCTCGGTGCCGAGTTCTCGTTCGAGCCCCCGCGCCGCCACGGGCTGGACTCCGTGCGGGCGATCCAGGCGATGCAGCGGGGCGAGATCACGGTGTGGTTCGCGCTCGGCGGCAACCTGGTCGCGGCGATCTCGGACACGGCGGCGGCCGAGGCCGCGATGCGCGGGACGGACCTGACCGTGCAGGTGTCCACCAAGCTGAACCGGTCGCACGCGGTCACGGGCGCGGAGGCGCTGATCCTGCCGACGCTCGGTCGCACCGACGTCGACCTCCAGGAGACGGGCCCACAGTTCCTGTCCGTCGAGGACTCCGTGTGCGCGGTGCACGGCACGCACGGCGCGGTCGCGCCCGTGTCGGACATGCTGCTGTCCGAGGTCTCGATCGTCACGCGGTTGGCCCGCGCGGTGCTCGGCGACGACGGTCCCATCGACTGGGCCGGTTTCGAGCGCGACTACAACACCATCCGCGAGTCGATCGCCCGCGTCGTACCCGGCTTCCAGGACTTCAACCGGCAGGTCCGTCGCCAGGGCGGGTTCGTCCTGCCCAACGGGCCACGGGACTCCCGCACGTTCCCGACCGCGACCGGCAAGGCCATGCTCACGGTCAACGCGCTGGTGCCGGTCGAGTGCCCCCCGGCCCGGCTGATCCTGCAGACGATCCGCTCGCACGACCAGTTCAACACCACGATGTACAGCCTCGACGACCGGTACCGGGGCATCAGGGGCGGCCGTGAGGTCGTCTTCGTGAACCCGGACGACCTCCTCGAGCTCGGGCTCGCCGACGGCGACCGCGTCGACGTCGCGAGCGAGTGGCCGGGGGAGCCGGACCGCTGGCTGCGGGGCTACCGCGTCGTGGCCTATCCCACGTCACGCGGGTGCGCCGCCGCGTACTTCCCCGAGGCGAACGTGCTGATCCCGCTGGCCAGCACGGCGATCGGCAGCAACACCCCGGTGTCCAAGGCGATCGTCGTGCGGCTGGAGAAGAGCGGCGGGTAGCCGTCAGACGACGCAGAACTCGTTGCCCTCGGGGTCCGCCAGCACGACGTGGTCGAGGTCGCCGCGCAGCGTGTGCTCGGCGAGCACGGTGGCCCCGGCGGCCGTCAGCCGTGCGACGGCCGCGCGGATCCGCACCTCGCGCTCGGCCTGCGGCGCGGACCGGCCCCCGGACTCCCGCAGGTCGAGGTGCAGGCGGTTCTTGACCACCTTGCCCTCGGGCACCCGCAGGAACGACAGGGACGGCAGCACGCCGTCGGGGTCGGCCAGGTAGGCGCCGTCGTCGCGCTCGTCCGGCGGCACCTCATGGTGCTCCGCCCAGGCGTCCCAGGTGTCGAAGCCGTCCGGTGGCGGCGGCTCGACGTAGCCGAGCGCAGGCCCCCAGAACCGGGCCATGGCTGTCGGGCTCGCGCAGTCGAACGTCACCGCCCACATCGGTCAGTCCAGCTCCTTCTCCGACTCCTCGATCGTGGCGAGCCAGTCGCGCTTGGTGGCGCGCCAGCCCTCGTCGTCGGCGCCGAGACGCCAGTAGCCCGAGACCGACAGCTGGTCGCGGGACAGGCCGCGGTCGACGCGGACGTGCTTGCGCAGCTCGCGGACCGCCCCGGCCTCGCCGTGCACGAACGCGCTGACCGGCGCGGGCAGCTCCGGGAGTGCCGTGAGGGCGTCGACGAGCGCGAGCCCGGCGACACCGATTCCCTGGTGCACCCAGTGCACGTGCACCCCGGGCGGGAAGGTCAGCGGGATCTCGTCCTCGGGCCCGTGCACCTCGATCACGGCGTGCCCGACGGCGTCGACCGGCAGCCGCTCGAGCGCGACGGCGATGGCCGGCAGCGCGCTGGCGTCGCCGGCGAACAGGTGCGACGCCGCGGCGGGGTCGGGGGACCAGGCGCCGCCAGGCCCGACCAGCAGGACCTCGTCGCCGGGCTGGGCCTTCGCGGACCACGGGCCGGCGATGCCCTCGTCGCCGTGCACGACGAAGTCGAGCGTGAGCTCGCGCGCGGCGGCGTCCCAGGCGCGGACGGTGTACGAGCGCTGGCGGGGCTGCTGGTCCGCCGGCAGGGTCGCGCGGACCGCGTCGAGGTCGAGCCGCCCGTCCTCGCGCAGCGGGCGCTCCGTGCCGTCGGGCAGGAAGACGACCTTGACGTAGGAGTCGGCGTGCGGCGACGGCTCGAACCCGTCGACGCCGACCACCACCCGCACCATCGTGGCGGCCAGGAGCTCCGTCCGGACGACCACTCCCACCAGGGGTGCAGGGCGCGGTCGTCGGGCGGGTGCGTCGGTCATCGCGGTCCTTCGTCGGAGCGGTCGGTCGTGCGGCGGCCCACGCTAGCCGAGACGGCTGTCAGGTGCCGGTCGCGTGCGAGTCGAGGTCGTCGTTGAGCCGGGTCAGCAGGACGGCCAGCTGGCGCCGCTCGTCGTCGGACCAGTCGGAGAGCACGTCGGCGTACACGTCCGCGCGCGCGGCGCGGGTCTCGGCCAGGGCCGCGGCGCCGGCGGGAGTCATGGTGACGACAGCCCGGCGACCGTCGTGCACGTCGCGCTCCCGGGTGACGTAGCCGGCCGCCTCCATGGCCAGCACCTGGCGGGTCACCGTCGACGCGTCCAGGCGCAGGTGGTCCGCGATCTCGTTGATCCCGGCCGGCCCCGTGGTGTCGAGGAGCCGCAGCGCGAGGTACGCGGAGCGCTCCAGCGTCGAGGCCAGGCGCGTCGTCGCCCGGCGGCTGCGGTCGGCGAGCCGCAGCAGCAGCGCCACCTGGGTCTCGACCGCCACCACGGCGTCGTCGTCGGTCATGGGTGTAGCATACATGTAAGTATCTGCCCCATACAGATAATCCCGAACGCACAAGGAAAGAGCCCGTGGCGTCATCCCGCACCGAACCGAACAAGACCGCGATCTACTCGACCGCCCTGACGGCGTTCTTCGCCATCGCGGGCATCGCGATCGTCGACCCCATCCTCCCGGCCATCGGCGCCGCCATCGGCGCGACCACGTGGCAGATCGAGCTGCTGTTCACCGCGTACATCGCTGTCATGGCGGTCGGCATGATCCCCGCCGTCATGGCCACCGGGAAGTTCGGTTACAAGAAGGTCCTGGCCACGGGCGTGAGCACGGTCGCCGTCGCCGCCATCCTCGCGTCCCTCTCCAACGGGATCGTGTCGCTGGCGCTCCTGCGCGGCCTGTGGGGCCTGGGCAACGCGATGTTCTTCGCCACCGCCATGGTGCTGCTGGTGTCGCTGGCCAACGACAAGAAGTGGGTTGTCGAGCTGTTCGAGACCTGCGTCGGGCTCGGGTTCGCCATCGGCCCCCTGATCGGTGGCCTGCTCGGGCAGATCAGCTGGCGCGTGCCGTTCTTCCTGTGCGGGCTGTTCATGATCGCGGCGCTGATCATCTCGCTCACGCGGCTCAAGGACCCCGAGGAGATGCCGGCGCCGCTGCGGCTCGGTCAGGTGTTCCACCCGTTCCGCCGGCCGGCGTTCGTCGCGCTCTGCGTGATCACCGCGACCTACAACTTCGTGTTCTTCATCGTGCTGGGCTTCACGCCGATCTTCCTGGGTCTCGACGTGGTGCCGCTCGGGCTCGTGTTCACCGCGTGGGGCGCCGGTCTCGCGTTCGGCATCCTGGTCGTGGGGCACCGCCTCGCGCACCGGTTCGGCGCGGTGCAGACCGTCGGGTTCGCGCTGATGGTCCTCATGCTCACCCTGATCGGCCTGGCCACCTCGCACAGCACCGCGCAGTCCGTGGTCGTGCTGATCATCGCGGGCGTCTGCATGGGTATCTGCAACGCCAACCTCACGGACCTCGCGCTGGCCACCGGCTCGCCCGACCGCCGCGTCACCACCGGGGCGTTCAACCTGGTCCGCTGGGGCTTCGCGGCTCCCGCGCCGGTCGTCGCCGGGCTGCTGGCCGAGCACGTCGGCATGAGCGCGCCGTTCTGGGTCGCGGTCGCCGTGCTCGCCGTCGGCATCCTGACGTTCCTGGTGTTCGGTCACATGCTCGCCCGCACCGTGGGGGAGCGGGTCCTCTGGTCGCGCTGGAACCGCGAGGCCGAGGCGCTCGAGGGCACGCCCGAGGAGGCGCTCGGCCAGGTCGTCTGACCCGTGCGGCGGGCGTGACGCAGAACGCCCGCAAGACGACGAAGGGGGCGGCCCGGGATCCGGACCGCCCCCTTCGGTGTGCCTGAGGTCAGGCGTCGCGCTTCTTGAGCAGCACCGCGGCGACCCCGAGGACGATCGCCACCCACAGCAGCAGCACGCCGTAGCCCTGCCACGCGGTCAGGTCGGCGCCGATGGGCGACGCCGCCGCGGCCGCCTCCAGCTGCGCATCCGTCTGCGTCAGCTGCTGGCCCGCGACCCCCGGGAGGAACGGGAACATGTACGTCAGCGGCTTCCACGGGATGGCACCGAAGATGATCGGTGCCACCAGCAGCAGGCCCAGGACGGTCGCCAGCGCGGCCGCCGAGTGCCGCATGAGCGCGCCCAGGGCGTAGGCGAACAGCGCGATCGTCGCCAGGTACACGGCGGTGCCGACGAGCGGCCGGATCAGGTCCGGGTCCGTCACGTCGATGCTCAGGTCCTTGCTGTCGAAGAACAGCCACTGCAGCGCGGCGGCGACCGCGACCGCGATCAGCGAGGCCGCGAACACCGCCACCACGAGCACGATCGCCTTGGACCAGAGCATCGGCAGCCGCTTGGGCACCGCGGTCAGGCTCGAGCGGATCATGCCGGTGGAGTACTCGCTGGTGATGGTGAGCGCACCGAGGACGGCGAGCGCCAGCTGGGCGAGCGTGACGGCGACGCTGAACGGGCCGAGGGCGTCGCTGGCCTGCGCGGCCGTCGGGCCGCCCTGGTCAGGGCTGGGCGCGTTGACGAAGGCCAGGCTGATCAGCACGACCAGGCCGACCGTGGCGACCAGGAAGATCGACAGGGTCCAGGTGGTCGAGCGGACCGACCAGAACTTGATCCACTCGCCGCGCAGCAGGTGGCCGAAGCCGAGCTTGTAGCTCTGCGGGGCCGTGGCGTGGCGGTGCGGCTCGGTGGCGACGGCGGCGCTCATCGGGCGTCCTCTCCGGTGGTGGTGGCGGGGGCGGCGGTCGCGGCGTGCGCTCCGTGCGGCGCGGACGTCTCGCCCGGCAGCGCGGCGGAGTGGTACTCGACCGAGTCCGAGGTCAGCGACATGTACGCCTCCTCCAGCGAGCCCGACACGGGCGTGAGCTCGTGGAGCACGAAGCCGTGCTTGGCCGCGATCTCGCCGACCTCGGCCGCCGTCGCGCCGTGGATCTCGAGGAGACCGTCGGGCGACGGGGTCACCGTCACGGCCGGCCCGGTGAGGCGGGCCGCGAGGTCGGGGGCCTGCGGGGACCGGACGCGGACGGTCGCCCGCGTGGCCTGGGCGATCACCGAGTCGACGGGACCGTCGGCGATGATCCTGCCCTTGCCGATGACGATCAGGTGGTCCGCGGTCACGGCCATCTCGCTCATCAGGTGCGACGAGAGGAAGACGGTCCGGCCTTCGGAGGCCGCCAGGTACTTGACCAGGTTGCGCACCCAGAGGACGCCCTCGGGGTCGAGGCCGTTCACGGGCTCGTCCAGGATCAGCGTCTGCGGGTCGCCGACCAGGGCGGCCGCGATGCCCAGCCGCTGCCCCATGCCGAGCGAGAAGCCGCCGACCCGCCGCTTGGCGACGGTGTCGAGGCCGGTCATCGAGATGACCTCGTTGACGCGCTTGTCGCCGATGCCGTGCGTGGCGGCGATGGCGCGGAGGTGGTTGCGGGCGCTGCGGCCCGTGTGGACCGCCTTGGCCTCGAGCAGCGCGCCCACCTGCGTGAGCGGCGAGTGGTGCTCGGCGTACCGCTTGCCGTTGACGGTCACGGTGCCGTGCGTGGGCTTGTCGAGCCCGACGATCATCCGCATCGTCGTCGACTTGCCTGCGCCGTTGGGTCCCAGGAAGCCGGTGACCCTTCCTGGCTGGACGGTGAACGAGATGCCGTCCACCGCCAGCTTGGTGCCGTATCTCTTCGTGAGTTCGTGGGCCTCGATCATCGGGTGTCCTCGTCGTCGGGTGTGGTGCCGTGTCGACCCTAGGGCGCTGCCGCAGGCCCAGGCATCGGACCACAGGCGGAGCGCCGAACCGGCCGAACGGCCGAGGTGCAGAATGTCGGGAACGAACGTGTCCCTGTCCACGTTCGCTACGGTGACAGCCTTGTCTGACAGCGCCCGATCCGTCCAGGAGGACGCCATGGCCAATCCCGTGTTCAACAACAGTCCGGTCTTCCAGGATCCCGTCCAGCGCCGGGGCCAGAAGGCGCCCACGTCGACGGTCTCCTACGGCACCGCCGGTGCGCAGACGGCCGACGCCGCGACGCTCGACACCCTCTACAACGCTCCGTCCGCGACCACACGCGACACCGGGCGGCTGACGTACGACGACGTCATCATCCGCACCGGCGGCCTGCTTGCGCTGCTGGTCGTCGTCGCCGCGGGGTCCTGGTACGTCACGCCGACCGCTCCGTGGATCCTCTGGGTCGGCATGATCGCGGGCCTGGTCCTCGGCCTGGTCAACGCGTTCCGCAAGGAGCCGAGCCCGCCGCTGATCATCCTGTACACGGCGGCGCAGGGGCTCTTCCTCGGCGGCATCAGCTACCTGTTCCAGAACTACGCGGTGGAGGGCACGTCGACGGGCACCGCGGCGCCGATCGTCACGCAGGCCGTCATCGCGACCCTGGCGACGTTCGCCGGCGCGCTCGTGCTGTTCCGCTCCGGCAAGATCCGGGTCACGCCGCGGTTCACGCGCTGGCTGCTGATCGGCCTGGTCGGTTACCTGATCTTCTCGGTGGCCAACCTCGTGGCGTCGTTCTTCCTGGCGAGCGACGGCTTCGGTCCGTTCCGCAACGGCATCTGGGGCGTGCTCGCCGGCCTGGTGGGCGTCGGGCTCGCCGCCGCCAGCCTGATCGTGGACTTCGACGCCATCAAGCGCGGCGTCGAGAAGGGCGCCCCGGCCAAGTTCGCGTGGTCGGCCGCCTTCGGCCTCATCGTCACGCTGGTCTGGCTGTACCTCGAGTTCCTGCGCCTGTTCGCGATCCTGCAGGGTCGCAACTGACGGGCTGAGCACGGCCTCTCGTCGGCCCGGATGCGATGATCGATGCGCATCCGGGCCGACGTGCGTCCGCCCGCCCCAACACCCCTGGGAGCAGCAGCACCGTGAAGTACGCGAAGCACATCTCGGAGCTCGTCGGCGGCACCCCGCTCGTCCAGCTCACGTCCGTGACCGCAGGCCTGACGGCGACGATCCTCGCCAAGGTCGAGTACATGAACCCCGGCGGCTCCGTGAAGGACCGCATCGCCCTGAAGATGATCGAGGCCGCGGAGGCGAGCGGCGAGCTGCAGCCCGGCGGCACGATCGTCGAGCCGACCAGCGGCAACACCGGCGTCGGCCTGGCCCTCGTGGCGCAGCGCAAGGGCTACCGCTGCGTGTTCGTCTGCCCCGACAAGGTCAGCCAGGACAAGCGCGACGTGCTGCGGGCCTACGGCGCCGAGGTCGTCGTGACCCCCACCGCCGTCGCGCCGGACCACCCCAACTCGTACTACTCGGTGTCGGACCGCCTGGCGCGCGAGACGCCCGGCGGCTGGAAGCCCAACCAGTACGCCAACCCGAACGGGCCGGCCAGCCACTACGAGTCGACCGGCCCGGAGATCTGGGCCGACACCGACGGGCGCGTCACGCACCTGGTCGCGGGGGTCGGCACCGGCGGCACGATCACCGGGACCGGGCGCTACCTGCACGACGTCTCCGACGGGCGGGTGGTCGTCATCGGCGCCGACCCCGCGGGCTCGGTGTACTCCGGCGGCGACGGGCGGCCCTACCTGGTCGAGGGCGTGGGCGAGGACTTCTGGCCGACGGCGTACGACCCGACCGTGCCCGACGAGATCATCGCCGTCTCCGACGCCGACTCGTTCTCGATGACCCGGCGGCTGGCCCGCGAGGAGGGGCTGCTGGTCGGCGGCTCGTGCGGCATGGCGGTTGAGGCGACGCTGCGGTACGCGCGGCGGCTGCAGGAGGACGACCCCGCGGCGGCGGCCGAGGCCGTCATCGTCGTGCTCCTGCCCGACAGCGGGCGCGGGTACCTGTCCAAGATCTTCAACGACTCGTGGATGCGGTCGTACGGGTTCCTGGCCGCCGACGAGGGCGCGACCGTGGCCGACGTGCTGCGCACCAAGACCGGCGCGCTGCCCGACCTGGTCCACACGCACCCGAACGAGACCGTGCGCGACGCCATCGAGATCCTGCACGAGTACGGCGTCTCGCAGATGCCCGTCGTGGGGGCCGAGCCGCCGGTGAAGATCGGCGAGGTGGCCGGCGCGGTGAGCGAGCGCGAGCTGCTCGACGCGGTGTTCTCGGGCGAGGCGGAGCTGTCCGACCGGGTGGACCGGCACATGTCGTCCGCGCTACCGCTCATCGGCTCCGGCGAGAGCGTCGAGTCGGCGCGGTCGGCGCTGCAGAAGGCCGACGCGCTCATGGTGGTCGACGACGGGTCGCCCGTCGGTGTCCTCACGCGTCACGACCTGCTGGGGTTCCTGGCGCGGTAGGTTCTGCCGGGAAACGCTGTCCGCCTGCTTGTCCTCTGTCCGTCTACTGTCCTGTGCTCTGTCCGTCCTCTGTCCGTCCTCTGTCCGTCCTCTGTCGTCCGAAGGAGCACGATGGCCCTGTTCGACCTGCCCCTGCCCGAGCTCGAGCGCTACCTGCCCGAGCTGGACGAGCCGGGGGACTTCGACGAGTTCTGGTCGTCGACCCTGGCCGACGCGCGGCGGTTCGAGCTCGGCCTCACGGTGGAGGCGGTGGACACCGGGCTCACCGCCATCGACGCGTTCGACGTGACGTTCGCGGGGTTCGGCGGGCACCCGATCAAGGCGTGGCTGACCCGGCCGGCCGGTGCCGTGGGCGACCTGCCGGCGGTCGTCGAGCTCCTCGGGTACGGCGGCGGGCGGGGGTTCGCGCACGAACGGCTCGCCTGGGCCGCCGCCGGGTACGTGCACCTGGTGATGGACACCCGCGGGCAGGGCTCGACCTGGGGGAACGGCGGGCACACGCCCGACCCGGCCGGGTCCGGTCCGGCGTCGCCGGGCGTGATGACGCGCGGGATCCTCGACCCCCACGACCACTACTACCGGCGCCTGATCACCGACGGTGTCCGCGCGGTCGACGCCGTCCGGGCGCTGCCGTGGGTCGACGCCTCCCGGGTGGCCGTGACCGGGATCAGTCAGGGCGGCGGGCTGGCGCTCGCGGTCGGCGGGCTGGCGGACGGGCTGGTCGCAGTCATGCCGGACGTCCCGTTTCTGTGCCACTACCCGCGGGCGCTCGAGATCACCGACGCGTTCCCGTACGGCGAGCTCGTGCAGTACCTCGCCGTGCACCGCGACGAGGAGGCCGTCGCCATGCGCACGATGTCGTACCTGGACGGCGTGCACTTCGCGCGGCGGGCGTCGGCGCCCGCGCTGTTCTCGGTCGCGCTGCGCGACCAGACGTGCCCGCCGTCGACCGTGTTCGCGGCGTACAACCACTACGCGGGACTGTCGTCGGCGTCGCCCGCGACGGAGATCGAGGTCTACGCGTACAACCAGCACGAGGGCGGCCAGGCGTTCCAGGTGGACCGCCAGCTGCACTGGCTGGGCGCGCTGCTCGCGGGGCGGCAGGCGCCGGCCGTGTCGGACCTGCACGCCTGAGCCTCCCGATCAGGGCGAGCCTGTCGTCCGCAAGGCCGACGAGCTCGCGTCGTCGCACGCTCCGGGGTCGGCGACCGACCCCGGTCGTGCCGCGCGGACGGCGGCGTCGGGTGCAGGGGGCTCGGCGGACGGTGTCGGCGGTGCCCGCCACAGCGGGGCGACGGGCGGGATGCGGCACCTCCACGAGGGGCGCGCCCGGTCCGCCTCGCACGGGGTCGACCTCCTACCCGGGGCCTGAGGGTCGCCGCAGCTGCGCGTCGCCACCTGCTGCTGCACGACGTCGTCGGGTACCCCGGGCCCGGCACCGGTCACCCACTCGGCCCCCGCCACCGCCGAGGCAACCATCGCCACGGAGATCGCACCGGCTGCGAGTCGGTGGTGGTGGTGCGCGCCCGGCCCTGGGTGCGGTCGCTCGTCGTCCGGGAGCAGCTCGAACTCCAGCAGCGTGGCGACGTGCGGGCGGCGGGTCACCGGGGGCTCCGGGAGCGAGTGTCGGGCCGGCCCGACCGGGCGCCGCATACCCAGGCCTCGCGGGCAGGGAGTGCCGTGCGAGTGGTCGCTCGTGCGTCCGGGGTCGTCATGGGGGCAGCTTCTCGGGCATCAAGGATAGCGCGGGGCCACGCGGTATGCCCCTGCCGGGTCAGCTCACGCCGAGGCGCTGCAGCCCTCCGACCAGCCCGTCGATCAGGAACGTGAAGCTGACGTCCACGTCGTCCGGCATGCCGAACCCGCCGTCCAGCTCGAGGACGATGAAGCCGTGCACGGCGGCACGGACCGCCCGGACGGCGTCGATCCGGCGCTCCTCGGGTACGCCCAGCGCGGCGACCCCGGCGGCGAGCTCGTCGACGACCCGGACGCTCGCCGCGCGGACGGCGTGCGCCTCGGGGTCATGGATCCACGCGGCGCCCTGGACGGCCCCGTAGCGCCCGGGGTGGCGTCGTGCGAGGTCCCGGATCGCCCGTGCCATGGCCGGGATCAGGTCGGCGCCGTCGTGCTCGGCGTGCGCCTCCCGCAGCGCGTCCCCGAACTCCTCGATGCACCGCAGTGCGACCTCCCGGCGCAGTGCGGGCAGCCCCGCGACGTGCTTGTAGAGGCTCGGGACCGCGACGCCCGCCCGGCCCGCGACCGCGGCCAGCGTGAGGGTGGCGAACCCGGTGGGACCGCCGTCGTCGACGACCGCGAGGGCCAGCTCGACGACGGCGTCGCGGTCCAGGCCGGCTCTAGGCATGCGAGCTCTCGCGGACCTGGAACCGGCCGCCGGCGTCGCGAGGGAGGCCCGCGAGGAACGTCAGTGTGCGGGGGACGACGACCTCGGGCGCCTGGTTCTGCGGGTAGTGGCCGACGTCCGGGATGACGGTGACGTCGGCGTCGATGGCGCCGCGGATCCACTCCGCCTCGGCCGCGGGGTCGGCGAAGTCGGGGTCGATCGCGCCGACGAACGCGACGGCCGGCGCGACGATCTCGGGGACCCGCGCCTCGACGGGCGCGTGCGTGAGCTGCACGGTGAGGTGCCGGAAGGAGCGCAGGTGGGCGGGGTCCTTCATCGCGGCGCGCAGGTCCGCGACGTGCTCGTCGAGCCACGGCGCCTTGGTGCCGCGGTTGAGGTAGCCGCGGTAGTACGACGCCCAGACGGAGGCGCCCCAGGGGCGGGCGAACAGGCCGCGCATGAGGCCGTGCATCGTGGCGACGACGACCGCCGGCATCGGCCGCTCGCGCAGGAACGGGCCGGTGAGGACGAGGCCGGCCACGAGGTCGGGTCGCTCGGCGGCGGCCCACCCGGCGGCGCCGGCGCCCATCGAGTTGCCGACGAGGACCGCCGGGCCGCCCAGGTGCTCGACCAGCGCGAGGGCGTCCTGGCCGGTCACGACGTCGCCGTGGGTGCTGAACGTGGTGTCCGAGTCGCCGTGGCCGCGCAGGTCCAGGACCGCGACGCGGTGGCCGGCGTCGGCGAGGGGGCCGGTGAGCTCGCGCCAGGTGCTGCGCAGGTCTCCCATGCCGGGGATGAGGACGACGAGCGGTCCGTCGGCGGGCCCGTCGACCGTGTAGGCGATCCGCCCCTCGGGGCGCTGCAGGTACTCGATGGTTGCCATGACCCAAAAGCTAATGCCATTAGCCAAAGCCGTCAACCCCAAGATCGGACCTGCACCGATCGACGGGGCGAGACGCGTGCTGGCGAGCACGAGCACGAGCGCGAGCGCGGCCGGCCGTCCCCGAACGCGGACCTCCGTCGCCGAGCGCGGTCCCCGCGCGACGGCGCTCGGCGACCGACCAGAGCGCTCGGGGACCGACCATGGCGCTCGGCGCCCGGCGAGAGCGCTCGGGGACCGACGACGGCGCTCGGCGACCGAAGACGGCGCTAGGCGACCGACAGCGGCGCTCGGCGACCGACGACGGCGTCCCGCAGACGACCGCGCGTTCGGTACCCGAGCGCGGGCGGGCGTCCCCGAACGCGGACCTCCGTCGCCGAGCGCGGTCGCCCGACGACGGCGCTCGGCGACCGACGACGGCGCTCGGCGCCCGGCGGGAGCGTTCGGGGACCGGCGATGGCGGTCGGGGACCGGCGACGGCGCTCGGGGACGAGGGGAGGCGCTCGGCGTGACGCGCACGCGGGGACGCGCGGGGCGCGCCGGTCGGCGGTGGGCGCCGGGGCCGGTTCGGCGGGTGTCGGTCCGGGTTGGCAAGATGGTCGCGCACTGTCATCCACTGAAGGAGTACGTCATGTCCGCAGCGCTGCCCGAGGCATCGGGATCCTTCGGCCAGAAGCCGACCCTCACGTTCCCGGACGCCCCTGCGTCGCAGGAGCTCGAGGTGGTTGTCCTCTCCCGCGGCGACGGCGCCCTGGTCGAGGCCGGCGACGACCTCGAGGTCCACTACCTCGGCCAGAGCTGGAACGGGCGGGTGTTCGACAACTCGTACGACCGCGGCTCCTCGATCAGCTTCCCGATCGGCGTCGGCGCCGTCATCGGCGGCTGGGACGAGGGCCTCGTCGGCCAGCAGGTGGGCTCCCGCGTGCTGCTGTCGATCCCGTCGCACCTGGGCTACGGCGACCGCGGCGCCCCGCAGGCCGGGATCAAGGGTGGGGACACGCTGGTCTTCGTCGTCGACATCGTCGGCACCAGCAACTGATCGTCCCGGTGACGGCCCCCTCTGCTCCGGCGGCGGGGGCCGTCGCTATCCTCGGGCCGTGGCCGCCGACGGCGAGGTGACGATCGGGGAGCTCGCGCGCCGGTCCGGGCTGTCGCTCAAGGCGCTGCGGCTCTATGACACCCGCGGGTTGCTCGAGCCCGTCCGCGTGGATCCTGGCAGCGGGTACCGGTACTACGACCTCGGCCAGCTGGAGCGGGCGCACACCATCGCGCTGCTCCGGCGGCTGGAGATGCCGCTCGGGACCATCGCCGACGTGCTCGCGACGACGAGCAGCGGGCAGGCTGCCGCGATCCGGTCCTGGTGGGACGGGCGGCAGCGGGACCTCACCGAGCGCGGCCCGGCACTGGACCTGGTGCTGCACGCGCTCGGGGAGCCGGCCGGGCACGCGCAGACGGGTCGGTTCGGGGTGGACGACGTCGTGGTGGAGCCGGTGGCCGCGCGGACGGTGGCGTCGGTCCGGCACCACGTCCTGCAGGAGGATCTGGTGGCGTCGTTCGCGTCGGACGTCCTGGAGATCCGCGCGTTCCTCGACGCCGCGGGTGCCGCGTACGGCACGGAGTTCTGGGTGCTGTTCCACGGGGCCGTGGGCTTCGACGGGGACGGACCCGTCGAGACGTGCGTGCCGTACGAGGGTGCGATCGCGCCCGCCGGTGCGGTCACGCTGCGGCAGGAGCCCGCGCAGACGCTGGCGTACGTCCCGGTCACCGCGGCCGACTGCCGGTACCCCGAGATCATCGGCGCCTACGTCGCGCTGGAGACGTGGTTCGTGTCGGGCGGCCGCGCGCAGGGCGGTCCTGAGCGCGAGATCTACCCCGTGCCGTGGTCCGACGAGGGTGTCGTCGCGCACGTGGCCCGACCGGTCGCTTGACCCTGCCCCTGGGGCAGGCTGCAGGCTGACCGCATGCCCGAGCTCGCCGACTACGCCACCCACAGCCGCTACTCCGACCCCGGTCCGCACGGCGCGCTGCTCGCCGCCGTGGCCCCCGAGCCGAGGGCGTTGCACCAGGCCGCGTGCAGCACGGTCATCCACTACCGGGCCGGCGCCGAGCAGCTGTCGCCGGGGCAGGACGCCGACATCGACCTGCGCTGGCTGTCCGCCGTGCTCGAGGAGGCGCAGCAACGGTCCCCCGGTCCCCTGAGCGCGCCCCGGGAGCCGGGCCGGCAGATCGCCGGGTGCTGCCGGGACCACACGCTGTTCGCCGTCGCGGTCCTGCGCGAGCACGGGATCCCTGCGCGCAGCCGGGTCGGGTTCTCCGGCTACTTCCGCCCCGGGTTCCACCACGACCACGTGGTCGGCGAGTACTGGGACGGGTCGCGCTGGGTCCGCTTCGACCCCGAGCTGAACATGGCCGAGAACTGGTTCGGGTTCGACTCGCACGACATGGCGACCGGGCTCGGAGCGCCGTTCGAGACCGCGGCCGAGGTGTGGCTGGCGCACCGACGAGACGGCCTTGACGTGTCGATGTACGGCGTCGACCCCTCGATGCCGGAGCTGTGCGGTCCCGAGTTCGTCCGCGGGTACGTGGTGACGGAGCTGGCCCATCGGCAGCGCGACGAGCTCCTGCTCTGGGACGTCTGGGGCGACACCCTGCCCGGGACGCCGACGCCTGCCGACGAGCTGGACGGGCTCGCCGACGAGGTCGCCGCGCTGCTCGTCGCCGCCGATGCCGGCGACGACGCGGCCGAGGCGGAGCTGGCGCAGCGGTACGCGAGCGACCCGCGGCTGCAGCCGGGTGCGGCCGTCGTGACCCTGTCGCCGACCGGGCGTGTCGGGGACGCGGACCTGGTCGCGAAGGTGAACCGCTGGCGGTCGTGACGCGCAACGTCCGAGGAAACGAGCGTCCTGGCACTCGGATGCTCGGACGTTGCGGAGCCCGGCCGGCCGGACGTCCGAGGAAGAGCGGGCTCGAGGGCGTACATCCTCGGACGTTGCGGGGTTGACGGACGGGCTCTACAGGACGTGGCGGTCCAGGTACGCGTTGCGGAAGACGCCGTCCGGGTCCGTGCGGGCCACGAGCGAGCGGAAGTCCTCCCAGCGCGGGTAGAGCCGGGCGAGGTCGCGGTCGGCGTCGATGAAGACCTTGCCCCAGTGCGGTCGGGCGTCGAACGTGGCCAGCGCGGCCTCGATCGTCGGCAGCAGGGCCTCGACCTCGGCCTGGCGCGGCAGCCAGGTGAAGTGCAGCCCCACGCGGTCGCCGCCCTGCGCGGTGGACAGCCAGAGGTCGTCGGCGGCGATCGTGCGCACCTCGGTGACCTGCAGCAACGGCGCGATGCGGTCGCTCAGCCCGCGCATCGCCTCGAGAGCGGCGACGGCGTGCGCGCGGGGGACCAGGAACTCGGACTGGATCTCGGCGCCGTTGCTGGGCGTGAAGTCCATGCGGAAGTGCGGCAGGCGGTCGTGCCACGGCCCGGGCTCGCCCAGCTGGACGGTGCAGTTGACGGGGTCGATGCCCGGCAGCGGGTGGCGCGGGCCGTCGGCGGGCGTCGTGCCGTAGAAGTCCGGGCGCAGGGCGTAGGCGTCGGTGACGCGGGTCTTGCGCCAGACCTGCTGGATGGTGTCGCCGGTCCAGTCGGTGAAGAGGCTCACGGAGTCGGCGCTGGAGGTGATCTCGTCCAGGTGCTCCAGAGCCTCGCGCCAGGGGAGCTCGAGGTGGACCTCCTGCGCGACGTCGTACGTCGGCTCGATGTCGAGGGTCACGCGGGTGGCGACCCCGAGGGCGCCGAGCGCGACGACCGAGCCGTCGAAGTCCTGGTCGCCGCGTCGGACGGTCCGGACCGTGCCGTCGGGACCGACGAGCTCGAGCGCGGCGACGGCCGCCGCGAGGTTCTGCGACCGGTCGCCCGAGCCGTGCGTGGCGGTGGCGACGGCGCCGGCGACCGAGATGTGCGGCAGGGACGCGAGGTTGTGCACGGCCCAGCCGGCCGGGTGCAGGTGCTGGGCGAGGGTGCCGTACCGGGTCCCGCCCGTGACCGTGACGGTCCGGGCCGCCTCGTCGATCTCCGGCGCCGCCTCCAGGCCGTCCAGCGTGACCAGCGCCGCGGGATCGTCGGCGATGTCGTTGAAGCAGTGCCGCGTGCCCAGGGCGCGGATCTTGCGCGCGCCCGCGACGGTCTCCTGCAGCTCCTCGACGGTGCGGGGGCGGTGGATCTCCGGCGCCCGGTAGGTGTAGTTGCCGGCCCAGTTCGTCAGCGTCACCAGGTCAACCTACGGCCCGCCGGTGACGAAGAAGTCGAACAGGCTCGGGTCGTGGGCGTGCACCAGCACCAGGAACACCACCAGGTCGAACGTCAGGTGGATCGCCACCACGTAGCTCAGCGACGACGTCCGCCGGAAGATCCAGCCCTGGATCAGCGCGAACGGGACGGTCAGCAGGGGCCCCCACGACCGGTAGCCCAGCTCCCACAGGAACGACACGAAGACCGACGCCTGCAGCACGTTGGCCAGCCAGAACGGGAAGTGCGCCCGCAGCAGCGCCAGCACGACGCAGATGAAGAACAGCTCGTCCCAGATGCCCACCGCGTTGACGCCGACGAACAGCCGCACGATGTCGTGCGTGCCGTCGAGGTCCGGCCAGTTCTGCCAGACGCCCGAGCGCAGGAAGTACGCGGGCAGGATCAGGTAGGCCGCGACCGCGACCGCGCCGAGGTACACCCACTGCCAGCGTTCCCAGCGACGACCGGTGCGGACCGGGAAGTGGATCTTGTCGTCCCTGAGCACGCGGGTCGAGATCAGGGTCGGCACGACGACGGCCAGTCCCAGCGCGACGGTGAACCGCGCCATGCCGGCGTTCGACAGGTCCGCCTTCAGCGAGATCGTGCTGATGATCACCTGCCCCAGCGCGACGAGGGCGAGGTCCGTGCCCAGGCGCTTGTCGACGACCAGCCCGAGGCCCACGCCCAGGACGAGCGGGACGTAGCCGAGCGGGCGGACGTGGACCGCGAACAGCAGGACGGCGGCGCCGCAGACGAGGGCGGCCGCGAGGATCCCGGCGGCCGTCGTCGCGGTGGTGCTGTCCGTCCGGCTGGGTGCCGCTCCGCTCATGTGACGACACCCTCGGTTCGGCGTGCCGGGAGCTGTGGGGTCACGTGGGGCAGTCTGTCGGCTCCGGCGGACCGCGTCGAGATGGACGTCTGTGCAGGTGGACCGCGGTCCAGCGCGGAGTGGACGGCCGTGGACGAGTGCCGCCGGGCGTCGATACGTTCGCCAGGGAACGGCAGGGGGAGCACCCCGGTCGTCCTGCCACGAACGACGCCGAAGGGCGGCCGGCAACGGTCACGGGGGACTCCGCAGCCGGCCCCGCGGCGGGTGGGTGACTGACAGCGGGGGCAGGTCGGTCACCCGCCCGCACTCTGCCCGGCGTACAGCCGTGGAGACGCAGAGCGCCCCGCCCGCCGGAGGACGGCGAGCGGGGCGGGGGGGCGTCGGCGGCCCGGTAGGCGAGCCGTCGACGGCTCAGGCGCCGGTCGGCCTCGGGCAGCTGACGCCCGTGCCACCGAGGCCGCAGTAGCCGTTCGGGTTCTTGTCGAGGTACTGCTGGTGGTAGCCCTCGGCGTAGTAGAACGCGCCGGCGTCGTCGGCGGACCGGATCTCCGTGGTGATCGGGCCGAAGCCGACCCGGGTCAGGCGCGGCTGGTACTCGTCACGGGTGGTGCGGGCGGCGAGCTCCTGCTCCGGCGTGGTCGTGTAGACGGCGGACCGGTACTGGGTGCCGACGTCGTTGCCCTGCCGGTAGCCCTGCGTCGGGTCGTGGGACTCCCAGAACGTCCGGAGCAGGTCCTCGGCGCTGACGACCGACGGGTCGTACGCGACCATGACCATCTCGGTGTGACCGGTCCGGCCGGTGCAGGTCTCCTCGTAGGACGGGAAGGGCGTGAACCCGCCCTGGTAGCCGACCGCCGTGGTCACGACGCCCGGGATCTTCCAGAAGGTGCGCTCAGCACCCCAGAAACACCCCATCGCGACGTAGAGGACCTCGGTCCCCTCGGGCCAGGGGCCCTGCAGCGGGGTGCCCAGCACGGTGTGGGTCGACGGGATGCTGTAGGCGTAGCGGTCGCGACCCGCGAGGGCGCGCTCCGGCTCGACCATCGTGGACTTGAGTGCGGATCCGAACAGCCAGCTCATGAGTCTGTTTCCTCTCCGGGAGCCCGGTTGGTCACCTGGGTCCTCCCGGCGATGTCAACGGCCTCCATCCTCCTCCTGTTCCCGATTCCGGGTGCGATTCGTGGGTAAGTCTTGACCGAACCAATACCAGACCAATGGCGCACCATCGCATGACCCGGAGCGCACCCGCGGCGCACCGAAACGCCGTCCGGTCAGGGCCGCAGCCCCCCGAGCGCCTAGCCTGGGAGGCGTGACGAACCACGCGCACCCCCACGACGACGACTGGGCCTCCGCCGGCTTCTCGACCCGCGCCATCCATGCAGGTCAAGAACCGGACCCCACCACCGGAGCGGTCGTCCCGCCCATCTACGCGACCTCGACGTACAAGCAGGACGGGGTGGGAGGGCTGCGCGGCGGGTACGAGTACTCGCGCTCGGCCAACCCGACCCGCACCGCGCTCGAGTCGGCGCTCGCGGCGGCCGAGGGGGGATCGGCGGGCTTCGCGTTCTCGTCGGGCCTCGCGGCCGAGGACACGCTGCTGCGCGCGACCCTGCGCCCGGGCGACCACGTCGTCATCCCGAACGACGCCTACGGCGGCACGTACCGCCTGATCGCCCGGGTCTTCGGGCCGTGGGGCATCGAGCACACCCCGGTCGACCTGTCCGACCCCGACGCGGTGCTCGCGGCGATCCAGCCGGGCCGGACCAAGGTCGTCTGGGTGGAGACCCCGACCAACCCGCTGCTCGGCATCGCGGACATCGCCGTGCTGGCGGCGCACGCGCGCGCCGCGGGGGCGCTCCTGGTCGTCGACAACACCTTCGCGACGCCTTACCTGCAGCAGCCGCTCGCGCTGGGCGCGGACGTCGTCGTGCACTCGACGACCAAGTACATCGGCGGCCACTCGGACGTCGTGGGCGGCGCGCTCGTCGTCGCGGACGGCGCGCAGCTCCCGGTCGGGCTCGACGGTCCGACGGGCACGACGAGCCTCGCGGACGCCGTGCGGTTCCACCAGAACGCGTCGGGTGCGGTCGCCGGGCCGTTCGACGCCTGGCTGACGCTGCGCGGGCTCAAGACCCTCGCGGTGCGCATGGACCGCCACACGAGCAACGCCCGGGCGATCGCGGACCTCCTCGTGGGGCACGACGCCGTGACCTCGGTGATCTACCCCGGGCTCGAGAGCCACCCGCAGCACGAGGTCGCCGCCCGCCAGATGAGCGGGTTCGGCGGGATGATCTCGTTCCGCACGGGCAGCGAGGCGTCCGCGCTGGCGTTCTGCGCGGCCACGCACGTGTTCACGCTCGCGGAGTCGCTGGGCGGCGTGGAGTCCCTGGTCGAGCACCCGCACAAGATGACCCACGGGTCGGTCGCGGGCACCGAGCTCGAGGTGCCGGACGACCTGGTGCGGCTGTCGGTCGGCATCGAGGACGTCGCGGACCTGATCGCCGACGTCGAGGCCGCGCTGGCCGCCGGGCGCGACGCGTGAGGGCGCCCGCGCCCGTCGAGGAGGCGCGGCCGGTCCCGGGCAGCTCCGTGCCGCCGTCGGTGCGCAACGCCGCCTCCTGGTCGTGGCGCCTGCTGCTCATCGGCGCCGGCCTGGCCGTGCTGCTCTGGCTGCTCAACGAGCTCAAGGTCGTCGTGGTCCCGATCGCGGTGGCGCTGCTGCTCACGGTGCTCCTCGCGCCGTTCGTCGGGTGGATCGAACGGCGCACGCCGCTGCCGCGGGTGGCGGCGGTGGCGGTCGCGCTGGCCGGCCTCGTGGTCATCGTCGGCGGGCTGCTGACGCTCGCCGGCAGGTCCATCGTCAAGGGCTTCGGCGAGCTGTGGGACCAGGCCGCGCAGGGCATCGACAAGCTGACCACATCCCTGGCGGAGGGCCCCCTCCAGCTGACCACCACCGACATCTCCGGCTGGCTGGACAAGATCCAGGGGTCGCTCAGCGGCGGCAGCTCCGAGCTGGTCTCCGGCGCGCTGCACGCGACGACGACCGTCGCGCACGTCGCGGCCGGCGCGCTGATCGCGCTGTTCTGCACGTTCTTCTTCCTGCTCGACGGCCGGGTGATCTGGGCGTGGGTGGTGGGGCTGCTCCCGCGCGGGTCCCGCGAGCACCTGCACCAGGCGGGCCGACGCGGGCTGGTGACGCTGGGCGCGTACACGCGCACGCAGATCCTGGTCGCGGCCGTCGACGCGATCGGCATCGGGCTGGGCGCGGCGATCCTGCAGGTCCCGCTCGCGCTGCCGCTGGCCGTGCTGGTGTTCCTGGGGTCGTTCATCCCGATCGTCGGCGCGGTGGTCACCGGGTCCGTCGCGATCCTGGTCGCGCTCGTCTCCAACGGGCCGGCGTCGGCGATCTGGATGCTCGTCGTCGTCATCGTCGTCCAGCAGCTCGAGGGGCACGTGCTGCAGCCGTTCCTCATGGGCCACGCGGTGTCCCTGCACCCGGTCGCCGTGCTGCTCTCGGTCGCGGCCGGCTCGTTCGTCGCGGGCATAGTCGGGGCACTGTTCGCGGTGCCGCTCGTCGCGACGCTGAACACCGTCATGCTCTACCTGCACGGGCACGACAAGTTCCCGCAGCTGGGCACCGACGACCACGTCCCCGTGCGCGGACGCGGGCACCCCGTGCTCGACCGCGCGATCGCGCAGGTGGCCGAGGCGACGTCGGAGCAGGTGGCGACGGAGGCCGAGGCCGGGTCGCACGCCGACGGCACCGCCACCGACGACGGGACGGGCGCCCGATGATCGGGCTCGCCGACGTCCGGGCGGCCGCCGTGCTGCTCGACGGCGTCGCCGACCGGACCCCGGTGCAGCTGAGCCGCGCGCTGTCGCAGGCCGTGGGGGCCGACGTGTGGCTCAAGTGCGAGAACCTGCAGCGCGCGGGCTCGTTCAAGCTCCGGGGCGCCTACGTCCGGATGGCGCGGCTGTCCCCGGAGGAGAAGGCGCGCGGGGTGGTGGCGGCCAGCGCCGGCAACCACGCGCAGGGCGTCGCGCTGGCGGCCCGCATCCTCGGCCTCACCGCGGTCGTCTTCATGCCGGCCGACGCCGCCCTGCCCAAGATCGCGGCCACCCGCGACTACGGCGCGCGGGTCGAGCTGGTGGGCGCGAGCGTGGACGACGCCCTCGTGCACGCCCGCGAGTTCGCCGAGCGGACCGGTGCGATCCTGATCCACCCGTTCGACCACGAGGACGTCGTCGCCGGTCAGGGCACCATCGCCCTCGAGATCGTCGAGCAGGTGCCCGACGTGGCGACCATCGTGGTGCCGATCGGCGGGGGCGGGCTGGCCGCCGGCGTGGTGGCGGCCGTCACCGAGCTGCGGCCGGACGTCCGGGTGATCGGCGTGCAGGCCGCGCGCGCCGCCGCCTACCCGGCCTCGCTCGCCGCCGGCCACCCGGTCGCCGCGCCCGAGCTGCGCACGATGGCCGACGGCATCGCCGTGGGGACGCCCGGCAACGTCCCGTTCTCGATCCTCGCCGCGCACGACATCGAGGTGCACACGGTCTCGGAGGAGGATCTCTCCCGGGCGCTGCTGCTCGTCGCCGAGCGGGCGAAGATGCTGGTCGAGCCGTCGGGCGCGGCCGCCGTCGCGGCGCTGATGGCCGGCGTCGGGCCCATCGAGGGACCTGTCGTTGCGATCCTCTCGGGCGGCAACATCGACCCGCTGGTGCTCATGCGGGTGGTCCGGCACGGGCTCGCCTCCGCCGGGCGGTTCCTGCAGCTGCAGGTCCGGATCGACGACACGCCCGGCGCCCTCGCCGACCTGCTGCGGGCCCTCGCCGACACGGGCGGGAACGTCATGCACGTCTCGCACGCGCGGACGGTCGGCGACCTGCAGCTCGACGAGGTCGCGATCGTCGTGCAGGTGGAGACCAAGGGCCCCGACCACTGCGCGTACGTGCTGCAGCAGCTCCGCGACGCCGGCTACCGGCTCGCCGACCGCTGACGCGAACGAGGCGCCACCCCACGCGGGGTGACGCCTCGTTCGTCGTACGGGGTCAGCCCGCGAAGGGCTTCGCGTCCGTGATCTCGACCGGGATCTCCCGCCCGTTGGGGGCGGTGTAGCTGGTCGAGTCGCCGATCTTGCAGCCGTTGATCGCGGCGCCGAGCGGCGACGTCGGGGAGAACACCTCGATGTCGGAGGTCCCGGCGATCTCGCGCGAGCCCAGCAGGAACACCATCTCGTCGCCGGCGACGACGGCGGTGACCACCATGCCGGGCTCGACGATGCCGTCGTCCTTCGGCGTGCCGATCTGCACGTTGCGCAGCTTCTCCTTGAGCTCGCGGATGCGGGCCTCCTGCTTCGCCTGCTCCTCGCGAGCGGCGTGGTAGCCGCCGTTCTCCTTGAGGTCGCCCTCGTCGCGTGCGGCGGCGATGCGGGCGGTGACCTCGGCGCGGCCCTCTCCTTCGAGGCGTGCGAGCTCAGCCGTGAGGCGGTCGTAGGCCTCCTGGGTCAACCATGTGGCCGCAGTCGTATCGGTCACGATCGCTCCTTTCCTTGCGTGGGTGCCGCACGTGCCGGTGTGTGCGCCGCGGGGTGGGCGCTCGGCAGTGCGGTCGGACGGACGCATCCAGGGACACGTCCGTGTATCGGGTACTGAAGGGGTCCTCCGCCGTTCCCTCTCGGTCGCGTCGACCGGTGGTGGTGCCGGACCGGGGCGGCGTCGAAACGACCAGGATAGCAAGGAGGGGCCGACAGAGCCGCAGAATCACCCGTCAGGGGGGTGCGCTCAGGGCGTCGAGGCGGGCTCCTCGACCAGGTCGCAGCGCTCGACCGTGCCGCTCACCGCGAGCTCCGTGGTCTGCACCGTGACGGTGACACGGCGGGTGCTGGTGTCGGCGGGACCGACGTCGACCTTGCGCACGCCCACCTCGCCGTACGACTCCGAGAGCGCGGTGACCGTGCAGGTCACGGTCGACTCCTTCGGCTTGGTCACCTCGAACGTCACGTCGATGGCCTGCGGCCCCTGGACGTGGAAGCCGACGTCCTTCCAGGAGACCGGCTGACCCGCCAGGTTGAGGCCGATCCAGATGACGATCCCGACGCCGACCACGGCGGCGGCGATCAGGCCGAGGCGACCGCGCCGCACGGACCGGGCCGTGGGCTCGGGGCCGTAGCGCCCGGCCGGTGGTCGGGTGGCGGGCGAGTCGGTCACGAAGCTCCTCGGTCGGTGGCGCGACAGGGTCGCGGCGTGCGCGATCATTGTCTCTCGTCCAACCACCCGCCCAGGCCGCCGAGGCCGGGCGACCGACGGGAGGCCCGAGGTGACCGGAGAGCGGCTGCGCCTGATGGCGGTGCACGCCCACCCCGACGACGAGTCGAGCAAGGGCGCCGCGACCACGGCGAAGTACGCGGCCGAGGGCGTCGACGTCCTCGTCGTCTCGTGCACCGGCGGCGAGCGCGGGGACGTGCTCAACACGCAGCACCCGCCGGTCGAGGGCGGCCTGGACGGCATGCGGGAGTACCGCCGCCATGAGATGGCGGCCGCCGCGGCTGCGCTCGGGGTGCAGCACCGCTGGCTCGGCTTCGTGGACTCCGGCCTGCCCGAGGGAGACCCGCTGCCGCCCCTGCCCGAGGGCTGCTTCGGCCTGGTCCCGCTGGAGGAGGCGTCGGCCCCGCTGGTGGAGCTGGTCCGGGAGTTCCGGCCGCACGTGATCACCACGTACGACCCGTCGGGCGGCTACCCGCACCCGGACCACATCATGTGCCACAAGGTGTCGGTCGAGGCGTTCGAGGCCGCCGGTGACCCCGAGCGCTACGTCGGCCGCGGCGAGCCGTGGACGCCCTCCAAGCTCTACTACAACCACGGGTTCTCGCTGGTGCGCATGCGCGCGGTGCACGACGCGCTCGTCGCCGCGGGCCGCGAGTCGCCGTTCGGCGACTGGATCGACTCCCGCCAGGCCCGCGAGATCCCCGAGCGGGAGATCACCACGCGCATCGAGTGCTCGGCGTACTTCGGCCAGCGCGACGACGCCCTGCGCGCCCACGCGACGCAGATCGACCCGGACGGCTTCTTCTTCGCGATCCCGCGCGAGCTCGAGATCGCGCAGTGGCCCACCGAGGAGTACGAGCTCGCGTCCTCGCGGGTGCCCGTGACGCTGCCCGAGGACGACCTGTTCGCCGGCCTGCGCGCATGATCGCCGCTCTGCTGCTGGCCGTCCCGACCCCGAGCCCGTCGCCGTCCGACGTGAACATCGACGGCAGCCCGGTGGGCTCGCCCGGCTTCCTCGGGTTCGTGTTCACCTTTCTGCTCGCGGTCGCCCTCGTGTTCCTGTTCCTCTCGCTCACCAAGCAGATGCGCATCGTCGACCGCCGCGCGAAGGCGCTGGGGCTCGACGACGACGACGAGGACCGGACCGAGGGCCCGCACCAGGATCTCGGGGTCGTCGACGCCGGCGCGGCCGGTCCCGACCTGGAGGTCGACGCGGACGTCGAGGTCGCCGGGTGGGACTTCACCGAGGACGACCTGTTGAACGGCGGTTCCCCGAGCACCGACGACCCCGGTCCGTCCCGGTGAGCACCGCGCCCGAGCCGCCGCAGCGTCCCTCCGTGCGGGTCACGGTCGCGCAGCTGGCGGTCAGCGCCGACCACGGCGCCAACCGCCAGGTGGTCGAGGACGCGTTCGACATCGCCGCCCGCACCCGGGCGGACCTGCTGGTGGTGCCCGAGTACGCCTCGGGCTTCGACCCGCGGGGCGTCGGTGTCGAGCACGCGGAGCCGCTGAACGGCCCGTTCGTCGGCATGCTGCGCGCGCGGGCGGCGGCGACGGGCGTGGCGGTGCTGGCGGGCGTGACGTTGCCGGCCGACGGCGACGACCCCCGCGCGGTGAACGCGGTCGTGGCGGTCGACGGCACCGGGACGCTGGTCGGGGTGTACCGCAAGGTGCACCTGTACGACGCGTTCGGGCAGCGGGAGTCCGACCGCCTGGCGCCGGGCCCGGTGGACGCCGCGCCGCTGGTGCTCGAGGTGGGCGGCCTGACGTTCGGCGTGCTGACCTGCTACGACCTGCGGTTCCCCGAGTCGGCCCGCCGGCTGGTCGACGCGGGGGCGCAGGTCCTCGTGGTGCCCGCCGCGTGGGCCGCCGGGGAGCTCAAGGCGATGCACTGGCGGACGCTGGCCATCGCCCGGGCCATCGAGAACACGGCCGCGGTGGTCGCGGTCGGGCAGGCGGGCAAGGGCGTCACCGGGCGCTCGATCGTCGTCGCGCCCGACGGCGTGGTCGGCCTGGAGATGGACGCGGAGCCGCAGGTGCGGACGGTCGACCTGGACGGCGCGGCGCTGCTGCGCGTGCGGGAGCAGAACCCGTCGCTGGCCAACCGCCGCTACACGGTGGTCCCGGTCGCCTGAGGACCGTCAGGCGGAGCGGTACGACGCCATCGACACCGCGATGTAGTGGCAGGTGTACCCGATCACGGTGAGCACGTGGAAGATCTCGTGGAACCCGAACCACCGGGGGCTGGGGTTGGGCCGCTTGAGGCCGTAGACCACCGCGCCCAGCGTGTACGCGAGCCCGCCCCCGGCGATGAGCAGCACGATCGCCAGCCCGCCGGAGCGGTAGAACGCCGGGAAGAACCACACGGCCACCCACCCGAGCGCGACGTACACCGGCACGTAGACCCAGCGCGGCGCACCGAGCCAGAAGATGCGCGCGAGCATCCCGACGAGCGCTCCCGACCACACGACGAGCAGCAGGGTGCGCGCGGTGTCGGCGGGCAGCAGCAGGACCGACAGCGGCGTGTAGGTGCCCGCGATGATGAGGAAGATGTTGGTGTGGTCGAGCCGTCGCAGGACGGCGGCCGTCGTCGGTGACCAGTGCCCGCGGTGGTAGAACGCGCTGGTGCTGAAGAGCATCACGGCGGTGACGCCGAAGACGGCGGTGGACCACTTGGCCTCGGGCGTGGGCGAGAGCACGACGAGCACGATCGACGCGACGAGCACGAAAGGCGCGACGCCCGCGTGGATCCAGCCCCGCAGGTGCGGCTTGACGGTGTCCGCCACGCGCTCCACCAGCCCCGACTGCTCCTCGGTCGCCGTGGGCGACGTGGCCGCGGGCTGCGCACCCGGGGTTCCCGGGGCGGGCACGGGGGAGGAGCTCATGGACCGGACTCGATTCGTCAGCGGAAACCTACGACACCGTAGGTTACGACACCGTAGGTAGAGGTGTCGACCGCGGCGCCGGGGTCTCGGGCGGTCGGCGTGGGGGTCGTCGGGAGCGCTGTCACGACGCTCCCGAACGTACCGCGCGCGGCGCGTGCAACCCAACGGGCGGCGGCGCCGGACACGCGTCCGCGGGGCCTGCGCGACGAGTACGGTGAGCGGGTTCCGGTCGCCCGATCCGAGGAGTGCGCGTGCGTCTGCCCCACCCGCTCTACGGGCTGTACGAACGCCGGCTGGCGGCGTCCCTCCCGAAGGACGGGCTCCCGCGCCACGTCGGGGTCATCCTCGACGGCAACCGCCGCTGGGCGCGCAGCGTGGGGGAGTCCACCCAGCACGGGCACCAGGCCGGCGCGGACAAGATCGCCGACCTGCTGCAGTGGAGCGAGGACATCGGCGTCGAGGTGGTGACGCTGTGGATGCTGTCCACCGACAACCTCGCCCGCGGGGCCGACGAGCTCGAGCAGCTGCTCGGGATCATCGAGGACGCGGTCGGCTCGCTCGCGGCGACGGGGCGCTGGCGGATCCAGGCCGTCGGCGCGCTCGAGCTGCTGCCGGACCACACGGTCAAGGCCCTGGTCTCCGCGGAGGAGGCGACCGCCGACGTGATCGGGCTGCACGTCAACGTCGCGGTCGGGTACGGCGGTCGGCGCGAGATCGCGGACGCGGTGAAGTCGTTCCTGCGCGAGCACGCCGACGCGGGGTCCAGCCTCGACGAGCTGGCGGAGGCGTTCGACGTCGAGCACATCGCCGAGCACCTCTACACCAAGGGTCAGCCGGATCCCGAGCTGGTCATCCGCACCTCCGGCGAGCAGCGGCTCGGGGGGTTCCTGCTCTGGCAGAGCGCGCACTCGGAGTTCTACTTCTGCGAGGCGTACTGGCCCGACTTCCGGCGCGTGGACTTCCTCCGGGCGGTCCGCGCGTACGCCGCCCGGGAGCGTCGCGGCGGTCGCTGAGGCCGATCGGGTTAATTGTGTCGGGGCCCGAGGGCGGTCCCCGGGCCCGTCCGAGGGCACCCTTGGTGCTCCCACCTGCGGCTCCGCCTCGCCGGGGCGCCGACGTCGGCCGGCGGGCCGCGTACCGCTCAGATGAACAGCGTGTAACCACTTCGCGTGTCGTGCCGGAGGCGCCGCGGGCCGGGCTTATGTTCCGGCGTAGAGGACGGCGACCGCCGTCCCCGGGAGGCCAGCCCATGGAGCATCTGCTCCGGGAGGTGGGCCGGATCCGGCCCTCGGCCGACCGCCCCCGTCCCGTCGCCGTTCGTCGGTGCGTGGTCCTGCTCTGGCAGGACGCCGGCGTCCGGTGCCCGTCGCGGCGCACGTAGCGCCGGAGGGAGCCTGCCGTGGTCAGCAACGCGCAGAACGACACCGAGCCCACGACGTCCGAGGTCGCGACCGAAGGTCGCCGGACGCACGTGCTGGACACCTCGGTCCTGCTGTCCGACCCGCGGGCGATCCTGCGCTTCGCCGAGCACGACGTGGTGCTGCCCGTCGTGGTCATCACGGAGCTCGAGGCGAAGCGTCACCACGCCGAGCTGGGCTACTTCGCCCGCGCCGCTCTGCGGATGCTGGACGACCTGCGCATCGAGCACGGCCGCCTCGACACCCCGATCCCCCTGGGCGAGGACGGCGGCACCCTGCGCGTCGAGCTCAACCACACCGACCCGACCGTCCTGCCGGCCGGCTTCCGGCTGGGCGACAACGACACCCGGATCCTCGCGGTCGCGGCCAACCTCGCCGCCGAGGGCCGGGACGTCACGGTCGTCTCCAAGGACCTGCCGATGCGCGTCAAGGCGTCCGCGGTGGGTCTGCGCGCCGAGGAGTACCGCGCCGAGCTGGCGGTGGACTCGGGCTGGACCGGGATGGACGCGCTCGACCTGGCCGAGCAGCAGATGGCGACCCTCTGGGAGCACGAGACGGTCGCGCTCGCGGACATCCCCTCCGGCTTCACGGCGGGCAGCCCGAACCCGAACGACCTGCTGTGCCACACCGGCGTCGTGCTGCACAGCCCCCGCGGCTCGGCCCTGGGCCGCGTCACCGCGGACAAGCACGTGCAGCTGGTCCGCGGAGACCAGGACGTCTTCGGCCTGCACGGTCGCAGCGCCGAGCAGCGCATCGCGATCGACCTGCTCCTCGACGAGGAGATCGGCATCGTCTCCCTCGGCGGCCGCGCCGGGACCGGCAAGTCGGCGCTCGCGCTGTGCGCGGGGCTCGAGGCCGTGCTCGAGCGCCGGCAGCACCGCAAGGTCATGGTGTTCCGGCCGCTGTACGCGGTCGGCGGCCAGGACCTGGGCTACCTGCCCGGCAGCGCCGACGAGAAGATGAACCCCTGGGCGCAGGCCGTCTTCGACACCCTCGGGGCGCTGGTCTCCAAGGAGGTCGTCGAGGAGATCATGGACCGCGACATCCTCGAGGTCCTGCCGCTCACCCACATCCGCGGGCGCTCGCTGCACGACGCGTTCGTGATCGTCGACGAGGCCCAGTCGCTCGAGCGCAACGTCCTGCTCACCGTGCTGTCGCGCATCGGGCAGAGCTCGCGCGTGGTCCTCACGCACGACGTCGCCCAGCGCGACAACCTGCGGGTCGGTCGGCACGACGGCGTCGCGGCCGTCATCGAGGCGCTCAAGGGCCACCCGCTGTTCGCGCACATCACGCTGACCCGTTCGGAGCGCTCGCCGGTCGCGGCGCTCGTGACGGAGCTGCTGGAGGGCATCGAGGTCTGAGGCCCGCGACGACGCCCGGGTCCGATGCGGACCCGGGCGTCCGCGCGTTCGGGGAAGCGTTGTCCGGTGTGCCCTGGACCGTCCCGGTGGCCGCGGGTGAAGTCCTGCTGGTGGGCCGCCGATCGGTCCGGAGCACGGCCCGGCGCTCACTACGCTTCCCCCCGATCCACACACGGCCCGACCCCTGAGTCGCGCCCGAACACGCGCCCAGGAGGCCACCCATGAGCATCAACGCCCCGTACGGCGTCCAGACCGTCAGCCCGAAGCTCCTGCTGCCCGCCAGCCTGCTGTGCTTCTTCCTCGGCACGCTCGGCATCCACCGCTTCTACGTCGGCAAGGTCGGCACCGGGATCGCGATGATCCTGACGCTCGGTGGCCTCGGCGTGTGGACCCTGGTGGACTTCATCATGCTGCTCGTCGGCGCGTTCAAGGACAAGAACGGCCTGCCGCTCAAGCAGTGGACCTGAGCACTCTGACGTCCCTCTGAGGCGTCTCGCGGCGACGCCCGGGTTCCCCGAGGGAGCCCGGGCGTCGTCGCGTCTCAGGGGTGGTGGGTCGCGTGGTTCGCGTCGAGGACTCGGACCAGGGCGCCCAGCCCCGTCGCCAGCGCCTGGCGTTCCTCCGGCGTCAGGTGCGCGAGCATCCGGCCGTGGTGCTCCCGCAGCTCCGCGCCCACGCGGTCGGCCACGTCGCGACCCTCGGCCGTGAGCTGCAGCCGGTAGTGGCGCCGGTCGTCGGGGTCCCGCTCGCGCGAGATCCAGCCGCGGCCCTCGAGGCCGCCGGCGAGCCTGCTCACGGTGCTCTTCTCCAGCCCCAGCCGGGCCGCGAGCTCCTGCTGGGAGAGCGCGCCCGCCTCGGCCAGCTCCCCGAGCGCGAACGTCTCGGACAGCGAGAGCCGCACGCCGGCGTGCTCGTGCTGGGTCTGCACGGCGTCCAGCAGGCCGCTCGTGCGGGCGAGCTGCTGGAAGAACCGGCGAAGATCGTCGTCCGGAAAGGTTGTGTCGTACAACTGCTGCGCCTACGCTCTCCCTAAGAGTTGTGAAGCACAACTGTATCGGAGAGCCTGATGACGACCGTGACGCACCGCGCCCGCGAGAGCATGTTCGGTCTCGTGCACCACCCCGCGCAGTACAGCCGGTTCGCCGGCCACCTCGCCGCGAGCCTGTACCGGCGGGTCGCCCACGACGTCGACGGCCTCGCGCTGCCGCCGGGCGCGCGGGTGCTCGACGTCGGCACGGGGCCGGGCGCGCTGCCGAGGCTGCTCGCCGGCGACCGTCCCGACCTGCAGATCGACGCGATCGACCTCTCCCCGGACATGATCGCGCAGGCCACCGGGTCGGCCCCGGCGTCCGTGACGTTCGCGGTCGCCGACGTCGCCCGGCTGCCGTGGCCGGACGCCACCTTCGACCTCGTGGTGTCGACCATCAGCCAGCACCACTGGGTCGACCCGACCGCCGGGATGGCCGAGGTGCGGCGGGTGCTCCGCCCGGGCGGACGGGCGTGGGTCTACGACTTCCGCTGGGCGCTCACGCGGGCGCAGCGGGCCGCCGAGCCGCTCGACGCCGACACCGCGGTGGCGCGTCAGAGCCCGCTGTCGGGCTCGGCGTGGTTCAGCCCGATCGGTCGCGTGGTGCTGCGGCCGGCCTGACCGCGCTCAGCCCTCGACCAGCCGCCCGTCCGCGAGGTTCAGCACCCGGTCGGCCAGCGAGACCATGAGCGGGTCGTGGGTCGAGACGATGGCCGTCATGCCCTCCGCCTCGACGACCGCCCGGATCAGGGCCATCACCGCCTTGCCCGTCTCGGTGTCCAGCTGGCCGGTCGGCTCGTCGGCGACCAACAGGCGGGGGGAGTTGGCCAGCGAGCGGGCGATGGCCACCCGCTGCTGCTGGCCGCCGGACATCTCGCCGGGCCGCTGCAGGGCGTGCGGGCCCAGGCCGACCAGGTCGAGCAGCAGCTGCACGCGCGCCTCACGGTCCTTGGTGGGCAGCTTGCGCAACCGCAGCGGCACGCCCACGTTCTCGGCCGCCGACAGCACGGGCACCAGCCCGAACGTCTGGAACACGAACGAGACCACGTCGCGCCGCAGCTCGACCAGGCCGCCCTCGTCGAGCGTCGACACCTCGCGCCCGTCGACGACCACGCGGCCCTCGTCCGGGCGGTCGAGGCCGCCGATCACGTTGAGCAGGGTCGTCTTGCCCGAGCCGGACCGGCCGACCAGCGCGACCAGCTCACCGGGCTGGATCGTGAACGAGACGTCGCGCAGGGCGTGCACGGCTCCCGTGCCGGAGCCGTAGGTCCGGCTCACGTGCTCGACGCGGACGACGGCCTCGGTCGCGCCGGGCGCCGTGGGTGCGGGGGCGGTGGTCGCGGTGCTCATCGGGAGGCCTCCGGGTCGGGCGTGAGCGGCTCGGCGGCCGAGTGTCGGCCGGACCGGCGGGGCGTCGCGTCGTCGTCCGCCGGTGGTGCCACGGGGGAGGGCGGGCCGCCGACCTCCCGCGCCGGCACCGGGCGGTCCGGCCACAGCGACACGTGCGACTCCTCCAGAGCGAGCCGCACGCGCCCGACCAGGTTCAACGCGTCCCGGTACTCCTGGGGCAGCTGCACCCGACCGGCGCGGTCGAGCACCGCGAGCTCCTCGGCCACCACGTGCTCGGTGCCGTCCTCACGCGTGTGCGTGCGGCGCACGGTCTCGGAGCTGGTGCGGCCGTCGCGGATGGCCACCGTGCGCTGCACGTGCTCGCTGACGCCGGGGTCGTGGGTGACCACGACGACCGTGGTGCCCAGCTCGCGGTTGACCGTCCGCAGCCCCTCGAGGACGTCGTGCGAGGTGGCGGAGTCGAGCTCGCCGGTGGGCTCGTCGGCGAACAGGACCTGCGGGGAGTTGGCCAGGGCCACGGCGATCGCGACCCGCTGCTGCTCGCCGCCGGACATCTGCCCCGGCCGGCGGTCGGCGCAGTAGCCGACGCCGAGCACGTCGAGCAGGTCGGCGGCCCGGCGGTCCCGCTCCTTGCGCCGGACCCCGGACAGGGCGAGCGGGAAGGCGACGTTCTCCGTGGCCGTGAGGTACGGCACGACGTTGCGGGCGGTCTGCTGCCAGACGAACCCGACCATCGAGCGCCGGTACTCCACCCGCTGCGCGCTCGACATCGCCATGAGGTCCCAGGGACCCACCCGCACCCGCCCGGCCGTCGGCACGTCGAGCCCGGACAGGACCGACAGCAGGGTCGACTTGCCGGACCCGGAGGCGCCGACGATCGCGACGAGCTCCCCGTCCTCGACCAGCAGGTCCAGGCCCTGCAGCGCCTGCACCTCGACCCCCTCGGACTGGTAGATGCGCACCAGCGAGTCGCAGACGATCAGCGCGTGCTCGCCGAACGCCCCCGTGCGCTGCCGGGCCCGCTCCTCGAGCGCGCCCAGCGCGGTCTCCGTGACAGTCACGTGTGCCTCCCTCGCGTCGTCCGTCCCTGCGTGAACCGTCATCGCTCGCCCACCCTCAGCACCTCTCCCAGCCGGTCACGCCGCCGCACGGCCGACTCGACCACCACGGCGACCGCGAGCGCGACCAGCACGACCGCCGCCGCGCCCACGATCGGGACCCAGGTGACCTGCAGGACCGTCGCCTCGGCCGCGCCGGTGACGAGGTCGAGCCCGAGGGCCCCGATGAGCATCCACGGCACCGCGATGCCGACCGCGGTCCCCGCGACCAGGGCGGCGACCGCCAGCGGGGCGAGCTCACCGAACGTCATGGCGCGCGCCGTGCGGCCGTCGAGCCCCAGGGTGCGCAGGGCCGAGAGCGTCCGGCCGCGCTCGCGCGACGTCGCCACCACGGTGAGCACCAGCGCGATGGCGGCGTAGCCCGCGAGCGCGATGCCGACCGCGACGAGCAGGTCGACCAGGCCGGCGGTCAGCGGCGACGACCGCCACGTGCTGAGCCAGGTGGTCCGCTCGGTGACCGTGATCCCGGGATCGTCGGCCAGCCCGGCCGCCCGTACCGCATCGACGGCGCCCGGGCCGGCCACCCAGGCGACGGAGGCGGGCAGTTCGATCCCGCTGACGGCCGCGTAGCGCGCACGGTCGACGATGACGATCGCGTCGGTGTCGGAGGGTGCGTCGCTCGCCGTCTCGACGACGGTCGGCGGGTGCTGGGCGGTGCCGACCACGTCCAGGTCGAGGAAGTTGGACTTGCCCATCACGGCCGGCTGGATCAGCTCGGCCGTCCGCTCGAGCGCCGGGGTGATGAGGGCAGGCACGTCGGAGCCCGAGGCGTCGCCGAGCCCGGCGAGGCCGGCGTCGACCGGTCGCCCGGCCGCGGTCAGGACGGCGGCGAGGTCGGCCGCGTCGACCAGGATCAGCTGCGCCTTGGTGCCGCTCTCGCGCCCGAACGTCCGGCTCCCGAGCGGGATGGCGCCGGCGACGGCGGTGACCCCGGGCTCGTCGCGCAGCGCGTCCAGCGTCTCGGTCGCGATGGTGCCGTCGAGCCGGACGGGTGCGCCGACGACGATGTCGGCCGCTGCGAGCTGACCGCGCTGCACGGTGACGGCGGTCGTCCCGCAGAAGACGACGAGCGCGACGGCGACGGTGAGCGTGAGCAGCGGGACGCGCGTGCCCGCGGTGCTGCTCGCCCGGGCCGTCGCGATGACGGGCACCAACCCGCGCCGGTGGGCGGCGAGCCCGGACAGGCCGCGCAGGACCGGCGGCAGCGCGCGGGAGGCCAGCAGGGTCGCGGCGCACGCGAGGAGCACGGGGGTCGAGGCCAGCAGGAGGTCGACGCCGCCGGTCGCGGTCTGCAGCAGGCCGCGCGCGTGGACGGACACCAGCGCCGCGGCGGCGACCGCGACGACGGCGAGCTCGGCGGTCAGCTGGCGCACCCGGCGGCGGCGCAGGACGCGCTCGCGGTCGGACCGGTTGGCCGGCAGCCGGCGCCCGGTCCAGGCCCCGCGGACCACCCGTCCGGCGGAGATCGGGGGCGCCAGCACGGCGACGACGGCGACCAGCGCCGCGACGGTCCACGACCCGCGGGCGTCGGGCTCGAGCAGCCACGCGCCCAGCGCGCCGACCGCGGTGGCCAGGACGACCAGCGGCACGCTCTCGACCAGGGCGCGCACGGCCACGGAGGCCACGGACGCCCCGCGAGCCCGCTCGGAGAGCAGGAACGTCTCCCGCCGCACCACGAGCAGGCGGGCCGCGAGCACGAGCGCGAGCGCGCCGACCACCGCGAGCCCGATCAGCAGCACCGAGGCCTGCGCGGTCCCGGCGACCAGCCTCGCGTCGGCGGCGCGGAGCACGGTGCCCAGCTCGGTCGTCACTGTCGGCGTCTGCCCGTCCGAGCCCGTGAGCGAGGCCGCGCCGCTGATCAGCTGCACGACCGCCCGCTCGACGTCGTGCGTGTCGGTGGCCAGCAGGTGGTCGGGTTCCGCGGGGAACCGGTAGATCGTCTTGATGGCTCCGCGCGGCATCCCCAGCAGCATGTCGGGCAGCGAGGCGTCGGACAGGAGCAGGCCGACCCGGCCGGCGGCGGCCGCGGCCACCGGCGTGGGGACCTCGTCCAGCAGGTCGGGGTGGCCGGACCACACGGGGGAGTCCGGGTCGAGCGGCTCGTACAGGCCGGTGACCAGCACATCGACGGCGCCGAGCCTCGGACCCTTGACCGCGAACCGGTCGCCCACGGTGATGCCGACCCTGTCGGCGGCCGCGGCGGACAGGCCGACCTCGACGACTCTCGGGTCCTCGCCGGTGGGCACCGCGTGGGGCTGGTCGGCCACCGTCGGTGCCGGGGACGCCCGCGGCTCGAGACCGGTGACCCACCGCACGACCTCGCGAGGCGAGCCGTACGCGACGTGCTCGAGGCGGGTGGCGAGCAGCCCCGAGGTGGTGTCGATCGTGACCGCGGGGCTCTGCACGGCCGTCACGGGCGCGCCGGTGACGTCCGCGACGGCCGCCGGCAGGGACTGCGCCATGGTGGTCGCGGCATTGGCGACGAGGGTCGCGGCGTCGTCCTGGCGGCCGTCCGCCGAGCCGGGCGCCGAGTTGACGGTGGCCACGACGTCCGCCGCGGGCCCGGCGTCCAGCACGGCCTGCTGGACGCCCTCGTCGGCCATCCGCAGCACCACCCGGGGGACCACGAGCGCGAGCAGCACCGTGACCGCGAGGAGCAGCGCGGACAACGTGAGCAGGCCCGCGTCCTGCCGGCTGCGTCGCCGCGCGACGAGGACACCGTCGGCGGTGGCCGCGCGCCAGCCCACGGCGGCGCGTCCCGAGAGCACGGTCATCGCTCGTCCCCCAACCGCAGCAGCTCGCCGGACGCCTTGCGCAGCAGCAGGTTCGTGGTCAGCGCCACGGCGGTTCCGACGAGCACGACCAGCAGCGTCACCAGCGCGAGCTCGGCGGTCCACGGCCAGTGCACGATCACCTGCGGGACGGGCCGACCGCCCGTCGCGGAGACGGTGACCAGCGGGGCGACGACGTGCGCGAGCAGAGCGCCGAGCGCGAGGCCCGCCGCGAGCCCGAGGGTGCCGAGGATGACGTGCTCGACCAGCACCGACCGCACGAGCGCGGGCCGGGACGTACCGAGCGCCTGCAGCCGCGCGAGCTCCAGCCGGCGGGTGCGCACCGCGACGGTCGCGCTCATCGCGAAGCCCGCCACCGCGAGCGCCAGCGCGGCGAACGTGACGATCCACAGCGCGGCCTGCACGCCGACGCGCAGCGGGCCCTCGATCGCCGTCGTGCGGACCTCGACCCGGCTGGTGGCCACGCCCAGCTCGTCGGCCACCACCTGGTCCACCACCGCGGACGCACCGTCGTCGGGGACCTGGAGCCACCACTCGTCGAGCAGCGGCTCGGTCCACGCCGACATCAGCGCCGAGCGCGTGAGCAGATCGCGGTCCACCAGCAGCCCCGCCCCCCGCGGCATCCCCGGCAGGTACGGGACCTCGCGCTCGATCACGACCGGGACGGGCGCGCCGCCCAGGTCGAGCTGCAGGTGGTCGCCCACCTTCGCCGCGAAGGCCACCAGCATGGTGTCCGTCGCGACGACCGGCACGACCCCGGGGTCCGGGAACGTCGTGGCGGCCATCCGGGCCTGCCCGAACAGCAGCGCGACCGAGTCGACCCGTGCGGTGAGGTGCAGGCCGTCGTCCTTCATCCCGGCCGCCACGAGCGGGCGTCGGCCGCGGTCGCTCGGGGGCGCGGCGCCGGTCCAGTCCGCGGTGCCGAGCGGGACGGGGGTCACGTCGTCGGCCGTGGCGCCGACCGCCCGCAGGTTGGTCACGGTCACGGCCAGTCCGGTCGTCTGCTGGCCGTTGCCCAGCTGCGCGGCGTCCGTGCTGTCCGCGAGGGCCTGCGCGATCACGGCGACCAGGCGCAACCCGGCGGCCGTCGCCGGCAGCGGGACGGTGACGTCGGTGGTGGCGCCCAGGAGCGGCACGACCGGCAGCACGAGCGGGGTCCGGGTCCCGTAGGAGTCCTCGACGACGAGCGTCAGCAGCAGCGTGCCGGACAGGGACGGCGTCGCGACGCTGTTCACGTCGAGCACCAGGGCGGTGGGCGAGCCCGGCAGCGGGATCGCGCCGTCCGGGGTGGTCGGCGACAGCGGCGCGGTGATCTCCCCCCAGGTGGGGGTGATCCGGCCGCGCAGCAGGTCGGCGCCCTGCGCGGTGTCGAGCGCGAGCACGTTGACCGACGCGCCGTTGGTCTCCTCGCCGTCCGTCGGCTGGCCGACGCGGACGCTGCGGAACGACACGGCGCTCGCGGCCTGCGCGCCGGACAGCCCGTCGACCGCGGTCGCCTGCGCGAGCGCCGGGCCGTTCGGCCGGCCGACGCGCACGTCCGTGCCCACCGCCAGGTCGACCTGGTCCGACTGCGAGGTGCGCCAGGTGCTCAGGAACGACTGGGAGAAGGAGCCCACGGCCAGCGCGAGCGTGAGCAGCAGCACGGCCCCGGCGGCCCGGGACGGGCGTCGGCCCACCTCCCACGCGGCCAGCGGCGCCACCAGCGAGCGGCCGCGCGCGGCGAGCCGTTCGCCGACCGCGGCGACCAGCGGGAGCGCCCGCAGCGCGAGCACGGCGCCGGCCAGGAGCAGCAGGGCGGGCGCGGCGACGAGGATCGGGTCGAGGCGGGCCCCGGCCACGACGGGGGAGCGGTAGGTCTGCAGCTGCCAGACGCCCAGCGCGGCCAGGGCGACCAGTGCGAGGTCGGCCCCGGACCGGGCGAGCCCGCCGCGCCGGTCCTGGCGCACCAGCTGCTGCTCGGCCTCCACCACGCTGCCCCGACGCCGCAGCAACGGGCCCAGCAGGACGGCGGCCAGCACGAACGACGAGACGATGCAGGTGACCCACAGGGACACGGGCCGACTGGGGTCGGTGTGCATCCCCGCCCGCTCGAGGGGCCCGAACGAGGTGATGAGCCCGTACAGCAGGCCGGCGAGCCACGGGGACACGAGCGTGGTGATCAGCGCGACGACCGCCGCCTCGAGCGACGCGAGCCCGAGCAGCTGGCGGCCGGACGCGCCACGGGACGCCATCAGGGTCTGCTCGGGCGCGCGCCGGTCGGCGAGCAGCCGGGCGGCGAGCAGCAGCACGGTCACGGCCAGCACGACGAGCATGAGCCCGACGATCACCAGGCTCACGCGGGTGACCGCGAGGTTGCCCGCGGCGACGTCGATGGTCGTGGCCAGGGAGGACTGGAACGTGCCGGAGGGGGCGGTGTCGTCGACGGCCGCGGTCAGGGAGGCCTGGGCGTCGTCGAGCCGGGTGCGCAGCTCGGCGACGGAGCCGGCGGGGGCGCCGACGAGGTCGGGGGAGGCGACGAGGTCCGCGGTCGCCAGCGAGGCCGGACCCTGGAGCGCCTCCGGCACCGCGACGAACGGGCCCCACGCGTCCGTGCTGACGAACCCGAAGCTGCCCGGCACGGGGTAGTTCGGGTCGTGCTCGGCGCCCTGCAGGAGGTCGCGGGTCCAGATGCTGCTCAGCCCGGTGAGCTCGTGGATGCCGGTGACGACGAACCGGGTCTGCTGGTAGGTCGCCGTGTTCTGCACGGCCAGCTCGCTGCCGACGGTCCAGCCGTAGGCGTCCGCGGCGACCTTCGGCACGGCGACCTCGACCCGGCCCTGGTCGTCGGCGGCGGCGGTCGGCCAGGCGCCGGCGAGCAGGTGGGCGTCGGAAGGCAGCTGCGGGTTCGCGGCCAGGTAGGACAGCGGCGGGACCCGTCCGCCCTGGCCGACCAGGCGGTACATCGGCGAGGTGAGCCACTGGGTGCGCGTGGCGGGGACCGGGCCCAGCAGCTCGTCGAGGAACGACTCGCCCGCGGCGATCGCGGGGGCCGGGTCGGACGTGTCGAGCGACAGGACCGCGTCGATGTCGGTGGTGCTCGCCGGGGCCCGGTCCAGCGCCGTGTCGAGGGCGCTGTGCCCGCTGGTGAACAGCAGGAGGGCGAACGTGCCGAGCAGCGAGGCGCCGACGAGCGCGACGGCCAGGACCGTCGCCAGGAGGGTCCGCTGGGCGGCGGCACGATGGCGCAGCACCCGCAGGCTCCAGCCCATGGCCACCTCCTCCGACGTCCTCGTCACGGGCGCGCACGATCGTCTTCTCGAGGCGCGCGGTCCGGTGATCGTAAAGGACCAGGCTGTGGGTGTGGGAGCGATTCCGCGGATCGGGATCGCCGGGTGGCGCCAGCCTCTTCCGAGAGGTATATTCCCTCCGGAATAGTTGACCTGGAGGTGTCACACATGGCCGAGCTGTCGGCGGTCGCGGTGCTCGTGCTCGGTCTGCTGCACGAGCAGCCGATGCACCCCTACCAGCTGCACCAGACCCTGGTGGAGCGCGGTGACGCCCGGATCGTGCGGGTCAACGCGGGCGCCGTCTACCACGGCGTCGAGCGCCTCGAGCGGGACGGGCTGGTCGCCGTCGTCGGCACCGACCGCTCCGGCAAGCGCCCCGAGCGCACCACCTACGGGATCACGGACGCCGGCCGCGCGGCCTTCGCCGAGCGGCTGATCTCCCTGCTCGGCGACGAGCACCCGGCCTACCCCCTGTTCACGGTCGGTCTGGCCGAGGCGAACGAGCTGCCGGCCGACGTCGTCGTCGAGCAGCTCACCCGCCGGCGCGACCGGAAGTCCGCGCACCTGGGCCGCCTGGAGGTGTCCTACGGGGCTCTCCGGGACCTGGGCCTGCCCCGCCGGTACCTCCTCGACGTCGAGCACGACGTCGCGGTGCTCCGGTCGGAGATCGCGTGGCTCGACGGGACGCTCGACGAGCTCCGCGCGGGCGCCCTCGACTGGGGCGCCGCGATGCCGCAGTCGTTCGTCGACGCGAAGCGCGCACTGCGCGCCGTCGATTCCGAGACACCTCACACGTCTAGCACTCACCAGCCCACATCGAAGGACATCCCATGAGCACCACCACCGAGCAGCCTCGCGCGCTCGTCGACCTCCACGGCCGCAGTCCGTGGAGCATCCTGCCCGCGCTGTGCCTCGGCTTCTTCATGATCATGGTGGACACCACGATCGTGAACATCGCGATCCCGTCGCTTGTCAAGGCCTTCGACGCCGACCTCACGGCCGTCGGCTGGGTCAACAGCGCCTACCTGCTGACGTTCGCCACGCTGCTGCTGGTCACGGGCCGGCTCGGTGACCGGTTCGGGCCGCGTCCCGTCTTCATCGTCGGCCTCGTCGTCTTCACGCTCACCTCGCTGCTCTGCGGCCTGGCCGGCTCGATCGCCCTGCTCATCGCCGCCCGCGCGATCCAGGGCATCGGTGCCGCGCTCATGACCCCGCAGACGATGTCGATGATCACCCGGGTGTTCCCGCCGCAGAAGCGCGGCTCGGCGATGGGCCTGTGGGGTGCCGTCGCCGGCATCGCCACGATCACCGGCCCGGTCCTCGGCGGCCTGCTGGTCCAGACCGTCGGCTGGGAGTGGATCTTCTACGTCAACATCCCGGTCGGCGTCGTCGCGCTGGTGCTCGCCGTCCGCACGCTCCCGACCCTGCCCACCGCCAACCGGTCGTTCGACGGCCTCGGCGTCCTGCTGTCGATCGTCGGCATGTTCCTCGTGGTGTTCGGCATCCAGGAGGGCGCGACCTACGACTGGGGCACCATCACGGGCCCGATCACGGTCTGGGGCGTCGTCGGCGCCGGCGTGCTGGTGCTGGTCGCGTTCGTGCTCTGGCAGCGCCACCGCGGCAGCGACGCGCTGCTGCCGCTGTCGCTCTTCCACCACCGCAACTTCTCGCTGGCCAACGTCTCCGGCTGGGCCGTGACCTTCGCGATGATCGGCATCTTCTTCCCGTTCACGCTCTACCTGCAGGAGGTCCTGGGCCTCAGCCCCCTGAACGCCGCGCTCGTCGGCCTGCCGGGGTCGCTGATCTCGGGCGTCGTCGCGCCGTTCGCCGGCCGGCTCTCGGACAAGATCGCCGGCAAGTGGGTCGTCGCCAGCGGGTTCGCCATCCTCGTCGTCGCGATCACGTGGCTCGCGCTCGCGGTCCAGCCCGACGCGCCCGTGTGGCACCTCGTGGTCCCGATGGTGTTCTTCGGTGTCGGCACCGGCGCCCTGTTCTCGCCGCTGGCCAACCTGGCCACCTCGGGTCTCGACGGACGCACCGCCGGCGCGGGCGCCGGCACGTTCAACACGACGCGCCAGATCGGTGGCGTCATGGGGTCCGCCGCCATCGTCGCGATGCTCACGTCGCGCCTCGCGGTCACCATCCCCGCGGCGGCGCAGGACGCGGCCGGCCAGCTGCCGGAGGAGTTCCGCAAGCCGTTCGTCGACGGGTTCGCCTCCGGCAGCTTCGCCAACGGGGCCGCCCCGCAGCTGCCGTCCTCGGTGCCGGCCGACGTGGCCGCGCAGATCCAGGACGTCGCGCTGCAGGCCGTGCACTCGGGCTTCGCGACCGCGGTCACGCAGACGATGCTGCTCACCGTCGCGGTCCTGGGCATCGGGCTCGTCGCCAGCCTGGCCATGAAGGGCGGCCGCCCGGCGCACCACGGGCCGGCGTCGGCTCCGGCGTCCGTGCCGGTCCCCGTCGAGGCCTGACCGGCACGACGAAGGCCCCGGTCCGCGGACCGGGGCCTTCGTCGACTCACCCCGGCGTCACGCCTGCGGCGGGCGCGTCATGCTCAGCACGTCGAGGGCCGTGTCCAGCTGCGCCTCGGTGACCTCGCCGCGCTCGACGAAGCCCAGGTCGACGACCGCCGCCCGGACCGTGATCCCGTGCTTGACGGCGTGCTTGGCGATCTTCGCGGCCGCCTCGTAGCCGATCACGCGGTTCAGCGGCGTGACGATCGACGGCGACGACTCGGCCAGCGCGCGCGCCCGCTCGACGTTGGCCACCAGCCCGCTCACCGTCTTGTCGGCGAGCAGCCGCGACGCGTTGGCCAGCAGCCGGACCGACTCCAGCACGCCCGCGGCGATCACCGGGATCTGCACGTTCAGCTCGAACGACCCGCTCGCCCCGGCCCAGGCGACCGTGGCGTCGTTGCCGACGACGCGCGCCGCCACCATGAGCACCGCCTCGGGGATCACCGGGTTGACCTTGCCGGGCATGATCGACGAGCCGGGCTGCAGGTCGGGGATCGCGATCTCGCCCAGGCCCGTGTTGGGGCCGGAGCCCATCCAGCGCAGGTCGTTGCAGATCTTGGTGAGGCTGACCGCGATCGTGCGCAGCGCGCCGGACAGCTCGACCAGCCCGTCGCGCGAGCTCTGCGCCTCGAAGTGGTCGCGCGCCTCGGTCAGCGGCAGACCCGTGTCCTCGCGGAGCAGCTCGATCACGCGCTGCGGGAAGCCGGCGGGCGTGTTGATCCCGGTGCCGACGGCCGTGCCGCCCAGGGGGACCTCGGCCGCGCGGGGGAGCGCGGACCGCAGGCGCTCGATGCCGTACCGGATCGCGGCACCGTACCCGCCGAACTCCTGGCCGAGCGTGACGGGCGTGGCGTCCATCAGGTGCGTGCGGCCCGACTTCACCACCGTCACCCACTCGACGGCCTTCGCCTCGAACGCCTCGGCCAGGTGCTCCAGCGCCGGGATCAGGTCGCGGACCACGCCGGCGGTCGCGGCGACGTGCACCGACGTCGGGAAGACGTCGTTCGACGACTGCGACGCGTTGACGTGGTCGTTCGGGTGCACGTCGCGCCCGAGGATCCGACCCGCCAGGGTGGCCAGCACCTCGTTGGTGTTCATGTTGGAGCTGGTGCCCGAGCCGGTCTGGTAGACGTCGATGGGGAAGTCCCCGTCGTGCGCGCCGGAGGCCACGTCATCAGCGGCGGCGACGATGGCGTCCGCGATGTCCTGGTCCAGCACGCCCAGCTCGGCGTTCGCGCGGGCGGCGGCCTTCTTGATGCGGGCGAGGGCCTCGATGTGGCTGCGCTCGAGGCGGTTGCCCGAGATCGGGAAGTTCTCGACGGCCCGCTGGGTCTGTGCGCGGTAGAGGGCGTCGACCGGGACGCGCACCTCGCCCATCGTGTCGTGCTCGATGCGGAACTCAGAAGTCATGCCCAACATCCTGCCGCACCCGCCGGGGTGACCCGACCCGGCGTGACGCAATCGGCGTGCGGTCGGCCTCGGCGGCCCGGCACCATGACGCCATGGACTCCCCGTGCCCCGCCGAGAGGTTCCTCGACCACGGACGGCTCGTCCGCACGCCCCGGCGCCACGGCGACCGGTCGCTCGTGCTCGAGCACCTGGCGTCGCGCGTGCTGGCGCCCGGTGAGCGGGGCTCGGAGGTCGAGCTCACGGAGCGTCTTGCCGCGTTCACCGACGATCCGGTCCGGCTGCGGCGCGACATGGTCGAGGCCGGTCTGGTGGGGCGGCGGGCGGACGGCTCGGCGTACTGGCGCGAGCGGAGCACCCCGCACGACGACGAGGACGGCGCGCGGCCCCGGCCCGCCGACCCCTGGCCCTGAGCTCAGTCGCCGAGCTCGCCCGCGGCCTCGGTCAGGTGCACGGTGCCGTCGGCCAGCGTGTACTCGAGGCCCACGACGGCGACCCGCCCCTCCTTGATCGCCTCGGCGAGCGACCGTGAGTAGCCCTGCAGCATCCGGACCGTGTGCTTGACGTGCTCGTGGCCGAGCACCGCGGGGTCGAGGGTGTCCAGCGCACCGAGCCCGCCGCCGGCCAGGTTGACGATGCTGGGGATGACCCGGTCGACGATGGCGCGCACGAACCCCGTGGGCAGCTCGCCCGTGGTCAGCGCCGTGGTCGCCGCCGCGACGGCTCCGCAGCTGTCGTGACCCAGCACGACGACCAGCGACGCACCCAGGACCTCGACGCCGTACTCGATCGAGCCGATGACCGTGGTGTCCAGCACATGGCCGGCCGTGCGGACCACGAACACGTCGCCGAGCCCCTGGTCGAAGATGATCTCGGCCGCCACCCGGGAGTCCGAGCACCCGAAGATCACCGCGAACGGGAACTGCGCGGCGCTCACCTCGGCGCGGTGGTCGACCCCCTGGGAGGGGTGCAGCATCTCGCCGCGGACGAAGCGTTCGTTCCCCTCGCGCAGCGCGGACCAGGCTTCGGCGGGAGTCGTGGGGCGGGGCACGGCGCCATCGTCGCAGGTCCCACGCCTGCTCTGCAGCCCGTGTTCAGCACTCGGGTGCACCGGTTCCACTGGCGCGCCGCCTCCGAACGGGTGTAGCCCTTGGGTGTGAGGCATCGACGCCTCGGGTCGGGGGGTGCGCCGTGCGACGTCGGACGCGAGGTCTTGCCATCGCGCTGGCGGTGGGGCTCGTCGCTCCGCTGGCTGCCTGCGCCGGGTCCGGGTCGGGGGCCCCGGTCCTCACCTGGTACATCAACCCGGACGCCGGCGGGCAGGCGGAGATCGCCAAGCAGTGCACCGAGGCCGCCGGTGGCGCCTACTCGATCGAGACATCGGTCCTGCCGCGCGACGCCAGCGCCCAGCGGGAGCAGCTGGCCCGTCGCCTGGCCGCCAAGGACTCGTCGATCGACATCATGAGCCTCGACCCGCCGTTCATCCCCGAGATGGCGGAGCCGGGCTTCCTTGCCCCGGTGCCCGACGACGTCGCGGCGAAGGTCACGCAGAACGTCGTCGCCGGCGCCCTGGCCGGTGCGACGTGGAAGGACAAGCTCGTCACCGTGCCCTTCTGGGCGAACACGCAGCTGCTCTGGTACCGCAAGTCCGTCGCCGCGGCGGCGGGCCTCGACCCGGCGAAGACGCCGGTGACGTGGGACCAGATCATGAAGGCGTCCAAGGACCAGGACAAGTACCTCGGAGTCCAGGGCACGAAGGCCGAGTCGCTCACCGTGTGGATCAACGCGCTCGTCGCGTCCGCCGGCGGCAAGATCCTCGAGAACCCGGAGGCCCCGGCAGACGAGATCACGCTCGGCCTGGAGACGCCCGCGGGGGAGGCCGCCGCGACGATCATGGGCACCATCGGCAAGGAGAACCTCGGCGGTCCGGCCCTCCCGACCGAGGACGAGAACGCCTCGCTCGCCATCTTCCAGGGCGACAAGGGCTCGTTCATGGTGAACTGGCCCTTCGTCTGGTCCGCCACGCAGTCAGGCGTCAAGGACGGGACCTTCCCCCAGTCCCTGCTCGACGACATCGGCTGGGCGCTGTACCCGCAGGTGACGGCGGACAAGCAGACGGCGCCCCCGTACGGCGGGATCAACCTGGGGATCGGTGCCTTCAGCAAGCACGTCGACCTCTCGTACCAGGCCGCGGAGTGCATCGTCACCCCCGAGCACCAGGCGCAGTACTTCGCGACGAACGGCAACCCGCCGTCCAACACGACGTCGTACGACGACCCCGCCGTCAAGGAAGCCTTCCCCATGGCGGACGTCATCCGGCAGTCCCTCGAGCTCGCCGTGCCCCGGCCGCAGACGCCGTACTACAACGAGGTGTCGACCGGCCTGCAGCAGACCTGGCACCCGCCGAGCTCGGTGACCCCGGAGGTCACGCCGAAGGAGTCGACCGACCTCATCACCGCCGTGCTGCGAGGGGAGCAGCTGCTATGAGCAGCCAGGTCCAGACGAAGACACCCGGTGGGCTCCCGCCGGACCTGCGCGACGCGGCAGCCAAGGCGGGCCGCAGCGACCGGTCGAGGTCCGAGGCCCGGCTCGGCTGGCTGCTGGCGGGTCCGGCCTTCGCCGTCATGCTGGCCGTCACGCTGTACCCGATCCTCCAGGCCTTCTACGACTCGCTGTTCCACTTCCGGCTCACCGCGCCGGACGACAAGCGCTGGGCCGGCCTGAGCAACTACGCCGTCGTGCTCACGGACCCGCTGTTCTGGCAGGCGCTGGGCGTCACGGTGTTCATCACGATCGTCACCGTGGTGATCGAGCTGATCCTCGGGTTCGCGCTCGCGCTCGTCATGCACCGCGCGATCACCCAGCTCCGCGGCCTGCTGCGCACGGCGATCCTGGTGCCGTACGGGATCATCACCGTGGTCTCGGCGTTCGCGTGGTTCTACGCGTTCGACATCAACTCGGGGTACATCAACCACTGGTTCTCGTGGGTGCCCGGGATCAGCACGGACCTCAACTGGTTCGCCCAGCAGGGCACCAGCCTCTTCGTCATCATCCTGTCGGAGATCTGGAAGACCACGCCGTTCATCTCCCTGCTCCTGCTGGCCGGCCTCTCGCAGGTGCCGACCGAGCTGGAGGAGGCGGCGGAGGTCGACGGCGCGACGTGGTGGCAGCGGCTGACGCGGGTGGTCCTGCCGAACATGAAGGGCGCGATCATGGTCGCGGTCCTGTTCCGGGCCCTCGACGCGTTCCGCATCTTCGACAACGTCTTCATCATGACCAACGGCGCCAACGGAACCGAGGTCCTCTCGCTGCTCGCCTACCGGACGTCGATCGGACGCCTCGAGATCGGGCTCGGGTCCGCGATCTCCGTGCTCCTCTTCCTGTGCGTGATCCTCATCTGCTGGGCCGCGGTCAAGCTGTTCAAGGTCGATCTTGCCGGCGGCGCGAGGGGGGCAGGCTGATGAAGCAGCTGTCGACAAGGGCCAAGATCGCCTGGGCCCTCATCACGATCTTCGTCATCACGTACGCCCTCTTCCCGATCGTCTCGATCTTCGCGACGTCGTTCAAGCTGCCCAGCCAGCTGAACCTCGGGCTGTTCTGGCCGAAGACCTGGACCACCGTGAACTACGAGGAGATCCTGGCGCCGGGCGGGTCCGCGCAGACACTGTTCCTGTCCTCGCTGCGCAACTCGATCGGCATCTGCCTGATCGCCACGGCCATCGCCGTCGTCCTCGCCACGCTCGCGGCCTACGCGATCGCCCGGCTCGACTTCCCCGGCAAGCGGCTGGTCCTGCTCACCGCGCTCGGCGTCTCGATCTTCCCGGTCATCTCGATCGTCACGCCGCTGTTCAACCTGTGGCGCGAGATCGGCCTCTACGACACGTGGCTCGGGCTGATCATCCCGTACCTCTCGCTCACGCTGCCCATCTCCATCTGGACCCTCGCGGCGTTCTTCCGCCAGATCCCGTGGGAGCTCGAGCAGGCCGCGCAGGTGGACGGGGCGACCACCTGGCAGGCCTTCCGCAAGGCGATCGTGCCGCTCGCCGCACCCGGCGTGTTCACCACCGCGCTGATCGCGTTCTTCATCGCCTGGAACGACTTCGTCTACGGCATCTCGCTCACGTCGACCGACCGCGCCCGTCCCGTCCCCGCCGCGCTGGCGTTCTTCACCGGCGCCTCGCAGTTCGAGGAGCCGACGGGGTCGATCTCCGCCGCGGCCATCATCGTGACCATCCCGGTGGTCATCCTCGTCCTGCTCTTCCAACGCCAGATCGTGTCCGGCCTGACCCAGGGCGCCGTCAAGGGCTGACGTCCACACGCGCAGTCCGTCCCACCAAGGAGATCCGATGGCCGCCATCACCCTCAAGGACATCGTCAAGCAGTACGGCGACGGCTTCCTCGCCGTGAAGGGCGTGAGCCTGGACATCGCCGACGGCGAGTTCGTGATCCTCGTCGGCCCCTCGGGCTGCGGGAAGTCGACGCTCCTGCGGATGATCGTCGGGCTCGAGGACATCACGGCGGGCGACCTCGAGATCGGGGGCAAGCGGGTCAACGAGAAGGCGCCGCGCGACCGGCACCTGGCGATGGTGTTCCAGAACTACGCCCTCTACCCGCACCTGACGGTCTACGAGAACATCGCGTTCCCTCTGCGCCTGCAGAAGGGGCAGTTCACCGACGCCGAGATCCGCGAGAAGGTCGAGTTCGCCGCCAAGACCCTCGAGCTCCAGGACCACCTGCAGCGCAAGCCCGCCAACCTGTCCGGCGGTCAGCGGCAGCGCGTCGCGATGGGCCGCGCGATCGTGCGCGAGGCCGAGGCGTTCCTCTTCGACGAGCCCCTGTCCAACCTCGACGCCAAGCTCCGCGGGCAGATGCGCACCGAGATCGCGCGCATGCAGCGCCGGCTCGGCACGACCACCGTCTACGTCACCCACGACCAGACCGAGGCCATGACCCTCGGCGACCGGGTGGCGGTCCTGCGCAAGGGCGAGCTCCAGCAGGTGGCCAGCCCGCGGGGACTGTACGAGCAGCCGGTGAACCTGTTCGTGGCCGGCTTCATCGGCTCGCCGCCCATGAACTTCCTGCCGGGCGAGATCAACGGCTCCACGATGAAGCTGCCGTTCGCCGACGTGCCGATCTCCGCGGACCTCGCCCCCAAGCTGGCGGGCAAGGAGATCGTCATCGTCGGCATCCGCCCCGAGCACTTCGAGGACGCCGCCCTCCTCGAGGACGCCCGAAAGGGCACCGGCGTCACCTTCAGCGCGCCCGTGGACGTCACCGAGTGGCTGGGCTCCGAGCTGTACGCCTACATCCCGTTCGACACGAACCCGCACGTCGCGGCCACGCTCGAGGAGCTCGACCGCGACCTGGACGGTGAGGGTCTGCGCACCCAGCTGATCGTCGCCCTCCCGTCGGAGACCAAGATCCGCGACGGCAAGGACGCGGACCTGTGGTTCGACCCGGCCCGGATGATGGTGTTCGACCCGGAGAGCGGCGAGAACCTGACCTGGGACGGCGAGGCCGCCGAGGCCCTCGACCGCGAGAACGAGGCGGACCGCAAGGCCTCCCTCGAGCGCGCCCAGGCCCGCGAGAAGGCGCGCGTCTGACGGACGGCGTCAGCCCAGCTCGGCCAGGCGCGGCGGGTTGGCGCCTGCCCGGGAGACGGTGATCGCCGCGATCCGGGCGCAGCGCTCCAGCACCCGCTGCACGGTCTCGGTGTCCACGTCGGCGAGCGCCTGCCGCCGGTCGGCCCCGAGCAGCCCGGCCGTCCAGAGCCCGTCGATCAGGCCGCCCATGAACGAGTCGCCCGCGCCGACGGTGTCCGCCACCTGCACCTTCGGCGCCGCGACCGAGAGCCGGGCACCCGCCGACGTGCTGGCGAAGGCCCCCTCGCCGCCGTGCGTCACGACGACCAGCGACGGCCCGGACCGGCTCCACTGCTCGGCGATCTCCGCGGGCGCCACCCCGGGGTGCAGCCACGCGAGGTCCTCGTCGCTGACCTTGACCACGTCCGCGAGCCGGACCAGGGCGTCCACCACGGGGAGCGCGTGCTGCGGTGACCCCATGAGCACGGGCCGCAGGTTGGGGTCGTAGGTGATGGTCGAGCCGGACCGACGACGGCCCAGGATCTTCTCGACCGCCGCGCCTCCCGGCTGCAGCACGGTCGCGATCGACCCGGTGTGCACGACGAGCGGCTCGCCGGGCTCCTCGTCCCACGTCTCCGGCAGGTCCCACTCGAGGTCGAACTCGTAGGAGGCGGCCCCGTCCTGGCCGATGTGCGCCGTCGCCAGCGGCGTCCGCGCGGCCGACCGGTTGCCCTCGAGCACGTGCACGCCGGACTCCCGCAGGTGTGCCCGGACCAGGTCGCCGTCGGCGTCCTGACCCAGCCAGGTGAGCAGGTCCACGGAGCGGCCGAGCCGGCCGAGGCCGAGCGCGACGTTGGCCGGGCTGCCGCCGGGGTGCTGCGCGCGCGTGCCGTCCGGCCGCGCGACGACGTCGATGAGCGCCTCGCCGACGACGAGGGCCCGCTCCGCTGACGTGGTGCTCATCAGGACTCCTCGTCCTCGGGGTCCGCGGCGGTGCCGGGGACGTCCCGCACCGCGCTCAACCGCTCCCGCGCGCCGTCCAGCCACTCCTGGCATCGGGCGGCGAGCGCCTCACCGCGCTCCCAGAGGGTCAGCGACTCCTCGAGGGTCGCGGCGCCGGCCTCCAGTCGCGCGACCACGGCGACGAGCTCGTCGCGCGCCTCCTCGTAGCCGAGGCCGGCGACGTCGGCGTGGGACGGCTGCGGCGTGGTGTCGGGGGACGGGGTCTGGGACGGCTTCGGCACGAGCACAGTCAACCAGGACTCGCCGACACCACCGGCGGCACGAGCGCTGGTCGAGACGCGTCAGGGTGCGCTACCGGCACCCTCGGCGACCAACGACCGGCGACCGAACGGGCGACCGCCGCCGTCGGGTACCCACGACCGAACCGACGACCGCGCCGTCGGCGACCGACGACCGAACCGGCGGCCAGCGCCCTCGGCGGCCGTCCGGTCCGTCACGATCCACGGGCGCGCGGCAGTCGGTCCTCGGTCAGCCCGTGACCTTCGCCGCGAGCTCGCCCAGGGCGACGCGGATGCGCAGCGGGTCGTCGGCCGCGACCTCGACGGGGTCACGCACCACGTGCCCGTCCGCGCGCCGCACGACGGCGTACCCGCGCTCGAGGGTGGCGGCGGGGGACAGGGCCCTGACCTGCGCGGCGAGCCCCGCTACCTCGGCCCGACCCTGCACCAGGGCGGTGTGCAGCGAGCGCCGGGCGTGGTCGCGCAGGACCGTCAACCGGCTCTCGTGCAGGTCGACCAGCGTGGTCGGGTTGAGCAGGACCGGCCGGCTGCGCCAGTGGTCGAGCCCGGTTTGCTCGCGGGTGAGCCGCGCCGTCAGTGCCGCCCGGGCTCGCAGCCGAGCCTGACTCAGGCGGGCGCGCTCCTCGCTCACGTCCGGCACGATCCGCTTCGCGGCGTCGGTCGGGGTCGAGGCGCGCAGGTCCGCGACCAGGTCCAGCAGCGGGCTGTCGAGGTGGTGGCCGATCGCGCTGACCAGCGGGGTGCGGCAGGCCGCCGCCACGCGGACCAGGGACTCGTTGCTGAACGGCAGGAGGTCCTCGAACGAGCCGCCGCCGCGCGCGACCACGATGACCTCGACGCTGGGGTCCCGGTCCAGCTCAGCGATCGCCGCGCTGACCTCGGGCACGGCTCGCGGTCCCTGCACCGTGACGCGCCGGATCTCGAACTGCACCGCCGACCAGCGGGCGCGGGCGTTGGACACCACGTCGTGCTCGGCGTCCCCCTGCTGCGCGACGATCAGCCCGACCACGGCCGGGAGGAACGGCAGCGCTCGCTTGCGCGACGGGTCGAACAGGCCCTCGGCCCCCAGCACGCCCTTGAGGTGCTCGATCCGGGCCAGCAGCTCGCCGAGTCCGACCAGCCGGACGTCGTCGGCCGAGAACGAGAGCGTGCCCTTCTTGGCGTGGTACTGCGGTCGCGCGTGCACGACCAGGTGCGCACCGTCTGCCAGTCGCTCCGCAAGCGGCCCGATCGCGGACGCCGGCGCTGTCACGGACAGCGACATGTCGAGGTCGGTGTCCCGCAGCGTGAGGAAGTAGAGGCTGTTCCACTTCTTGAGGTTGAGCACCTGGCCCTCGACCCAGACCGGCGGCATCTTCGCGATGTAGTCGGCGATCTTGGGTGCGAGGTGCCGGACGGGCCACGGGCGGTCGGGCGTGGTGTCCGCGGCGCGCAACGGCAGGGGGCCGGCCGCCGGCGGGCTGGTGATGGGACCGGTGCTCACGCGCCCAGCCTGCCTCATCCCGCCGACAACGGAGCCCGACCGAGCCCACCGGAGCCCGACCGACCGCGTGCCCGCCCCAGCAGTCTGTGGTGGGGCCGTGCGGGTCGGGTGCAGGTCACAACCCCACGGCAGGGTCGATCGGGCGCGCCGAACTAGACTCCTGACCGTGACTTCCTCGACGCCCGACGGCCCGGTCCCCGGCGACGCGACCCCGACCGTCGTCGGCAAGCGGGTCCTGCTCGCCGCCCCGCGTGGCTACTGCGCCGGCGTCGACCGCGCGGTGATCGCGGTCGAGAAGGCGCTCGAGCACTACGGCGCCCCGGTGTACGTCCGCAAGGAGATCGTGCACAACAAGTACGTCGTAGAAACCCTCGCGGCCCGCGGCGCGGTCTTCGTGGACGAGACCGACGAGGTCCCCGAGGGGGCCCGGGTCGTGTTCTCCGCGCACGGGGTCTCCCCGGCCGTCCACGCCGCGGCCGCCGCCCGGTCGCTGCAGACGATCGACGCGACGTGCCCGCTGGTCACCAAGGTGCACAAGGAGGCCGTGCGCTTCGCGTCCGAGGACTACGACATCCTTCTCATCGGTCACGACGGGCACGAGGAGGTCGAGGGCACGTACGGCGAGGCCCCCGACCACATCCAGGTGGTGAACTCCCCGGCCGCGGTCGCCGACGTCGTGGTCCGCGACCCCGACAAGCTCATCTGGATCTCGCAGACCACGCTGTCGGTCGACGAGACCATGGACACCGTCCGCCGCCTGCGCGAGCGGTTCCCCAACCTGCAGGACCCGCCCAGCGACGACATCTGCTACGCCACCCAGAACCGCCAGGTCGCGGTGAAGAAGCTGGCGCCGGAGTGCGACCTGGTGATCACGGTCGGCTCGGCGAACTCGTCGAACTCCGTGCGCCTGGTCGAGGTCGCCCTCGATGCCGGCGCGCGCAGCTCCCACCGGGTGGACAGCGCCTCCGAGATCGACCTCGCCTGGCTCGACGGGGTGACCACGGTGGGCGTGACGTCGGGCGCCTCGGTCCCCGAGATCCTGGTGCGCGACGTCCTCGAGCTGCTGGCCGAGCACGGCTTCGGCGACGTGCAGGAGGTGCGCACCGCGACGGAGGACCTCATGTTCTCGCTGCCCCGCGAGCTGCGCGCCGACCTGAAGGCCGCCGGCAAGGCTCCGGAGGTCCCGCGCCGCGACGGACGCCGATCCCTGGACGTCCAGCCCGCCTAGCTCAGGCGGTCTCGGCGTCCGTGGGTGCGACCACCCGCTCGGCGCGCAGGGCTCGCTCGTCGCGGTCCGCGCGGCCGTCGAACACGACGAACTGCTCCTCCGCCGACGCCACCAGCTCGGGCGCGCTCACCGCGGAGAGCTGCGGGTTGACCGGGTCGGGCATCGGCAGGTCCGCGTCCACCACGTGCAGGTCGGCGAACCGCCGGGCGCTGACCAGCACGCGCGTCTCCAGCGACGACACCGTCTGGTTGTAGGCGCCGGCCGCCGAGTCGATGGCCCGACCGAGCCGAGCCAGGTGCGATCCCATCGTCGCCAGCCTGCCGTGCAGCTCCTTGCCGAGCGTGAGGACCGCCTGCGCGTTGCTGGCCAGGGCGTCCTGGCGCCAGGCGTACGAGATGGTCCGCAGGAGCGCGAGCAGCGTGGTCGGCGTGGCGATGACGACGTTGCGCTCGAACGCGTACTCGATCAGCCCGGGGTCCTGCTCGGCGGCCGCGTGCAGGAAGGACTCGGCCGGCACGAACATCACGACGAACTCCGGGGCCGGCGCGAACTGGTCCCAGTAGCGCTTGGCCGACAGGTCGTCGACGTGCGCCCGGACGTGCCGCGCGTGCGCCGCGAGCCGCTCGGCGCGGACGCGCTCGTCGGTCGCCTGCGCCGCGTCGAGGAACCCGAGGAAGGCCACCTTGGCGTCGACCACCACGTTCTTGCCGCCGGCGAGCTTGATCACCATGTCCGGCCGCAGCAGCCCGTCGTCCGTGCGCACCTGGTCCTGCTCGACGAAGTCCACCTGCGCGAGCATCCCGGCCGCCTCGACCACGCGCTTGAGCTGCAGCTCGCCCCACTTGCCGCGCACCTGCGACGACCGCAGCGCGGTGACCAGCTGCGCGGTTTCGCCGCGGAGGTGCTCGGACGCCTGCTGCATGGCCCGCACCTGCTCGCCGAGCGCTGCCTGGCCGGCGGCACGCGCCTGCTCGGCGGTAGACAGCTCGGCCCGCACCTGGTCGAGCGTGCGCGAGAGGGGCTCCACCATCGCCCGCACGGCCTGCTCGCGCTGCGTCAGCTCACCCACCTGCGTCTGGTGGTCGGCCGCAAACCGCTGGTGGGCGAGCGCGAGGAACTGGTCGGTGCTCGTCGCGAGGGCGTCGGCGGCGAGGGCCTGGAACTGGTCCGCGAGCCGCGCGGAGTCGGACGTCCGGGCCGACAGCTCGGCCATGGCGCGCTCGGCCGACCGCTCCGCCGCGCGGACCTGTCCCTGCGCACGACCGGCCGCGAGCGCCCAGCCCGCGGCGAGCCCCGCCAGGGCCGCCAGCACCGCCACGACCACGAAGGTGATGTCCATGCCGAGACCCTCGCACGCGCCACTGACAGGGCCGCCGTCACCTGCCGTCATGTCCGGGCCCGCCCCTATGCTGGCCCGATGCTCGACCAGGTCACGCCCCCACCCGCACTCGAGCTCCGCGGCCTGTGGCGCCGGTTCGGGGACAAGATCGCCGTCTCCGGCATCGACTTGGTGGTGCCGGCCGGCTCGTTCTTCGGGCTCGTCGGCCCCAACGGCGCGGGCAAGACGACCACGTTGTCGATGGCGACGGGCCTGCTCCAGCCGGACTTCGGCACGGTCCTGGTGCACGGCCGGGACCTGTGGGCGGCGCCCATCGAGGTCAAGGCCCTGCTCGGGGTCCTGCCCGACGGAGTCCGCCTCTTCGACCGGCTGACGGGCGAGCAGCTGATCACCTACGCCGGCCTGCTGCAGGGGCTCGACCGCGAGACGGTCGCCGCGCGGGCCACCGACCTGCTGGCCGCCCTCGACCTCACCGCGGACGCGAAGAAGCTGGTCGTCGAGTACTCCGCGGGCATGACCAAGAAGGTCGCGCTGGCGTGCGCGTTGGTGCACGCGCCGCGGCTGCTGGTGCTCGACGAGCCGTTCGAGGCCGTGGACCCCGTGTCCGCGGCGAACATCCGGGACATCCTCGCGTCGTACGTGCGCTCCGGCGGCACGGTCATCGTGTCGTCGCACGTCATGGACCTGGTGCAGCGGATGTGCGACCACGTCGCCGTCATCGCGGCCGGACACGTGCTCGCGGCGGGCACCGTCGACGAGGTGCGCGGCGACGGCAGCCTGGAGGACCGCTTCGTCGACCTGGTCGGCGGCCGCGTCACCGGGGAGGGGCTCGCGTGGTTGCGCACCTCGTCCGGCTGAAGCTGACGCTGCTGCGCAACGGTCTGCGCCGCAGCGCGTGGCAGCTCGTGGGGCTCCTCGTCGCCGCGGTCTACGGCCTGCTGGCGATGTTCGTCGTCGTGGGCTCGATGGCCGTCCTGAGCGTCCAGGAGCCCGACATCCGCGGGCTGGTGACCGTCCTCGCCGGCTCGGTGCTGGTGCTCGGGTGGTGGGTGGTTCCCCTCGTCGCGTTCGGGCTGGACGCGACCATCGACCCGGCCCGCTTCGTCACGTTCGCCATCCCGCGGCGCTCGCTGCTCACCGGCCTGGCGCTCGCGGGGCTGCTCGGCATCCCCGGGGTCGTCACGGTCGTCGCCGTGCTGTCGATGGCGGGAGTCTGGTGGCGCACGCCCGCGGCGCTCGTGGCCGGCGTGGTCTGCGTCGTGCTCGCGCTCGCCACCTGCGTCGTCGGCTCCCGGGCCACCACGTCGGCGGGGTCGAGCCTCATGAGCGGGCGGCGGTTCCGCGAGGTCATGGCGGCCGTCGTCGTCCTGCCGATCATCGTCGTCGGCCCCGTGCTCGGACGCCTCGCGTCGGGGACGACGATCACGCAGGCGATGGTCCAGCGGGTCGCCGACGTCCTGTCCTGGACGCCGTTCGGGGCGGTGTGGGCGGTGCCGGGGGCAGTGGCGGAGGGCCGATGGGCGCTCGCGGCGGCCCGGTTCGCGATCGCCGTCCTCACGGTGGCCGTCGTGGCGGTGGTCTGGGACCGGTCGCTCGCGCACGCGCTGGTCAACCCGCCGCACCAGGCCGTCTCGGCGCGAGGGCACGGCCTCGGCTGGTTCGACCGGCTGCCCGCGACGCCCCTCGGTGCGGTCACGGCGCGCTGCCTGACCTACTGGGCGCGCGACCCGCGGTACGCGCTCGCGGCGGCGATCGTGCCGGTGCTCGCGGTCGTGTTCTACCTGGTGAACCCGGACGGCGGCCTGGTCCTGCTGATCGGCCCGATCGCCGGCTACCTCCTGGGCTGGGGCATCTCCGCGGACGTGGCCTACGACGGAACCGCGTTCTGGACGCACGTCGCCGCACCCCTCCACGGCGTGGCGGACCGGCTCGGCCGCGTCATCGCGGTCAGCGCCATCGCGGTGCCCGCCGTGCTCGTGCTCGCCGTCGGGTCCGCCCTGGTCACGCACAACGCCGTCCTGATCCCGGCGCTGCTCGGCCTCTCGTTCGGCGTGCTGCTGACCTCGCTCGGCGGCTCGAGCATCATCTCCGCGCTCGTCGTCTACCCGGTCCAGATGCCAGGCGAGAACCCGTTCCAGAGCCGGCAGGGCGCCTCGATGTCCGCGCTCGCGTCCCAGCTCGGCGGCTGGCTGGCCGTCGTGGCCCTGTGCCTGCCGGAGATCGTGCTGGCCGTCCTCGCCGTCCGGCAGGGATCGGCCGCCCTCGGCTGGGTCACGCTGGCCGTCGGCCTGGTGCTCGGTCCGGCGCTGCTGACCATCGGGGTCCGCGTCGGCGGTCGCACGCTCGACCGCACCGGCCCGGACCTGCTGCGGCGCATCGTCGCGTTCGCCTGACGGCAGGCGTGCCCGGCGGAGGTCACCTTCCGTCGGAATCATCCTGGTTCACCAGGAGATGTCCGGAATGCCGTGCGATAGTCGGTGGTAACGCCGGTTCGCGGGACGGCGGACGAGACGGATCGCGCAGGTTGTCTCGTCCTCGGCCCCCGCAACCTACCGATCCCCGTCGCGGCTGACGTCTGACGCAGCTCACGGGTGTCGCAGGTCTCCGTGTCGCTCGAGCATCGGGGCGACGGCAGGGGCCGAGCCGCCGGCGCAGGGGGAATGGCGCGATGAGGAAGCTCTGTGCGGCGCTGGTCGCCGCGTGCCTGGCAATGGTGGGCGTGATCGGTCTGGCAGGGACGGCGACAGCCACACCCTCGGCCGACGACCTGAGCCCGTACTGCACGTCGCAGGACGGCGCCGACGAGATGTGTGACCTCTGGGTCACGTGGCGAACCCCGAACTACGTCCCGGACAAACCGACCCTCGCCAAGGTCGGTCTCCCGCAGACACTGGTCGGTCTGGGCAAGCTCCACCCCGCGGACTGCGGCGTGACGTACCAGCAGGACCACTACCTCGGCCCGCGCGATGCCATCGCGGCCGTGCTTGCCGATGCTCTGCTGACCGGTTCGGTCCCGTACCCGGAGGACCAGCAGATCGTCACCGGCTGGTTGTTCGAGTCGTCGGGCGTGTGCCTCACGCCTGACGCCTCGGCGAGAGTGGTCGTCACGGGACCGACCTGCAGCGCAGACGGCGTCGTCGGCAGGCTCGACCTGGTCAACGCCACCGCGGGGCCGCTGGTCGCCGACGGTGGGACGCACTTCGAGATCACCTTCACCGCCACGTCGGGGCATATCTTCCCGGCCGGTCCTCGGGTCTCCGCAGACGGCAGGACCCTCGTCGTCCTGTTCGACCTGCTCCCACGGCTCCCGCGGGAGCAGTGCCCCGTCACCACCCCGGACGTGACGTTCCCGGAACCGACGCCGCCGACCTGCCAGACGGGCGCGGCCCTGCCGTCGTCCCCGGCCGACACCGACGCGTACACCTGGTCGTGGGACGGGAACACCCTGACGGCCACGGCGAGGAGCGGCTACACGTTCGCGTCGGGCGCGACGATGAGCAGGACGTACACGCTCGAGAGTGCGCTGCCCAGCCCGTCCGAGGAGTGCCCGGTCGTCGTCGTCCCGTCGGTGACGGTCACCGACGTCTGCGGGACGTCCGGCGACTCGGTGGTCCCGGGTTCGGAGGCGGGGATCACGTACGTCACCTCCACCGTGGGGTCGGACGTGACGGTGACGGCCACGACGGCCACGGGATACGTCTTCGGGGATCTCCCGGACGACTGGTCGACCACCGAGGGCGGCGCCGCCGTGTTCACGGTCACGTTGACCAGCACGCAGTGCTCGCCGCCACCTCCGCCGGTCCTGCGGGAGCCGACGCTCGACGGCACGGTGCTCAGCCCGGTCTGCTCGCTCGATGCCCCGTACCTGCAGGGCACCGTGGTGCTGGTGGACCCGGACGACCAGAGCACGGGTGACGTCGCGACGATCGCGCTCACGGACGGGACCAACACGTTCACCTACCCGGGCACGTTCCCGCTCGGTGCCTTCTCGGTGCTGTGGCCGGGGGCGGCCGTCGGGCTCGACGGGCACGGTGTCGCGTGGCCGGGGTACGTCACCAACCCGGACGGCACGTACACGGCCACGACCGGCAACTACGCGTGGACCCGCGGGCCGGACGTGCACGTGGTGGTCTCGGTGAACCCGTCGGTGACGGTGGCGGTCAGCTACCCGCCGTCGTCGCCGACGTGCCTCACCGCGGCGCCGGACTCGTCCGTGGTGCTCGCGTCGTCGCCGGTGGTCGTGGCCGCCCCGGGGGCCGCGGTGCTCGCTGCGACGGGCGCCGCCGACGTGCAGGTCGTCGGCTGGGCCGCGGTCCTCGCGGTCGTGCTCGGCAGCGGCCTGCTGGTCGTCGTCGGGTCCCGCAGGCGGCATCGCTAGGGCTGTCGGGCCATCCCGGTCGCACGCTCGCCGGAGCGTGCGGCCGGGATCGCGCTGGCCGGCGGAGGTCTCGCACGACGGCCCCGTCGGCTCGGCTCGGGAGAGGGCTGATGCCCGCGCGGCCTAGACTCCTTCGTCGTGGCACTCACAATCGGCATCGTCGGCCTGCCCAACGTCGGCAAGTCCACCCTCTTCAACGCGCTGACCCGCGCGCAGGTTCTCGCCGCGAACTACCCGTTCGCGACGATCGAGCCCAACGTCGGTGTCGTCCCGCTGCCCGACCCTCGGCTGTCGGTCCTGGCCGAGCTCTTCGGCTCGGAGCGCATCCTCCCGGCGACGGTGTCGTTCGTCGACATCGCCGGCATCGTCAAGGGCGCCAGCGAGGGAGAGGGACTGGGCAACAAGTTCCTGGCAAACATCCGCGAGGCCGACGCCATCTGCCAGGTCACCCGCGCGTTCGCCGACCCGGACGTCGTGCACGTCTCCGGCGAGGTGAACCCCAAGGACGACATCGAGATCATCGCCACCGAGCTGATCCTCGCGGACCTGCAGACTCTCGAGAAGGCAATCCCGCGCCTCGAGAAGGAGGTGCGGGCCAAGAAGGCGGACGCGGGACTGCTCGCGGCGGCACAGGAGGCCTTCGCGATCCTCGAGAAGGGTCAGGCGCTCTCCCAAGCCGGCAAGAAGATCGAGCACCTCGACGAGCTGCAGCTCATGACGAGCAAGCCGTTCATCTACGTCTTCAACACCGACGACGCCGGCCTGGCCGACACCGCGTTCCAGGACGAGCTCCGCGCGCTGGTCGCCCCCGCCGACGCCATCTTCCTCGACGCCAAGTTCGAGTCCGAGCTGGTCGAGCTGGAGCCCGACGAGGCGAAGGAGATGCTCGCCGACAACGGGCAGGAGGAGGCCGGCCTCGACCAGCTGGCCCGCGTCGGCTTCCACACCCTCGGCCTGCAGTCCTACCTGACCGCCGGCCCCAAGGAGTCGCGCGCCTGGACGATCCACCAGGGCTGGACGGCCCCGCAGGCCGCCGGCGTGATCCACACCGACTTCCAGAAGGGCTTCATCAAGGCCGAGGTCATCTCGTTCGACGACCTCGTGGCCGCCGGCTCCGTCGCCGCCGCCCGGGCCGCCGGCAAGGCCCGCATCGAGGGCAAGGACTACGTGATGGCCGACGGCGACGTGGTGGAGTTCAGATTTAACGTGTAGGCGCGGTGCGAGGTTGGCGAACCTCCTGGGTCGGTCCCCGGCGTTCGGCGTCATCTACCCTTCGTGACGACCTGGTGGCGCCGCTCAGCGAGAGGTATAGAAGACGCCGTCCTCGTCGACATTGCCCGCGAACGCGAAGAAGTCCATTGTTCGCGATCGCCAGGTCGTTCTCGATCGCCTGGACCGCGGGAGATTCGTATCGGAACCAGCGACCGCGTTCGGGGCCGAGCTCACGACGAACGTCTGGTCTGGCATCGTTCGCGCGTCGGCAACGAAGGCGTAGGACAGGTCGCCGCCGACGGGCAGCGTGGCGAGAGTCTGGGGATCGACACCAGACAGCGCAGTGTCGTCGAACGGCACGAGGTTCGCCTGGACCACGTCACCCTAAGGCTGGGGCTGCAGGCCCAGCGGCGTCCTCACCCGACAGAGACCGAACCGCAGAAGTCGGGCGGAGCGTCTGCTGCGTCGACGAGAGTGGAGGGCGAAGGGAGCGGCAATGATCGAGATCCTCAACCGGCTCGTCGACAAGATCGAACGGCGCCTCGGCGACGGCCTCGACATCGATATCGATGATCTGGCTGCAGCGATGGGAACGACGGGCTATCACGCGCGTCGCATGTTCTCGTCACTGGCGGGCATGCCGGTATCTGACTACGTGCGGCGGCGGCGTATGACCGTCGCCGCGGCTGACGTGATCGGGGACGAGGATTTGCTCACGATCGCCCTGCGGTACGGATATGGCTCGACCGAAGCCTTCGGGCGAGCTTTTCGATCCGTGCACGGCGCAAGTCATGGCGACGTCCGCCGTGACGGAGGCCCCCTTCGGAGTCAACCGCAGCTCAGGTTCCGCCTGACCGTCGAAGGGAGGCACCCTATGGATGCCCGAATCATCGAACGACCCACCTTCCGGCTGATCGGCTACGCCGCTCGGGTGCCGCTGGTCTACGAGGGTGTCAACCCGCACATTCAGCGGCACATCGCTTCACTGCCGGCGTCCGAGCACGAGCGCCTCAAGCAGCTCAGTGGCGCCGAGCCCTCGGGGCTGCTGCAGGTCAGTGCTGACGTCGACCCCGACTTTGCTGAGGGCAGTGACCTGACCTACCTCCACGGCGTGGCGGTTGACGTCGACGCCGAGGCTCCCGACGACCTCGACGTTATCGACGTCGATGCCGGAGCGTGGGTGATCTTCCGCACCTCCGGTTCGCATCCGGCGGCCCTCCAAGAGGCGTACGCCGCGACTGCGACGGACTGGTTCCCCTCCAACCCGTGGCGGCTGCGCCCTGGTCCGTCGATCGTCTCCGTACTCGACCATGCGCCGGACTTCAGTACGGCGACGTGCGAGCTGTGGTTCCCTGTCGAGCGCGCCTGAGTGGGCGGCGAACCTGGCTGCGGAGCCTCGGGAGCCAGGTCCGCCACCGCTTCACCCGTTGTTCCGCTACGGAACGTGGTGGAGCTCCGCTTCACCGTGTAGTCGGTTGCTGCCGCCGGGTGCCCCAGAACTCAGTGCTGGGCTTCGATCTCGAAGGTCTGGAGCACCCTGTCGTCGGCCGTCGTCTCGGCAAAAGGGACCGGGATGGCGGTTCTCCAGAACGCGGTCGCTGCCGGATTCGTCAGGCGCTGCGTCACCTCCCACGGGCCTGGGAAACGGTGGAACAGCGTGGCGGCGGAAGCGGTGCCTACGCCGCCACGGCGGTAGCGGCGAAGGATGAAGAACTCCGCCATCTCGGTGCGCGTCTCGAGTCGCACGAGTGCGAAGCCGGCCAGCTTCCCCTCGACGCGGATCAGGAAGGCGTGGCGGTCCTCGTCGGTCCAGTAGTGGTCGAGCCAGGGATAGCCGAACTCGCCGTGCGCATCGACGTCCCGGCCGTCAAGCTCGGACCAGTCGTAGGCATAGAACTCCATGAGGCGGCGTACGACGCCCCGCTCGGACTCTTGCACCTCGGAGACATCGATCGACACGGCAGGTGATCGTAGGGCGGCTTCGGCGAAAGGTGAACCCATCGGGGCGCCCCGGTGAGCGGCACCGGCCCGGTCGTCACGACCGGGGCCGGTGGCCGGGTTCAGGTCAGCGCGTGACCGAGCGGCGGCCGCCGACGCGGATCCAGATCAGCAGCACGATGATCGCGCCGATGATCGACCCGACGATCCCGGCGGGCTGCAGGAAGCCGTCCGCTGCGTCGCTGCGGAACAGCAGGTAGCCCAGGAAGCCGCCGACGAACGAGCCGATGATCCCGATGACGATCGTCATGCCGATCGACAGGTCCTGCTTGCCCGGGACGACGAGCCGCGCGAGCAGCCCCGCGATGAGCCCGATGACGATGACGGAGATGATGAGTCCCAGCATGGTGATGCCTCTCTGCGAGCGGTTGTGTGTGTCTCTACGACACCACCCCTAGGGCGGATGCAGTACACCCCTAGGGGGGTCTACGGTCGAGAGGTGCCCACGCCCAGCAGGCCCATCACGGTCGCCCTCGTCGACGACTACGACGTCGTGCTCATGGGCGTCGCGCGGATCATCGACCAGTACCGCGACCGAGTGGTGGTGGCCGAGATCGACACGAACAAGCCGGTCAGCGACGTCGTGGACATCGTGCTGTACGACTCGTTCGCGCAGCCGGAGTCGGACCACCACGAGATCGGCGTGCTGGTCCGCAACCCCAGCGCCCGCCGGGTGGTCGTCTTCACGTGGAACTTCCATCCCGACCTCGTCGCCAGCGCCCGCGCGCAGGGAGTGAGCGGCTACCTCTCCAAGGCGCTGCCGGCGCGCGAGCTGGTCGCCGCCCTGGAGGCCGTGCACGCCGGTGAGTTCGTCGTCAGCGAAGCGGCCGGTCGCGTCCGCCCGGCCAACGGTCTGGACTGGCCGGGGCGGGCCGAGGGGCTGACCGACCGCGAGTCAGAGATCCTGGCCCTGATCACGCAGGGCCTGAGCAACGCGGACGTCGCGGCGCAGACCTACCTCAGCCCCAACACGGTCAAGTCCTACATCCGCTCGGTCTACCGCAAGATCGGGGTCGAGAGCCGGACCAAGGCGGTGCTGTGGGGGATCGACCACGGGTTCGTCCCGGACCACCGCCGGATCGACCACTGGCGCGGAGGCCCGTGACGGCGAGCGGCCCTCAGGCGGCGGCGAACAGGTCCGGGTGGCTCGCGCGCAGGTCGCGCTCGAACACCCACGCGAGGCTTCCCGCGAAGAGCGGTGTGAGGTGGTTGTCGTCGCGATAGGTGACGACGTTGCCGATGACGGCGTCGCAGCGGTCCGGGCAGATCTGCTCGGTGACGTCGATCAGCGTGGCCTTCGGGTCCGCCTTCGCGGCGAAGTCGATCCGCGAGGGAGGGGTCGCGCGTGCGGCGTTCATCTGCTCGGTGCAGTCGGCGACGGTCGCGCCGGCGCGCGACAGGCAGTCGGGCGCCGAGAAGCCCGGGAAGTAGGGCACCTCGGTGACCGCGGCGACGGGGATCCCGAGGCCCTCGATGAAGCGGTACTGCGTGGCGTACTGCAGGCCGGACTCGCGGTCGTAGCTGACCGGGCCCTCGGCGTCGCCGTGCGGGTAGGGGTAGAAGCGGGCCGAGGTGACGACGAGGTCGGGGTGCAGGTCACGGATGACGTCGCGGATCTGGGTGTTCCACGCCCGGCACCCGCCGTAGATCGGGCCGTCGGGGTCCTCGTGCTCGTCGAGCGTGGCCAGCGGGCACGACTGCTTGCCCGCGACGACGATGTGCCAGCCGTACCTCTGGCCGAGCTCCTCGAACGCGGGCAGCCACATCGTGGTGTGGCTGTCGCCGGCGAGGAGCACCGTCCGGGTGCCGTCCGCCACGCCGCCCGTGCAGGTCGTGACGGCGTCGTTGGTCGCGTGCGTCAGGCACGGGTCCCGCAGCTGCGGCTCGGTGGTCTGCAGCTCGAGCAGCGTCGGTGCGGGAGGCAGCGAGGGGTCCGGCGGCGTCGCGGCGTGGAACTGCGGGTCGAGAACCCGGGCTCCCGCGTAGGCGGAGTCGGACGCGGTGACGGTCCCGGACGCGGGGGTGGCAGGGGCGGGCTCGGGGAGCGCGACGACGACGGCGACGGTGAGGGCCGTGGCTGCGAGCAGCGACCCGCCGAGGGCGTACGAGCTGCGGCGCACCGCGGCGACTGCGCCTGCGCGAGCGGCGTGGCGCGGGCCGACGCGGAGGAACCGGTCCTCGACGTACCGCTTGGAGAGGGCAGCGAGGAGCACGGAGGCGGCCACCACGGGAACGACGGCCAGGCGGGGCACGGTGGCGGTGCCCAGCGCGGCGCAGACGAGGACGACGATCGGCCAGTGCCAGAGGTAGAGGCTGTAGGAGATGTCGCCGACGTACGTGACGGGCCGCCACTCCATCACCCGGCGGGGGAGCGACGTGAACGCGGTCGCTCCCGCGCCGATGAGCAGGGCGGCTCCCGTGGTGGGCAGCAGCGCCACCCAGCCGGGGAAGGCCATGGTGCTGTCGAGCGCGGCGATCGATGCCACGACCAGCACCAGGCCCACGGCGAACGCGGGCCGGGCGACGGCCGGGCGCAGCTGTCGCCCCGGGAGCCAGACGGCGAGCAGGCCACCCACCAGCAGCTCCCAGGCACGTGTCGCCGTGGAGAAGTAGGCGACGTCGCCCTGGCTCTGCGAGACGGCGACCGACCAGGCCAGCGACGCCCCCGCCAGGACCACCGCCGCGCCACCGATCACGGCCGTCGGCGATCGACGCAGCCGTACGGCCGCGAGGGCCGCGCAGGCGACGACCAGGGGCCACACCACGTAGAACTGCTCCTCGACCGAGAGCGACCAGAAGTGCTGGAAGGGACTCGGGAGCGCGGTCGCGTGCAGGTAGCTCACGGAGTTGGCGGCGAGCAGCCAGTTCTCCATCGACAGCGCGGACGCGACGGCCTGGCGGGTGAGCTCCGGCCGCAGCGCCATCGGCATCACGACGGCCGACGCGAGGAGCGTGGCGACGATCACCACCGTGGCCGCGGGCATGAGTCGACGGATCCGGCTGCCCCAGAACGCCGCGAGCCCCACGCGGCCCGTGCGTGCTCCGCGCAGGAGGGCGCTCGTGATCAGGTAGCCGGAGATCACGAAGAACACGTCGACGCCGGCGAACCCGCCGGGGAACCAGGCAGGTCGGACGTGGAACGCCACCACGGCGAGCACGGCGAGCGCACGCAGGCCCTGGATGTCGGCGCGACGGGTCGTAGCCACGGTCACTCTCTGGATGGGTTCACGGGCACGGACGGCGCCGGGCGGCAGTCTAGAAGAGGACCGCCCGGAGCCAGGAATCGCGGGCGCGTGAGATCGGTCACCGACTATGGCGGTGACGTCGAGCCCGGGGCGGCCTAGCGTCCGCGGGATGGCCGACGACGGATTCGAGGTCCCCCGCCTCGCGGAGCTCTACGACGTGCTGGACCCCGACCGCAGCGACCTCGACGCGTACGTCGCGATCGCCGACGAGCTGGGCGCCCGGAGCGTCCTCGACGTGGGCTGCGGCACCGGGGTCTTCGCACTGCTGCTCGCCGCGCACTGTCTCGACGTCGTCGGCGTCGACCCGGCGCGGGCGTCCGTCGACCTGGCGCGGGCGAAGCCGGGTGCCGACGCGGTGCGGTGGCTGGACGGTGACGCGACGACCCTGCCGCCGCTGCAGGTCGACCTGGCGACCATGACGGCGAACGTCGCCCAGGTGTTCGTCACCGAGGAGGACTGGGCGACGACGCTCGAGGGCGTGCGCGGCGCCGTCAGGCCCGGCGGCCACCTGGTCTTCGAGACCCGCGTCCCCGAGGTCGAGGCGTGGCGGGGCTGGACGCGGGAGGCGACCTACGAGGCGACCGACGTCCCCGGCGTCGGGCTGGTCGAGACATGGGTCGAGGTCACGGGGGTCGTCGGCGAGCTCGTGACGTTTCGCGCGTCCTACGTCTTCGCCTCGGACGGCGCGGTGCTGACCTCGGACTCGACCCTGCGGTTCCGGGATCGCGCGACCGTCGAGCGCTCCCTCGACCGGGCGGGCTTCGACGTGGTCGACGTCCGCGAGGCGCCGGACCGTCCGGGCCGCGAGATGGTGTTCGTGGCCCGACGACGCGGCTGAGTCACGCCCCGTAGACCCGGGCCCGGTGCGCGGCGAACTGCCGTCTGCCGACCAGCCGCCACAGCACCCGGGCCGGCGCCGGGAGGTTGGTGCGCAGCCAGCCAGACTGCTCGCCGGCGGGGACGACCTCGAGGATCCAGCCGAGCTGCAGGAACATCCGGTCCTTCGGGATCGCCGCCATGCCGTGCTCGTGCAGCAGGTCCCACTCGCGCTGGGACATGACGGTCGACGCCATGGGCAGGATCTGCGTCTCCTCCTGCCCGAGGTGTGCCAGGAGGGTGTCGCGGACCTCGTCGAGCAGTGCGGCGACTGCATGCCGCTCGGTCGCGCCGGCGCCGGCCTCCCAGGCGGCCATCAGCCCGTCGAGCCGCTCGAGCTGCTGAGCGGTGGCCGAGTGCTGGGCCCGCATGAGACCGACGTGCAGGGCGCAGGACGGCGCGCGCTGCTCGAGGGTGTCCCACAGCAGCAGGTCCTCGCCCAGGTGGTGGCGGTGCAGGGCGCCCGCGAGCTCGCGCACGTGCCCGGCGACATGGCCCATCCGGCCGATGTCGGAGTCCCGGACCCCCCGCACCAGTACGGGAGCGTCGGTGAAAGCCCGGCGGAACAGGGCGTGGATGGTCAGCATGTCCGAGGTGTCGCAGCCGAGCTTCTCGGTCGTGGCGGTCGTCATGGGTTCCTCGTCTCTCGGAATCGTGCGTCACTAGCAAAACCACTACGATGGTGACGACTATCGTGGCTATGTGTAGGCGACGTCAATGCAGCTTCGATGCCCAGGAGGTAGCCGTTCCCGAGATCACCCGCCCCGACCCGCTCCTGGCATGGGTCTCCCTGGGTGCCGAGCCGGGCATTGCGCCGGGCACCCTCGAGCGCGTCCGTGCTCTGCTCAACACCGACGACCGGTTCCACGGGGTCGACCACCTGGCGGGTACCGGCCAGCTCCCGCTGCGCGACCTCCGCGACGCACTGCGCCACTACCTCGTGACAGGGGACGCGGTCGAGCTCGGCGCGCTCGCCGCGACGCACCCCCTGGTCGTGACATTCGACGACGGAGCCGTCCGCCTGTCACCCGCGGGTGGCGACGGGCTGGTCGCGGATCTTCTCGCCGACGTGCACAGGGCGCACGCGGCGGGGGAGTGGCCGCGGCTCAAGGCGTGCGCCAACCCCGACTGCCAGTGGATCTACTACGACGCGTCGCGGAACCGCGCGGGTCGCTGGTGCTCGATGAACGAGTGCGGCGACGTCATGAAGGCCCGCGCGTACCGTCAGCGCTCGCGTGGTGCGCCCTCGGCGTGAGTCAGGCGTTCGCGAACGTCGGCGGGCAGCATCAAGCCCGAGCCGCAGAGGCGTGGCGCTCGCGGACCGGCGGATCTCAGGCCGGCGAGAGCCGGAAGACGCGCAGCTCGCGGCCGGCGCGGGCGGCGTAGTCGTCGTACCCCGGCCACACGGCCAGCAGGGCGGGCAGCAGGCGGGCGCGCTCGTCGTCGTCGGCCAACGACGCGACGACGGGCGTGGTCACGCCGCCGATCGTCACGGTCGCGGAGGGCGTCGCCAGCAGGTTGCCCGACCACGCGGGGTGGTGCTCCTGCCCCCAGTTGGAGCCGATGAGCACCCACCCGTCCCCGTCGACGGCGTACAGCAGGACGGCCTCGCGCGGCTCGCCGGACTTGCGACCGGTCGTCGCGAGGATGAGCTGGGGGAGGGTCGGGCGCCCGAGCACGCTCAGGCGTCCGGCGGTGGCCTTCTGCAGGCGACGGTCCGCCCCCGACGTCACGCGGCCGATCCTCGCGAACCAGCGGGTGCGTCCCAGGCGGCGTACCGTCGCGGTGAAAGTCATCGCACGATTGTCGCCGGTCGCCACCCGTGATCGAGGCCATCGGGTCGCGCGAGCGCCATAGCAGATGACCGGGGCGGGAGCGGGTGTTTTTGCCGCGCGCCACCCTTCTGGTGGTGCTTCGGACACGTGAACCGGATGTTTCCGCGGTGTGTCCATCTCACATGTCGGACGTACCCGCCAGTATCAATCACGTAACGATCGTCACACGACTTGGCTGCTGTCCGATTTGTCGGCCAGGGCATGACTAACGTATCGGCAACCCCTGGCGGGCTCTGTGCTCGTGTGCGCCGTGACCATCGACGCATGCGTGACCGGCGGGGTCCACCACCGCTTCAGGAGGAACATTGAAGATCAACCGGAAGGCCGCGACCGGCGCGGTCGCCACGCTGAGCCTTCTCGCGCTCGCCGCGTGCAGCAGCGGCGACAACGGCGACAACACGGGCGATGACTCGGGTATCAACCAGGAGACCTCGGTCAACGTCGCGTGGGAGTCCCCGCTCAACGAGACCAACACGTCCTCGGTGAACGGCAACGCGACCCAGAACGCGAACATCACCTACCTGACGACCGAGTCGTTCAACTACTACGACCCGGACCTCAAGCTCCAGAAGAACACCGCGTTCGGAACGTACGAGAAGACCTCGGACGACCCGCTGACGGTCAAGTACACGCTGAGCGACGACGCGCAGTGGTCGGACGGCACCCCCGTCACCGCCGCGGACATGCTGCTCAACTGGGCCGGCACGTCGGGCGCGCTGAACACGGTCTCGCCGACCGAGACGGACGACGACGGCAACCCGATCTACGACGCGACGAAGGATGTCTACTTCGACGGCGTCACCCCGGGTGCGGCCTTCGTGACGCAGACGCCGACCATCTCCGACGACGGCAAGACGATCACCTACGTCTACGACAAGCCGTTCGGTGACTGGGAGCTCAACTTCACGTCCGCCACGGTCCCGGCGCACATCGCCGCCGAGGAGGCCCTCGGCATCGAGGACGCCACCGAGGCCACCGACGCCCTGGTCAAGGCCGTGCAGGACAAGGACAACGCGAGCCTGCTGAAGGTCGCGGAGTTCTGGAACCACGGCACCGAGTTCACCAAGATGCCGACGGACCCGAAGCTGCTCGTCGCCAACGGCCCGTACCTCATCACGGACTTCGTCGAGAACCAGTACCTGACGCTCAAGAAGAACGCCAAGTACAAGGGCGACCACGGCACCGGCCCGGACACCATCACGGTCCGCTACGTCTCCGACCCGATGGGTCAGGTCCAGGCGCTGCAGAACGGTGAGGTCGACCTCATCGGCCCGCAGGCCTCGGCTGACGTCCTGACGGCGCTCCAGGCGCTGCCGAGCGTCGAGATCGACAACGCGATCGAGGGCACCTACGAGCACGTCGACCTGGTGTTCGACAACGCCGGCCCGTTCGACCCCGCGACCTACGGTGGCGACGCCGCCAAGGCGCTGGCCGTCCGCAAGGCGTTCCTGACGGCCATGCCGCGCCAGGAGATCGTCGACAACCTGATCGTCCCGCTGAACCCCAAGGCCGAGGTCCGCAACTCGCAGATCCTCCTCCCGGGTTCGCCGAACTACGCCGACATGGTCGCCAACAACGGCTCGGCCGACTACCCGCTGAAGGCCGACCCGGCCAAGGCGGCTCAGATCCTCGCCGAGGCCGGCGTGACCGGTCCGATCAACGTCCGTCTCGCGTTCAACGGTGACAACCCGCGCCGCGTCAACGAGCTCGCGCTCATGACGGAGTCCGAGGCCGCTGCCGGCTTCACGATGGTCGACGCCTCGGCGCCCGCCACCGAGTGGGGCACCAAGCTGGCCACGCAGCAGGACCAGTACGACGCGTCGCTGTTCGGGTGGCAGTCCAACTCCACCGCCGTCACCGAGTCGGACGCGAACTTCCGCACCGGTGGCGTGAACAACTACGGCCACTACAGCAACACCACGGTCGACGGTCTGTTCGACCAGCTCGCGGTCTCCACGGACCCCGACGAGCAGTACCAGCTCCAGCTGAAGGTCGAGCAGGAGCTGTGGAAGGACGCGTTCGGTACCACGATCTTCCAGTTCCCGGGCATCCACGCCTGGAGCTCGAAGCTCACGGGCCCGTCGCCCATCAGCATCAGCCCGACGATCTTCTACGGCTTCTGGGACTGGAAGGTCGCCGCGACGGCGTCTCCTTCCGCCAGCAGCTGAGTGATCCGCTGATCTGACCGCGTGGGGGCGGGGGAGCCGAGAGGCTCCGCCGCCCCCATCGCGTGTGCTTACACTTCGACGCGCCAGACCGAGCAACGATGCTCGGGAATCCCCACCCGCTCGCCGCCCCACCCGGGCTTCGGGCGGCCCTGCACGTACTGCCCGCGTAGACTTCGGCGGCCGGTGCGCAACTCCTCAACCGTGAGGTTCCACGTTCCATGCTCTCCTTCCTGTGGCGACGAACACTCGCCGGACTGGCGACGCTGTTCGTCTCGACGTTCGCCATGTACCTGCTCGTCTCTGCGTCCATGGACCCGTTCCAGGACCTGCGGCAGTCGACCGCGCCGAACAAGGCGCAGCTGATCGCCGACCGGATCGTGCTGCTCGACCTGAACACACCGGTCGTGATCCGCTACTTCAAGTGGCTGGGCGACCTGCTCCACGGCGATCTCGGTATCGCGTGGGTGAGCGGTCAGTCCGTCTCGAGCCTCCTGCAAGGCGCGATCCTGTCGACGCTGCAGCTGGTCACCGCCGCCACCGTGCTGGCCGTGATCTTCGGTGTGGCCGTCGGCATCGTGAGCGCGCTGCGGCAGTACAGCTCGTTCGACTACCTCATCATCTTCGTGTCGTTCCTCCTGTACTCGCTGCCGGCCTTCTGGGTCGCGGTGCTGCTCAAGCAGTGGGGCGCCATCGGCTTCAACGACTTCCTCGCGGACCCCGTCATCTCGTGGGCCGTCATCATCTTCATCGGCCTGCTGTTCGGCCTGCTGTGGAGCCTGGCCATCGGCGGTGACGTCAAGCAGCGGCTGATCACGTTCGCCATCAGCGCCGGCGCGACGATCGCGATGTTCGCCTACCTGCAGCTCACCGACTGGTGGACCACGCCGAACATCAACCCGTTCCTGCTCGCGGTCCTGGGCACGGCGACGGCGCTGGCGGTCACGACGCTCTCCACGGGTCTGAAGAACCGCCGCGCCCTCGGCGCCTCGCTGACCACGGTCGCCATCGGCCTGTTCCTCTACCTGCCCCTGCGGGTGTTCTTCAAGAACGTCGACGAGTCCTGGCTGCTGATGCTCGGGCTGGCGCTCATCACCATCGCGGTCGGCATCGGAGTCGGCTACGCGTGGGGCGGCCCCGACCGCGGGGTCTCGGCACGGACGGCGGCGCTCACGGCCTTCATCGTCGCGGGCATGATCTTCGTCGACCGCGTCATGGCCGTCTGGCCGGCGTACAACGCCGCGCCGTCCATCGGTGGTCGCCCGATCGCGACGATCGGTGACCGCACCCCGAACCTGGGCGGCAACTTCTGGGTGCAGACGCTCGACACGTTCACGCACCTGGTGCTGCCGACGATCGCGCTGCTGCTCATCGGCTTCGCCGCGTACACCCGGTACTCGCGGGCCAGCATGCTCGAGGTGATGAACCAGGACTACATCCGCACGGCGCGGTCCAAGGGCCTGCCGGAGCGGACGGTCATCATGCGCCACGGCTTCCGCAACACGCTGATCCCGCTGGCGACGGTCGTCCCGATCGACATCATCACCCTGCTGGGTGGCGCGATCATCACGGAGAGGGTGTTCGCCCGACCAGGCATGGGCACGCTGTTCCTGCACTCCCTGACGCAGGCCGAGATCGATCCCGTGATGGCGTACCTGCTGATCGTCGCCGCGCTCGCGATCATCGCGAACATCGTCGCCGACCTGATCTACGCCGCCCTCGACCCGCGAATTCGGGTGAACGCATGAGCACCGACATGAACAACACGCCCGGCGGCCCGAACGACGGACAGATCGACACCGTCGAGAACGCGATCGAGCTGCGCGAGGTCGAAGGCCTCTCGCAGGGTCAGATCGTCCGTCGCCGGTTCCTGCGGCACCGCGGCGCCATGGTCGCCGCCGTCGTCCTCATCGGCGTCGTCATCCTCGCGGTGACCTCCATCGGCGTCGGCGGGTGGACCGGCTGGTGGCAGTGGAAGCCGAACACCCCGCTCCCCGTCATCAACGGCGGCCACCCGACCATCCAGCGCCCCAGCTGGCTCGGCGGCGACGGCGGCATCTGGTTCGTCTGGGGTGACCACCCGTTCGGGCAGGACGAGATCGGGCGCGACGTGTTCGCCCGCGTCATGCGCGGCACGCAGACGTCGCTGGTCATCATGGTGACGGTCGGCGTCATCGCGACCGTGGTCGGCATCGTCGTCGGCGCCCTCGCCGGCTTCATGCGCGGCCGCACCGACAACCTGCTGATGCGCATCACCGACCTGGTCATCACCATGCCGGTCATCGTCATCGGCGCGGTGCTCGGTCAGCTGGCCGGCGGCAACAACCCGATCATCTTCGGCGCGTTCCTCGGGCTCATCTCGTGGACCACGCTCGCGCGCCTGGTGCGTGGCGACTTCCTGACCCTGCGGGAGCGGGAGTTCGTCGACGCCGCCCGCGTCGCCGGTGCCAGCAACACGCGGATCATGTTCAAGCACATGATCCCGAACGCGATCGGCGTGATCATCGTCAACACGACGCTGCTCATGAGCTCCGCGATCCTGCTGGAGACGGCGCTGTCCTACCTCGGCGTCGGCATCAAGTCGCCGGCGATCTCGCTCGGCCTGCTGATCAGCCAGTACCAGGAGGCGTTCACCACGCGTCCGTGGCTGTTCTGGTGGCCGGGTCTGTTCATCGTCGTGATCGCGCTGTGCATCAACTTCATCGGCGACGGTCTGCGCGACGCGTTCGACCCGCGGCAGAAGCGCATCCCGTCCGAGCGCAAGATGGCTCGCGCCGCTCGTGCCGCCGCACCGGTGGCCACGGGCAACGCCGGGATGGGCCCGGCGTGATGCTCTCAGCCGAGCGTGACCACGGCGAGGGCCGTGAGCGCGACGGTTCCCGCGATCGTCGACCAGTGCCAGCGGCGCACGGGCCGGAGGTCGCCCGCCACGCGGGCGGCCTCGGCCCCGCGCAGGTGGCCGGCGGCGACGAGGGCGTCGTGGCGGTCGGCGATCGCCGCGGCCACCGCCTCGGCGGATCCGTGCTGACGGCGCGGCTCCTCGGGCTCGGTCCGGCGACGCGAGCTGCGCAGCCAGCGGCCCGTGGCGCTCGACCGGGGTGCCGCCCAGGCGGTCACGTCGGCGCCCGTGGTGTGCAGCACCAGCGAGTACTGCACGGTCAGGCCTCGGTAGGCCGGCCAGGGCACGTGCACGGTGGCCAGCACGTTGCGCACCACGATCTCGCCGTCGCTGACCTCGACGGCCGGGCGCCAGAACAGCGCCCAGACCACCAGCACCACGGCGCCGGTCACCGGCAGGAGGCGAGCGGTCTGCTCGACGCCCTCCTGGAACAGCGTGACGACCAGCGCGACCACGCCCAGCACGGCCGTCGCACCGGTCAGCCAGCGACCGTAGACCGACGAGAACTCCTGCGTGGCACCCATTCGCCCATGCTCCCAGACCGGTGCTCGACGACGGTGACCCCGTCCGCCCGTGCACCCCGTCCTCGCGCAGTAAGGAACTGACACCGTGGCCATCGACACCTCCTCCGCGGCGCCCGCCCCGGCCCCGACCAAGGCCCCCGTCCTGACCGTGCGGGACCTCGGCGTCGACTTCTACGTCGACGGAACCTGGTTCCCCGCCGCCGCCGGCGTGAGCTACGACGTCTTCCCGGGCGAGGTCCTCGCCATCGTCGGCGAGTCGGGCTCGGGCAAGACGCAGTCCTCGATGTCGCTGCTGGGCCTGCTGCCCGCCAACGGCCGCGCCAGCGGCAGCGCCAAGCTGGGCGACCGCGAGCTCATCGGGATGACCCCGCAGAAGCTGCGCCACGTGCGCGGCAAGGAGATCGCGGTCATCTTCCAGGAGCCGATGACGGCCCTGAACCCCGTGTACACGGTCGGCTTCCAGATCATCGAGACCATCCGGACCCACTTCGACATGGGGCCCAAGGAGGCCCGGGCGCGCGCGCTCGAGCTGCTGCGGCTGGTCGAGATCCCGGACCCGACGCGACGCATCGACGCCTACCCCCACCAGCTCTCGGGCGGCCAGCGGCAGCGCGCGATGATCGCCCAGGCCCTCGCGTGCGACCCGAAGCTGCTCATCGCCGACGAGCCCACCACGGCGCTCGACGTCACGGTGCAGGCCGAGATCCTCAAGCTGATGCGCGACCTGCGCAACCGCATCGACTCGGGCATCGTCCTGATCACGCACGACATGGGCGTCGTCGCCGACATGGCCGACAAGATCATCGTGATGAAGGACGGCCGCGTCGTCGAGGAGGGGTCGTCGATCGACATCTTCACGGCGCCGACGCACCCGTACACGATCAAGCTGCTCAACGCCGTCCCGCACCTGGGCCGCAGCGCCGAGACCTCGGACGCCACGACGACGGCCCGCCCCGTCGCACCGACTGCGGCTCCCGTGAGCGACAGGGCGATCGTGCTCGAGGCCAAGGACCTGGTCATCGAGTACCCCGGGCGTCGTCGTCAGCCGGCCTTCCGGGCCGTCGACGAGGTCAGCCTGACCATCCGGCAGGGCGAGGTCGTGGGCCTCGTCGGCGAGTCCGGCTCGGGCAAGACGACGATCGGTCGCGCCGTCGTCGGCCTGCTGCCGGTCACGTCGGGCGAGCTGAAGATCGTCGGGCAGGACATGGTCGGCGCCTCGATCAAGGACCTCAAGCCGCTGCGCAGCAAGGTCGGCATCGTGTTCCAGGACCCTGGCTCGTCGCTGAACCCGCGCCTGCCCATCGGCGAGTCGATCGGCGAGCCGCTGCTCCTGCACCGCGGGATCAAGGGCCAGGAGATGTCGAGGGCCGTCGAGACGCTGCTCGACCAGGTGCAGCTGCCGCGCGCGATGCGCAACCGGTACCCGCACGAGCTCTCCGGCGGTCAGCGCCAGCGCGTCGGGATCGCCCGCTCGCTCGCGCTGGAGCCGCAGCTGCTGGTGGCCGACGAGCCGACGTCCGCGCTCGACGTGTCCGTGCAGGCCGCGGTGCTGGAGCTGTTCCAGGACCTGCAGCGCGAGCACGGGTTCGCGTGCCTGTTCATCAGCCACGACCTCGCCGTCGTCGAGCTGCTGTCGGACCGGATCGCGGTCATGCACAACGGCAAGCTGGTGGAGATCGGGGAGACCGCGCAGGTGGTCAACAACCCCCAGGACGCGTACACGCAGCGACTGCTCGCCGCGGTGCCCGTGCCCGACCCGGTGGCCCAGCAGGAGCGTCGCGTCGCCCGCGACGCGCTCCTCGAGATCCAGCGCGACGAGCTCGCGTACGAGGACGCCGCCAAGGCCGCGGAGGCCGAGGAGTTCGACGCCCACGACATCACGGACGTCGACAACGAGCGGACCACGGGCCGCGGCTTCTGACGTCGTGCTCGCCGAGAGCGCCGTCCCCCTCGGGGTGCGGCGCTCTCGTCGTCCCACGGCCCGGCGCGTCCGTCGTTCTTCTGCCGATTCGGACAGATCTGTCCGGCATGGTTGACCAACGGGTGAGAACGACCGATACCTCCGGTGCGGAGGTGCGACCGTCCGCCTCGGGGATGTCGGCCAGCGGGAGGCGCACGGTGTTCAGAGGGTCACGTATCGGGGTCGTCGTGCCCGCGGCGCTCGTCGCGCTCGTCGCGGTCGGCGGGTGCACGGACCAGACCCCGCAGCCGAGCCGCAGCGGCACGGTGGTCGTGGCCGTCGGGGCGCCGTTCACGTCGCTCAACGGGGGGACCGTCGAGGGGCGCACCCCCGGCAGCACGCTGGTGCGCTCGCTCGCGCAGGCGGGGTTCGTCTCCCTGGACGAGGACGGCACCGCGGTGCCCGACGACGGCTTCGGCACGGTCGCGAAGGTCAGCGACGCGCCCCTGACGGTGACGTACACGATCGGGCGCAAAGCCACGTGGTCGGACGGCACGCCCGTGACCACGGCCGACCTGCTGCTCGAGTGGGCCGCGCGCAGCGGCCAGCTGGACGACGTCGTGCCCGAGCTGGACGCGCAGGGCGGGGTCACCAACAACGACGCGCTCGACGCGGGGGTCGCGTTCGCGGCGGCCTCGCCGGCCCTCGTGCACGCGGAGCAGCTGCCGACCATGGACGGTGCGACGTTCACGCTCACCTACGCCACGCCGGTGGCCGACTGGCAGACCGCGCTGGACGTGGGTGTCCCCGCGCACGTGATCGGTCAGACGGCGCTGGGTGTCGAGGACCCGGCGGCCGCCGCCGAGGCGGTGACCAAGGCGATCGTCGACCAGGACAAGGCGGCGCTGAGGTCGATCTCCGCGGCCTGGCGGACCGGGTTCGACGCCGACACGCTCGCCCAGCACGTCGACCAGGCGGTCTCCACCGGCCCGTACGTGATCGACCTGATCGTGCCCGGGGAGCGCGTCGAGCTGGCGCGCAACGACGAGTACGACGGCCCCGGGAAGGCGGCGTACGACCGGATCGTCGTGCGCAGCGACCTGGACCCGCTGGAGGAGGTCGAGGCGCTGGACGCCGGCACGGTCGACGTGGTCACGCCGACGGACACCAGGGACGTGCTCGACGCGCTGGCCGACGTCGACGGGGCGGACGTGCGGACGGGCGGCGACAGCACGCTCCAGCTGCAGCTCCAGGCGGCCGGCGGCGGGGCGTTCGACCCCGCGTCGTACGGCGGCGACGCCGCGGTGGCGTCGGCGGTGCGGCGGGCGTTCCTGCTCTCGGTCCCGCGCGACGCGATCGTCTCCACCCTGGTGACGCCCCTCTGGCCGGAGGCCACCGTCGAGGGCGCCCTCCTGCCGTCGGTCGGTCCCGACGCCGGTGGCGACGTCGCACCGAGCGGCCCCGCCGACGTCGCGGGAGCCCGACGCCTGCTCGACCAGGCCGGCGTCACCGACCCGCCCGTCGTGCGCGTGCTGACCAACACGGCCGACCCGCTGCGGACCGCGATGCTCGCCCTGCTCACGGAGACCGCGTCCGACGCCGGGTTCCAGGTGGAGCCGTACACGCCGGCCGACGGTCTCGGCGCGGACCTGGTCGGGGCGCCGGACTCGTGGGACGCGGCGCTGGTGCCGGTGTCGCAGGCGGACCTGCCGGTCGACTCCGTGGTGTCGCGGTGGGGGACCGGCGGCGTCACAAACGTCACGGGCTGGACCGACCCGGCGACCGACGCGGCGCTGGGGCCGCTCGCGCAGAACCTCGACCCCGCGAAGGTCGAGGACCTGCTGGCGCCGGCGGCGCAGAGCCTCGAGGACGGCGGCGCGGTGCTCTCGCTGGTGCGGCAGCCCGTCGTCGTGGCCACGCGGGGGTCGGTGACGTCGACGGCGTCGAGCACGCCCACACCCCTGGACGTGGACCCTCTGCAGCTCGGCCGGGCGGACCTGACCTCGTGGTGGTCGTGGGCGAGGGCCCGTCGCTGACGTGCGTCTCATCACCTTCTGACCCGGCTGGACCGGTGGGCGGGTAGAATCGATCGGCGCGGCCGACGACCCGGCGCGCTCCCCACCTTCTGAGATGAGTTCCCCCATGTCTGAGCCCACGTCTGCGCCGACAGGCACGAGCGTGCGCAACGACCTGCGCAACGTCGCCATCGTCGCGCACGTCGACCACGGCAAGACCACGCTGGTCGACGCCATGCTGTGGCAGTCCGGCTCGTTCGGTTCCCACGCCCACGTGGACGAGCGCGCGATGGACTCCGGCGACCTGGAGCGCGAGAAGGGCATCACGATCCTCGCCAAGAACACGGCGATCCGGTACACGGGTCCCGCGGCGGCAGAGATCGGCGAGCCCGGCGGCATCACCATCAACGTCATCGACACCCCCGGTCACGCCGACTTCGGCGGCGAGGTCGAGCGCGGCCTGTCCATGGTCGACGGCGTCGTCCTGCTGGTCGACGCGTCCGAGGGCCCGCTGCCCCAGACGCGCTTCGTGCTGCGCAAGGCGCTCATCGCCAAGCTGCCCGTGATCCTCGTGGTGAACAAGACGGACCGCCCCGACGCGCGGATCACCGACGTCGTGCACGAGGCGACCGACCTGCTGCTGGGCCTGGCGTCCGACCTGCACGAGGACGTCCCGGACCTGGACCTCGACGCGATCCTCGACGTCCCCGTCGTGTTCGCCGCCGCCAAGGCCGGCCGCGCGTCGCTGAACCAGCCCGCCGACGGTGGCCTGCCGGACTCGGAGAACCTCGAGCCGCTGTTCAAGACCATCCTCGAGCGGATCCCCGCGCCCACCTACACCGAAGGCGCGCCGCTGCAGGCGCACGTCACCAACCTCGACGCGTCGCCGTTCCTCGGCCGCCTCGCCCTGCTCCGCGTCTTCAACGGCACGATCCGCAAGGGCCAGACCGTCGCGTGGGCCCGCGCCGACGGGACGATGCAGAACGTCAAGATCACCGAGCTGCTGGAGACCAAGGCGCTCGAGCGGGTCACCACCGAGTCCGCCGGCCCCGGGGACATCGTCGCCGTCGCCGGCATCGAGAACATCACCATCGGCGAGACCCTGACGGACCCCGACGACCCGCGTCCGCTGCCGCTCATCACGGTCGACGACCCGGCGATCTCGATGACCATCGGCATCAACACGTCCCCGCTGGCCGGCCGCGGCGGCAAGGGCCACAAGGTCACCGCCCGCCAGGTCAAGGACCGCCTCGACAAGGAGCTCGTCGGCAACGTCTCGCTCCGCGTCGTGCCCACCGAGCGTCCGGACGCCTGGGAGGTGCAGGGTCGTGGTGAGCTCGCGCTGGCCATCCTGGTCGAGCAGATGCGTCGCGAGGGCTTCGAGCTGACCGTCGGCAAGCCGCAGGTCGTCACGCGCAAGGTCGACGGCAAGGTGCACGAGCCGGTCGAGCGCATGACGATCGACGTCCCCGAGGAGTACCTCGGCGCCGTCACGCAGCTGCTCGCGCAGCGCAAGGGCCGCATGGAGACCATGTCGAACCACGGCACCGGCTGGGTCCGCATGGAGTTCCTGGTCCCCGCGCGTGGCCTCATCGGCTTCCGCACGCGGTTCCTGACGGACACCCGCGGCACGGGCATCGCGTCGTCCATCGCCGAGGGCTACGAGCCGTGGGCCGGCAACATCGAGACGCGCATCAACGGCTCGCTCGTCGCCGACCGCTCCGGTCCGGTCACGCCGTTCGCCATGATCAACCTGCAGGAGCGCGGCTCGTTCTTCGTCCAGCCCACGCAGGAGGTCTACGAGGGCCAGATCGTGGGCGAGAACTCGCGCAACGAGGACATGGACGTGAACATCACCAAGGAGAAGAAGCTCACGAACATGCGGTCCGCGACGGCCGACAACTTCGAGAACCTCATCCCGCCGCGCAACCTCACGCTGGAGGAGTCCCTCGAGTTCGCCCGCGAGGACGAGTGCGTCGAGGTGACGCCCGAGATCGTGCGCATCCGCAAGGTCGTGCTGGACCAGACCGAGCGCGCCCGCATCACGGCCCGCTCCAAGCGCGCCTGACCTCTGCATGACGGGCCTGCTCGCGGTGCACGCGCACCCCGACGACGAGTCCCTCGCGACCGGCGCGCTGCTCGCCACCTGGGCAGCCGCCGGTCGTCACGTCACCGTGGTGACCTGCACGCGCGGTGAGCGCGGCGAGGTCATCGGCGACCGCCTGGCCCACCTCGAGGGCGACGGGCCGGCGCTCGCCGAGCACCGCGACCACGAGCTGGGCAGGGCGCTGGCCGCCCTGGGCGTGCGGGACCGCGGCTACCTCGACACGATCCCCGGGTCCGTCGACCAGCGCTTCGAGGACTCCGGCATGGAGTGGCTCGGCACGGGCCGCGCCGGGCTTCCCGACGAGGTCCCGGCGGGGGCGTTCGTCGGCGTCGGGCTCGAGGAGGCCGCCGAGCGGCTGGCCCGCGTCATCCGCGCGCGCCGCCCCGGCGTCGTCGTCACGTACGAGCCGGGCGGTGGCTACGGCCACCCCGACCACGTGCGCACGCACGAGGTGACGCAGTGGGCGGTCGACTTCGCCGGCTCCCGTGCCGACGACGCGTCGCCGGCGTTCGCCGTGCCGGTCGTGCTCTGGGCCGTGCGGGGTCGCCTCGCCCTCCAGCGTGGCCTGCGCGCGCTGCGGGACGACGCCGTGCTCGCCGCGCTCGGCTCGCTGTACGAGGAGTTCACGCTCCCGGACCCGAACGACGAGCTGCCGTCCGTCGCGGTCCCCGACGACGAGGTGGACCTCGAGGTCCCCGTGCTCCCGGTGCGGACCCAGGTGCTCGACGCCCTGCGCGCCCACGTCACCCAGGTCCAGGCGGTCCGCGTGATCGACGGCGACGACGCGCTGGTGGCCTGCTACGCGCTGAGCAACCGCGTCCTCGCGCCGATGCTGCCCACCGAGGGCTACCGGCGTGCGCCCGGCGGGTCCGGCGAGCCCGTCGTCTGGCCCGACGGCATCGGCCCGGTAGCCTGACGCGCGTGCAACGCCTCACCGCTGGTGCGATCGGCACGGCCGTCGCGACCCTCGTCCTCGGGGTGCTCGTCGGCGCCCTGGGCACCGTGATGCACCGCAGCATCCAGCCCTGGGGCGTCGTGATCTGCCTCGCGCTCGCCTTCGCCGCCGCGATCACCTCGCGCGCGTGGGGCGGCCTGGTCGCGCTGCTCGGCTACGCGATCGGGCTGTTCGTGTCCGTGCAGCTGCTCGCCCAGGAGGGCCCCGGCGGCGACACCCTGGTGCCCGACGGGCAGGCAATCGGCTGGGTCTGGGTGCTGGGGTCGATCGCCGTGACCATCCTGGTCGGCGTCCTGCCTCGCGGGTTGTTCGACGACCGGCCGCGCCCGCCCAAGGCGGTCGCCGTCGTCGAGGCCGACGGGTCGGACGCGACGCCGTGACCTCCCCGGAGGCGTTCCGCTCGGCCGTCGGACGGCTCCCCGCGGGCGTCGCCGTCATCACGCTGCGCTGGCGCGGCACCCTGCACGCCATGACGGCCAGCGCGATCACGTCGGTGTCCCTCGAGCCGCCCATGCTGCTGTTCTGCGTGCACACCGACGCCCGCTTCCGGGACGCGCTGGACGACGTCGACACCTGGTCCGTGAGCGTCCTCGCCGACGACCAGGGCCATACCGCCGACTGGTTGGCCTCGCCCGGGCGCCCCGCGATCGACCAGCTGGCCCGCGTCCCGCACCACCCCGCGCAGGAGGCCGACGCCGTCTGGGTCGACGGCGCCGCGGCCTGGTTCGACTGCCGGACGGCCTCCGTGCACCGCGCCGGCGACCACGACGTCGTCATCGGGACCGTCCTCGCCGAGGCGCAGGGTGCCGCTGACGCCGGCGGGCTGGTGCACCTGCGCGGCCGCCTCCGCCCGGTCCGCTGACTCTGCCGAGCCCGCGTCCGTTCCTCCCCGTTCCCACCGCTGCGTCCGCACGATCGAGCGTCCTGACGACCGAGTCTGCGGACGTCCTGATCGGTCCCGTCTCTTGCGTCCGCACGATCGACCGTCATGACGACCGAATCTGCGGACGTCGCGGACCGGAGCGCGGCGAGAACGCGCGGGTGAGAACGACCCTCTCGGGCCGCGCCGTCGGCGAGATCGGTTATCCCAGGCACGTAGACTCGCGCGGGCGCGTTGTGCGCGCGTGGAGCAGCAGGGGAGCAGGATGAGCAACGGCACCGAGCGCGACGAGCCCGGACAGCGCAGCGAGAAGGAGCGGCAGAGTCCGCCGGCCTCGCCCAGCAGCGGTCCCTCGTCGGACCCGGTCTGGCCCGTGTGGGGTGGCGCAGGCGCGCCGCAGACGCCCGCGGAGCTCGAGGTCACGGACGACGAGGTTGCCGACGACCCCGCCGCCGACGCCCCTGCCGCCACCGACGCCGAGGCCACGCCCGAGGTCGACGACTCCGCGCCGGCCTCCGACGAGCCCGAGGTCGGTGCTGCTGAGCCTGACGCGGACGCTGCGGAGCCCGAGGCCTCGCCCGAGGCCGAGGCTGACAGCGCGGAGCCGGACGAGCCCGTCGAGCCTGGCGAGCCGGAGGCCGACTCGGTCGACGCTCCGCGCGACGACGCCGGCGCGACCGAGGATGGCGACCCTGCGCCGGCCGACGACGAGGCGGAGGCTGACGCCGACGCTTCGGACCTCGAGCCCGAGGCCGACAACGCGGAGCTGGACGAGGCTGCCGAGCCCGAGGCTGGTGAGCCGGAGGCCGATGCGGTCGACGCTCCGCGCGCTGACGCCAACGCGCCCGAGCCCACCGAGGAGCCCGAGCTCGCGGACGAGGCGGTCGCGGCCGCGGCAGCGCCCGCCGCGACCGATGTCAGCGATGCGACGGAGCGGGCCGCCGAGCTCGCCGACGACGCAGTTCCGCCCGAGCCGGCCGCCGTGGACGATGCTGCGGGGGTCGACGAGACCCCCGAGCCGGACGCGGTGGACGAGGCCGCGGAGGTCGACGAGACCCCCGACGCGGCGGACGAGGCTGCGGAGGTCGCCGAGACCGCCGAGCCCGACGCGGTGGACGAGGCCGCGGAAGTCGACGAGACCGCTGAGCCCGACGCGATCGACGAGGCCGCCGACGTCGACGACACACCCGAGTCCGCGGAGTCCGAGTCCGCTGTCCCCGTCGTTGCCGAACCTGATGCTGCCGACGCCACCGAGGCTGACGCCCCCGCTGTCGACGCCGACAGTGACGCCGCCAAGGCCGCCGATGCTGCGCCGGATGCCCCGAGCGCTGAGAAGGACGAGCCCGTCGAGGCCGCTGCGGCGGTAGGCGTCGCGGCCGCGGCAGCGACCTCGGCAGAGTCGACCCCGGAGGCGCCGGACGACGCCGCGGAGTCGGGCGAGCCGTCGACACCCGAGCCGACCGAGCCGACCGCCGGACGCGGCGACGCCACCGAGGTCATCGCACCGGTGGCCGCGGCCACGGCCGCGACGGCAGCAGTGGCGGCGGCGACCCCGAAGCCGACCACCCCGCCGCCCGCCGCCCCGCCGGCGCCGATCGGCACGCTCACCGCCCCGGTGACGCGCACCCTGCCCCCCACGGCCGCCGCCGCAGGCGCGCCCACGACGCCGCCTCCCGCGACCCCAGCCGCACCGACCCGGATCCAGTCCGGCCCGGTCCCCCCGAGCGCGGCCGCAGCCGGAGCCGCCGCAGCCGGAGCAGCCGCAGCCGCACCGCCGCCGCACGGTCCGATCCCGTCGGGCCCGGTGCCGCAGTCGGCGCGCAAGGAGTCGCCGCTCGACGTGTTCGAGGCGGAGGACGGCAAGCGTCGCTGGCCTCGTCGGCTGCTCATCGCCCTGGGTGTCGTGGTCGTGCTCGCCGCGGCCTACGTCGGGGCGTCCTACGGGCTGGCTGACCGGGTGCCGCGCGGCGCGACGGTGGCCGGCGTGGACGTCGGCGGACTGACGTCGGAGGAGGCCGTCGCCCGGCTCGACCAGGAGCTGGCAGACGCGACGACGCAGCCGATCGAGGTCGTCGCCAACGACGTCCAGGCGACGATCGACCCGGTCGCCGCGGGCCTGTCGTTCGACTCGCAGGCGACGGTCGACGAGCTGACGGGCGTGAACCTGGCGGAGCCGAGGCGGCTGTGGCAGCACATCGTCGGCGTCGGCGAGCAGGAGCCCGTGACGTCGGTCGACGACAAGGCGCTGGCGGCCGCACTGAGCGACCTGGGCACGTCGCTGGCGCTGGCGCCGGTGGACGGCACGATCGTGTTCGTCGACGCCACGGCGCAGTCGACGGCGGCGGTCGACGGCTGGGACCTGGACCAGGACGGTGCGGCGGACGTGCTGAGCGCGGACTGGCTGGTGGCGGCCCGGCCGATCGAGCTGCCGACCGTGACGGTCGAGCCGGACATCACGCAGGCCGAGACTGACGCCGCGCTGACCGAGGCGCAGAAGGTCACCTCCGCGCCGGTGTCGGTGATGGTCTCCGAGCAGATCGCGATGCTGGACGTGCCGACGCTGGCGGCCAACGCCGCGTACGTGCCGACCGACGGCAACCTGGTGCTGCAGATGAACGGCCAGGGCCTGTCGGACGCCGTGCTCGCCCAGCTGCCGGACCTGCTGACGGCGTCGGCGGACGCGCACTTCGAGTTCGTCAACGACGCCCCGGTGATCGTCCCGGGCACACCCGGCACGTCGCTCGACCCGGCGGCGCTGGCCACCTCGGTCGCCACCGCGGCCACCTCGAGCGACCGGACGGCCCACGTCGAGCTGGTCGAGGCCGACCCGGCGCAGTCGACGGCGGAGCTCGAGGCCCTGGGCGTCAAGGAGATCGTCTCGGAGTTCTCCACCCCGCTGACCAGCGAGCCGCGCCGCACGGTGAACATCACCAACGGCGCCAGCAAGATCAGCGGCACGCTCATCCGCCCCGACGAGACGTTCAGCCTGACGGACGCGCTCGGCCCGATCGACGCGGCGCACGGCTTCGTCGAGGCCGGCGCCATCGTCAGCGGCGAGCACACGGACGCGTGGGGCGGTGGCCTGAGCCAGATCTCGACCACGACGTACAACGCCGCGTTCCTGGCCGGCTTCGAGGACATCGAGCACCGCCCGCACAGCGAGTGGTTCGCCCGGTACCCCGAGGGTCGCGAGGCGACGATCTTCACCGGCACGCTCGACATGCGGTGGAAGAACAACACGCCGTACGGCGCGCTGGTGCAGGCGTGGGTCTCCGAGGGTCGCGTGTACGTGCGCGTCTGGGGGACCAAGTACTGGACTGTCGAGTCGATCACCAGCCCGCGCTCGGGCGTCGTCGCACCGACGACCGTCTACTCGCAGTCGCCCACGTGCGAGGCGTCGTCGGCGGGCAACCCGGGCTTCTCGGTGACGGTCACGCGCAAGACGTACCTGAACGGCGAGCTGAAGAAGACCGAGTCGAACTCGTGGCGCTACAAGCCGCAGAACAAGATCATCTGCGGCGCGGCACCGACCCCCGCGCCGACGCCCTAGTCCCGCCGCGGCCGGACCGGCGGGGGCGGCACCAGCTTGGTGAGCACGATGTCGGCCGCGGGGACCCGGACGTCGCCGTGGCGGGTGCGCACCAGCACGCCGTCGTCGTCGACCTCGAGCAGGTCGCCGAGCACGTCGGTGTGCCGCGGCGTACCCGGCCCGGGCGGCTCGGGCAGGTCGTCGCGGAGGCGTCGGACGACCACACGCACCCCCGGTGACCAGGTACGCCACTCGTCCGCGCTCATCGCTGTCCCGGTCGTGGACAGCGCGTCGCGGGCCTGAGCATGTGAGCGATACTAGGAGCACCCCTGGCCTGTGGAGGACCGACCGTGACGTATGTGATCGCCGAGCCTTGTGTGGACGTCAAGGACAAGGCGTGCATCGAGGAATGTCCCGTGGACTGCATCTACGAGGGCAAGCGGTCGCTGTACATCCACCCGGACGAGTGCGTGGACTGCGGCGCCTGCGAGCCGGTCTGCCCGGTCGAGGCCATCTACTACGAGGACGACGTCCCGGAGCAGTGGACCGAGTACTACAAGGCGAACGTCGAGTTCTTCGACGACCTCGGCTCGCCTGGTGGTGCCGCGAAGATGGGTGAGATCGACAAGGACCACCCGATCATCGCGACGCTGCCGCTGCGCGTGCACGGCGAGTGACGCACGCCCGATGGGCCTGCTGACCGGCGCCCTGCCGGACTTTCCCTGGGACACGCTGACCCCGTTCGCCGACCGCGCTCGCGCGTACCCGGGCGGCATCGTCGACCTCTCCGTCGGCACGCCCGTGGACCCCACGCCCGACGTCGTGCGCCAGGCGCTGGCCGACGCCGCGGACTCGCCCGGCTACCCGACGACGCACGGCACGCCCGCGCTGCGCCGGGCGGTGGTCGACTGGTTCGCCCGCCGGCGCGGCGTCCGCGGCCTCGACCCGGCGGCCGTGCTGCCGACGGTCGGGTCCAAGGAGCTGGTCGCGTTCCTGCCGTCGCTGCTCGGCCTCGGCGCCGGTGACGTGGTCCTGCACCCGTCAGCCGCCTACCCGACGTACGACGTCGGCGCGCGCCTGGCGGGTGCGACGCCCGAGCCGACCGACGACCCGGCGCGACGCCTCGAAGGCACCTCCGACATCCGGCTCGTGTGGCTGAACTCCCCGGGCAACCCCGACGGGTCGGTGCTGAGCGTCGACCAGCTCCGCGCGGTCGTCGACGCGGCGCGGTCGTCGGCCCAGCCCGTGGTGGTCGCGTCCGACGAGTGCTACGCCGAGCTGGCCTGGGACGAGCCGTGGGCGTCGACCGGCGTGCCCAGCATCCTGGACCCGCGCGTCACCGGCGGTGACCTCACCGGCCTGCTCGCCGTCTACTCGCTGTCCAAGCAGTCGAACCTCGCCGGCTACCGGTCGGCGTTCGTCGCGGGCGACCCGGCGCTGGTGGCGCAGCTGCTGGAGGTCCGCAAGCACGCCGGCATGATCGTGCCCGGCCCCGTGCAGGCGGCCACGACGGCAGCGCTCGCCGACGACGAGCACGTCGCGACGCAGCGGGCCGTCTACGCGCGCCGTCGTCGGGTCCTGCGCGCGGCGTTCGAGAGCGCGGGCTACGCCGTCGACCGCTCCCACGCCGGTCTGTACCTCTGGGTCCGCCCCGAGGCCGGCGGCCAGGACAGCTGGGCCACGGTCGCGGACCTGGCGGGGCTCGGGATCCTCGTCGCGCCCGGCGCGTTCTACGGGGACGCCGAGCACGTGCGCGTGGCGCTGACGGCGCCCGACGAGCGGATCGCCGAGGCCGCTGCCAGGCTGTCAGGGGCATGATCGCCCACCTGTGATGGTGGTCACACCAGTCCCAACGTCTTGTCGAGGATTGGTCACGGAACGTTCCGCGCAGGTACCGTCGATCCACGCCAACGGGGGCACGCACGCGCAGGTCCCGGCGGGCCAGCACGCACAGACGCCGACGCACCGGTCGCGCGGGACATCCCCGTCAGGCCGGGAGTCGCAGGAGAGGAACACCATGTCGGACGTCGTCACCGCGCGGGTCCAGCTGATCGTCGACGGACAGTCGAAGGATCTGCCCATCGTGACCGCGTCCGAGGGCAACGACGGCCTCGTCGTGTCCTCGCTGCTGCGCGACACCGGCATGGTCACGGTCGACCCCGGCTTCATGAACACCGCGTCCTGCGAGTCGCAGATCACCTACATCGACGGCGACGAGGGCATCCTGCGCTACCGCGGGTACCCCATCGAGCAGCTGGCCGAGCACTCCACGTTCCTCGAGGTCGCGTACCTGCTGATCCACGGCGCGCTGCCGACGGCGGCGGAGCTCGAGGCGTTCGAGGAGCGGGTCAACCGCCACACGCTGGTGCACGAGGACTTCCGCACGTTCATGGGGACGTTCCCGCGCAACGCGCACCCGATGGCCGTGATGTCGTCGGCCATCAACGCGCTCTCCACGTTCTACCCGGAGTCGCTGGACCCGTTCGACCCCGAGACGGTCGAGCTGGCCACCGTGCTGATCCTGGCCAAGACGCGGACCATCACGTCGTACGTCCACCGGGCGTCCAAGGGCGAGCCGCTGCTGTACCCGGACTACTCGCGCGGGTACGTCGAGGACTTCCTGCGCATGACGTTCGCGGTCCCGTACCAGCAGTACGACCCGGACCCGAAGGTCGTCGCGGCCCTCGACCAGCTGCTGATCCTGCACGCCGACCACGAGCAGAACTGCTCGACGTCGACCGTCCGCATCGTCGGCTCCAGCCACGCCAACCTCTACGCGTCCGTGGCCGCCGGCATCAACGCGCTGTCCGGCCCGCTGCACGGTGGCGCCAACGAGGCCGTGCTGAAGATGCTCACGGAGATCCAGGCCAACGGCGGCGACGCGACCGACTTCATGAAGCGCGTGAAGAACAAGGAGCCCGGCGTCCGCCTCATGGGCTTCGGGCACCGCGTCTACAAAAACTACGACCCCCGCGCGGCCATCGTGAAGAAGAGCGCCGACGCCGTCCTCGAGGCCCTCGGCCACAACGACGAGCTGCTCGACCTCGCGATGGGCCTGGAGGAGATCGCCCTCTCCGACGACTACTTCATCTCGCGCAAGCTGTACCCGAACGTCGACTTCTACACCGGCCTCATCTACAAGGCGATGGGCTTCTCCGACGAGATGTTCACGCCCCTGTTCGCGCTGGGCCGCATGCCCGGCTGGATCGCGCAGTGGCGCGAGATGATGACCGACCCGCAGACGAAGATCGGCCGCCCGCGGCAGATCTACACGGGGGCGACAGAGCGCGACTACGTGGACGTCGACGCCCGCTGATCGCCTCCGACGCCCGCTGACCGCCTCCGCGGTCGACGCCCGCTGACTACGAGGAGCTGGACGCAGGCTGGTCGGCGAGCGTGACCCGCACGGTCCCCGCGGGGATCGGCGGGCCGGTTGCGGGCCGCCACGTGCCCGACTCGCGGTCCCAGACCTGGTCGGCCACGGCCACGGACGTCAGCTGCAACGGCTGCGCGACGGCGACGGCCCACTGCGCGACCGCCCAGTCGAGCCGGGTCCGGTCGGCGTCGCCGCCGAGCGCGGTGGTGTCGATGACCAGGGAGCCGTCCGCGTCCGGGGTGACACGCAGCGGACCGAGGTCGCGCTGCACGCGGGCCGCGACGGCGTCGGCGGACGCGGCGGCGGGGTCGGCGTCGTGGAGCCGGCAGGTCAGGGTCGCGGGGGACCAGCCGGTGAGCGCCGACGCCCAGGCCCGGGCCCGGGTCTCGTGCTGCGCGTACGCCTCGGGGAAGCCGGAGCGCTGCACGGCCTGCGCGGCCTCGGTGATCGGCAGGTTCTCGTACCCGTCGATCGTGACCAGCCCGTCGTAGAACCGCCCGGTCGCGTACACGGGGTCCTGCACCTGCTCCTCGGTGCCCCAGCCCTGCGACGGCCGCTGCTGGAACAGCCCGAGCGAGTCGCGGTCGCCGTGCGCCACGTTGGTGAGCTTGGACTCCTGCAGGGCGGTGGCCAGCGCGATCGTCACGGCCCGCGCGGGAAGACCCCTCTGGACGCCGATCGCGGCGATGACGGCGGCGTTCTGCGCCTGGTCAGGGGTCAGCGACCACTGCGTGCCGTCGAGCTGCGCGAAGCACCGCTCGGCCGCGGGTGGTGCGGGGTGCGAGCGGTTGAGCGCGACGACGACGCCGGCGATCCCCGCGACCAGCACGGCGAGGACGAGGACGACTGCGCAGCCGGCCCGCCGCGCGCGCCTGCGACGTCGAGCGTTCACTCGTTGGCGTGCAGCGTGGCGTTGAGCTGCACGCCCGAGCCGGCGCGCGCGACTGCCTCGACGCCGCCGGTCAGGGAGTTGCGGCGGAACAGCACGCCGTCGCGGCCGGCCAGCTCGCGGGCCTTGACCACGCGCGGCGAGTCCTCGAAGCCGACCAGGGCGACCTTGGTACCGGCCGTGACGTAGAGCCCGGCCTCGACCACGCAGTCGTCGCCGAGCGGGATGCCGACCCCGGCGTTGGCGCCCAGCAGCGTGCGCCGGCCGATGGACACGACCTCGCGCCCGCCGCCGGACAGGGTGCCCATGATCGAGGCACCGCCGCCGATGTCCGACCCGTCGCCGACGACGACGCCGGCCGAGACGCGGCCCTCGACCATCGACGTGCCGAGCGTGCCGGCGTTGAAGTTGACGAAGCCCTCGTGCATCACCGTGGTGCCGGCCGCGAGGTGCGCGCCGAGCCGGACGCGGTCGGCGTCGGCGATGCGGACCCCCGAGGGCAGCACGTAGTCGACCATCCGCGGGAACTTGTCGACGCTGAGCACGGTCACCGGGACGCCGGTGGTGGCGCGCAGGCGCCCGCGGGTCTCCTCGAAGCCCTCGACGGCGCACGGTCCGCGGTCGGTCCACACGACGTTGGGCAGCACGCCGAACAGGCCCTCGAGGTTCTGGCCGTGGGGCTGAATCAGGCGGTGCGAGAGCAGGTGGAGCCGCAGGTAGGCGTCGGCGGTGTCCGTCAGCGGGGCGTCCAGGTCGGTGACCGTGAGGACCACCTGGATGCGGACGCCGCGGGCCTCGTCGACCCGCTCGGCGGCGGTCAGCTCCGCCGGGGCCGTGGCGTCGTCGGCGGGCGATCCGAGGGCCGGTGACGGGTACCAGACGTCGAGCGTGGTGCCGTCGTCGGTCACCGTGGCCAGGCCGAAACCCCAGGCCGTCCGTGAAGTCATGGCGACAACCCTAGGTCAACCGGCGGGCGGGCTAGGGTCTGCGCGTGGACAGTCTCGACCTCCGATCCGATCCGGTCTCCCTCACGCGCGCGCTGTGCGACCTGCCGTCGGAGAGCGGCGACGAGCGGGCGATCGCCGACGCCGTCGAGGCCGCGCTGCGCGAGTACCCGCACCTGGAGGTGCTCCGGGACGGCGACGCGGTGGTCGCGCGGACGAACCTGGGCCGGGCGCGGCGCATCGTGATCGCGGGCCACCTGGACACGGTGCCGATCGTCGACAACCTGCCGACGCGGCTGGTCGGGGACGTGCTGTGGGGCCGCGGCACCGTCGACATGAAGGCCGGCGTCGCCGTGCAGCTCGCGCTCGCGGCCGAGCTGACGGACCCGACGTACGACGTCACGTGGGTGTTCTACGACCACGAGGAGGTCGCCGCCGACCTCAACGGGCTCGGCCGGCTGGTCCGCCACCACCCCGACTGGGTGGTGGGCGACTTCGCGGTGCTGTGCGAGCCGACCAACGGCGGCCTCGAGGGCGGCTGCAACGGCACCCTGCGGGTCGAGGTGCGGCTCGAGGGTGTGGCGGCGCACTCGGCCCGGGCGTGGATGGGCCGCAACGCGGTGCACGCGGCCGGCGAGGTCCTGCGCCGGCTCGAGGCGTACGAGCCCGCGTCGGTGGAGGTCGACGGGCTGGTCTATCGCGAGAGCCTCAACGCCGTGCTCATCTCGGGAGGCACCGCGACCAACGTCATCCCGGACGGCTGTGTCGTCACGGTGAACTACCGGTTCGCACCGTCGGCCACCGTCGAGCAGGCGACCCAGCACGTGCGCGAGCTCTTCGACGGGTACGACGTCGTGCTCGTCGACGCCGCCCCCGGCGCCCGCCCCGGGCTCGACGACCCGACGGCGCAGGACTTCGCGCGCGCCGTCCTGGCCGTCACCGGCGGCGAGCCGGCGGCGAAGTACGGCTGGACGGACGTCGCCCGGTTCTCCGAGCTCGGGGTGCCGGCGGTCAACTTCGGGCCCGGCGACCCGCTGCTGGCGCACAAGCAGGACGAGCGCTGCCCCGTCGACCAGATCACCGCCGCGCACGCGGCCCTGCGAGCGTGGCTGACCGCCTGAGATGAACGGTGTGCGTCCACCCGGCGACATGGGCGCCGCGCGCGCCCGGTCGACCTAGAGTCGGGCCATGAGCGACGACGGTCTGTCCGCCCCCGGCCACGGCTACCGCAAGGGGCCTGTCCTGCTGCGCGGGGATCAGATCCCCACCACCACCTCGGACCAGCGGCTGCTCAGCGGCACGGACGGTGCGGACTGGCTGCACGGCGACCCGTGGCGCGTCCTGCGCATCCAGAGCGAGTTCGTCGAAGGCTTCGGGGCGCTCGCGGAGGTCGGTCCCGCGGTCAGCGTGTTCGGGTCCGCGCGCGTGCCGGCGGACCACGCCGAGTACGGGGTCGGTGTCGAGGTGGGCCGGCGCCTGGTCGAGGCCGGGTACGCGGTCATCACCGGCGGCGGCCCGGGGATCATGGAGGCCGCGAACAAGGGTGCCCGGGAGGCCGGCGGCCTGTCGGTCGGGCTGGGCATCGAGCTGCCGTTCGAGCAGGGCGTCAACGACTACGTCGACCTCGGCGTGAACTTCCGGTACTTCTTCACGCGCAAGACGATGTTCGTGAAGTACTCCGAGGGCTTCGTGGTGATGCCCGGCGGGTTCGGGACCTTCGACGAGCTGTTCGAGGCGCTCACCCTGGTGCAGACGCACAAGGTGATCGGCTTCCCGATCGTGCTGGTCGGCCGCGACTACTGGCAGGGCCTGATCGACTGGATCGGCACCGCCGTGCTCGAGCGCGGCATGATCTCGTCGGCCGACCTCGAGCTGCTCAAGGTCGTCGACACCGCCGAGGAGGCCGTCTCCGTGGTGCTCGAGCGCGGTGCCCAGCTGCGCGCGGAGGAGGAGGCGGCCGCCGTCGAGACCGCCCGCGCCCAGCAGGCCGCCGAGGCCCGGTGACGACGCCCCCGGCCGGGGCGGTCCTGCGGCTCGGCGGGCGCGAGCTCGGTCCGCACCGGCCGGTCGTCATGGCGGTGGTCAACCGGACCCCGGACTCGTTCTACGCCCCGGCGCGGTACGACGACGCGGCGGCCGACGACGCGGTCGCGCGGGCCGTCGACGAGGGCGCGGACATCGTCGACCTCGGCGGCGTGCGGGCAGGACGTGGCCCCCGGGTGGAGGTCGACGAGGAGATCACCCGCGTGATCCCGCTGGTCAGACGCGTGCGGGCGCGGTTCCCGGACCTGTTGATCAGCGTGGACACGTGGCGCGCCGAGGTCGCGCGAGCGGCTGCCGACGAGGGCGCGGACCTCATCAACGACACCTGGGCCGGCCACGACCCCGTGCTCATGGAGGTCGCCGCCGAGCGGCGGCTCGGGATCGTCTGCTCGCACACCGGCGGCGCCCGACCTCGCACGGACCCGTTCCGCGTGGAGTACCCCGGCGGCGTGCTGGAGGACGTCGTCCGGACCCTGTCCACCGCCGCGCAGCGGGCCGTCTCGCTCGGCATCGACCCGGCGAGCGTGCTGGTGGACCCGACGCACGACTTCGGCAAGAACACGTGGCACTCGCTGGAGCTGGTGCGCCGGACCGAGGCCCTCGTGGCCCTCGGGTACCCGGTGCTGATGGCGTTCTCGCGCAAGGACTTCGTCGGGGAGTCGCTCGACCTGCCCGCCGAGGAGCGCCTGGAGGGCACGCTGGCCGCCACGGCCGTCGCCGCATGGCTGGGTGCCCGGGTGTTCCGGGCGCACGACGTACGCGCGACCCGGCGCACCCTCGATATGGTCGCCACCATCCGCGGGGACCGTCCCCCCGCCCGGACGGTGAGGGGGCTCGCGTGAGCGAGGTGCAGGAGGTCGAGTCGTCGGCCGCCGCGCAGCCCGCGTCGGGCGCGTGGGCGTGGGCGGCGAGCCGGCCCTGGTGGGTCCAGGTGCTCGCGGTCTACGCGGCGGCCCGGCTGTTCACCACGGTCGTCTTCCTGTGGGTGGCGACGGTCCAGGGCCAGAACTCCTGGACCGGCCCGCACCCCGGGTACTTCCCGTACGTCGGGTTCATGTTCGACGGCTCCTGGTACCGCAACGTCGCCGAGAACGGGTACCCGGCCGAGCTGCCGCGCGGTGCCGACGGGCTGGTGCAGCAGAACGCGTGGGCGTTCTTCCCGCTGTTCCCCATGTTCGCGCGGGGGCTCATGCAGATCACAGGCGGTCCGTGGGAGGTCGTCGCGCCCCTGCTGGCGACCGTCCTCGGCGCCGGCGCGGTGCTGGTCATCCACCAGACGGTGGTCCGCGGTGCACCGCGCGCGGTTGCCGCCCGCCCGGGCCTGCCGCTGGCGACCGTCGTGCTGGTCAGCGTCTTCCCGACGGCGGCCGTGCTGCAGACCGCCTACACCGAGGCGCTCGCGCTGCTGCTCATCGCCGGCGCCCTGCTGCTTCTCCTGCGCCGCGACTACTGGTGGATGGCGGTGCTCGTCGTCGCCCTCGGGTTCACGCGCGCGGTCGCGCTGCCGATGGCGGCCGTCGTGGTGGTGCACGCCGCCGTCCGCTGGTGGAACGCGCGCCGCGGCACCGACACGTTCACCTGGGTCACCGGCGTCGGGCTCGCGGGCCTGGCCGCCCTGGCCGCGGCCTCCGGGTTCCTGTGGCCGGCGATCTGCGGCTGGGTCACGGGCGTGCCCGACGGGTACCTACAGACGCAGGAGGCCTGGCGCGGGGTCCGGGAGGTGGCGCCGTTCGGCGGCTGGACCTACGTGCCGGCCTTCTGGTTCGGCTCGCGGGCGTGGCTCGTCGTCGGCCTCGGGTTCGCGCTGGTGATCGCGGTCCTCGTCGTCCCCGCCGCCTGGCGCCTGGGCAACGAGCTGCACACCTGGGCCGCCGCCTACGTCGTCTACATCGCCGCCGTGGTCGAGCCCGGCAGCAGCCTCGCCCGGTTCCTGCTGCTGGCGTTCCCGCTCGCCGCGGTGACGGCCGGCGTCGTCACCCGCCCGCCGGCCGGGCGTCGCTGGTGGTTCGGTGTGATCGTCGTGCTCATGCTCGGGCTGCAGGTGCTGTGGGTCCGGCAGATGTGGCAGGCCAACCCGGTCGCCGACTGGCCACCGTGACCGGTCCCGTCGGACTGGACGTACGTCCGATCGGTGGGCCTGACCGGCATCCGGACAGGTGAGGGGCCTCGGGTGAACTAGGATGGACCGCGGACAACCGGTAGACGAGGCCGACGTGCGGTGCGTGAAAAGCGCTCCCACGAACCGCGCACCGGACGCACGAGCTGAAGGAGAGGCCCCGCATGGCCGCGATGAAGCCGAGGACCGGTGACGGCCCGCTCGAGGTCACGAAGGAGGGGCGCGGCATCGTGATGCGCGTCCCGCTCGAGGGCGGTGGACGGCTGGTGGTCGAGCTCAACGCGACCGAGGCCGCGGAGCTGGGTGAGGCCCTGACGTCCGTCGTCAGCTGACGATGGCACGCACCCGCACTCGTTCATCGATCGGGCGGACACCGCCCGCGGTGAGCGTCTCCGGCGGCAGCGTCGCGACCACGACGCTGCTGACCGACGGTTCGACGGACGCGGTCGCGGTCCCTGTCGCTCCCGCGCGCGCGGGTGACGACGCGCTGCGCCCGCTCGAAGGCACGGCCGAGGCCGCGGCACGTTACGGCGTCGACCTGGCCGAGATCGGCGAGCGCGCACGGCTGACCGGCGCGGCGGGGGAGATCTACGTCCTCCAGCTGCCCCGGCCGGTCGGCTCGTCGGTCACGCTGCCGTGGGCCGGGCTGCCCCCGCGGCTCGTCCTGGTCGGTGTCGGGAGCGGGCAGCCCGCGGACCTGCGCCGGGCCGGCGCCGCGCTCGCGCGCTCGTCGCGGGGTCTGCGACAGGTGGTCACCACGGTCGGCGCGGAGGCCTACCAGGACGCGTCCGCCGCCGCCACGGCCGCCCGGGCCGTCGCGGAGGGCTACCTGCTCGCCGCGTACGTCCCGCCCAGCGCCGCCGAGCCGTCCCGGCCGACGGACGCCGCCGGGCTCGTGCTGCTCGGCCGCGACGGCACCCGCGCGGCGGCCGCCGTCACCGAGGGCCGCACGGCTGCCACGGCGACGTGGCTGGTCCGGGACCTGGCCACCACGCCGTCCAGCACGAAGACGCCGGCGTGGCTCGCGGACCAGGCCAAGCGCCTGGCGACGAAGGCCGGCCTCGAGGTCACCGTCCGCGGCACCCGCGAGCTCGCGGCCGAGGGGTTCGGCGGCATCCTTGCCGTCGGCGCCGGATCGGCGTCGACCCCCCGCCTCGTCACCGTCTCGTACACACCCTCGACCGCGGGCGGCAAGCACGTCGTCGTCGTCGGCAAGGGCATCACGTTCGACACGGGCGGCATCTCGATCAAGCCGCGCGAGGGCATGGTGCCCATGAAGACGGACATGACCGGTGCCGCCGTCGCGCTGGCCACCGTGCTCGGCGCGGCCGCCGCGGGCGTCGCCCACCGCGTCACCGCGGTGCTGCCGCTCGCCGAGAACCACTTCGGGGGTGCCTCGTACCGGCCCGGCGACGTGCTGACGATGTGGGGCGGCACCACCGTCGAGATCGCCAACACCGACGCCGAGGGCCGACTGGTCCTGGCCGACGCGCTGGCCTGGGCGGACGCCACCCTCGACCCCGACGTGCTCATCGACGTCGCCACCCTGACCGGCGCCGCCACCCTGGGCCTGGGCAAGCAGCACGCGGCCCTCTACTCCGCCGACGACGACCTGGTCTCCGCGCTGCTCGCGGCCGCGGACGCCTCGGGCGAGCTGGCGTGGCAGATGCCGCTGGTCGAGGAGTACGAGGAGGCCGTGCGCTCCGACGTCGCGGACCTGCGGCACGTGCCCGTGGACAAGCACATCGGCGGCGGGTCGATCACCGCGGCGCTGTTCCTGCGGCACTTCGTCGGGTCACGCCGGTGGGCCCACCTCGACATCGCGGGCCCGGCCCGCGCGACCGCGGACAAGCACGAGGTCACCGAGGGTGCGACCGGCTTCGGCGCCCGGCTGCTGCTGCGCTACCTGGACGAGCTGCGCTGACGCACGTCCGCAGGTGACCCGCGGCACGTCCGCTCCTAGGGTGAGACTCATGCCGGACGCGCTGCCCCGCCCCGAGCCCTTCCGCCTGCAGACCGCCGCCGGGGCGATCGCGGACCTGCGTGCCCGGCTGCTTGCGACCCGCTGGCCGGACGCGCCCGAGGACGCCGGGTGGTCGATCGGGACCGACGTCGACTACCTCCGCGGGCTCGTGGCCTATTGGACGGACGAGTTCGACTGGTCGGCGCAGGAGGCCGAGCTTGCCCGGCTGCCGCACTTCCGGGTGGGGCTCGGCGGGCTCGGGATCCACTACGTGCACGCCCGAGCGGTCGCGCCGAGCGGTCCCGTGCTGCCCCTGGTGCTGAGCCACGGCTGGCCCGACTCCTTCTGGCGCTACACCAAGGTGGTCCCGCTCCTGACCGACCCCGGAGCGCACGGCGCCGACCCTGCCGACGCGTTCGACGTGGTCGTGCCGGACATGCCGGGCTACGGCTACTCCGACCGCCCGACGGGTCCGCCGCTCGACACGGTCGCCGTCGCGGGGCTGTGGGCGCAGCTCATGAGCGTGCTCGGCTACGAGCGGTTCGGGGCGGCGGGCGGGGACATGGGCAGCCACGTCAGCCGCTACCTCGCGCTCGACCATCCCGACCGGGTCGTCGGGGTGCACCGCACGGACGCCGGTGTCCCGGTGTTCGGCGGTGACCCGGCGGAGCTCGCCCCCGAGGAGCGCGCGTGGCTCGACGACGCCGCGGCCTGGGGCGTCGCCGAGGGCGCGTACGGCGCGATCCACCGCACGAAGCCGCAGACGCTGGCCGTCGGCCTGACCGACTCGCCGGCCGGGCTCGCCTCGTGGATCGTCGAGAAGCTGCGTGCCTGGAGCGACTGCGCCGGCGACGTCGAGCGCAGCTTCACCAAGGACGAGATCCTCACGAACATCACGATCTACTGGCTCACGGGCACGATCGCCTCGTCGCTGCGGATGTACCGCGCCAACAGCCTGATCCCGCGGGCTCAGCTGGCCCGGCGCGTCGAGGTGTCGTCCGGCTTCTCGCTGTTCGCCGGCGACGTCCTGCGTCCGCCGCGGGCGTGGCTCGACCGCACGACGAACGCCCAGCGTGTGACCGAGCCGCCGCGCGGCGGGCACTTCGCGCCGTTCGAGGAGCCCGAGCTCTACGCCCAGGAGCTGCGCGACTTCTTCCGGCCGTACCGCGGGGCCACTCGCTGACGCGTGCGCCTACGCCTGCCGGGCCCCTGGTGCCGACTCGCCGGCCGTTGCCGCCCAGCTCGCGAGCACTCGCAGGGCGTCCTCGTCAGGTGATCCCGCGGGACTGGTGAAGGTGATCATCGACAGTCCGGGGTCGGCCGGGAGGTCCAGCACCTCGAAGTCCAGGTGCAGCTCCCCGACGACGGGGTGCCGGACGTGCTTCCGGCCGGTTCGGTGCAGGCGGACGTCGTGGGCGGCCCAACGGGTCCGGAACCCCGGGCTCCGGGTGCTCAGCTCGCCGACGAGGTCGGTGAGCGAGCGGTCGTAGGGGTCGCACCCGGCCTCGGTGCGCAGCTGGGAGACGGTGTCGTTGCCGCGCGCTCCCAGTCGATCCAGAAGTCGCGGGCGCGGTCGTCCAGGAACGTGAACCGCGCGTGGTTCGCGGGGCTGCCGGGCGGTCGCGGCGTTGCGGAGACCGGTGCGAACAGCGCGCGGCCCAGCGCGTTCGCTCCGACCAGGTCGAGGCGGCCGTTGTTGACGATGACCGGCACGGTCTCGCCCATCAGGTCGAGCAGGCGCTGCACGCCCGGCCGGACCTGGCCGGATGCCCGCGTGCGGCGCTGTCGGGTGCCGGGGCCGGCCTCGCGGGCGAGGTCGGCCAGGTGGGTCCGTTCGGCCTCGTCGAGCTGCAGGGCGCGGGCGAGGGAGTCCAGCACGCTGTCGGAGACGCCGGCGAGGTTGCCACGCTCGAGCTGGGCGTAGTACTCGACACTGACCCCGGCAAGGTCGGCCACCTCGCTCCGCTTGAGGCCAGGGACGCGCCGATTGGTGCTGAACGCGGTCAGGCCTGCGCGCTCGGGGGTGAGCCGGGCCCGGCGGGTGCTCAGGAAGTCCTTGACCTCGTCGCGGTTGTCCACGCCGCCACGGTAGATCTCGGTCGAGGGGCGTGGGGTGGGCTGCCGGTACACCTTCCAGCAGAGACTTCTCCGACCTCCGCCCGACGGGTTGCATGGCAGACGTGCCGCCACGGGGCGGCGAACCCGAGTCGAGATCGAGAGGCACGAGCATGAGCGAGCAGGTCTGGATGGTGACCGGTGCGGGTCGTGGGCTGGGCGTGGACATCGCGCGGGCCGCCCTGGCCGCAGGGCACGCGGTGGTGGCGACGGGTCGGGATCCGCAGCAGGTGGAGAGCGCGATCGGCCCGCACGACAACCTGCTCGCCGTCGCGCTGGACATCACGGACCCGGCTGCGGCCGAGGCGGCGGTGGCGGCAGCGCTCGGCCGGTTCGGCAGCATCGACGTGCTGGTGAACAACGCCGGCAACTTCTACGCCGGCTACTTCGAGAACATCAGCCCCGAGCAGCTCCGCGCGCAGATGGAGACCAACTTCTTCGGGCCGCTCAACGTCACCCGAGCGGTCCTGCCGGTCCTGAGGGCTCAGCGCTCCGGCCAGGTCATCACGATCACCTCGACCGCGGGCCTGGTCGGTCAGGAGTTCTGCGCCGCCTATGCCGCGTCGAAGTTCGCGCTCGAGGGGTGGATGGAGTCCCTGCGGTTCGACGTCGCCCCGTACGGGATCTCGACGATGGCCGTCGAGCCCGGGTTCTTCCGCACCGAGCTGCTGGTCGAGGGCGCGTCGACGATCTGGCCCGAGCTGGACATCGAGGACTACGCCGAGCGCACCACGTCGACGATCGCGGCGTGGCAGGCGATGAACGGTCAGCAGGGCGGCGACCCGGCCCGGCTGGCACAGGCGTTGGTCACGCTGTCCGACTCCGGCGAGCTGCCGCTGCGCTTCGTCGCGGGCGCCGACGCGATGGCCGGGGTCGAGACCAACCTCACGACCGTCCAGGGTCAGATCGACGCACACCGGGACCTGTCGGCGTCCCTGGCGTTCAGCAGCTGACGTCGGACGCCTCCCGGGCGGTCGCAGGCCTCAGCGCTTGACCGCGACCAGCAGGCCGTCGCCCGTGGGCAGGAGGGCGGGCAGCAGGCGGTCGTCGGCCCGGACGATGCGGCCGACCTCGCGGATGGTCGTCGTGGTCTCGTCGCGGCGGGCGGGGTCGGCGACCCGGTCGTGCCAGAGGGCGTTGTCGACGGCGAGGACTCCGCCGGGGCGGAGCAGGCGCACGGCCTGCTCGACGTAGCCGGGGTAGCTCTCCTTGTCGGCGTCGACGAACACCAGGTCGTAGCCGCCGTCCGTGAGGCGGGGGACGACGTCGAGGGCGCGGCCCGAGATGGTGCGCGTGCGGGTGGGCTTGACGCCCTCCTCGACGAACGCCTCCTTGGCGGCGCGCTGGTGCTCGACCTCGAGGTCGATGGTGGTCAGCACGCCGTCGGCCGGCATGCCGCGCAGCAGGTAGAGGGAGCCGACGCCTGCGCCGGTACCGATCTCGACGACCGCGCGGGCCGCGACGGCCGCCGCGAGGACGCTCAGTGCGGCGCCGGATCCGGGCAGGACGGGGGTGCAGCCGAGCTGGGCGGCTCGTTCGCGGGCCCGCAGCAGGATGTCGTCCTCCGGCAGGAACTCCTCGCAGTAGACCCAGCTCTGGGCCTTGTCGGTGGAGATAGCTGCCTCCTGGGGCGGGATGACGGGGTGCTGCAACGGTCGTCCGCCAGCGTAGTCGCGGGGTCGCGATGGACGCGGGAGGCGGTCGGCTCCGCTGACGGCGGAACTTCTCGCCCGCTGGACGCGTTCCTACGGTTCGAGGCTCACAGTTCCACCTGGGACACTGGAGCACTGATGGCACGTACCGAGGAGACCGACCCCATGACCACGCAGCCCGCCGCCTGGCAGGCACCGTCATGGGAGGAGATCGTCCGGGACCACTCCGCTCGGGTCTACCGGCTCGCGTACCGCCTCACCGGCAACAAGTACGACGCCGAGGACCTCACGCAGGAGACGTTCGTCCGCGTGTTCCGGTCGTTGCACTCCTACACGCCCGGCACGTTCGAGGGCTGGCTGCACCGGATCACCACCAACCTCTTCCTCGACCAGGCCCGCCGCCGCCAGCGCATCCGCATGGACGCCATGGGAGAGGACGCCGAGCGCTACGCCTCCGGTGACCAGCTGAGCGCCCCGGAGCGCGCGTTCGAGCACGGCAACCTGGACCTCGACATCCAGAAGGCCCTCGACGACCTGCCGCCCGAGTACCGGGCCGCCGTCGTCCTCTGCGACATCGAGGGCCTCTCCTACGAGGAGATCGCGGTGACGCTCGGCATCAAGCTGGGCACCGTCCGTTCCCGCATCCACCGCGCCCGCGCCCGGCTGCGTGTCTCACTGGAGCACCGCGCTCCCGGCGCCCTCGCCGGTACCTCCGCCGACGACTCCCCGCTGACGGTCCTCGGATGAGCCACCTCGGGTCGCGGATCAGCGCGCTGGTCGACGGGCAGCTCTCGGTGGCGGACACCGAGCGGGCCCTCGCCCACGTCGCCGTCTGCCCCGGGTGCTCCGCCGAGCTCGCCGCGTTCCGCGCGGCCCGCCGGGCGCTGGCGTCCGCCGACGAGGTCGCGCCGACGGCCGACCTCACGGCCCGGCTCCTCTCGCTGGCGGGGAGCGCCGAGCCGTTCGCCGGGGACCCGTTCGCGCCGCCGGCCCGGCAGTCCCGCGACGAGCTCGCGTCCTACGGTGTCGCCAGCGGGGGCCTGGGCTCCCGCGGCTGGCGGTCCGGGTCGTCGCTGCGCGGTGACGTCGGGCAGCGACGCTCGTCGGTGCGGATCGCGGCCGGCTCGATGGCGGGCCTCGGTGCGGTCGCCGCGATGCTCTTCGTGCTCGGCGAGCGCCCCGACGTCGTCCCCACGGTGCACCCCGGCGTCGACCTCGGCCTGCTCGGCCAGGCCGTCACGGCCGACCCGGCGACGCAGGCGGGGTCGATCGACACGACCGCCTGGCCCGTCGTGACGGACGGCTCCGCGCAGTCCGGGACCGGCACCGAGACCACGTCGTGGCTGCGCGCGCACGAGTGGTCCTTCCCGCAGCAGCTGCCGCAGGGCTGGTCCGTGACGGCGGTCCGCTGGGCCGGCGACGACTCCACCGTGCTCGAGGTCGACGTGCTCGGCCCCGACGGCACCTCTCTCGTGGTGACCGAGCAGCAGGGCCGCCTCGACACGACCGCGCTCGCGGGCGCGCCGACCGGTGAGGTGGGCGGTCGCGAGGTCTACGTCCTGTCGTACGAGCCGTGGCACGTCGTGTGGCAGGCCGACTCGACGGTGGTCCAGGTGGTCGGCTCGCAGTCGTCCGACGACGCCGCGACACTTGTGGGAGCCTTTCCGGGCGGCGCCTTCGACGACGGCGTGCCTGCGCGGATCACGCGGGGCTGGGACACCGTGACAGGAGCGCTCGAACGGCCATGAGGACCCCCGACGACGACGCGCAGCCGGCTGCGGTACCCGCTCCCGACCGTCCGTCCGACGCGGGTCCGACGAGTCCGTTCGCCTCTCCGTCCGGCCGCCGCGAGCTGCCGCCGACGCCGGACGCACCGGCGGAGTCTCCGGCCGGACCGCCTGCCGAGCCTGCCGGACCGACGGCCGCGGCTTCTGCCGAGCCCGTCCCCGGACCGCCCGCCCATGACGCCGTGACGCCGCCGGTCGACCCGGGCGCACCCGCACCGGGGCCCGTGTGGCCGGTCTGGGCGCAGCAGGAGCCGACGCCCGCCACCGAGACCGCCGCCGCACCGGTCGCGGTCGTCCCCGGCGCGACGCCCGTGCCGGCCGACCCGCGCGCCGCCGCGGCCCCGCTGCGGGCGCCCGGCGAGCACTGGTCCGTCCCGCACGGCTCCGCGCCGCACTACACGCCGCCGTCGTCCCCGTTCGCGCCCCCGTCGCCGTACACCCCGCCACCGCCGTACGCCCCGCCGAACCCGGCCGGTCCCGCGACCCAGCACGGGTCGCCGAGCCCGTACGGGCACGCGCCCCAGCAGGGACAGCAGCCCACCGGCGCCGGCCAGTGGCAAGGCGTCCCGTTCACGACCCCGCCGACGGGCCCGGAGCAGCCGCACGGCTCGGCCGCGGTGCCGCACACGGTCGTGCTGCACCGCAAGCGCCGCCGCACCCTGTCGGTCGCGTGGGTGGCCCCGCTCGTCGTGCTCGCGCTCGTCGCGGGCGTGGTCGGCGGCGTCATCGGCGCACGAGCGACCAAGGACGACCACCTCGCCGACGCCGGCCTGCCGGTGGCCGCCGCGGGCGCCGGCACGATCGAGCGCGCCCCCGACTCGGTGGCGGGGATCGCGGCCGGCGTGCTGCCGAGCGTCGTGTCGATCCAGGTCGACGGGCCGCAGGGCAGCGCCACCGGGTCCGGCTTCGTGCTGCGGGGCGACGGCTACCTGGTCACCAACAACCACGTGATCGCGCAGGCGAAGGAAGCGGCGTCGACCACGATCACCGTCACGTTCGTCGACGGCAGCGAGCAGGCGGCGACGATCGTCGGCAGCACGGCCGACTACGACCTGGCGGTCCTCAAGGTCGACGTCGACGGACTGACCCCGCTGCTGCTCGGTGACTCCGACGCCGTCGTGGTCGGGGACGCCGTCGTGGCGGTCGGCGCGCCCCTCGGGCTGGCCGGCACCGTGACCACCGGCATCGTCAGCGCGCTCAACCGGCCGGTCTCGGCGGGGGAGTCGACCGACTCGAGCGACACGGCCTTCATCAACGCGATCCAGACCGACGCCGCGATCAACCCGGGCAACTCCGGCGGTCCGCTGGTCAACGCGGCGGGCGAGGTCATCGGCATCAACTCGGCGATCGCGCAGCCCCCGGGCTCGACGGCGCTGGTCGGCGGGAGCATCGGGCTCGGGTTCGCCATCCCCTCCAACCAGGTGCGCCGCACGTCCGACCAGCTCATCGAGACCGGTCACGCCACGTACCCGATCATCGGCGTGCTGTTGGACCAGCGGTACAGCGGCGAGGGCGTGCAGGTCTCCTCCGACTCCCAGTCCGGGCAGGCCCCCATCACCGCGGACGGCCCAGCCGACCGGGCCGGCATCCACCCCGGCGACGTGATCCTGGCGATCGACGGCCGCCCGGTGACCGACCCGGACGAGCTCATCGTGGCCATCCGCGCGCGGACCCCGGGCGAGACGATCGTGCTGCACGTGCGCAGCGGGTCCAGCGAGCGCGACGTCCGCGTCAAGCTCGACGAGTCGCCCACGGAGTGACGTCCGGCTCGGCCCCCGGTCCCTCAGGGGCGGGAGGTACTCTGACCCGGTGTTCGGGATCAACGGCGGAGAGCTGCTCGTGCTGCTCGTCGTCGCCGCGCTCGTCATCGGCCCCGAGCGGCTCCCGGGCTATGCGGAACAGCTGGGCCTGTGGGTCCGCAAGGCCCGGTCCTTCATCCGGGACGCCAAGGCTCGCGTCGACGAGGAGCTGGGCGACGAGGTCGGCGACGTCGACTGGTCGGCGCTCGACCCGCGCAAGTACGACCCGCGCCGCATCGTGCGCGACGCCCTCCTCGAGGACGACCCGGTCCGCCCCGTGAGCACGCCGGCCACCCGGCCGGTGACCGGGGCGGGGGCGGCCCGTGCGGCGACCGGTGGGGTCGCTGCCGCGGCGGCCGCAGGCCCGCCCAGACCCACCCCGTACGACGACGAGGCGACCTGACGCCGGTCGAGAACACGTCCTCCGCTCACCCCGGGACGGCACCCGCGAGCCGGGTCCTCCCGCCCTGACAGAATGGTCCGATGGTCTTGGCGCCGCAGCAGTCGCGCATCTTCTCCGGGATGCAGCCCACGTCCGACTCCCTCCAGCTGGGCAACTACCTCGGCGCACTGACCCAGTGGGTCGCCCTGCAGGAGGAGCACGACGCGATCTACTGCGTGGTCGACCTGCACGCGCTGACCGTGAGCCCGGACCCGAGGGTGCTGCGCGACCGCACCCGCAGGACCGCGGCGCAGTACCTGGCGGCGGGCGTGGACCCGGACCGGTCGATCCTGTTCGTGCAGTCGCAGGTGCCCGAGCACGCCGAGCTGGCGTGGCTGCTGTCGTGCCACACCGGGTTCGGCGAGGCCAACCGGATGACGCAGTTCAAGGACAAGTCGGGGAAGCACGGCACCGAGGGCACCACGGTCGGGCTGTTCACCTACCCCGTGCTCATGGCGGCCGACATCCTGCTGTACGACACGAGCCTCGTGCCGGTCGGTGAGGACCAGCGTCAGCACCTCGAGCTCACGCGGGACCTCGCACAGCGGCTGAACTCCCGGTTCGGGCCGGACACCGTGGTGGTGCCCGAGCCGCACATCGTCAAGGCCACCGCCAAGATCTACGACCTGCAGGACCCGACGGCCAAGATGAGCAAGTCGGCCGAGAGCCCGAACGGCCTGATCGAGCTGCTGGACGACCCCAAGGTGGTGGCCAAGCGGATCAAGTCGGCGGTCACCGACGCCGAGCGGGAGATCCGGTTCGACCCCGAGGCGAAGCCGGGTGTGTCCAACCTGCTGACCATCTACTCGGCGCTGACGGGCCGCGAGATCCCCGCGCTCGAGGCGCAGTACGAGGGCAAGGGCTACGGCGACCTGAAGAAGGACCTCGCGGACGTCGTGGTCGACTTCCTCACGCCGTTCCAGGCCCGCGTGCACGGCTACCTGTCCGACCCGGCGTCGCTCGACGAGATCCTGGCCGACGGTGCCGACCGCGCGGGCGCGCTGGCCGCCGGCACGCTGGAGCGCCTCTACGACCGCAGTGGGCTCCTCCCGCGCCGGACGCGCGCGCGGGTCGGCGCGTGAGGCTGCCGGGCCGCTCCGGCAACCAGGTCCGGATCGGCGTCGCGATCACGGTCCCGGAGCCCTACGGCTCGGTGCTCCAGGCTGCCCGGGCGCAGTTCGGTGACCCGTGGGCGGACTTCATCCCGCCGCACATCACCCTGCTGGGTCCGACGGTGATCGAGCACGACGAGATCGTGCCCGTCGACGAGCACCTCGCGGCGATCGCGCAGCAGCACGCGCCCTTCGTCGTCCGCCTGCGGGGCACCGCGACGTTCCGACCGGTCTCGCCCGTCGTGTTCGTGCAGGTGGCCGAGGGTGTCGCCGGGTGCGAGGGGCTCGAGAGCAGCGTCCGGTCCGGGGTGCTCGCGCAGGAGCTGCGCTTCGTCTACCACCCGCACGTCACCGTCGCGCACGAGGTGCCCGACGCCCAGCTCGACGCGGCGTTCGCGGGGCTGGCGGACTTCGACGCGTCGTTCGTCGTCGACAGCTTCCACAGCTACGCGCACGGCGACGACGGCGTGTGGCGGCCCGCGCGTGACTTCACTCTCACCGGTTCGCCCGCAGATGCCGGGGTCATCGCCGCGACCTAGTGTCGGGGAATGACGGCCGACGAGACCCCCCTCCGGGACGAGACGAGCGCGGCCGCCGGCGCGGGAGCGGCCCACGCGCACGCCACCGTCGTCGCCCCCGACCCCGTGGGGCCGAGCACGAGACCGTCGCTGGTGACGCGGGCGAAGGCCCTGCTCGAGTGGTGGAAGCACACCCGCCCCGCCCGGGCGAACGCGCGCTTCGGCGCCCGCAGCGGCGGCGTGCTCACCGGCGGCATCGCCTACGCCGCGCTCTTCTCGGTCTTCGCGGCACTGACCATCGGGTACACGGTGTTCATGGCGGTCCTCGGCAACAACGAGGAGCTGCGCGCAAAGGTGCTCGACTCGATCAACTCCTCGCTGCCCGGGCTGATCGACACCGGTGACGGCTCGGGGATGATCGACCCCGACTCGCTGGTGCTCAGCGGCAGCCTCACGGCCACGGGGATCATCGCCGTGGTCGTGCTGCTGCTCAGCGCGATCGCGGCGATGGCGGCCCTGCGGACGGCCGTGCGGGCGATGTTCGCGTCCGAGGGCGGCGGCAACGCGGTGCTCGGCAAGGCGCGCGAGCTCGGGGGCTTCGTCGGCATGGCGTTCGCCGTCCTGCTCTCGGCCGTGCTCACCACGAGCGTGGCCACGGCGGCGTCCTGGATCCTCGACGCGCTCGGGTGGGGCTCGTCGACGACCGTGGTGCTGCGGGCGCTCGGCATCCTGGTCGCGTTCGTCATCGACGCGGCGACGTTCCTGCTGATCGTCAAGGTGCTGGCGGGCGAGAGCCCCCCGTGGCGCGACCTGCGGTGGGGGGCCGTCATCGCCGGCGTCGGCATCGGGATCGTGCGGATCCTGGGCACCACCGTGGTCGCCGGCAGCGTGAACAAGAATCCGTTGTTCACGTCGGTCGCGGTCATCGTCACGCTGCTCGTCTGGATCAACCTCATCGCACGCATCTCCCTGCTCGCCGCCGCGTGGACGGCCGACCCGCCCTTCGTCGGGCCGACGACGACGGATGCCCCCAGCGCCTGACGCGCTGCTCACCGGTTCGGCGCCTGTACCGGGCTCGCGGGCCCACCTAGGGTCAGCGCATGGCAGCCGACGAGACGAGCCCCGCGGTCGCGAGCGGGGCGGCCCGGGCCCGCGGCGGCGCGGTCGCGGCGGACAGGTCCTCACCCGCGACCCGGCCGTCGCTCGTCGCCCGCGCCAAGGCCGCGTACGCCTGGTGGCAGCACACCCGACCCGGTCGCGCGAACGCACGCTTCCGGCGCCGCAGCGGCGGAGTGTTGTCGGGAGGCATCGCCTATGCGGCCCTGTTCTCGGTGTTCGCCGCGCTGACCATCAGCTACACGGCGTTCATCGCGGTCCTGGGCGACAACGACGAGCTGCGCGAGAGGGTCCTGGACGCGGTCGACACCACCTATCCCCACCTCCTCGACACCGGGGACGGCCAGGGCGCGCTCGACCCGACGACCCTCGAGCTGTCCACCAGCCTGACCGCCGCGGGCATCATCGCCGTCGTCGTCCTCCTGCTCAGCGCGGTCGCCGCGATGACGGCCCTGCGCCGGTCGGTGCGGGCGATGTTCGCGTCCGAGCTCGCCGGCAACCCGATGCTCGGCAAGGCCCGCGACCTGGGCGGCTTCGTCGGGCTGGCGTTCGCGGTGCTGCTGTCGGCGATCCTCACGACGGGCGTCGGGACGGTCGCGTCCTGGCTCCTCGACGCCCTCGGCTGGAGCGGCCTGACGACGCTGGTGCTGCGGACGCTCGGCATCGCCGTCGCCTTCGTGATCGACGCCGCGCTCTTCATGCTGGTGGTCCGGGTGCTGGCCGGGGAGAACCCCCCGTGGCCGGACCTGCTGCGGGGATCGGCGATCGCGGCGACCGGCCTCGGGATCGTGCGGACGCTCGGCACGACCGTCGTGGCGGGCAGCGTGAGCAAGAACCCGCTGTTCACCTCGGTCGCCGTGCTGGTCACGCTGCTGGTGTGGGTCAACCTGATCGCCCGGATCATGCTGATCGCGGCCGCCTGGACCGCGGACCCGCCGTACGTCGAGCCGCCGGGCAAGGCCGCGAAGGCAGCCGCGGTCTGAGAGGTCAGCCCGTGGCGTCCAGCGCGGCGTGCAGGTCCGGGAGCCGCGCGGCCAGTACCGCCAGGCGTGCGCGGGTGCTCGCCGGCTCGCCGGCCTCGCCCAGCCGGAGCATGCCGGGGTCGCCCGCCAGCTGGGCGGCCGCGATGCGGTTCGCCGCGTCGGTCATGCGGATGACGACGTGGTCGAGCACGGCGTGCGGGTCGAGCCCGCGGTAGCCGTCGGCGATGGTCCGCAGCACGTGGGCGACCTCGTCCGCGGGGGCGTCGGGGAACAGGACGGCGCTGTTCCACGCGAACATCGCGACGTCGTCCAGCGGGATCCCTGGTCCGGCGACGTCCCAGTCGAACACCCCGGCCAGCTCGTCGCCGTCGAACGTCATGTTGTACATCGCGCTGTCGTGGTGGCACACGATCTCGCCGGGCGCGAGGGCGCGCTCGACGAACCGCCACCGTCGACTGTCCCGGGGGAAGTCCGCGACGGCCGCGTGGTAGTCCCGCAGCCAGTGCATCGCCGACCGGACCTGCGCGTCGCTCAGCGTCTCCCGCCCGATGTCGAGCACCCGTCCCGGCAGGAACGTGAGGATCTCCCGGCCGCGGTCGTCGATGCCGAGCACGCGCGGGATGCGGGGGAGCCCGGCGGCCGCGAGGAAGTCCAGCAGCTCGTGCACCGCGGGCGTCCACGGGCCGGTCGGCCGCCGCACCGTGTCACCGACGCGGACGGCCCCGCCGACGTTCCCGCCGGGCAGGAGGATCTCGTCGTCGGGGCCGTGGCTCACGCCGCGGACGCTACCGGGCGTGAGGCACCCAGCGCACACGAGATCACGGGACGTGCGCCCGGGCGTCGGTCGGTGCGCGCGTGAAGACTTCGTTCCGCTCACCGCAACGAAGTCTTCACGCGACGAGGGCACGCACCCGAGCTGGGTGCGTGCCCTACGTCGTGCGGGTGCGCGCTCGGCGCACTTTCCGCGACCGCGTGTGCGGTTCTGTCAGAAGGCGCGCGTGATCATTGCGCGCTTGACCTCTTGGATCGCCTTGGTGACCTCGATGCCTCGCGGGCACGCCTCGGTGCAGTTGAAGGTGGTGCGGCAGCGCCACACGCCCTCCTTGTCGTTGAGGATCTCGAGGCGCTGGGCGCCACCCTCGTCGCGGCTGTCGAAGATGAACCGGTGCGCGTTGACGATCGCGGCGGGGCCGAAGTACTGCCCGTCGGTCCAGAACACGGGGCACGACGACGTGCACGCGGCGCACAGGATGCACTTGGTGGTGTCGTCGAACCGTGCGCGCTCCTCGGCGCTCTGCAGGCGCTCCTTCGTCGGCTCGTTCCCGGTGGTGATGAGGAACGGCATGATCTCGCGGTAGGAGGCGAAGAACGGCTCCATGTCGACGACGAGGTCCTTGATCACCGGCAGGCCCTTGATGGGCTCGATCGTGATCGGCTTCTTGAGGTCGAGGTCCTTGAGCAGCGTCTTGCACGCGAGGCGGTTGCGGCCGTTGATGCGCATGGCGTCCGAGCCGCACACGCCGTGGGCGCAGGAGCGGCGGAACGTCAGCGAGCCGTCCTCCTCCCACTTCACCTTGTGCAGGGCGTCGAGGACGCGGTCGGTGCCGTGCGCGCGGACCGTGAACTCGTCCCAGTACGGCTCGCTCGTCGTGCCGTCGTCGCCCGGCAGGTAGCGCCGGACCTTGAGGGTCACGTCGAAGGAGGGAATGGCTCCGACCTCGGCCGCAGGAGCATCAAGGGTCGCGGTCATCAGTACTTACGCTCCATCGGCTGGTAGCGGGTCATCGTGACGGGCTTGGAGCCCAGCACGAGCTGGTAGTCCTCGAACAGCGTCGTATGCGCGAACGAGCCCTTGTGGTCGCCGTCGCCCTCCGAGCCCCACAGGCGGTGGCCCTTGACGGGCAGCGGACGCCGGTAGGCCATCGTGTGACGCATGTAGTTCTTGTCGTCGCGGTCCGGGAAGTCCTCGCGGAAGTGACCGCCGCGCGACTCGTCGCGGTTGAGGGCGCCGACGACGACGGTCTCCGCGATGTCGAGCAGGAAGCCCAGCTCGACGGCCTCGAGCAGGTCGGTGTTGAACATCCTGCTCTTGTCCTGCACCGACACCCGGCGGAACCGCTTCTGCAGGGCCTTGATGTCGTCGAGCGCCTGCGTGAGGGACTCGGCGGTGCGGAACACCTGCGCGTTGAGGTCCATCGACTCCTGCAGGGCCTTGCGGATGTCCGCCACGCGCTCGCCGTCGGGCCGCGTGCGGATCTCCTCGAGACCGGCGACGACGGTGGCCGCCGGGTCCTCGGGGAGCTCCACGAACGACGCGGTCAGCGCGTACGCAGCGGCGGAGATGCCGGCCCGCTTGCCGAACACGTTGATGTCGAGCAGCGAGTTGGTGCCCAGGCGGTTGGAGCCGTGCACGCTCACGCAGGCGACCTCGCCGGCGGCGTACAGGCCGCGGATGACGTCGGTCTGGTTGCGCAGCACCTCGGCCTCGATGTTGGTGGGGATGCCACCCATCGCGTAGTGGGCCGTCGGGTACACGGGCACGGGCTCGGTGTACGGCTCGATGCCGAGGTACGTGCGCGCGAACTCGGTGATGTCCGGCAGCTTGGCGTCGATGTGCGCGGGCTCGAGGTGCGTGAGGTCGAGCAGGACGTAGTCCTTGTTGGGGCCGGCGCCGCGGCCCTCGCGCACCTCGTTGGCCATCGAGCGGGCGACGATGTCGCGCGGCGCGAGGTCCTTGATGGTGGGGGCGTAGCGCTCCATGAAACGCTCGCCCTCGGAGTTGCGCAGGATGGCGCCCTCACCGCGCGCGGCCTCGGACAGGAGGATGCCGAGCCCGGCCAGGCCGGTCGGGTGGAACTGGAAGAACTCCATGTCCTCCAGCGGGATGCCGCGGCGGTACGCGAGCGCCATGCCGTCGCCCGTGAGCGTGTGGGCGTTCGACGTCGTCTTGTAGATCTTCCCGGCGCCGCCCGTGGCCAGCACGACCGACTTGGCCTGGAACACGTGGATCTCGCCGGTGGCCAGCTCGTACGCGACGACGCCCGAGACGTTGACCTCCTCGCCGTCCGGCACGTGGCCGGCCGCGAGGTCGTGGTCCACCAGCAGGTCGAGGACGTAGAACTCGTTGTAGAACTCGACCTCGTTCTTCACGCACTGCTGGTACAGCGTCTGCAGGATCATGTGGCCGGTGCGGTCGGCCGCGTAGCAGGACCGGCGCACGGCGGCCTCGCCGTGGTTGCGCGTGTGCCCGCCGAACCGGCGCTGGTCGATCTTGCCCTCGGGCGTGCGGTTGAACGGCAGGCCCATCTTCTCCAGGTCGAGCACCGCGTCGATGGCCTCCTTGGCCATGACCTCGGCGGCGTCCTGGTCGACCAGGTAGTCACCACCCTTGACGGTGTCGAACGTGTGCCACTCCCAGTTGTCCTCCTCGACGTTGGCCAGCGCGGCGCACATGCCGCCCTGCGCCGCACCCGTGTGGGAGCGCGTCGGGTAGAGCTTGGAGATGACGGCCGTGCGCACGCGGGTCGAGGACTCGAGGGCCGCGCGCATGCCGGCGCCGCCCGCGCCGACGATCACGACGTCGTACTGGTGGGTCTGCATCGGGGTCGATGCCTTCCTGTTTCTGGGGAGAGAGCGTCAGGACGCCGTGCAGAACGACGGGAGCAGGTCCGCGGGCGAGCCCGACGGGCACGGGTCGAACGTGAAGATCACGAGCGTGCCCAGCACGACGACGACGAGGAACGCGAGGTAGAGCAGGCCCTTGAGGACGAGCCGCAGGCCGTCGCGCTCGGCGTAGTCGTTGATGATCGTCCGCACGCCGTTGGTGCCGTGGATCATCGCGAGCCAGAGCATGAGCAGGTCCCAGACCTGCCAGAACGGCGACGCCCACTTGCCCGCGACGAAGCCGAAGTCGATCGCCTTGACGCCTTCGCCGGCGACCAGGTTGACGAACAGGTGCCCGAAGATCAGCACCAGAAGCACGACGCCGGACGCGCGCATGAAGACCCAGCCGTACAGCTCGGTGTTGCCGCGGGTGGTCAGGCGGGACGGCCTCGCACGGGGTGCACGGGGGGCCTTCGGGTCGGCGATGGTGCTCATCACTCGCCCCCGAAGACGTGCATCAGGTGACGCGGCAGGAAGCCGGCCATGGTCACGACGAAGAGGCCGAGCACCACCCACAGCATCACGCGCTGGTACTTGGGGCCCTTGGCCCAGAAGTCGACGAGGATGATCCGGATGCCGTTGAACGCGTGGAACACGATGGCGGCGACGAGCCCGGCCTCACCGAGTCCCATGATCGGGTTCTTGTACGTGCCGATGACGTCGTTGTACGCCTCGGGCGAGATGCGCACGAGCGACGTGTCGAGCACGTGCACGAGCAGGAAGAAGAAGATCGCGATGCCGGTCACGCGGTGCGCGACCCACGACCACATGCCTTCCCGCCCTCGGTAGAGCGTGCCGGCGGGTGCCTTACGGGCGGCCGGCGCTGGGGGCGCTGCAGGCACTGTGGGCCTCCTGGCGAAGAAAGAGGTTCGGACGACGGCGTCCTTGTCGCGTCAACTGTAGTGAACCGATCAGGACGCAACCCGTCGGCAAGGGCCGTAAGGCCCCCGCTGTGAGGTATTGCACAGCACTGCGGGGGTGTACCCGGTCGCTACCCTGACCCCCATGTCGACCACGATTCCCGGATTCCACGCCGTCGTCCCCGCCGGCGGCGCGGGTACGCGCCTGTGGCCCCTGTCCCGCGCCGGCCACCCGAAGTTCCTGCTCGACCTGACGGGATCGGGCCGGACGCTGCTGCAGGCGACCGTGGACCGGCTGCTCCCGCTGACGGGCCAGGGCGGCGTGCTCGTCGTCACCGGGGCCCGGCACGCGGTGACCGTGGCGGGACAGCTGCCGGAGCTGGGGGCCGACGACGTGCTGGCCGAGCCCTCCCCGCGCGACTCGATGGCCGCGATCGGGCTGGCGGCGGCCGTCCTGCTGGCCCGGCACGGCGAGGACGTGGTGCTGGGGTCGTTCGCCGCGGACCACGTCATCGACGGGACGGAGGCGTTCGAGCAGGCGGTGCGCGAGGGCGTCGTCGCCGCCCGCGCCGGCTACGTGGTGACCCTCGGGATCGCCGCGACGGGCCCCTCGACCGCGTTCGGGTACGTGCGGTCGGGCGCGCTGCTCGGCCTCGACGGTGCGCCGACCGTCGCGCACGCCGCCGGGTTCACGGAGAAGCCGGACGAGCAGACGGCGACGGAGTACCTGGCGACGGGGGAGTACCGCTGGAACGCGGGCATGTTCATCGTGCGGGCGCGCGTGCTGCTGGACCACCTGGCGACGCAGCTGCCGGCGCTGACCGCGGGGCTGCTCGAGATCGCCGCCGCCTGGGACAGCCACGAGCGCGGCGAGGTGCTCGAGCGCGTGTGGCCCGGCCTCACCAAGATCGCCATCGACCATGCGATCGCCGAGCCGGTCGCGGCCGCCGGCGGGGTGGCCGTCGTGCCCGGGGACTTCACGTGGGACGACATCGGCGACTTCGACTCGCTGGCGCAGCTGCTGCCGGTCGACACGCTCGGCGACGAGTCGGCCGTCCTGCGCATCGACGCGGACGGCGCGTTCGTCGTGCCCGGCACGGAGCGGACCGTCACGGTGCTCGGCCTGCCCGGTGCGGTCGTCGTCGACACCCCCGACGCCGTGCTGGTGACCACGCGCGCCCACGCCCAGGCCGTGAAGTCGGCGGTCGACGGCTGGCGCGCGCTCGGGCGCGACGACCTGCTCTGACGCGGACACCGGCCGCTCGGCGCCGCGGTCGCGGATAGGGTCGAAGGCGTGTCGTCCGCCCCCCTCCTGCCCGTCGTCGCCCCGCTGACCAGCCTCCGGCCCGACCCGGTGGAGCCGGTGTCGGCGCGTCTCGCCGCGCTCGCCGCGGGGCTGCGGGACGAGCTCGTGGCCGTCCGCCGGGACATCCACGCCCACCCCGAGCTGGGCCGCACCGAGGTCCGGACCACCAAGCTCGTCGCCGAGCGGCTGCGCGCGGCCGGCCTCGAGCCCCAGCTGCTCCCGGGCAGCGGGCTCGTCTGCGACATCGGCCCGAGCCCCATGGCCACCGGGCGCAAGCGGGTCGCGCTGCGGGCGGACCTCGACGCGCTGCCCGTGCAGGACACCAGCGGCGTGCCGTGGGCGTCGACGGTCCGGGGCGTCACGCACGCCTGCGGCCACGACGTGCACACCACCGCCGTGCTCGGCGCGGGCCTCATCCTGGCCGAGGTGGCCGACGAGATGACCACCGGCGTCCGGCTGATCTTCCAGCCGGCCGAGGAGGTGCAGCCGGGCGGCGCCCTCGACGTGGTGGCCGCGGGCGGGCTCGACGGCGTCGGGCAGATCCTCGCGTTCCACTGCGACCCCAAGGTCGACGTCGGCCACGTGGGCACCCGCATCGGACCCATCACGTCCGCCAGCGACGAGGTCACCGTGACCATCTCAGGGCCGGGCGGTCACACGTCACGGCCGCACCTGACCGGTGACGTCGTCTTCGCGCTCGGGCAGGTCATCACGCAGGTGCCCGCGATCCTGGGCCGCCGGCTCGACCCGCGCTCGGGCGTCAACCTCACCTGGGGCGCCGTGCAGGCCGGGTCGGCGCACAACGCGATCCCGGCGTCGGGCGTGGTCAAGGGCACCCTGCGGTGCCTGGACGTGCGCGCCTGGGAGAAGGCGTCGGAGGTGTTCCACTCCGCGGTCGAGCAGGTCGTCGCCCCGCTGGGCGTCACGGTCGACGTCCGGCACCACCGCGGCGTCCCGCCGGTCGAGAACGCTGAGCAGTCGACGGGCGTCCTCGAGGCGGCCGCGCGCGACGTGCTCGGCGCCGGGTCGGTGCTGCTGACCGAGCAGTCGCTCGGCGGCGAGGACTTCGCCTGGTACCTCACCAAGGTGCCGGGCGCGATGGCGCGGCTGGGCACGCGCACGCCGGGCGGCCACACCTTCGACATCCACCAGGGGGACCTGCGGGTGGACGAGCGCGCCGTGGAGGTCGGCGCGCTGTTCCTGGCCCGCGCCGCCCTTCTCGCTGGCTGAGACGGCACGTCCGTCACCTGGGCGGACATTCCAAGTCGGTAACGGAACCTGCACAGATACCCAGCGGTAACCTGCCCGACACGTTGCGCTCGTTAGGGTCCGAGGAATCAATGCCGGGCAGCCCCAGACCTTGTGGTGGTACACCGTCGTGCCATCCGCACGGTCGGCCCAGCCGGACCGGCTGCTGACGAGATTCAGGAGAGTCGCGTGAAGAAGATCATTCGAGTGGCCGCGCTCGGCGGGGCGGTCGCCCTCGCGCTTGCGGCGTGTGGCAGTGCCCCCGAGGACAACGCCACCCCCGGCGCAGACGGCACGACCGCCGCGTCGGTCGACTTCAAGGCCTGCATGGTCTCCGACGCCGGTGGGTTCGACGACAAGTCGTTCAACCAGGCCGGGTTCGAGGGCCTCATGAAGGCCAAGGACGAGCTCGGGATCACCGAGGCGCACGTCGAGTCGAGCGCCGACACGGACTACACGCCGAACATCGACAGCCTCGTCGCCGAGAACTGCAACCTGATCATCGGTGTCGGCTTCCTGCTCGAGGACCCGATCCAGACGGCCGCCGAGGCGAACCCGGACATCAAGTTCGCCCTCGTCGACAGCTCGTTCTCCGACGCGGACTTCAACCCCGTCACCATCGACAACGCCAAGCCGATCCTCTTCGACACGGCGCAGTCGGCCTACCTCGCGGGCTACGTCGCCGCGGCGCAGTCGACGACCGGCAAGGTCGCGACGTTCGGTGGCATCCAGATCCCGTCCGTCACGATCTTCATGGACGGCTTCGCGGACGGCATCGCCAAGTACAACGAGGACAACGGCAAGTCCGTGCAGCTCCTCGGCTGGGACAAGGCCGCGCAGACCGGCGTCTTCGCCGGCAACTTCGACAGCCAGGACGACGGCAAGAACATCGGCCAGTCCTTCATCGACCAGGGCGCGGACATCATCATGCCCGTCGCCGGCCCCGTCGGTCTGGGCACCGCCTCCGTCGCGCAGGCGGCCGGCAACGTCGCGATCGTCGGCGTCGACGCCGACTGGTTCGTCACCACGGAGTACGGCCCCATCGTCCTCACCTCGGTCATGAAGGAGATCGGCCCGGCCGTCTTCGACACGATCAGCGAGGCCGTGGACGGCAAGTTCAGCTCCGACCCGTACGTCGGCACGCTGGAGAACGAGGGCCTCGGCCTGGCGCCGTTCCACGACTTCGACTCGAAGGTCTCGGACGACGTCAAGGCGAAGGTCGAGGAGCTCAAGGCCGGCATCATCTCGGGCGACATCGTCGTGGAGTCCGACGCCTCCCCGAAGTGATCTGACGCACGACAGCAGGACGACGGCCCGGGCCACGTGCCCGGGCCGTCGGCCTGTCCGGCACGCCGTCGTGCCGGGCAGATGGATAGTGTCTGAGAACGCGCGAGTCGAAGGAGCCCATCGGTGAAGCTGGAGCTGCAGGGCATCACCAAGACCTTCGGGTCGTTGGTCGCCAACGATCACATCGACCTCGTCGTGGAGCCCGGTGAGATCCACGCGCTGCTCGGCGAGAACGGCGCGGGCAAGAGCACGCTGATGAACGTGCTGTACGGGTTGTACGACCCCGACGACGGCCAGATCCTCGTCGACGACGTCCCCGTCACCTTCGCCGGCCCGGGCGACGCCATGGGCGCCGGGATCGGGATGGTCCACCAGCACTTCATGCTGGTCCCCGTCTTCACCGTCGCCGAGAACGTCGTGCTGGGCCACGAGCCCGTGCGCGGAGGCGGCCTGATCGACCTGCCCGAGGCGCGACGCCGGGTCAAGGAGATCTCCGACCAGTTCGGGTTCCACGTCGACCCCGACGCCTACATCGAGGACCTGCCGGTCGGCGTCCAGCAGCGCGTCGAGATCATCAAGGCGCTGTCCCGCCACGCCAAGGTCCTCATCCTCGACGAGCCCACCGCCGTGCTCACGCCGCAGGAGACGGACGAGCTGATCGCGATCATGCGCCAGCTCAAGGAGTCGGGCACCTCGATCGTCTTCATCACCCACAAGCTGCGCGAGGTCCGCGCCGTCGCGGACCGCATCACCGTCATCCGCCGCGGCAAGGTCGTCGGCACCGCCGAGCCCACCAGCTCCGAGACCGAGCTGGCGTCCCTCATGGTCGGGCGCTCGGTCGAGCTGGGTGTCGCGCGCAGCGAGGCCGTGCCGGGCGACGTCACCGTGCAGGTGCGCAACCTCACCGTCATCGACGAGGCCGGCGTGCGCCAGATCGACGACGTGTCGTTCGACGTGGCGCGCGGCGAGATCGTCGCCGTCGCCGGGGTCCAGGGCAACGGCCAGACCGAGCTCACCGAGGTCATGCTCGGGCTGCAGACCCCCGTCGCCGGGTCGGTGCAGCTGGACGGCGTCGAGCTGGTGGGGCGCTCGGTGCGAGACGTGCTGAACGCCGGGCTGGGCTTCGTGCCCGAGGACCGGTCGACCGACGGCGTCATCGCCGACTTCTCGATCGCCGAGAACCTCATTCTCGACCTGCACCGGTACGAGCCGTTCGCCCGTGGCGTCGCGCTGAAGCCCGCGGCGATCCGCGCGAACGCCGAGCGCCGGATCGCGGAGTTCGACGTGCGCACCGGCTCGATCGACGCCCACGCGAGCACGCTGTCCGGTGGCAACCAGCAGAAGGTCGTGCTGGCGCGGGAGATGTCGCGGCCGCTGCGCCTGCTCATCGCGTCGCAGCCCACCCGCGGCCTGGACGTCGGCTCGATCGAGTTCGTGCACTCCCGGATCGTGGAGGAGCGCGACAGCGGCACCCCCGTGATCATCGTGTCGACCGAGCTGGACGAGGTGCTGGCGCTGGCCGACCGCATCCTCGTGATGTACCGCGGCCGCATCGTCGGCAACGTTCCCGGGGGGACCGACCGCGACGTCCTCGGCCTGATGATGGCCGGCGTGCCGCTCGAGGACGCCGTGCGGCAGGCCGCCGAGCACCACACGACGCTCGGCGAGCTGGACCTCGAGGCCGACGCGCCCGGCGCGCCGACCTCCGACCCGACGTTCCCCCAGGAGGAGCTGTGAGCAGCCCCACGCCGGACCCGCTGCCCGACGCCGCCGTGCCGCCCCCGGCCCAGACCGGGGTGGTCGAGACCGACGAGTCCGACGGCGGCCGCCGGATCCTGCACGAGATGCTGTCGAGCAGCTGGCTCGTCTCGGTGCTCGCCGTCGTCCTCGCCCTGATCCTCGGTGGGGTCCTCATCGCGGCCGCCGACCCGCAGGTCCAGGCCGCGGCGACGTACTTCTTCGCCAAGCCCGGTGACGTCCTCTCGGCCGCGTGGACCGCGGTGTCCGAGGCCTACGCGGCCCTGTTCGCCGGCGCGATCTACGACCCGCGGGCCGCGACCTTCGCGCGAGCCATCCGGCCGCTGACCGAGACCCTGACCGTCGCGACGCCGCTGATCCTCGCCGGCCTCGGCCTGGGGATCGGCTTCCGCGCCGGCCTGTTCAACATCGGTGCCCAGGGCCAGATCATCCTCGGTGGCATCTTCGCCGGGTACATCGGGTTCGCGTTCGACCTGCCCCCCGGGCTGCACCTGCTGCTCTGCGTGATCGGCGCCGCGATCGGTGGTGCGCTGTGGGCCGGCATCGCGGGTGTGCTCAAGGCGCGCACGGGTGCGCACGAGGTCATCGTCACGATCATGCTCAACAACATCGCCGTCTACCTGGTGGCGTACCTGCTGAGCCTCGACGCGTTCCAGCGGCCGGGCAGCAACAACCCGGTGAGCCCCCCCATCCCCGACAGCGCCGCCTACCCGCTCCTGCTGGGCAGCGGCTACCGGCTGCACGCCGGCTTCCTGGTGGCCATCGCCGCCGCGGTGTTCACGTGGTGGCTCATGGAGCGCTCGACCGTCGGTTTCCGCTGGCGCGCGGTCGGGTCCAACCCGCACGCGGCGCGCACGGCCGGCATCTCGGTGAACTCCACCTACATCTGGGTCATGCTCACGGCCGGTGCCTTCGCCGGTCTGGCCGGGTCGGCGCAGGTGCTGGGCACGGAGCGGGTGCTCACGGCCGGCGTCGCGGCCAGCTACGGGTTCGACGCCATCACGGTCGCCCTGCTCGGCCGGTCCAAGCCGTTGGGCACGGTCTTCGCGGGCATCCTGTTCGGCGCGCTGCGCGCCGGCGGCGTCGTCATGCAGGCGCGCACCGGGACGCCCATCGACATCGTGCTCGTCGTGCAGTCCCTCATCGTGCTGTTCATCGCGGCCCCGCCGCTGGTCCGGGCGGTGTTCCGGCTGCCCTCGCCGGACACGCCACGCGCACCGAAACCTGTGGTCCCCGTCGCCGCGAAGGAGGTCAGCGCGTGAGCGCCCCCACGATCGACGCCCCGGCCGCGGCCCGCCCCGCCGGCGAGCTCGTGCTGCCGCCCATCCGCTGGCACGCCCCCATCGCCTACGGCGCCGTCGCCCTGCTCGGCCTCGTCGTGTTCGGCCTGATGGGCGAGAGCGGTGACGTCAGCACGTTCTCCATCTCGACGTCCAAGGACTTCGTCCACTTCGACCCGTTCGCGGTGCCCTCGAAGCTCACGGCGATCGTCCTGTGCCTCGGCGCCCTGGTGCTGGCGGGCCTGTCGTTCAACGCGACGCGGCAGCGGCGCAAGGTCGGCGCGTGGCTGCCGATCACGTACGGCGTGCTCATGGTGTTCGCGTTCCTGGTGTGGGCGGTGGCCGGCAAGACCAGCGGCCTGCCCCTGACCGGGCTGCTGCAGGGCTCGCTGTTCCTGGCCATCCCGCTGGTGTTCGGCGCCCTGGCCGGTCTGCTGTGCGAGCGCTCGGGCATCATCAACATCGCCATCGAGGGTCAGCTGCTCGGCGGCGCGTTCCTGGCCGCCGTCGTCGCGACCCTCACGGGCAGCGCGTACGCGGGCCTGATCGCCGCCCCGTTCGCGGGCGCGCTCGTCGGCCTGCTGCTGGTGCTCTTCGCCATCAAGTACGTGGTCAACCAGATCATCGTCGGCGTCGTGCTCAACGTGCTGGTGATCGGCGTGACCAGCTACCTGTTCTCCACGGTGCTCAAGCAGAACCCGGACACCTGGAACAACCCGCCCGGCCTGCCCGTCATCAGCATCCCGGTGCTCTCGCAGATCCCGATCATCGGCCCCGTGCTGTTCCGGCAGACGGTGCTCGTCTACATCATGTACGTCGTCGTGATCCTGCTGCAGATCATGGTGTTCCGGTCCCGCTGGGGCCTGCGCCTGCGGTCCGTCGGCGAGCACCCGAAGGCGGCGGACACGGTCGGCATCAAGGTCAACCGGACCCGGCTGCGCTCCACGGTCCTGGGCGGCGCGGTGGCCGGTCTCGGCGGCGCGTTCTTCACGGTCGCGGCCGGGCTGGCGTTCGGCAAGGAGATGACCAACGGCAAGGGGTACATCGCGCTCGCCGCGATGATCCTGGGCCGCTGGAGCCCGAAGGGCGCCCTCGCCGCCGCGCTGCTGTTCGGCTTCGCCAACAACCTGCAGCTGCAGCTGAGCATCATCCAGACGCCGATCCCCAGCCAGATCATGCTGATGACGCCCTACATCGTGACGATCTTCGCCGTCGCGGGTCTCGTCGGACGGGTGCGCCCGCCGGCCGCCGAGGGCATCCCCTACACGAAGTGAGCTGAAGTGGACATCGACTGGGACGCCCTCCGGGCGGCCGCGACGGACGTCATGCACAAGGCGTACGCGCCGTACTCGAACTTCCCGGTCGGCGCCGCCGCGCTGGTCGACGACGGGCGGGTGGTCGTCGGCTGCAACGTCGAGAACGCGTCGTACGGCGTGACCCTGTGCGCCGAGTGCTCGCTGGTCTCGGCGCTGACCGTCTCGGGCGGCGGGCGCCTGGTGGCGTTCACGTGCGTGGACAAGCACGCCAACGTGCTCATGCCCTGCGGCCGCTGCCGCCAGCTGCTGTGGGAGCACGGGGGAGCGCGCCTGCAGGTGGAGACCACGCACGGCGTCAAGCCGATGACCGAGGTCCTCCCCGACGCCTTCGGGCCCGCTGACCTGGAGGAACGCGCATGACCGAGTCGTTCGACGCCGTGGACGTCATCGTCACCAAGCGCGACGGGCGCCGCCTGTCCGACGCGCAGATCGACTGGGTCATCGACGCGTACACGCGCGGGGTCGTGGCCGAGGAGCAGATGTCGGCGCTCAACATGGCCATCCTGCTCAACGGCATGGACCGCGCGGAGATCGCCCGGTGGACGGCCGCGATGATCGCCAGCGGCGAGCGGATGGACTTCTCGGGGCTGTCCCGGCCGACCGCGGACAAGCACTCCACCGGCGGCGTCGGGGACAAGATCACGCTGCCCCTGGCCCCGCTGGTCGCCGTCTTCGGCGTCGCGGTGCCGCAGCTGTCGGGCCGCGGGCTCGGTCACACGGGCGGCACGCTGGACAAGCTCGAGTCGATCCCCGGCTGGCGGGCGGCCCTGAGCAACGACGAGATGATGGCGCAGCTCGACGACGTCGGCGCGGTCATCTGCCAGGCCGGCTCGGGCCTCGCGCCCGCCGACCGCAAGCTCTACGCGCTGCGCGACGTGACGGGCACGGTCGAGGCCATCCCGCTGATCGCCAGCTCGATCATGAGCAAGAAGATCGCCGAGGGCACGGGCGCGCTGGTGCTCGACGTCAAGGTGGGCTCCGGGGCGTTCATGAAGGACGTCGACCGCGCCCGCGAGCTGGCCCGGACCATGGTCGCGCTGGGCACCGACGCGGGCGTGCGGACGGTCGCGCTGCTCACCGACATGTCGACGCCGCTCGGGCTGACGGCGGGCAACGCGCTCGAGGTCCGCGAGTCGGTCGAGGTGCTCGCCGGCGGGGGACCGGCGGACGTCGTCGAGCTCACCGTGGCCCTGGCGCGCGAGATGCTCGCGGCGGCCGGACGGCCCGTCGACGACGTCGAGGCGGCGCTGCGCGACGGCCGGGCGATGGACGCGTGGAAGCGCATGATCGCGGCCCAGGGGGGCGACCCGGACGCCACCCTGCCGGTGGCCCGGGAGACGTCGCAGGTGCTCGCGGAGGCGGACGGCGTGCTCGCCGAGCTGGACGCCTACGCCGTCGGCATCGCGGCCTGGCGCCTCGGGGCCGGCCGCGCGCGCAAGGAGGACCCGGTGCAGGCCGGGGCCGGCGTCGAGCTGCACGCCAAGCCCGGGGACGTCGTACGGGCCGGTCAGCCGCTCATGACGCTGCACACCGACACGCCCGAGCGGTTCGGCCGCGCGATCGAGGCGCTCGACGGCGCGGTCGTCGTCGCACCCGCCGGGACCGCCGTGCCGGTGCGGCCCCTGGTGATCGACCGCATCGACGCCTGACCCCTCGCGGCTCCGCGTCGGCGGGGGCACGATGGGGTGATGAGCACCGTTCCCGGCAGCGACTCGTGGCGGGACGCCGGACTGGCCCCGGCGGACCCCGACGTCCCTCGCAACCTCGGCGACGACGACACGCCGGACGTCACCGACCCCGAGGAGTACGAGCCCGCCTTCGCCCGGCCCGACCGCGAGGGGCTCGCCGACGAGGCCGACGTGGTCGAGCAGGACACCGAGGTGCCCGACGATGACGGGGCGGACGGCTGACCGACTGCTGGTGAACGTCCGTCCCGCTACGGTGGGGCCATGACGTCGCCCTCCGACACGCCCGAGGCCACCGATGCCGTCGCATCCCTGGTCGCGCTGATCCCCGGACTTCCCAAGGTCGTCCTCCACGACCACCTCGACGGTGGGCTCCGCCCGGCGACGATCATCGAGCTGGCCGGCGAGATCGGCTACGAGCTGCCGACGACCGACGCCGACGAGCTGGGCCGCTGGTTCGTCGAGGCCGCGAGCTCGGGGACCCTGGTGCGGTACCTCGAGACGTTCGACCACACGGTCGCGGTCATGCAGACCGAGGAGGGGCTGCGCCGGGTCGCCCGGGAGTCCGTGCTCGACCTGGCCGCCGACGGCGTCGTCTACGCCGAGCAGCGGTACGCGCCCGAGCAGCACCTGAGCAAGGGGCTCTCGCTCCAGCAGGTGGTCGACGCGGTGCAGGCCGGGTTCGCGGAGGGGATCGCCGAGGCCGCGTCGCAGGGCCGCTCGATCCGGATCGGCACCCTCGTCACGGCGATGCGACACGCGGACCGGGGCGACGAGATCGCGGCGCTGGCGCTGGAGAACCGGGACAACGGCGTGGTCGGCTTCGACATCGCCGGCGCTGAGATCGGCTTCCCGGCCGCGCGGCTGGCCAGCGCGTTCGCCACCCTGTCCGAGGCGGACTTCCCGGCGACGGTCCATGCGGGCGAGGCGGTCGGGCCGGAGTCGATCGCCGACGCGATCCACGTCGGACGCGCGCTGCGGATCGGCCACGGCGTCCGCCTGGTCGAGGACATCAGCACGGACGAGCTCGGCGACAAGCTGGGCACCCTGTCCCACTGGGTCCGCGACCGGCGCATCCCGCTCGAGCTGTGCCCGTCCTCGAACGTGCAGACGGGTGCCGCCGAGTCCGTGGCCGCCCACCCCATCTCGCGCCTGCGGGACCTCGGGTTCGCCGTGACCGTCAACACCGACAACCGGCTGCAGTCCGGCACCTCGATGACCCGGGAGCTCACGCTGCTGGTCGAGGAGGCCGGCTGGACGTTGGCCGACCTGCGCGACGTCGCCGTCACCGCCGCCCAGCACACGTTCCTGCACCACGACGAGCGCCTGGCGCTCATCGAGCAGGTGCTGCTGCCCGCCTACGCCAGCGCGCGCGGCAGCCGGCACCGCGCCTGAGCACGACGAAGGCCCGCACCCGCTGCCGGGTGCGGGCCTTCGTGCTGCCGTCCTAGATCAGGCCCTTGGTGTGCCAGACCGTCTTGGTCTCCGAGAACGCCGTGATCCGGTCCAGGGACGGCGCCGCGGCGTCCGGGCCGTTCTCGGGCGGGAGGACCCGCTTGAGGGTGTCGGCGGCCGCGATCTGCAGGTCGACCCAGTCGAGGTCGCCCGCGCCGACCAGGTCGAGCGCGTTGACGTCGGCGTGGCTGGCGAGCCAGGGCGCGATCTCGGCCGGTGACCCCGTGAGCACGTTGACGACGCCCTTGGGCACGTCGCTCGTCGCGAGCACCTCGGACAGGCTGATCGCCGACAGGGGGAGCCGCTCGCTGGCCACGACGACGACCGTGTTGCCGCCGACGAGGGCGGGGGCCACCGCGGACACCAGGCCGAGCAGCGACGAGTCCTGCGGGGCGACGATCGCGACGACGCCCGTGGGCTCCGGCACCGAGATGTTGAAGTACGGCCCGGCGACGGGGTTGGCGTTGCCGGCCACCTGCGCGTACTTGTCGCACCAGCCCGCGTACCAGACCCAGCGGTCGATGGCCGCGTCCACCTGCGCGGTCGCGACGGACGTCGACACGCCCTCGGCGTCGACGATCTCCGCGACGAACTGCGCCCGGCGGCCCTCGAGGATCTCGGCGACGCGGTAGAGCACCTGGCCGCGGTTGTAGGCCGTGGCACCCGACCAGCCACCGACCGCGGCCCGGGCGGCGACGACCGCGTCCCGGGCGTCCTTGCGCGAGGCCTTCGCCGCGTTGGCGAGGAATGCGCCCTTGGCGCCGACGATCTCGTAGGTGCGGCCCGACTCGCTGCGCGGGAACGCCCCGCCGATGTAGAGCTTGTACGTCTTGGGCACGGCGAGGCGGCTCACTTGGCGGCTCCACTCTTGAGGTACGCGGCGATGCCGTGCCGACCGCCCTCGCGGCCGTACCCGGACTCCTTGTAGCCGCCGAACGGGCTGGACGGGTCGAACCGGTTGAACGTGTTCGCCCAGATCACGCCGGCGCGCAGCTTGTCGGCGACCGCGAGGATGCGGCTGCCCTTGTCGGTCCAGATGCCGGCGGACAGGCCGTACGGCGTGTTGTTGGCCTTGGCGACCGCCTCCGCCGGCGTGCGGAACGTGAGCACGCTCAGCACCGGGCCGAAGATCTCCTCGCGGGCGATCCGGTGGCTGGTCGACACGTTGGTGAAGATGGTCGGCGCGTACCAGAACCCGTTGTCCGGGATGGTGCAGGCCGCGGTCCAGCGGTCGGCGCCCTCGGCCTCGCCGATGTCGCTGAGCTCCCGGATCCGCTGCAGCTGCTCGGCGCTGTTGATGGCGCCGATGTCGGTGTTCTTGTCCAGCGGGTCGCCGAGCCGCAGCGTCGACAGGCGGTTCTTCAGACGGTCGACGACCTCGTCGTGGATCGACTCCTGCACCAGCAGCCGGCTGCCCGCGCAGCACACGTGCCCCTGGTTGAAGAAGATGCCGTTGACGATGCCCTCGATGGCCTGGTCGATGGGGGCGTCGTCGAACACGATGTTCGCCGCCTTGCCGCCCAGCTCGAGGGTCAGCTTCTTGTTCGTGCCGGCGACCGACTTCGCGATCGCCCGGCCGACCGACGTGGACCCGGTGAACGCCACCTTGTCGACGTCCCCGTGGCCGACCAGCGCCGCGCCCGTGTCGCCCGCACCCGTGATGATGTTGACGACGCCGGGCGGAAGGTCGGCCTGCTGCACGATCTCGGCGAACAGCAGCGCGGTCAGCGACGTGGTCTCGGCCGGCTTGAGGACGACCGTGTTGCCGGCGGCCAGCGCCGGGGCGATCTTCCACGCGAGCATGAGCAGCGGGAAGTTCCACGGGATCACCTGCGCGGCGACCCCCAGCGGCGCCGGGCGGGCCCCGAGACCGACGTGGTCGAGCTTGTCGGCCCAGCCGGCGTAGTAGAAGAACCAGGCCGCGACCAGCGGGATGTCGACGTCGCGGCTCTCCTTGATCGGCTTGCCGTTGTCGAGGCTCTCGGCCACGGCGAGCTCCCGGGCCCGCTCCTGCAGCAGGCGCGCGATCCGGAACAGGTACTTGCCGCGGTCGGCGCCGGACATCCGCGACCAGACCTTGTCGTAGGCCTTGCGGGCGGCGGCGACGGCGGCGTCCACGTCGGCCTCGTCGGCCGTCGCGATGGTCGCGATGTGCTTCTCCGTGGCCGGCGAGATCGAGGCGAACGGCGCGCCGTGCCCCTCGCGGAACTCGCCGCCGATGAACAGCCCGTACTCGCTGCGCAGGTTCAGGATCGCCTGCGACTCGGGCGCGGGCGCGTACTCGAGGAATGACATCTGCGGGCCCCTCAGTCGATCGTCACGTAGTCGGGACCGGAGTAGTGCCCGGTCGTCATCTTCTGGCGCTGCAGCAGCACGTCGTTGAGCAGGCTCGACGCGCCGAACCGGAACAGGTGCGGTGTCAGCCACTCCTCGCCGACCGTCTCGGCGACCGTCACCAGGTACTTGATCGCGTCCTTCGACGCCCGGATGCCACCGGCCGGCTTGACGCCGATCTTGTGCCCGCTGAGCCGGTGCCAGTCGCGCACCACCTCGAGCATCAGCAGCGTGACGGGCAGCGTGGCGGCGGGGGAGACCTTGCCGGTCGACGTCTTGATGAAGTCGCCCCCGGCGAGGATGCCGAGCCAGCTGGCGCGGCGGACGTTGTCGTACGTGTTCAGCTCGCCCGTCTCGAGGATCACCTTGAGGTGCGCGTACGTGCCGTCGGCGCGGCGGCAGGCCTCCTTCACGGCGACGATCTCGTCGTAGACCTGGCCGTACCGACCCGCCAGGAAGGCGCCGCGGTCGATCACCATGTCGATCTCGTCGGCACCCGCGGCGACCGCGTCGGCCGTGTCCTCCAGCTTGATGGACCGCGACGCGCGCCCGCTGGGGAACGCGGTGGCGACCGCGGCGACCGAGATCCCGCCCTTGTCGGGGTCGCCGTGCGAGGCACCCAGCGCCTCCACCGCGTGCGGGACCATGTCGCCGTACACGCAGACCGCGGCGACCCGCGGGCAGCCGGGGTCGGTCGGGTCGGGCGTCAGGGCCTTGGCCACCAGCGAGCGCACCTTGCCGGGCGTGTCCGCCCCCTCGAGGGTGGTCAGGTCGATGAGCGCGATGATCCGGTCGAGCGCCCACGCCTTCGAGGTCGTCTTGATCGAGCGCGTGCCCAGGCCCGCGGCCCGCTGCTCGAGCCCGACGGCGTCCACCCCGGGGATCCCGTGCAGGTAGCGCCGCAGGTTGGCGTCGTTGGCCTCACCGCCGAGCAGCGCGAGCGCGCGGTCGGAGGGGGCGATCTGCGTGCCTGTCATGCTGAGCCTCGCTGTCCTTCGCTGGTCATGTGCTTCTCGATGAGGTTCGTGGCGGTCTCCTCGTCGGTGACCAGCACGGTGCAGAGCCCGCTGGACACGACGGCGTCGGCCACGGCGTGCTTGGCCGCCCCGGCGATGACGGCGATGCTGAGCGGCGCCGCGCGCAGGCGCTCGAGCGGGAGCCCGACGGTCCGCTCGTCCAGGCGGGGGTCGACGATCGCGCCCGCGCTGTCGATGTACCGGCCGACGACGTCGCCGACCGCGCCCCGACGCACGAGGTCCGCGACGTCGTCCGCCGTGAGGTAGCCGCTGTCGACGAGCACCGAGGTCTCGTCGGCGGCGCCGGCGCTGAAGAGGTACGCGTCCGCGGTCGAGGCGAGCTCGAGGACGGCCGCGACGGCGCGGTCGGACTCGATGGCCTGCTTGGTCTCGAGGCGCTCGAGGATCGCCGGGCTGGGCAGCAGCGCCGCCTGCCCCCGGCCCTTCTGGGCGATGGCGACCGCGGTGGTCGCCGCGGTGCCGGCCCGCCGGGTGCGGCTCACGCCGCCGTTGATCTGCACGACGTCGACGCCCGACGCCCAGCCGTCCTCGAGGTGCACCGAGATCTCGTGGAGCGTCCGGCCCCAGCTGAGCCCGAGCGTGCGCGGCACCGGACGCAGGGAGGCCAGGTAGTCGGCGGCGGCCTGGGCGACCCGCGACTGGACCTCGTGCTCGTCCTGCCCGTCGACGCCCGCCGTCGAGACGACGACCGCGTCGGTCAGGCCGCAGGTCTCGCGCAGCCGACGCTCGATGGGCAGGCGCCGGGCGCGCGGGTGCACGATCTCGATCCGGATGAAGCCGTCCGCCTTCGCCTGGGCGAGGAGCCGCCCGACCTTCCAGCGCGTGAGCTCGAGGATGGACCCGATCTCGTCCTGGGTCTTGTCTTCCTCGTAGTACAGCTCGGCTGCGCGGATGGACAGCAGCTCGTCCGACTCGATCACCTCTCCACAGTAGGCACCCTGTCGACACCTCGCAACATATGCAGCAATCTCTGCTCATCTGAGCACGCGGCTGCGGGAGCGGTCAGAATCACCCGTTCGGTGGTTGTGCCCGCGATTGACTCGTCCGGGGGCGTCGGCGACAGTGGGGCAGCCGTGCGCGGGTCCCGCCGCCGGTGGCCGTGGCGCAGGGTGGCGACCGGGTCCCGGCTCGTCTCCCGCACGCGGTCCGGTCGCACCGATCGAGGCTCTCGCCCGGCGTGCGCGCCACCGCACGGGCGATCGAGGGGACAGCAGGGCATGGGTCGGTGGGGACGCGGCGCGACGATCGCCGCCGTGCTCGCGGCCGTCCTCGTCGCCGGGCTCGGGCTCACCGCCGTGGTGCGGCACGTCCGCGACGACAAGACCGTCGTCGTGCCCGCCGCCTGGAGCGAGTCCTGGAAGCGCGCGCACGTCCGCGAGGGGCGCGACGTCGTGCTGGCGTGGGGCGACCGGGCGGGCGCCGACCCGGCGACGGCGCCGGCCGAGCTCCGGTTCGACGCGGAACGCGCGGTGGCCCAGCTCGACGCCCTGTACGACCTCGACGTGCACGACCTGGGCGTGGTGGCCGCGGACGGGGCGATCGCGCGCCACAAGGTCGTCGTCGTCGTCGACCGGACGTGGTCGGACGGCCCCGGATCGCCGACGAGCGGCGCGGTCACCCCGCAGGTGGGCGGGCTGTCGCAGGACGAGCGCGGCGCGACCGGGAGCGTGACCGACGGTGTCGGGCTGCTGCGCGTGGACGTCTCGGCGCTGACCGCCCGCGGGCACGAGTCCGCGACCGTCTCGACCGCCGGCGCGGCCCCCGTCGGCGGGTCGGAGTTCGACCCGTCCTGGGAGCTCGCCCGGGGCTTCGCCGAGGTGGTGCAGGGCTTCGCGGCCCTCGACTCGCCTGGGCACGGCTTCGCCGCCGACTCGGCGACGTTCGGGTCCGCCAGCGCCGCCTACCTCGCCACCGTCGCCGCGCCCGGCGGCATCGGGAGCACCGCGGACCTGGTGCGCAGCCCGCAGCTGCACTGGTCGAGCGCGCGGCTGGGCGACAGCAGCTGGCTCCTGCTGCAGTACCTGACGGAGCGGGACGGCGAGCAGATCCTCGGTCGGCTCTGGCGTGAGGCCCGGGCCGGGGAGGACCCGCTCGCGGCCTACATGCGGCTGACCGGGATCAGCCAGGCGGACCTGAACCGGCGCGTGGCCGAGTACGCCCTGCGGACGGTCACGTGGGACTTCGCCGACCGCAGCGCGATCGCCGCGGCCGTCGCGGAGATGGACCCGGTGCTGCTGGCGGACCGGACCACGCCCGCCGAGGCGGTCCAGGGCGATCCGGGCCACTACCGCGTGCTCGACGCGTTCGCGCCGTCCGACTACGGCTTCACCATCGTGCGGCTGGAGCCCGACGCCGGCGTGCGCGACATCCACCTGCGTCTGCGAGGTCACGGCGACGCCGCCGGCGCCGGGCTGAGCTTCGGGTTCGTCGCGGTCCGCGACGGGGCCCCTCGCTACAGCCCCGTGACGGAGAGCCTCGACCAGGAGGTGCAGCTCACCCTGCGCACCGGCGAGCGGGTGGTGTACCTCGTCGTCGTGGGCACCCCGACGGCCGACCACGCGCACGCCTCGTCCGACGGGTACGGCGACGTCGCCCGATACCCGTACGAGTTCCGCGTCTCCGGTGCGACCGTCGCCGACGACGCGGCCGAGCCCGCCACCCCGGGCGGCCACCGGCACGCCAACGGGGGCGGCTGGGTGGACGACGCCGCGACGGTGGACCCGACCGCCTTCGTCGGCCCGGACGCCGTGGTCCGCGGCGATGCGCAGGTGCTCGGCGACGCCCGGATCGAGGGCCGGGCCTGGGTCGAGGCCGGGGCCGTGGTCGAGGGCGACGCGGTCGTGCGCGACGTGGCGGTCGTCCGGTCGACGGCACGGCTGGGCGGCACCGTGGTCGTTGCCGGCGATGCCGTGGTGGGCTTCACCTGCAGCTCCGGCGCCTACGGCACCTTCGACCCGGCCCGCACCTGCGACGGCGCCCCGGCCTCGCCGGACGTCAACGCGCCGGTCACGCCCTTCACGGCCGACGACCTCGCGCTGAGCGAGGCCGCGACCCCGAGCCCGAGCCCCACGCCCGAGCCGACGACGCCGTCCGAGAGCCCGACCCCGACGCCGACGAAGCCCCCGCGGGTGCAGCAGCCGGCCCCGGCGCCGACCACCGCGGTGCCGAGCCCCACCGAGGGCGGTGTGGTGCCGCCGGAGCCGATGCCGGCCAGCCCGTGCACCGCCGTCTACACGGTCACCAACCACTGGTCGTCCGACGGGCAGAACTGGTTCCAGGGCCAGGTCGTCGTCACCGCCGGGAGCACCGGCGTGGAGGGCTGGGCAGTGACGTGGGCGCTGCCCGCGGGGGAGCAGATCACCGCCGTGTGGAACGCGCGCCTGGGCACCAGCGGCTCGCTCGCGACCGCCGAGAACATGAGCTACAACGGCAGCCTGCGCGACGGCACCCAGGCGACGTTCGGGTTCCAGGGCACCGCTCCCGGGGACGCCGGGCTGCTGGTGCCGCAGGTCACCTGCACCCGGACGCGCTAGATCCCCAGGGCCGTCCGCACGTCCGCCGCGACCGAGTCCAGGCGCTCCCGGGCCTTCTCGCGCGCGCGCCCGACGGACCTGTGGTCCGCCGAGGGCTCCACGGGCAGGACGACCTCGAGGTAGCACTTGACCTTGGGCTCGGTGCCGCTGGGCCGCACGATGACCCGGGTGCCGTCGGCGGTGAGCAGCCGCAGGCCCTCGGTGGGGGGCAGGCCGTCGCGGTCGTCGTCGGTGCCCGCCGCCAGGTCGACGACCTCGATCACGCGCGACCCGCCGAGCGTCGACGGCGGTCGGCTGCGGACGCGGTGCACGGTCTGCCCGATCTGCGCGAGGTCGACGAACCGGGCCGAGACCTGGTCCGTCAGGTGCAGGCCGTGCACGCGGGCGAGATCGTCGAGCGCGTCGACGACCGTGCGACCCTCGGCCTTGAGCCGGGCGGCCAGCCCGGCGACGAGCAGCGCCGCCGAGATGCCGTCCTTGTCGCGCACGTTCGCCGGGTCGACGCAGTAGCCCAGCGCCTCCTCGTACCCGAACACCAGGCCGTCCACGCGCGAGATCCACTTGAACCCCGTGAGCGTCTGCGCGTACCCGTAGCCCGCCGCGCCGGCGATCTTGCCGAGCAGGCGCGACGAGACGATCGAGCTGGCGAAGTACGACCCGTTCGGGTTCCCGCCGCCGGCCGCCAGGGTGGCGCCGAGCAGCGACCCGGTCTCGTCGCCGTGCAGGATGCGCCAGCCCTCGGCCTCGGCGGTGTCCGGGCCGCGGAACGACCGGTGGCGCAGGTCCTGGGCGCCCACGCCGCAGCGGTCCGCGTCCGGGTCGAGGGCGATCACCAGGTCGGCGCCCTCGTCGCTGGCCAGGCCGATGGCCAGGTCGATCGCCCCCGGCTCCTCCGGGTTGGGGAACGCGATGCTGGGGAAGTCGCCGTCCGGCTCCGCCTGCTCCGGCACCACGAGCACGTCGGTGAACCCGGCCTCGGCGAGCACCCGCTGGGCCACCTCGCCGCCGACGCCGTGCAGCGGGGTCAGGACGATGCGCAGGCGCTTGGCGGCCGCGCGGGTCGCGTCGTCGGTGGGCGCCAGCGCGACGACCGAGCGCACGTACGCGTCGAGCACCTCCGGCCCGAGGACCGTCCAGCCGCTCGCCGCGCGCGGCACCGACGCGACCGAGGGGACGTGCGCGATCTCGGCGGCGATCGCGGCGTCCGCGGGGGGCACGATCTGCGCGCCCTGGCCGGAGTCCGTGACCACCCGTCCGCCCAGGTAGACCTTGTAGCCGTTGTCCTGCGGCGGGTTGTGCGACGCGGTGACCATGATCCCGGCGTCGGCACCCAGGTGCCGGACCGCGAAGGCCAGCACCGGCGTGGGGAGCGCGGACGGCAGGACCAGCACCTCGATGCCCACGGCCGTCAGGACCGCCGCCGAGTCGCGTGCGAAGTCGACCGACTTGTGCCGGGCGTCGTACCCGATCACCACGCGCGGGGCTGGGTGCACGCCGTCGAGCTCACCGAGCAGGTAGTCGGCCAGCCCCGAGGCGGCACGGATGACGACCGCGCGGTTCATCCGGTGCGGACCGCCGCCGAGCCGCCCGCGCAGGCCCGCGGTGCCGAACTGCAGCAGGCCCGAGAACCGGTCCGCCAGCTCGGCGCGGGCCTCCGTGCGGGCGTCGAGCTCCTGGCGCTCCGTGGGGTCGGGCTCGTGGCCGGGCGCGATCGTCGGAGGTTCCGCACGCGCCAGGTCGAGCAGCCTGCGGAGCTCGTCGGCCGTCTGAGGATCGGGATCGTCGTCGATCCACGTCTGCACCCGCGCCTCGAGGCCTGCCCACGCATCGTCGCCGGTCATGGGCCCAACGTACTCAGGACGACCGGTGCGCGCTCCCCTAGAGCCTGCGGACGATCTGCGCCAGGAGGGCGCTGATGCGGGGACCGGCGGCGCGGCCCGCCTCGAGCACCTCCGCGTGCGACAGCGGCTCGGCGCTGATGCCCGCGCCGAGGTTGGTCATCAGCGAGATGCCGAGGATCTCGAGCCCCGCGTGCCGCGCCGCGATCGCCTCGAGCGTGGTCGACATGCCGACCAGGTGACCGCCGAGGATCCCGGCCATCTGCACCTCGGCCGGCGTCTCGTAGTGCGGCCCGGGGAACTGCACGTAGACGCCCTCGTCGAGCGTCGGGTCGACCTCGCGGGCCAGCGCGCGCAGGCGTGGCGAGTACAGGTCCGTGAGGTCCACGAACGTCGCTCCCTCGAGCGGTGACGTGGCCGTGAGGTTGAGGTGGTCGCTGATGAGCACCGGCGTGCCGGGCTTCCACGCGGGGTTGAGGCCGCCGCAGCCGTTCGTGAGGACGACCGTCGACGCGCCCGCCGCGGCGGCCGTCCGGACACCGTGCACGACGCGCCGCACGCCGCGGCCCTCGTACAGGTGGGTGCGCGAGCCCAGGACGAGCGCGTGCCGGTCGGTGCCCTCGATCCGGATGGACCGGGTGGTCGCGCCGTGGCCGGCGACCGCCGGGGCCGAGAAGCCGGGGATCTCGTGGCTGGGCACCTCCGCGACCGTCTCGCCCAGCAGGTCCGCCGCGCCGCCCCAGCCCGAACCGAGCACGAGGAGCACGTCGTGGCGCTCGACGCCGGTCGCCTGCGCGATGTACGCGGCGGCGGCGCGGGCGACCTCGAACGGGTCGGTGGCGGGGTCGTCGAGGTCGGGGAGGGGTGTGACGTCGCTCATGGTCCGAGGTTAACGCGGACGATCCGCCTGGCCGTGCGCGCCCGGACCGGCAGAATGGGTGTCCGTGAGCACCCCCGCGCCGACATCGCCCGCCCCCCGCGTCGTCATCGTCGGCGGCGGCCCCGGCGGCTACGAGGCGGCCCTCGTCGGCCGTCGCCTCGGCGCCGACGTCACCGTGGTCGAGGCCGCCGGCATGGGTGGCGCTGCGGTCCTGACCGACGTGGTCCCGTCCAAGACGCTCATTGCCACCGCCGAGTGGATGACCATCGCGGACCGCGCGCCCGAGCTGGGCATCCGGCTCGACGGCACGGCGCTGTCCAGCGCGGTCGGCGGCACCCTCGACGACCTGCGGCACCGCATCGACCTCGCCGCCGTCAACACGCGCGTCAAGGCGCTCGCGGCCGCGCAGTCCGCGGACATCCGGTCCCGCCTCGAGCGCGAGGGCGTGAAGATCATCCTCGGGCACGGCCACCTCGACGGGCCGTCCCGCGTCGTCGTGACCACCCCCCAGGGCGTCGAGGACCTCACGCTCGACGCCGACGTCGTGCTCGTCGCCACCGGCGCGACCCCGCGTGCGCTGCCCGAGGCGCGGCCCGACGGGGAGCGGATCCTCACGTGGACCCAGCTGTACGACCTCAACGCGCTGCCCAAGCGGCTCATCGTCGTCGGCTCGGGCGTCACGGGTGCCGAGTTCGCCGGCGCCTACACGTCGCTGGGAGCCGACGTGGTGCTCGTGTCCAGCCGCGAGCGCGTGCTGCCCGGCGAGGACGCGGACGCCGCCCAGCTGCTCGAGGACGTGTTCAAGACCCGCGGCATGACGGTGATGTCCCAGTCGCGGGCGGCGGGCGCCAAGCGCACCGCCGACGGCGTCGAGGTGACCCTGTCCGACGGCCGCGTCATCGAGGGGTCGCACGTGCTCTTCGCCGTCGGCTCCATCCCCACCACGGCGGGACTCGGCCTCGAGGAGGCCGGCGTCCGGCTGACCGCGTCCGGGCACATCGAGGTGGACAAGGTGTCGCGCACCAACGTCCGTGGCGTCTACGCGGCCGGTGACGTGACCGGGGTGCTCCCGCTGGCGTCCGTCGCCGCGATGCAGGGCCGGCTCGCGATGGCGCACGCGCTCGGCGACGCCGTGAAGCCGCTGACGCTCCGCGGCGTCTCCGCGAACATCTTCACGTCGCCCGAGATCGCGACGGTCGGGTCGTCGGAGGCCCAGCTGCAGGCGCAGAGCGTGAAGTACTCGGTCAGCATGCTGCCCCTGGCCCGCAACCCCCGCGCCAAGATGCTGGGCGTCCGCGACGGGTTCATCAAGATCTTCGCCCACTCGGCCACCGGCACCGTGCTCGGCGCGGTCGTCGTCGGCCCCCGCGCCAGCGAGTCGATCTACCCGCTGACCCTGGCGGTGACGCACCGACTGACCACCGACCAGCTGGCCGAGACCGCGACCGTGTACCCGTCGATGTCCGGCACGATCGCCGAGGTGGCCCGCATCCTGCACCACCGGTCCGAGGACTGACCCCTCGTGCGCTACCCGGCGCCGCTGCAGCGCGGCGACGTCATCGGCGTCACGTCCCCGTCGGCGGGCGTGCCCGACGACCTGCGCCCGCGCCTCGAGTTCTGCGTCGCGGACCTTCGGCGGCGGGGGTTCGAGGTCGAGGTCGGGCGGTGCATGGACGGCACCGGCCCGACGAGCGCGCCGGCCGCCGAGCGGGCCGCGGAGCTCACGGCGATGCTCACCGACCCACGCGTCCGCGCCGTCGTGCCGCCGTGGGGCGGTGAGCTGGCGATCGACCTGCTGCCGTTGCTCGACCTCGACGCGATCGCCCGGTCCGCCGCGACGTGGTTCGTCGGCTACTCGGACACGAGCACGCTGCTGCTGCCGATCACGCTCGTGACCGGCACGGCCACCCTCCACGGACCGGCGCTGATGGACACCCCGTTCGTCGTGCCCGACCCGCTGCGGCACTGGCTCGACCTCGCGTCGGCGGCCCCCGGTGCCACGGTCGTGCAGGGCGCCGCGGGCCTGGCCCAGGAGTCGTGGCCGGACTTCCGGGCGGAGCCGGACGCGACGCTGCAGGTGCTGACGCGTCCCGCGCGCTGGCGACGACTGGCCGGCGACGACGGCGGGACGCTGCGGGGCCGGCTGATCGGCGGCTGTCTGGAGACGATCTCGATGCTGCCGGGCACGCCGTACGGCGACGTCGCGGGGTTCGCGGACCGGCACGCACCCGAGGGGCTGCTGGTCTACGTCGAGGTCGCGGAGGTCGACGCCTTCAGCGCCGGCCGCATGCTCCACCACCTGCGCCTCGCCGGGTGGTTCGACCGGGCGAACGCGGTGCTGGTCGGCCGCACCTCGGCGCCTGGGTCGCCGGGGTTCTCCCAGCTCGACGCCGTGCGGGACGCCCTCGGTCCGCTCGGCCTCCCGGTGCTGTACGACCTCGACATCGGGCACGTCCCGCCCCAGCTCGCGCTGGTCAACGGGGCTCTGGCGGAGGTCACGCTGGAGGACGGCGTCGGCACGCTGGTGCAGCACCTCGTCTGACCGCTGGTCCGTCGAGCAGCCGCCGCGAGCATGTGCTTGTCGCTCTCATCCGGGCGGATGGCGGCGACAACCACATGCTCGTCGCCGGGTCAGGGGCGGGCCAGGAGCAGCTCGTTGACCGCGGCCGAGAGCGGGGCGTCCAGCTCCAGGGCCTGCAGATGGCTGACGCGGACCGAGAGCGGGGAGTCGGACGTCGCGATCGACTGCACGCGGGTCTTCAGGTCGTAGCTGATCTGCGCCCGGTCCAGCAGCGCGAACAGGCGGGCGGGCACGTCGTTCGGCGCGAGCTGCGGGTCGTCGCCGACGGTGACCGTGAACGTCGCGCCGACGGGGACGTCCTCGACGGTGAGCGAGACCCGGTCGTCGGTGCGGCGCAGGGAACCGTCCGCGGCGACGCCGTCGACGGAGGCGGTCGGGGAGCCGTCGTACGCGAGGAACGTCACGGTCCACGTGCGCGCCGGGGGCAGGCAGTCGCGCGAGCCGGTGGCCGGACCCGCCGAGAACGTGCCGGTGGCCTGCGCGAAGCCCAGAGGCGTCGAGGTGACGCCCGACGAGTCGTCCTCCGCCAGCGTGAAGGACCCGTCGGCGCCGACGACCACCAGCACCTCGAGCGACGACGGGTTCACGGGCTCGTTGCCGGGGACGGTGGCCCCGTCCAGCGGGACCAGGGCCCCGGCGGGCGCGAGCACGGGGATCGTGGACAGGTCGCGGTGCAGCAGCAGCTCGCGGCCGCCGTCGTAGACCAGGCCGGTGAAGACGTCGACCCACGTGCCGGCGGGGAGCCAGGCCCGGACCGAGGCCAGGCGCGTGCGGGTGTCGGCCGGGGTGGTCAGGGGTGCGACCAGCAGGGAGGTGCCGAACAGGAACTGGTGGGGCTGGTCGTAGGCCTCGGGAACCGACGGCCACCGGTGGTACAGCGGCTCGACCAGGGGGCGTCCATCACGAGAAGCCCGGTGGTTCATGGTGTGCAGGTACGGCACGAGCCGGTGGCGCAGGCGCAGGTGCGACGTCATCACCCCGCGGGCCTCCGGGGAGAAGGTCCACGGCTCCTTCGCCGTGAACGGGTTGGCCCCCGAGTGCAGCCGCAGGATCGGGGAGAAGACCCCGAGCTGGAGCCAGCGGGTGGCCAGCTCGTCGTCCTTGCCGCCGAACATGTGGCCGCCGATGTCGTGGCTCCACCAGCCGTAGCCGATGTTCGACGCGGTCGCGGTGAAGAACGGCTGGAACGCCAGCGAGGCCCACGAGATGACGGTGTCCCCGCTGAACCCGACGGGATAGCGGTGGCTGCCGGGACCGGCGTAGCGCGAGAACGTCAGGGGCGTGCGGCCGTCACGGGCGCTGTCGAGGAAGTGGAAGTGGTTGAGCATCCACAGGGGGTCGATGCCGGCGAGCCGGGAGTGCGGCCCGGACTGCCAGTCGAGCCACCAGAAGTCGACCCCGTCGTCCTCGAGGCCGCGGTGCAGCACGTCGAAGTAGGCGTCGACGAACGCCCTGTCGGTGACGTCGAACGCGATCGGGTCGCCGTCCGTGACCCCGAGCGCGGCGGCCATGGCGGGGTACGCGTCCTCGTGCGTGCGGACGCCGTCGGCCGGGTGCACGTTGAGGGTCACGCGCAGGCCGCGCTCGTGCAGCGACGCCAGGAACTTCGCCGGGTCGGGGAACAGCAACCGGTTCCAGGTGTAGCCGGTCCAGCCGCTGCCCAGCGCGGGGTCGATGTCGGTGACGTGCCAGTCCATGTCGATGACCGCGACGGAGAACGGGATGCCCTCGGCGTCGAAGCGGTCGAGCAGCGCCGAGTAGCTGTCGGCCGTGTACCGGTGGAACCGGCTCCACCAGTTGCCCAGCGCGAACCGGGGGAGCACTGGCGTCGGACCGGAGACGGTGTAGAACGCCTGGAGGGCCTCGTGGTGGTCGAGGCCGTACGCGAAGACGTAGAGGTCGGTCCGCGAGCCGTCGCGGGGGGACACCCAGCCGTCGTCGTCGAACACCATCGAGCGGGAGTCGTCGAGCACCGCGAAGCCTTGTCGGGACACGACGCCGGGCTCCAGCGGGATGGCGCCGTCGGCCAGGTCGAGAGTGCGCGCGGTTCCGCCGAGACCGGGTTCGTCGGAGCCGAACCGCCACACCGAGTGGTAGGAGCTGATCCCGCCGAGCACCGAGACGCTCAGCCCGCTGGTGCTGAACGGTCGGCGGTCGTAGACGAGGTGGAACCGGTCGGTGAGCACCTCGACATGGGACTCCGACTCCCGCACCCGGAACGACGGCACCGGCAGCGACCGGTTCAGCGCGAACGTCGACGCCCGGTCCTCGAAGGTCCCGTCGGGGGAGTGCTCCAGCCGCACCAGCCCGTCAGTCAGCACCGTGATCCGGTAGTGGGGTCCGACGACGACCGCTCCGGGGTCGGCGACCGGGCGGGAGGGCAGGGGCTGCCGGGGCGTCATGGATCGAGCGTCCCCCGGGACCGTCCGGGCGACAACCTGATCAGCCGGCGACCGAGAAGTGCGCGACGAGCGGGACGTGGTCCGACTGACCGGCGTCGTCCAGCGCGTCCACGTGACCGAACGTCACGCCCTGCCCGAGGACCCAGTCGATCTTGGCCGTGGGATCGAGCGACGGCGAGGTGAGCAGCGACGACTCCGCCGGGACCCAGCCGGCGGACTCCAGCAGCTGGATCTCGGGCGACCCCGGCTCGGCGTTGAGGTCCCCGGCCAGGACGGCGGGCGGGGTCACGGGCACGGCCGTGAACGCGTCGAGCTGCTCCAGCCGGGTGGGGGTGTTCGACTCGCGGTGCTGCAGGTGGATCGACGTGACCCGCACCTCGGCGCCGGAGGCGGTGGTCAGCGTGGTGGACAGAGCCGAGCGGCTCTGCGGCCCGGCGCCGTAGGGCAGCCGCTGGACGACGGCGTCGGTGAGCGCCGACCGCGCGAGCACGGCGTTGCCGAACTGGTGGTCGGCCGCCGGCGCGAAGTGGATGGTCATGCCGAGCCGGTGCGCGAGCCACGTGGCCATGTCGGCGCCGCCGCCGAAGATCCAGCCGCGCTCGACCTCCTGCAGCGTGACCACGTCCGGGTGCTGCGACTCGATGGTCGCGGCGATGCCCTCCAGGTCCACGGCGGTGCTCGGCGAGACGCCGTAGTGCAGGTTCCAGTCCACCAGCGTGAGGTCGTCGCCGGCCGCCTGAGCAGGGACGGCGGAGCCGGTGGTGCTCGTGGTCGACGGGATCAGGCCGAGGAGCGCCAGCACGATCGCCGGCAGGATCAGCAGGCGCACGGAGCTCAGGCGGGCGGGCAGCCGGTCGGGGCTGGTCAGCGCCGGGTCGGCCCCGGGCGTGCGCCGCCGCAGCCCCGAGAGCGCGAGCCCGAGCGCGGCGAGCACCACGACCCAGACGTTGTCGACCGGCAGCGGGACGTCGTAGTCGAGCATGTAGAGCAGCAGCGGCCCGATGGTGCCGAGGCCGACGACGAGCGTCGCGGCGCCAGTTCGCGGGATCCCGCGGGGAGCTGGACGGTGGGCGCTCAGGGCGGCCGACAGCACGATCCCGACGGACAGCTGGAGCACGACCACGGCGACGAGCGCGCCGATCCCGGTGAGCCACAGCGCGCAGGCGACGCCGACCACGAGCAGCACCGCGGCCCCGACGCGCACGCCCGCCGACCACGGGTTGGGCCGCAGCAGGCTCCACGCGCCCAGCGCGTTCGCGACGACCACCACGAGCCCGGCCCACCCGAGCGCCACCCCGGACTGCGACGCGACGAACGCGGGGTTGGCGACGATCATCGCGGCCAGCGCGAGGAACAGCCCGAGCGCCCAGAGCCTGCGCGGCCGGCCCGTGGCCTCCGACTCGGGGGTGGTGAACGCGACCAGCCCGCGGGCGGTGACGACGACGGCGACGGCGAGCAGGCCGGCGACGCCCCAGCCGGTCCAGCTGTCGCGCCAGAGCGCGTCCCACGTGCCGAGCACCAGCTGCAGGCCGACGGACAGCCCGCAGCCGAGCACGAGCCCGGTCGCGGCCTGCCGGCCACCCGCGGGACGGCCGGCGACGAAGGCCACCGCGAGGGTCAGCACCCCCACCGACACGGCGACGGTGACCAGCCCGACCACGTCCAGCGCGAACCCGTCGAGCGCCTGGACCACCACGCGCAGCACGGCCAGCAGGGACGCGCCGATCAGCAGCGTGCGGGCGTCGGGGGTGCCCGACGTGCGTCCGACCAGCACCAGGACGACCGCCGCCACGAGGCCCGCGCCCGCGTAGGTGCCCAGCGCGGTGACCGCGGCGTTCACCGTGCCCGCCGCGAAGGCGCGGTCCAGCAGGGGACCGCTGGCGCGCACCATCTCCAGGCACATCACCGTGAGCAGCGCGACCAGCCACACGCGGGTGGGGGTCCCGGCGTCGGGCGGCGTCCGGGCGGGGGTCTCGTCGGGCGTCGTCGTCACGCGCGCGAGATTACCCCTGCGGTCAGGCGAACAGCTGCTGCCCGACGAACGGGCTGTCGTCCGTCGTCACGGGCGTGCCGTCCGGCCCGGTGACCAGGGACCCGTCCGGCACGCCCGGCGGCACCGCGAACAGGCCGGAACCCGTGTGCGTGAGGTACTCCATGAGGGCGTCGTTGCTGGACAGCGACGTCTGCATCGGGATGAAGTGCGTGCGGGGGTCGCGGACGAACGCGAGGAAGAACAGACCGGCGTCGAGCCGGCCGAGCGCGTCGTTGCCGTCCGTGAAGTTGTAGCCGCGGCGCAGCAGCCGGACGCCCTTGTTGAACTCGGGGTGCGCGAGGCGGACGTGCGAGTCGACCGCGATGAGCGGGGCGCCGTCCTTGCCCTCGGTGGTGAAGTCCGGCTCGGTGAACTCGGTCCCGCCGGACAGGGGAGCGCCCACGCCCTTGGTCCGCCCGACGAGCGCCTCCTGCTCGCCCAGCGACGTGCGGTCCCACGTCTCGATGCGCATGCGGATCCGGCGCGCCACGAGGTACGAGCCGCCCGTGAGCCATGCGGAGTCGGTCTCGTCGGCCGTCGCAGCGTCCACCGGCACCCAGACGTGCTCCTCGAGTGCCGCGGTCTCCTCGGCCTTGACGTTGGCCGTGCCGTCCTTGAACCCGAACAGGTTGCGCGGGGTGCGCTGCGCGGTGCTCGTCGACGACGTCCGGCCGTACCCCAGCTGGGTCCACCGGATGGTCGCGGAGCCGAACGCGGCCCGGGACAGGTTCCGGATGGCGTGCACGGCGATCTGCGGGTCGTCGGCGCACGCCTGCACGACGAGGTCGCCGTCGCTGCGGGCCGGGTCGAGGTCGTCCGCCGCGAAGTGCGGGAGGTCGACCAGGCCGCCGGGCAGCCGGTCGGCCAGGCCGAAGCGGTCCTCGCCGGGCGTGCCGTCGGGCGCCGGGGTGCCGACGAACATGGACCGGCCGAATCCGAACGTGATCGTCAGCCCGGCCGGGCTGAGGTCCGCGGCCTCGCCGGTGTCGTCGGGCGGCGCGTCGTACGGCCCGGACGCGGGACCGTACGGGCCTGCCCCGAGCCCCTGGGTCAGCCGCGCGGCGACGGTCGTCCAGCGGCGCAGCAGCTCCACCAGCTCGTCGCGCGAGGTCGTGGTCAGGTCGAACGCGGCGAGGTAGAGCCGGTCCTGCGCCGGGGTGACGATGCCGGCCTGGTGCACGCCGGTGAACGGGTACGTGCCGGCGGCCGTCGCGGCGGGGGCCGGCGCGGGCGCGGTGGCACGGCCGACGCCGAAGCCGGCGGCGACACCGACGGCGGCGAGCCCACCGCCGAGCCCGAGCAGCGCGCGTCGGGACAAGCCGGTGGGCTCGTCGTGCGGGTCCGTGGGGGCGGACACGGCGACTCCTTGGATCAGGCTCCGGTGACCGTGGCGGTCAGCTGGGAGAGGGGCTCGGAGAGCGCGTCGACGGCAGCGGCGAGCTGCTTGACCTGCGCGTCCGTGAGGGCGTCGTAGGAGGTGAAGCCGGTGTCCAGCGAGCCCTGGGCTGCGAGGAGCGTGTCCAGCTCGGTGAACCGCGTCTGCAGCGTGTCGGCCAGGTCGGGGTCCTTGGCCTCGACGACGTCCGCCAGCACCTCATAGCCCACGCGGGCGCCGTCGACGTTGGCCTGGAAGTCCCAGAGGTCCGTGTGCGACCAGATCTCCTCCTCGCCGGTGACCTTGCCGGTGGCGACCTCGTCGAGCAGCTCCTTGGCGCCGTTCGCGATCTGGAACGCCTCGAAGGTGAAGTCGGGCGCGTTGACCTCGTCGACCAGCTGCTGCGTGTACTTCACCAGGTCGGCCGCGGCCGCGACCCGCTGGTCCTGGGTCAGCGGCACGTAGGTCACGCCACCGTTGGCGTCGGGCGCCGGCTGCCAGAGGTCCTTCTCGATCAGGTGCCAGCCGCTCCACGGCGTGCCCGCCTCGACGTCGGCCTCGCGCAGGTCGAGCAGCGGGTCGAGGTCGCCGAACGACTCGGCGACGGGCTCGATGCGCTCCCAGTGGGCGCGCGTGTCGGCGTACAGCGACTTCGCCTTCTCGTCGTCCCCGGCGGTGTAGGCGTCGGCGAACTCCTGGGTGCCGGCGATGAGCGCGCCCACCTGGTCCTTGACGTAGGCGACGTACGACGCCTCGGCGGCCGTGAGCTGGTCGGCGGTGTCGCCCGTGGGCCCCACCTCGGCGCCGCTGTCGGTCACCGTGAACTCGGCGCGGATGCCGTCGCCCACCATGCCCGGCTTGCAGGCCGTGTAGTACGTGCCCGGCTTGACCTGCGCGATGAGGTCGCGCGAGAGCCCGGGGCCGACGTTCTCCACCTCGGCCACGACCCGCAGGCCGTCGTCGCCGAGCAGGTAGAACTCGGTGACGTCGTCGCCCGCGTTGGTGACGGAGAATCGCACGGTGCCCGACGCGGCCTCGGTCGCGGACACGTCGCACGTGGTGTCCGTCGAGGTGACCGTGAGGCCGCCGGCGCTGCCGCTGGCGCCGGGCGTCGACGCGTCGTTGGGGACGCAGGCCGCGACCAGCGGAAGGAGGAGCGAGGCCAGGGCAGCGGCGACGGCGGTGGTGCGGGGGGACATGGGTCTCCTCGGAGAACGGGTGCTCGGCGGGTCAGGCGGCGGACGCGCGCACGGCCGGCGCGACGGCGGGGGCCGACGGGCGGGCGGGCGCGGAGCCCCACGTGATGCGGATGAAGAAGTACATGGTCGGCACGATGTAGGCGAACCAGGCGACGAGCTGGAGCCACGTGGTGGCGGGCGAGAAGTTGAAGACGCCCTTGAGCAGCGAGCCGTACCAGCTGCTGGGCGGGACGGTCGCCGAGACGTCGAACGCCAGGTTGTTCAGGCCGGGCAGGATGCCGGCCTCCTGCAGGTCGTGCACGCCGTACGACAGCACGCCCGCGGCGACGACCACCAGGAACAGGCCGGTCCAGGCGAAGAACACGCGGAGGTTGAGCTTGAGGGCGCCGCGGTACAGCAGCCAGCCGCACAGCACGGCGGTCCCCAGGCCGAGCGCCGCGCCGATGAGCGGGCCGAGGTTCGGGCTCGCGTTCACGGCGGTGCCGCTGGTCGCCTGGGCGCTGGCCCACAGGAACAGCGCGGTCTCGAGGCCCTCGCGCCCGACGGCGAGCATCGCGACCACGAGGACCGCCTTCTTGCCCGCGCTGAGCGCGTCGTCGAGCTTGTGGTGCAGGTCGGACTTCATGTGCCGGGCCGTGCGGGCCATCCAGAAGATCATCCACGTGACCAGGCCGACGGCGATGATCGAGAGCGTCCCGCCGATGGCCTCCTGCGCCTCGAACGACAGCCCCGACGGGCCGAACGTGAGGATCGCACCGAACAGGAGCGACGCGAGGACCGCGATGCCGACCCCGGCCCACAGCGCCGGCAGCTGGTCGCGGCGCCCGGTCTTGACCAGGTACGCGACGAGGATGCTGACGACCAGCGCGGCCTCGAGACCTTCGCGCAGACCGATGAGGTAGTTGGCGAGCATGGAGCGGCTTCCGAGTGCAGGGACTGACACCCGGCGGGGCGTCGGATGAGGAAAGGCTTACCTCACCGGCCGTGACACTACTCCCGCCGACGGCCCGGGCGCGACACGGGTCCAGCACCCGGCCCTGTGATGCCAGTCACCGACCGAGCTCGACCAGCCGCTCGCGCAGAGAGGGCCAGGCGTCGGCGAACGCGGGCAGCAGCGGCAGGGTCTCGACCTCGTCGACGGGCACCCAGCGCAGCTCCACGCTCTCGGCGTCGGTCACCGTGGGGTGCACGGGCTCCAGCTCGTCCGCGATCACGGTCGTGTAGGACCAGTCGGGGTGCCGCAGCACCGAGGACTCGCGGAGCCGGACGGAGACGCGGTCGATCCCGGCCTCCTCCTCGGCCTCGCGCAGCGCCGCGTCCTCGGCGGACTCGTCGGGCATCCGCGCCCCGCCGGGGACCCCCCACGTGCCGCCCTGGTCGCTCCACGTCGCGCGGTGCTGCAGCACGACCGCGAGCGGGGTGCCGTCGGCGTCGCGCCGGACCAGCAGCAGGCCGGCGGCGCCGTACAGACCCCAGTGGCGTCGGCCGCAGGCGCACTCGACCCACCCGTCGCCGGGCTGGCGTCGGTGGTGCAGCGGTGGCCCGTCCGGCACGCCGGGGTCAGCCGACGATCTCGCAGATGGCGGTGCCGGCGCTGACGCTCGACCCCACGCCCGCGGACAGCGAGGTCACCGTGCCGGCGCGGTGCGCCACCAGAGGCTGCTCCATCTTCATCGCCTCGAGCACGACGACCAGGTCGCCCTCGGCCACCACGGCGCCCTCCGCCACGGCCACCTTGACGATGGTGCCCTGCATCGGCGACGCCAGCGTGGTGCCGTTGCTGCTCGCGCCCGCGCGGGCCGTGCGGCGGACCGGGCGGCGTGCGCCGGGACCGGCGGAGCCGCGAGCGCCGCCGCCGGGCCCGCGACCGAGGGCCAGCGCGGCGGGCAGCACGACCTCGAGCCGCTTGCCGCCGACCTCGACGACCACGCGCTCGAGGGCGGCGGGCTCGTCGTCCTCGTCGTCCTCCGGCGGCGCCGCCGGGGCCAGCGCCGCGACCGTCTCGGCGAACTCGGTCTCGATCCAGCGGGTGTGCACGGAGAACGGCTGCGCGGGGTCGGTCGGCGCGAACGCCTCGGCCTCGAGCACCGCGCGGTGGAACGGGACGACGGTCGGGATGCCGACCACCTCGAGCTCCGCCAGCGCGCGCCGGGCCCGGGCGAGCGCCTGCGGCCGGTCGGCGCCGGTGACGATGACCTTGGCGATCATCGAGTCGAACAGCCCGGAGATGCTGTCGCCCTCGGCCACGCCCGAGTCGACGCGGACCCCGGGGCCCGAGGGGAAGCGCAGCGTGCTGATGCGGCCGGGGGCCGGCAGGAAGCCCGCGCCGGGGTCCTCGCCGTTGATCCGGAACTCGATCGAGTGGCCGCGCGTCGCCACGTGGTCGTAGCCCAGCGGCTCACCGGCGGCGATGCGCAGCTGCTCGCGGACCAGGTCGATGCCGCTGATCTCCTCGGTGACGGGGTGCTCGACCTGCAGGCGCGTGTTGACCTCGAGGAACGAGATGGTCCCGTCCGCGGCGACCAGGAACTCGCAGGTCCCGGCGCCGACGTAGCCGGCCTCGCGCAGGATCGCCTTCGACGACTCGACGAGCATGGTGCGCTGGGCCTCGGTGAGGAACGGCGCGGGCGCCTCCTCGACCAGCTTCTGGTGGCGGCGCTGCAGCGAGCAGTCGCGCGTGGAGACGACGACCACCGTGCCGTGGGCGTCGGCGAGGCACTGCGTCTCGACGTGTCGCGGCCGGTCCAGGTAGCGCTCGACGAAGCACTCGCCGCGCCCGAACGCCGCGACGGCCTCGCGCGTGGCCGACTCGAACATCTCGTCGATCTCGCCGGACTCGCGCGCGACCTTCAGGCCGCGCCCGCCGCCGCCGAACGCCGCCTTGATGGCGACGGGCAGGCCGTGCTCGGCGACGAACGCGTGGATCTCGTCCACGCCCTGCACCGGCTCCGGGGTGCCCGCGACCAGGGGGGCGCCGGCCTTCTGCGCGATGTGCCGCGCGCTGACCTTGTCGCCCAGCGACTCGATGGCCGACGGCGGGGGACCGATCCACACCAGCCCGGCGTCGAGGACGGCCTGCGCGAACGCGGCGTTCTCGGCGAGGAACCCGTAGCCGGGGTGCACGGCGTCCGCGCCGGACCGGCGGGCCACGTCGAGCAGCTTGGAGATGTCGAGGTACGTCTCGGCCGCGCGGGCGCCGTTGAGCGCGAAGGCCTCGTCGGCGATCCGGACGTGCACGGCCTCACGGTCGGTGTCGGCGTAGACCGCGACCGAGCCGATCCGGGCGTCGCGACAGGCTCGGGCGATGCGGACGGCGATCTCACCGCGGTTGGCGATGAGGACCTTGGAGATGGCGGGCACGGCTCACCGTAACGCCCGGCACGGGTCGGACCGGCGCCCGTGGTCCGCGCCCCCGCAAGATTGTCGATCCGGCCAACCGTCCAGGGTGCTGATTTGTAGGGATCCGCAGATGACGCGGCCGTGGTGGCGCCCATGCGGCCGCGCGCTTGTCCGAACGCCACAAGGTGGGGACGCAGAAGAGCCCGGCCCCTGGGGGACCGGGCTCGTCGTGCGGGCTGTCAGACGCGGGCGAGGAGGTTCTCCTCGGCCGGCGCGACGATCGGGGCGACGGGCTCCGTGGCGGGCGCCAGGCGGCGCAGGGCGAAGCCGATGAGGCCGAAGACCACGCCGACGCCCATCACCAGGGCGGCGACGCCGAAGGCGACGACCGAGGTGAACAGCGACGCGCGCAGGAACGAACCGTTCATGACGACGGCCTTGAGACCGTTGAGCTTGGCAAGGTCGGGGTCCTTGGCCTGGTCGGCGGGCGACACACCGTCAGCGGTGAGCTGGTCGCCGAGCGCCTTCGCCTGGGTGGAGACCTCGGCGTACGTCTGGCCGCCGGTCGCCGTGAGGGCGTGGTGCTTGATGATGTCCGCCTGGGCGAACGCCTCCCACGGGGTGTCGACGAGCGAGCCGCCGAAGTGGGCCGCGTCGGGCGAGACCGTGATCTTCTCGGCCTTGAGGTTGCTGGAGACTGCTCCCCACGTCACACCGCCCGCGACGAGGAACACGGCGCCGGCGATGATCGCCAGCAAGCCGGAGATGCGGACGAAGCGGTTGTTCTGCGCTACAGAGTTGATCGACATGTCAGTGTCCCTCGGACGCCCCTCTCGGGTCCGGCCTACCCGGCCCCGATGGGCCTCTCGGGCTGGCCCACAGGTAGATCGTTCACCTGCGGGAACGCGATTCCCTGGGACCTAGGTCAGGACCGGCTCCACAGGCTCGGGATGCTGACACCGACCTCGCCCAGCAGCTCGCGCAGCAGCGGCAGGCTCAGCCCGACCACGCCGTGGTGGTCGCCCTCGATCCTGTCGACGAACGGTCCGCCCAGCCCGTCGACCGTGAACGCACCCGCCACCGCGAGCGGTTCGCCCGTGGCCACGTACGCGTCGATCTCCTCGTCGGACAGGTTCGCGAACCGCACCGTCGTGGACGACGTCGCGCCCAGCATGGCGGGCACGTCCCGCTCGTCCATGAGCCAGTGGCCGGTGTGCAGCACGCCCGAGCGGCCGCGCATCGTGCGCCACCGGGCCGTGGCCTGCTCGGCGTCCGCCGGCTTGCCGAAGATCTCGCCGTCGAGCTCGAGCATGGAGTCGCAGCCCAGCAGGAGCAGGTCGTCCGCGTCGTCGAGCTCGTCCGGCAGGTGCCGCGAGACGTCCTCGACCTTCGCCTGCGCCAGCAGCAGCACCGCGTCCGCGGGGTCCAGCGCGCCGAACCGCTCGGTGGCCGCGGCCAGGACGGCCTCCTCGTCGACCCCCGACACCGCGACGAGCGGCTCGATCCCGGCGGCGAGCAGGGTGGCGCGGCGGGCGGGGGAGGCGGAGGCGAGCAGCAGACGGGTCACGGTGGGCGAGCCTAGTTCGTCGGCCGGCCGAAGGTCCTGGCCAGGTGCACCGCTGGGCGGGGCACAATGGGCGCGCGGTGGTCGGGTGCGCGCGGGCGGTACCGCCGGCCCGAGGTCAGGAGGAGGCGCTGTGGGTGACGCGACGAGGTCGTCGGCGAAGGACAGGCACGACGGCGACCCCATCGAGATCGACGAACTCGACGACGAGTACGTCGACCCGGACCCCGACCTGCTCGAGCCGCCGGCCCAGTCGTGGCGGACCCGGACGGCGATCGAGATGGTCATCTCGGGGGCCCTCGGCCTGCTGGCGTCGTTCGTGCTGTCGATCGACGCCCTGAAGCTGGCGACCAACCCCGACGCCGCGCTCGGGTGCTCGATCAACTCCGTCATCGACTGCAAGGCCGTCGCGCTGACGTGGCAGGCACACATCCTCGGCGAGTTCTTCCCCAACGCGTTCCTCGGGATCGCCGCCGAGTCCGTGGTCATCACCGTGGCGGTCGCCATCCTCGGCGGGGTGCGGTTCCCGCGCTGGTTCATGCTCGGCGCCCAGGCGATCTACACCGTCGGCTTCCTGTTCGCGTGGTGGCTGTTCTTCGAGGCCTACTTCGTCATCAAGGCCCTGTGCCCGTGGTGCCTGCTCATCACCGTCACCACCACTCTCGTGTGGGCAGGGCTGACGCGGCTCAACGTGCGGGACCGGGTGATCAACTTCCCCGGGACGTGGGGCGGCTCGGCCCGGCGGTTCGTCGACCACGGCAACGACTGGTTCGTCACCGTCGCGCTCATCGTGCTGCTGGCGGCCGCGATCGTGCTCAAGTACGGCTCGTCCTTCCTCTGACGGGACGCCCCTGGTCCGGGGCCCGGACGCACGGACGGCCGGTGGCATCGCGCCACCGGCCCTCCGTCGTTCGTCGTCAGCCCGCGAACGCGGCCTTCAGCACGTCGAGCGGCAGCGCGCCCATGCCCAGCGCGCGGGCGTGGAAGTCACGCAGCGAGAACTCCTCGCCCTTGGCCTCCGCCTTGGCGCGGGCCTCGTCGCGCGTCTCCTCCCAGAGCCGCTGGCCGATCTTGTACGAGGGCGCCTGGCCGGGCCAGCCCAGGTACCGGTTCCACTCGAAGCGGATGAACGCCTCGGGCATGTTGACGTTGGCCTTGAGGAACTCCCAGCCCTTGTCGGCGTCCCAGGTGCCGCCGCCCCACTCCTCCGGAGCCTCGAGGCCGAGGTGGACGCCCAGGTCGAACACCACGCGGGCGGCGCGCATGCGCTGGCCGTCGAGCATGCCGAGCCGGTCGCCCGGGTCGTCGAGGAAGCCGAGGTCGGCCATGAGCCGCTCGGCGTACAGGGCCCAGCCCTCGCCGTAGCCCGAGGTCCACGACGCCAGCCGGCGCCAGCGGTTCAGCGTCGCGCGCTCGAACACGGCCTGGCCGACCTGCAGGTGATGGCCGGGGACGCCCTCGTGGTAGACCGTCGTCTTCTCGCGCCACGTGTTGAACGTGGTGACCTCCGGCGGCACCGACCACCACATCCGACCGGGACGGCTGAAGTCGTCGCTGGGCGCGGTGTAGTAGATGCCGCCCATCTGGGTGGGCGCGATGCGGCACTCGAGCGTGAGGACGGGCACGGGGATCTCGAAGTGCGCACCGTCGAGGGCGTCGATCGCCGCGTCCGACGTCTCCTGCATCCACGCCTGGAGCGCGTCGGTGCCGTGCAGGGTGCGCGTCGGGTCCTGGTCGAGCAGGGCGACGGCGTCCTGGACCGAGGCGCCGGGGCCGGCGATCTGCGCGGCGACCGCCTCCTGCTCGGCGACGACGCGGGCGAGCTCCTCGAGCCCCCACCGGTACGTCTCGTCGAGGTCGACCGTGGCGCCCAGGAACTCGCGGGACCACAGGGCGTAGCGCTCGCGGCCGACGGCGTCCTGCTGCGGGGCCTGCGGGGCGAGCTCGTCGGTGAGGAACGCGGCGAGGGTCGCGTAGGCGGCACGGGCCGCGGTCGCGCCGTGCTCGAGCTCGGCGCGCACCAGCGAGCACGCGGCGGACTCGTCGAGGACCGAGTCCACCGCGTCGCCGGTGACGAACGTGGTGAAGAACGAGGTCTCCGGGTCGGCCAGCTCGGCCGCCTGACGGGCGCACTCCTCGACCTGGCGTGCGGCGGCGACGGCGCCGTTGCTCGCGGCGAGCTGCAGGGACTCGATGTACCCGTCGACGGCGCCGGGCAGGGCGTTCAGGCGGGCCGCGATGTTCGACCACGCCTCGACGTCGCCCGTCGGCATGAGGTCGAAGACGTCGCGCAGGCCCTGCACGGGCGACGCGATGTTGTTGAGGTTCCGCAGCAGCTCGCCGGCCTCGTGCAGCTCGAGGTGCAGGCCGAGGCGCTCCTGCATGGCGGCCAGGGTGATCCGGTCGATCTCGTCGGTCGGGGACACGCCGTCGAGCGCCTGGAGCGTCGTCCGGGCGAGGTTCGCGAGCGCGTCGAGCCCGGCCGGCGAGAGGTCCGTCATCTCGTGGTCGTGGCCCGCGATGCCCATCTCGGTCGCGGCCAGCGGGTCGAGGGTGGCGAGCTGCGTCACGTAGGCCTCGGCGATCGCGTCGATCGGGGAGGCGGGGCGCGGGTCTGGTGTGGTCGTCGTCGAAGTCACCCGGACGACACTACCGGGGGGTAGCACGTGCTTATCGGGTCAGCCCCGCAGGCTCCAGCGCCACGCGTCCGGGCCTGGTCGCAGGCCCACGCGGGTGCCCCGCATGGTGCGGCGGCGGTCCGCCCACGGCGCCGCGACGGCCCGGTCCGTGACCTCGGCGAGGCGCGCCCGCTCGGACGCGGCCGCCATCAGGCCGGCGACGAGGGCCGCCAGCTCCATGTCGTCGGGAGTGCCCCGGACGACCTGGACGTCGGCGTCAGTCATCCTCGTCCTCGTCCTCGTCGTCGTGCTCGTCCTCCTCGAACGCGACGGCGGCCCCGCGGGACACGCCCCACTCGCCGACCTCGAAACCGGCGTCGACCAGGTGCTGCGCCAGCTCGGCGCCGCCCTGCTCGACCAGGTCCAGCACGGAGTCGAGCGAGAGGTCCGACGTGCCGGGAGGGGGGCCGACGACGAAGCCGAGGTGGAATGTGTCGATCTCCGCGTCGCTGGGCGGGGCGTCCGCGTCGCCGTGCTCGTCGTCGCCCCAGGACATGCCCGTGAGGTCGGCGTGCAGGCCGAGACGCTCGTGCAGGAGGTCGTACAGCTTGGCGTTCAGGCCGCCGATCTCCGACTCCAGGGCCAGGACGCGGGGGTCCTCGTCGGCCTCGGTGGACCCGAACTCGGCGCGGACGCCGACCGCGACGTCGACGTAGCCGTGCAGCGCGGTGGCCAGCGCGGCGACGGCGGCGTGCAGGTCCGCCGGGTCGACGCCGACCAGCGGCTCCGGGCCGTGCGCCGGGTCGTCGTGCCCGCCGTGCTCGTCCGAGTGGTCGTGCGCGTGCTCGCTCACAGCGGGATGTTCCCGTGCTTCTTGGGCGGCAGGCTGGCGCGCTTGGTGCGCAGCAGCCGCAGGGCCTTCGTGATCTCCGCGCGCGTCTGCGCGGGCGCGATGACCGCGTCCACGTAGCCGCGGTCGGCGGCGTCCCAGGGGTTCACGATGGCCTCCTCGTACTCGGCGGTCAGGCGTCGTCGCTCGGCCTCGACGTCCCCGCCCGCGTCCGCGACGGACTTCAGCGCGCCCCGCTGCAGGATGTTCACCGCGCCGCCCGCGCCCATGACGGCGATCTGCGCGGTCGGCCAGGCCAGGTTGACGTCGGCGCCGAGCTGCTTGGAGCCCATGACGATGTACGCGCCACCGTACGCCTTGCGGGTGATGACGGTGACGAGCGGGACGGTGGCCTCGGCGTAGGCGTAGATGAGCTTGGCGCCGCGCCGGATGATGCCGTTCCACTCCTGGTCGGTGCCGGGCAGGAATCCCGGGACGTCGACGAACGTGAGCACGGGGATGTTGAACGCGTCGCAGGTCCGCACGAACCGCGCGGCCTTCTCGGCGGCGTTGATGTCCAGGGTGCCCGCCATCGACATGGGCTGGTTGGCGACGATGCCGACCGGGTGCCCCTCGACGTGGCCGAAGCCGATCAGCACGTTCTGGGCGTACAGCGGCTGCACCTCGAGAAGTACGCCGTCGTCCAGCACGTGCTCGATGACGGTCCGCATGTCGTACGGCTGGTTGTCGGAGTCGGGCAGGAGGGTGTCCAGCTCCTCGTCCGACTCGTTGGGGGACAGCTCCGCGACGTGGTCGAACGTCACCGGGTCGGTGAGGTTGTTCTGCGGCAGGTAGGTCAGCAGCGCGCGGACGTAGTCGAACGCGTCGTCCTCGTCGGAGGCCATGTAGTGCGCGACGCCTGACCGGGTGTTGTGCGTGGTGGCGCCGCCCAGCTCCTCGAAGCCGACGTCCTCGCCGGTGACCGCGCGGATGACGTCGGGGCCGGTGATGAACATGTTGGACGTGCCGTCGGCCATGACGATGAAGTCGGTCAGTGCGGGGGAGTACACCGCGCCGCCGGCCGACGGGCCGAGGATGAGGCTGATCTGCGGGATCACCCCGGACGCGGCGACGTTGCGGCGGAAGATCTCGGCGAACTGGGTCAGCGCCGCGACACCCTCCTGGATGCGCGCGCCGCCACCGTCGCTGATGCCGATGAGCGGGACGCCCGTGCGCAGGGCCAGGTCCATGACTTTGGTGATCTTCTGGCCGTGCACCTCGCCCAGGCTGCCGCCGAAGACCGTGAAGTCCTGGGAGTAGATGCAGACCGGGCGGCCGTCGACCGTGCCGTGCCCGACGACGACGCCGTCGCCCTCGATCCGCTTCTTGTCCAGGCCGAAGTTGGTGGACCGGTGCCGCACGAACGCGTCGACCTCGGTGAACGAGCCCTCGTCGAGGAGCTGCTCGATGCGCTCGCGGGCGGACCGCTTGCCGCGTGCGTGCTGCTTGTCGACGGCCGACTGCTCGGCGTCCCGGGCGGCGTCGTAGCGTTCGGCGAGGTCCGCCAGCTTGGCAGCCGTGGTGCGCGGGGCCGTGTCGACGGGCTGCTGGGTGTCTGTCACCCGACCGAGGCTAGTTGTCGATGCCCTCCATGCACGTGCAGGCGGATCACGGTGTTGCCCGCGTCGGGGTGTCGGGTTCCCACAACGCACGCCATCATGGGCGCCATGCCATCGCTGCGTGTCGCCGAGCTCCGCGACCTCCTGCTCGCCCCGGCCGGACCGCTCTCGCGGGTCGAGATCGTCGAGCGCACGGAGTCGACGAACACCGACCTGGCCGCCGACCTGCGGGCCGACCCGCAGTCCTGGCCGGATGCCAGCGTGCTGGTCGCGGAGCACCAGGCCGGCGGGCGAGGCCGGGCCGGGCGCTCGTGGGAGACCCCCGCCGGAACCTCGCTGACCTGCAGCTTCGTCACGCATCCGCCCGTGCCCGCGGCGTCGTTCGGCTGGATCGGTCTGCTGGCCGGGCTCGGCGCCGTGAACGCGCTGCGGGCCACCGCCGGGGTCCCGGCGACGCTCAAGTGGCCCAACGACCTGCTGGTGCCGGCCGACACCGAGGTGGAGGGCTGGGGGGCGGCGCGCAAGATCGGCGGGATCCTCACCGAGGTCGTCGCGCTGCCGGACGGGCAGTCGCCGGCGGTCGTCATCGGCATCGGGATCAACGTCAGCCAGACCCTCGAGCAGCTGCCGGTGCCCAGCGCCACGTCGCTCGCGCTCGCCGGTGCCCAGCACGTGGACCGCGAGGGGATGCTCGTCGCGCTCGTCGCGGCGCAGCTCGAGGTGGCCGGGCGGTGGCGCGACTCGGGTGGCGACGCCCTCGGGTCCGGGTTGGCCGACGAGATCGCCGCGGTGTGCGGCACGCTCGGGACCGTCGTGCGGGTGGAGCTGCCCGGCGGCGGCTCGGTGAGCGGCCTCGCGGAGCGGCTCGACGACGACGGCGCGCTCGTGGTCGTCGACGACGCCGGGGTCAGCCACCGCGTGCTCGCGGGTGACGTGCGCCACGTCCGCGCCGCCGGGTGAACTACCCTCGACCCGTGCCGGACGATCGATCGCAGGACCTCGACTTCGTGGAGTCGACGGTGGGTGAGCTGGACGCGGAGCTGCTGGGCGGGGCCCGCACCCTGAGCGCCCGGGACCTGGCGGAGCGCGCCGGGATCGAGATCGACGTGGTCCGCGGGTTCTGGACCACCATGGGGCTGCCGCACGCCGACCCGGACGACCCGATCTACACCGAGCGCGACGCCGAGGCGATCGACCGCGCCGCCGCCCTCGTGCGCGAGCACGGCCTGGACCTGCGCACCGTCATGACCGTCACCCGGGCCCTCGGGCACACCTCCGACCGCCTCGCGCTGTGGCAGGTGGAGGCGTTGGTCGAGGACATGGCGGGGCGGTACGAGCTCGACGACACCACCGCGCGGCTGCTCGTCCTCGACCGGCTGGCCTCCCTGGCGCCGGTGCTCGAGGCGCAGCTGGTGCACTCGTACCGACGACAGCTGGCGGCGATCGCCGGTCGGTACGCCGGCGAGTTCGGGCAGCTCCGCGCGCCCGGCCCCGACAGCTCCGCCCTGCCGCTCGCGCGCGCCGTCGGGTTCGCCGACATGGTCTCGTTCACGCGCCGCACCGCCGGGCTCGGGTCCACCGACCTCTCGCAGTTCGTCCAGCGGTTCGAGGCCGCGGCGCGCGACGTCGTCTCCGCCGCCGGCGGGCGCGTCGTGAAGACCATCGGCGACGCCGTCCTCTTCGTCGCCGACAGCCCCGGCACCGGTGCGGTCATCGCGCTCGGTCTGGCCGACGCGCTGGGCAAGGAGCTCGACGTCGACCGCGAGACCACGACCGGCGGCCTGTTCGAGGGCGCTCGCGGCGTCACCCCCGTGCGGGTCGGGCTGGTCTGGGGGCGGGTGCTGTCGCGGTTCGGCGACGTGTTCGGGCCCGACGTGAACCTGGCCGCGCGCCTGACCGACATCGCCGATCCCAGCACGGTGCTGGTCGACGCCGCCACGGCCCAGGCGCTGTCGGACGACCCGCGCTTCGTGCTCGAGCCGCGGCCCGCCCGGCGGCTGGCGGGGATCGGGACGGTCCACCCGGTCCGGCTGCGGTCCGCGGGAGCGTAGGCGTGACCCGGGACCAGGAGAGCGCCGCATGATCGAGATCCTGAGCCCCGCCGAGCTGGTCAGGGCGCGGGCCACGGGCGCCCTCGTCGCCGACATCCTGCAGGCCGTGAAGAGCCGCACGACGGTCGGCACGAACCTGCTGGACATCGACCGCTGGACCCAGGCGATGATCGGCGAGGCCGGGGCGCAGTCCTGCTACGTCGACTACGCCCCGTCCTTCGGGCGCGGGCCGTTCGGCCACTACATCTGCACGTCCGTGAACGACGCCGTGCTCCACGGTCTGCCCCACGACTACGCGCTGGCCGACGGCGACCTGCTGACCCTCGACCTCGCCGTGTCCCTGGGCGGCATCGCCGCGGACTCGGCCGTCAGCTTCCTCGTCGGCGACGCGCGGCCGCCGGAGAGCGTCGCGATCATCGACGCGACGCAGCGCGCGCTGCGTGCCGGCATCGCCGCGGCCGGACCCGGTGCCCGGATCGGCGACATCTCCCACGCGATCGGCACGGTCCTCAGCACGGCTGGCTACCCGATCAACACCGACTTCGGGGGCCACGGCATCGGGTCGACGATGCACCAGGACCCGCACGTCGTGAACACCGGGCGGCCAGGCCGCGGGTACACGCTGCGCCCCGGGCTGCTCCTCGCACTGGAGCCGTGGGTCATGGTGGACACCGACGAGCTCGTCACCGACGCCGACGGGTGGACGCTCCGGAGCGCGACGGGCGGCCGGACGGCACACAGCGAGCACACGATCGCGATCACGGACGACGGGGCCGAGATCCTCACGTTGCCGACGCGGGACTAGCCGGTCGGCTCCGGCTCCACCTCGTCCACCAGCGACGGGCCGTTGTTCGCGACGGTGTTGACCGCCGTCGAGACCGGCGTGGCGACGATCTGCGGCGCGGGGGCCTCCAGGAGCTCGCGGGCACCGTCGGCGCCGACGGCCGGGTCGAGCCACGCCGACCACGCCTCGGGCCGCAGCATGAGGGGCTGGCGGTCGTGGATGTGCGCGAGCTCGTCGGAGGCCGGCCGCGTGATGACGGTCGCGCTGACCACCCAGCGGTCGGGGTCGTCGTCGGCCTTGCTCGGGTCCTTCCAGAACTCGTACAGCCCGGCCAGCGCGACGACGTCGCCGTCGGCGGGGTGCAGGTAGAACGGCTGCTTGCGCTTGCTGCCGGTCGCCGGGTCGGGCTTCTTCCACTCGTAGTAGCCGTCGGCGGGCAGCAGGGCGCGGCGGACCGCGAAGGGGCGGGCGAACGCCGGCTTGTCCCCGATCGACTCGACCCGGGCGTTGATCATCCGGTTGCCGACCGACACGTCCTTCGCCCACGACGGCACCAGACCCCACCGAGCCACCCGCAGCTGGCGGGTGATCTCACCGGTCTCGCGGTCCGCGCGCTCGACCACCATGCGCACGCCGTCGGTCGGCGCGACGTTCCACGAGGGCGGCAGGAGCCGGACGTCGTCGGCGATGGTGGCGATGGCGAACTCGTCGGCCAGCGCCTGGTCCTCGCGGAAGGAGGCATAGCGACCACACATGCACTCAGCGTGCCAGGAGGCACCCACGCGCGCCGGGCCGGCGGGGCGCCCGAGGATCGAGACGAGATCGAATCGATTCGTTTTCTGTGGGAGGATGGGGCCCGATGACTTCTCGCACCACCCCTCCCGCACCGACCGACCCAGCGCCGGCCGCCGGCGTCGTACCCCCGGGAGTGGTGCCGGTCGTCGGGACCGCGCCCGCCCCGCAGTACCGTCCCAACGCCAAGTACGTGCTGCTGCTGGGCCTGATGTGCGCGCTGCCGGCCATCTCCACCGACATCTACCTCCCGTCGCTCCCCGACGTCGCGCGCGACCTCCACACGTCGGCCACCGCCGCCCAGCTGACCATGACGGCGATGCTCATCGGCGGTGCCGTGGGCCAGCTGGTCATCGGGCCGCTGTCGGACCGCTTCGGCCGCCGCAAGCCCGTGCTCATCGGCGTCTCGCTGCACGTCGTGACCTCGTTGCTCTGCGCGCTGGCCCCGGCGATCGTGCCGCTGATCGCGCTGCGCACCATGCAGGGGTTCTTCAACGCGTCCGCCAGCGTGGTCGCGATGGCGATCATCCGGGACCGGTTCGTCGGCGCTGACGCCTCGCGCCTCATGTCGCGCCTCATGCTCGTCATCGGCGTCGCCCCGCTGTTCGCGCCGTCGATCGGCGGGCTCATCGCCGGGGAGTGGGGCTGGCGCGGGGTGTTCGGTGCGCTCGCGCTGTTCGGCGTGGTGCTGTGGGTCGTCGTCTGGCGCCGGCTGCCGGAGACGTTGCCGCCGGAGAAGCGTCGCGAGGGAGGCCTCACAGCCGCGTTGTCCGGGTACCGGCGGCTGCTGCGGGACCGGCACTTCGTCGCGCTGGCGATCCTGCCCGGCCTCGGCGTCGCCGTGCTGATGAGCTACGTGGTCGCGTCCCCGTTCGTGCTGCGCGAGGGGTACGGGCTGTCCGCGCACCAGTTCTCGCTGCTGTTCGCCGTCAACGGGATGGGCCTGGTCGCCGGCGCGCAGGTCAACGCGTCCCTCGTCCGGCGGGTCGCGCCCATCCGGATCGTGCGCGTCGTGCTGCCGGTCTCGTTGGGCCTGACGCTCGTGCTGCTCGCCATCGCGATCACGGGCTGGGGCGGCCTGACCGCGCTGCTGGTGGTCCTGTGGCTCATCCTCGCGATGGTCAACTTCGTGCCGCCCAACGCCTCCGCGCTCGCGCTCAGCCGGCACGGGGAGGTGGCGGGCACCGCCGCGGCGGTCATCGGGGCCACGCAGGCCGGCGTCTCGGGCATCGTCAGCCCGCTGTCGGGGCTGCTCGGTGGGGACGCCGTGGCGATGGCCGCGGTGATGGTCGGCGCCTCGGCCGCGGCACTGCTGGTGCTCGCGCTTGCCACGCCCGCGTACCACCGCGACGGCGCCTGGGCGGTCTGAGCCTCCCCGCCCGATACACGTTCGAGTGACGCCGAGACGGCCTGCTGACCAGGCGTTTCGCCCATGCCGGGACAAGTCGCACGGGTGAATTGCGGTTGCACCGCCCGGTGACCCGTCCGGCCCTGCCGTGCATCTGCCGATGTCTTTAGCGTGCCCGTCGACCCCCGCCTCGACGACCGCACGCCGGGAGACCCCCTGAGCGTGTGAGGCCGCCGGAAGGAACCGCATGCTGCGTCGCCTCGTGCTCAGCCTCCTCGTCGCCGTGCTCGCGCTCGGCGGTGCCGCCGTGCCCGCCGTGGCCTCGGGCAGCGCCGACCTGTTCCCCCGCGTCGGTACCTCCGACGCGGCGTGCGACGCGAGCCACCCGTGCCGGGCTGCGCTCGAGTGGAGGACGAACGCGTACGGCCCCGCGGGGGACACGCAGATCCAGCGCCGCACGCTGTTCACGGTGTTCGCGCGGGCCGGCGAGCAGATCCTCACGGGCTCGTCGTCGATCGGGACGGGCAGCGCGGACATCGCGATCTGGAACCCCGGCGTGATCACCGACACCGAGGCCGGCACGCTGCCGGTGGTGGTCGACGGCACCAACGGGTTCAGCTGCGCGGCGCACCGGGTGGACGCGGCGAGCCTGGTCGGCAAGATCAGCGCGCGGAACCAGGAGCTGTCGCGCGCGCAGTCGGTGGACGGGACGCAGCACACCGCCGGCTACGTGCCGTGCGTGTACACCGCGCCGACCACGGGCCTCTACCGCGTCGCGTTCTTCGGGTCGGCGGGGATCAGCAACGCCGCCGATGGGTCGCCCGACCGGGACCTCAGCCCGTCGGGCGGCTTCACCGCGGCGGCCGGCTCGTCGGTCAACGCCTGGGACCTCACGGTCCGCGCGGGCACCTCCGCGTCCTCCGTGGTCGACATCCCGGGGCGCGCGTTCACGTACGTGCTGGCCGGGTTCACGGGCGGCAACCCGCGCCCGGTGACCATGAAGCTGTTCCTCAACACGCTCGACGGCTACCGCTACGCGGTGGACACCCACGGCTTCGACCCCAACGGGTTCGTGTTCTACGGCAACCGCGAGGGGTTCCTCGACGCCGACGGGAAGACGCCCCTGAACCACGACGTCGTCGGCACCGGCACCGCCCCGCAGACGCTGCCGTCGCTGGTCGGCGGCGTGCACCTGGCCAAGGCGCAGTACCCGTTGTCGTTCGAGCCGCTGGCGCCCGAGACGCTGACCGCCCTCGGCATCCCGACCACCCCGGTCCCGCCGACGCTGAGCGCCGTCGACTTCAGCGGGCTGGCCACCACCCACGGCAGCTACGTCGGCCAGGGCGGCACGTTCCGGCTCGACGCCGGCTCGGGCGGCACCTACGAGATCGTCATCTCGCGCGACGGCGCCAACTTCGACGCCGGTCTGCCCGGCAACCGCGCGCTCCGCGGGGTCGTGCCCGCCGGCACGTTCACCGTGACCTGGGACGGCAAGGACAACAGCGGCGTCGCGCTGCCCGTGAAGAACGGGTACGCGGTGCGGGCGGTGCTGCGCGCCGGGGAGTACCACGCGCCCATGCTCGACGTGGAGAGCTCGACCCAGGGCGGTCCCAGCATCACGCTGCTCAACCCCCCGGCCGGCGTCTGCCCCTTCACCGGGGCGGCCAGCACGGGCACCAACTGCACGCGGGTGTTCTACGACGACCGCACGTACCTGTCGAGCACCGGCGTCCGCGTGGGCGACCTGACCTCGGGCACGGTGTGCGCGGCCTTCTCGACGCCGCTGCCCGCCCAGCGGTTCGCCGACCCGGTGACCGGCGTCGACAGCACCACCAACTCGCGCGCGTTCGGCGACGGCGCCGGCCTCAACGCCAACCAGTACTGCCCGACGACGGGCGGCACGCTCGGGGACGCCAAGGGCCTCGACCTGTGGACCTACTTCCCGTCCAAGCAGACCGCGACCCAGCTCGACGTGCTCCCGGTCCCCACCGCGCCGGTGCCGGTCGACGACGCGACGACGACGCCGGTCAACACGCCGCTGGTGCTGCCCGCCCCGGGTGTGCTGGTCAACGACGCGGGCACCCGGCTCAGCGTGGTGACGTCGGCGACGACGACGCCCGGGCACGGCACGGTGACGACCAACCCCGACGGGTCCTTCACCTACACGCCGGCGACGGGCTACGTCGGGCCTGACCAGTTCCAGTACACCGTCACCGACGACTACGGCCAGAAGGCCACGGCCACCGTGCGGATCACGGTCACGCCGGTCGCGGGAGACGACGCGTGGACCACCACGGTGAACACGCCGCTCACCGTCCCGGCACCCGGCGTGCTGGTCAACGACGTCGGCACGGGCCTCACCGCGGGCTCCCCGTCGACCCCGGCGCACGGCACCGTGGTCCTGGACCCGACCGGCGGGCTGCGCTACGAGCCCGACCCCGACTTCTCGGGGACGGACACCTTCACGTACGTCGCCTCGAACGGTCCGCTCTCCGACGGGGCGACCGTGACGATCACCGTCACGCCGCAGGCCGCGGACGACGACCTGGGCACCGTGCCGGCCAACGTGACCACCACCGGCGACGCCCCGGGCGTGCTGGTCAACGACTCCGGCTCGGACCTCGAGGTGACCGCGGTCGGCCCGCCCGCGCACGGGACGGTCTCCATCGCCCCGGACGGGAGCTGGGCCTACACGCCGACCCCGGGCTGGGGCGGCACGGACACCTTCACCTACACCGCGACGGACTCCTCCGGGCAGACCACGGACGCCACGGTGACCGTCCACGTGACGGCGCCGGTGCAGCTGGCCCACGCCGTCGACGACACCGCGACGGGCGTGCCCGGGCAGCCGACGACCCTCACCGAGCTGATCAACGACGTGCCCGGCGACAACCTCGCGTGGGACCCGACCAGCGTCCAGCTGCTCGACCCGGTGAGCGGCCTGCCGGTGAGCTCGGTGACCGTGCCGGGCGAGGGCACCTGGACCGTCGACGACGGCCTGGTCGTCTTCACGCCGGTGCCCGACTTCCAGGGCGACGCGCACCTCGACTACCAGGTGACCAACACGGCCGGGCAGGACGTCACGGCGACGATGACGGTCACGTACCCGCCGCCGCCGATCTCGACGCTGGCGGCGCCGCCGGTCCTCCAGGTGACGGTCACTGTGCCCGCGGGGACGCCGGCGCCCGCGACCCCGAAGCCGGCCGCCCACCCGACCACGGTGAAGGTCACCGTGCACATCTCCGGCGGGGCGCACCCGACCTCGCTCGCGCACACGGGGTCGGACCCGGTGACCGGGCTCCTGGTCGCGTTCTCGCTGGTGGGCGCGGGTCTGGCTCTCGCAGTGGGACGACGGCGGCTGGCCGCCCGAGGCTGAGGCCGTCAGGCCCGGTGCAGCCGGTGCAGGCCCTCGACGGCCTGCGCCAGCACCTCGTCGCGCTTGACGAAGGTGAACCGGACCCACGGCCGCAGGGCGGTGTCGACGTCGGACCCGGCATGCGTGAACGCGGACACGGGCACGCCGACCACGCCGGCGAGCGCGGGCAGGTCCCGGCACAGCGCGGCGCCGTCGGTGTACCCGAGCGGGGTCGCGTCGGCCAGGACGAAGTAGGTGCCCTGCGGCCGGACCACCGCGAAGCCTGCGTCCTCCAGGCCGCCGCACAGCAGGTCCCGCCGGCGGGACAGCGAGGCGGCGAGCTCGACCACCCAGGCGGCGACGTCCGGGTCGCGCAGCGCGAACGCGACCGCGGGCTGGAACGGCGCACCGTTGACGTACGTGAGGAACTGCTTCACGGTGCGCACGGCGGTGACCAGCGGTTCCGGGCCGGTGACCCAGCCGATCTTCCAGCCGGTGAACGAGAACGTCTTGCCGGCCGACGAGATGGTGAGCGTCCGCTCGGCCATGCCGGGCAGGGTCGCGATCGGGACGTGCACGGCGTCGGACCCGTCCAGCACCAGGTGCTCGTACACCTCGTCGGTCACCACCAGCGCGTCGTGCGCGACCGCCAGCCGGGCGATCGCCGCGAGCTCGTCGCGTGTCAGCACAGTGCCGGTCGGGTTGTGCGGGGTGTTCACCAGCACCAGCCGGGTCCGGGCGGTGAACGCCCTGGTCAGCGCGTCGAGGTCGAGCCGGAACCCGCCGGCCGTCGCGCGCAGGGGCGCCGTGGTGTGGGTCGCGCCGGCCATGGCGATGACGGCCGCGTAGGAGTCGTAGAACGGCTCGAGCGTGAGCACCTCGTCGCCCGGGCCGGCCAGCGCCAGCACGGTCGCCGCGATGGCCTCGGTGGCGCCGGCGGTGATCAGCACCTGGGTGCCGGGGTCCCAGCGCAGGCCGTACCGGTCCCGCTGGTGCTCGGCGACCGCCTCGCGCAGGGCGGGGATCCCCGGGCCGGGCGGGTACTGGTTCGCGCCCGCGGCGATCGCCTCGGAGGCGGCCCGGGCGACGGACGCGGGGCCGTCGACGTCGGGGAATCCCTGCCCCAGGTTCACGGCGCCGGTGCGCGCGGCGAGCGCCGACATCTCCGCGAAGACGGTGGCCCGGGGGACGCCGTCGTCGCCCATCAACCCGGTCGCGCGGGCGACGTCCTGCCAGCGGGGTGCAGTCATGCACCGAGGTTAGGGGGTGGCGGGGAACCGACCCGTCGCCGACGGGTCGTGAGCGGGTGCGCTCAGCTCACCAGTCCGGACGCGGCGGTGAGGCCCGCGACCACGACCAGTGCAAGGGACGCCCAGGCTGCGACGATCCACCACTCCACGTGGTGTCTCCGCAGAACCCGCTGCGCCTGACGTTCGGCCATACCTAGAAGATCGGCACGTCCCGCCCCAGGTACAACATCCCGCGCCGACGAGCATCGAATTCACCCTTTCGGCGCGCAACGGATCGCCGACTTGCGACACGATGCCGTCGTTCGTCGTCGCTGGACCGTGGAGAGGCGAGCGCGCAACGGATCGCCGCTCCACGACACGATGCCGTCGTTCGCGGCCGCCGGGCCGTGGAGAGCGAGCGCAACGGATCGATCAGCTGCCGGCGGCGTCCAGCTTGTCGCTGAGCGTGGCGAGCTGCTGGGAGATCTGGTCGAGACCGTCGGCGGCGGCGCCGGTGGCGTTGCCCTTGGCGGTGTCGAGCTCGCTCCTGGCGTCGGCCAGCTGGGCCTTGGCGTCGTCGAGCGACTGCTGCGAGGCGGCGGACCCGTCGGACTTGGCCTTCTCGAGCGCTGCCTGGGCGTCGGCGACGGCGCTCTGTGCGTCGGTGACGGCCTTGGTCGCGGAGTCGTCGAGGGTGCCCAGCTGGGTCTTGAGGTCGGTGATCTTCTGCGCGGCGGCGTCGGCCTCGGCCTGGGCGTCGGCGACCTGGGACTTGAGGTTGTCGACCGCGGTCTGCGCCTGGCTCGCGGCGTCCTTGGCCTTCTGCTTGGCGTCGTCGATGTCGGAGCTGGAGCACGCTGCCAGGCCCGCGGCGAGGAGGACGGCGACCAGCGGGGCTCCGACGCGGGCGAGTCGAGGGCGGATCGGGCTGGGCATGCGGTCCTCCGGTGCTCGGGTCAGGTCGGGCCCACAGTCTGCCTCTCTGCGCACCGACACGCCCAGCGAGAAGGGGCCGACGCCCCGCCCTCTGTGGAGGCGGGGCGTCGGCGGCGAGCGGCTACAGCGCGGGGGAGGGGACCCGCTCGGCTGCTGCCTGCTCGCTGCGGCGGGCACGGACGTCTCCCAGGGACGTGCCGTAGTACGCCGCAGTCATCAGGTCCTTCATGTCGCCGATCATCGGCATCCGGGGGTTCGCGGGGGCGCACTGGTCCTCGTAGGCACCCATCGCGACCTCGTCGAGCCGAGCCAGGAACTCCTGCTCGTCGACACCCTGCGCCTGGAACGACGACGGGATGCCCACGCGAGCCCGCAGCGACTCGACCGCCAGCGCGTACGACTCCACGCCCTCGGCCGGGGTCGACGCCGGCAGCCCGAGCGCGGCGGCGAGCTGCTGGAACCGCTCCGGTGCCACGTAGTGCTCGTACTTGGGCCAGCTGGTCAGCTTGGTCGGGACCGTGCCGTTGTAGCGGATGACGTGCGGCAGCAGGGTCGCGTTCGTGCGGCCGTGGACCAGGTGGTAGGTCGAGCCGACGACGTGCGCCATCGCGTGCACGATGCCCAGGAACGAGTTCCCGAAGGCCATGCCGGCGATGGTGCCGGCGTTGTGCATGGTCGCTCGCGCGTCCTGCGTCGCGGGGTCGGCCGGGTCACCGTTCACCGACATCGCGAGGTTCTCGAAGATCAGGCGGACGGCGTGCAGTGCCATGCCGTCGGTGAAGTCGTTGGCGTAGACGCTGACGTACGCCTCGGTGGCGTGCGTGAGGGCGTCGAAGCCCGAGTCGGCCGCCAGCGAGGCCGGCATCTTCGCGGTCAGGACCGGGTCGATGATCGCGACCGACGGGGTCAGCGCGTAGTCGGCCAGCGGGTACTTCTTGCCGGCCTCCGGGTCGCTGATGACCGCGAACGGCGTGACCTCCGCGCCGGTGCCCGAGGTGGTCGGGATGCACACCAGCTGCGCGAGCTCGCCCAGCACGGGGAACTTGAACGCGCGCTTGCGGACGTCGAAGAACTTCTGCTTGAGGTCGGAGAAGTTGATCTCCGGGTGCTCGTACAGCAGCCACATGACCTTCGCGGCGTCCATCGGGGAGCCGCCGCCCAGCGCGATGATCGTGTCGGGGCGGAAGTGGCGCATCTGCGCGGCCCCGGCCTGGACTGTACGGACCGACGGCTCGGGCTCGACCTGGTCGATGATCTGCAGGGCGACCTTCGAGGAGCGGCGGTTGAGCACGTCGATGATCTTGTCGACGAACCCCAGCGTGGTCATGGTCGAGTCGGTCACGATCGTCACGCGCTCGACGTCGGGCATGTCCGCGAGGTAGCGGATGGCGTTCGGCTCGAAGTACGTCTTTGCCGGCACCTTGAACCACTGCAGGTTGTTGTTGCGACGCCCGATCCGCTTGACGTTCACCAGGTTCACCGCCGAGACGTTGTTGGACACGGAGTTGTGGCCGTACGAGCCGCAGCCGAGGGTCAGCGACGGGATGAACGCGTTGTAGATGTCGCCGATGCCGCCCAGCGACGAGGGCGCGTTGGCGATGATGCGGACGGCCTTGACCCGGCTGCCGTACTCGTCGGTCAGGGCGTCGTCCTGCGTGTGGATCGCGGCGGAGTGACCCAGGCCGTCGAACTCGACCATCTGCTCGGCCAGGCTGATGCCGTGCTCGGTCGACGTGGCACGCAGCACCGCGAGGACGGGCGCGAGCTTCTCGCGGGTCAGCGGCTCGTGCGGCCCGACGGAGCCGACCTCGACCATGATGATCGAGGTGTCCTCGGGGACCGTGAAGCCCGCCTGCTCGGCGATCCACTGCGGGCTCTGACCGACGACGGACGCGTTGAGCTTGGCGCCGGCGCAGTTCTTCCCGTCGGCCTCGACCCCGAAGATGAAGCGCTCGAGCAGCGTCTTCTCCGTGGCGTTCGCCCGGTAGGCGTGCAGCACGGCGAACTCGGCCATCGCGGCGTCGTAGATGACGTCGTCGATGATGACGGCCTGCTCGGAGGCGCAGACCATGCCGTTGTCGAACGCCTTGGACAGCACGACGTCGTTGACGGCCCGCTGCAGCTTGGCGGACTTCTCGATGTAAGCGGGCACGTTGCCGGCGCCGACGCCCAGGGCGGGCTTGCCGCACGAGTACGCGGCCCGGACCATCGCGTTGCCGCCGGTGGCCAGGATCAGCGCGATGCCCGGGTGGTTCATGAGCGCCGTGGTCGCGGCGATCGACGGCTGCTCGACCCACTGGATGCAGTGCTCGGGGGCGCCTGCGGCGACCGCGGCGTCACGCACCACGCGGGCGGCCGCGACGGACGAGGCCTGCGCGCTGGGGTGGAACGCGAACACGATCGGGTTGCGGGTCTTGAGCGCGATGAGCGCCTTGAAGATCGTGGTCGACGTCGGGTTGGTCACCGGGGTGACGCCGCAGATGACGCCGACGGGCTCGGCGATCTCGGTGATGCCCGTGAGCTCGTCGCGGGAGATCACCCCGACGCTCTTGAGGTTCGCCATCGAGTTGGTGACGTGCTCGCACGCGAAGATGTTCTTCACGGCCTTGTCCTCGAACACGCCTCGGCCGGTCTCGTTCACCGCGAGGAGCGCGAGCTCACCGTGCTTGTCGAGGGCGGCGACCGAGGCCTTCTTCACCAGGTGATCGACGTCCTCCTGCGTGAAGCGCGCGTACTCGGCCAGCGCCTTGGCGCCCTGCGCCACCAGCTGGTCGATCGCGGGCGCCGGGTCGGACTCCTGGGGGGTCGGGCTGCCCTTCGTGGCGGTCGTGCGGGACGTGGTGTGATCCGTGACGGTCACCGGTCTTCTCCCTGTCGAGGCCATGTCGAGACCTTGCGGCTCGACGTTCTCGACGTTACGCAGCGGGGAGCGTCCGATTGTGGGCCGAACGTCCTCTCATGCCCGGCGCACCCGCTCGACCCACGACGACGACAGGCTCTCGTCCTCCAGGTCCAGCTCGCGCATCATCCGGCGCATGACGGTCTCGTCGAGCTCTCCGGAGTCCCGCTTGTCCATGAGCACGTCGCGCTGCGCGGCCACGATCTCGCGGCGAAGCCGCTGGGTGCGCAGGCCCTCCTCGGGGGTCGGCACGCGCGCCGGGCTGACCTCGCGGATCGCGCCGGACACGCCGGTCAGCTCGGGCGGTGGCTCGTCGTCCGGCACCAGCTCGTCGGCCGAGGAGGGGTCGAGCATCACGGCGGCCGCCGTCGCGCGGGCGCGCCAGACCCCGGAGAGCCGGTCGATGAGCTCGCCGGCCCGCTCCGGGCCGAGGTTCCTGCTCCAGTCCTCGCGCTGCCGCTCGAGCACGTCGTGCACGGCGTCGGCGGTGGCCACCCGGACGGCGGCCTCCTGAGCGGCGTCCTGCGCGGTCTCGTCGGCCGACCCGACCCCCAGGCGCCGGATCACCCAGGGGAGCGTGAGCCCCTGGACCAGCAGCGTGCCGATGGCGACGGTGTAGGCGGCGAGCTGGATGGTGGCCCGCTCGGGGAACGGCTGACCGGCGCTGGTCAGCGGGATCGCGGCGGCCGCGGCGAGCGTCACCACCCCGCGCATGCCCGCCCACGACACGACCGCCGACTCACGCGCGGTCAGCTTGTCCTTGGCGGGTCGGTGGCTGCCGCGCAGGCGCAGATGGTCGAACCGGGCCGTGGCGAAGATGTAGGCCGGCCGGACCAGGATCGCGACGAGCAGCACCATCAGCGACACCGCGACCCCGTGCCGCAGCCCCTGGTCGGAGGCGATCACGTCCCGCACCACCCACGGCAGCTGCACGCCGATGAGAGCGAACGTGAACGACTCCAGCACGAGGTCGACCGTGGACCAGATCGGCTCCTCGTAGAGCCGGGTGGCGTAGCCCGCCTGCGGGGAGGTGTGCCCCAGGTACAGCCCCGCGGCGACGACCGCGAGCACCCCGGAGCCCTTCAGCTCCTCGGCCAGCCAGTAGGCGGCGAACGGGGTGAGCAGCCCGATCGCGGAGGCCACCACCGGGTCGTCCAGCCGTAGCCGGACCCGGTGCACCACGAACGCGATGACGAGCCCGACGGTCACCCCGGCGGCGACGGCCAGCGCGAACACCGCCACCCCCTCGGCGAGCGCCCAGGTGCCCGTCGCGACGCCGGCGAGGGCCACCTTGTAGAGCGTGAGCGAGGTCGCGTCGTTGATGAGGCTCTCGCCCGAGAGCAATGTCATGACGCGCCGGGGCAGGCCCAGGCGTTTGCCGACGGCGGCCGCGGCGACCGCGTCCGGCGGTGCGACGACCGCGCCGAGCACCAGGGCGGCGGTCAGCGGCACGGCCGGCTCGGCCCACCAGAACACGAGCGCGACCGCGATCGCGCTGACCAGCACGAGCCCGACACCGAGCCGGGTGATCGAGTTCAGGGACGACCGGAAGTCGCGGTACGAGCTGGACAGCGCCGCGGAGTACAGCAGGGGCGGCAGCACGAACTCGAGCAGGATCTCCGGCTCGATCTCGTACCGCGGCACCCCCGGCACGAACGACACGACGATCGCGACGGCGACCAGGACCAGCGGGGCGGGCCACCCGCGCCGCCGGCACACCGCGGTGACCGCGACGGCTCCCGTGACCAGCACGAAGAGCTCGACGTTGTGCACGGAGCGGCCCCTCTGGTCACGACTGGTGCGGTCGTAGCGACCCTACCCAGCAGACCCGGAGAGTGAATCTCCAGCGGGCCGGGCCTCCGCTGTCCGGCGCCGCCCGAGCAGCGCCAGCACGACACCGACCACCGCGACCACGACCCCGACGACGGCCAGCGCCGCGGGCAGCCAGGTGGGGATCCCGAGGTAGACGGTGATGCCGAGGATCCGCGAGAGCCCCCACGGCAGCAGGGCCATCTGGTCGTTCCACACGGTCAGGGCGTGCTCCAGCCCGATGGCCGCGACGGCGCCGGCGGCGATCGCGAGCGTGAGCCCGCCCGCCACGGCCGTGAGCCCGACGGCACGGGCCGAACGGAGCCCGTACGCGCGCCGCAGGACGACGGCGACCACGACGAACAGCCAGCAGAAGGCGCCGAACGCCACGGTGATGTACGCCGTGCGCGCGGTCGGGGCGGTCCAGAAGCCGAACCAGTAGCGGCCCGGGCCGCGGACGGACAGGGCCACGAGCAGCACGACCGTCCGCAGCAGGATCACGCCGCCGAGCGCGGCCCACAGCAGGAACGGGTCGCGACGGCCGACGAGCAGCCGCAGCAGGAGCGCGAGCACGAGCCAGGAGCCGAGCGCGATGACGAGGTGAGCCGGCGCGGCGAACCAGGTGTAGACCTCCCGGCTGGCGACCAGGACGACGGCGGGGACCGCCCACACCAGCACCCGGTCGGTGCGCGTCGTCGGCGCGGGGACCTGCGTGATCCGCCACGGGCGGGTCGCCGCGACGAGCAGCGCGCGGAACGCCGTCGCGCCGGGGACCCGCCGACCGAGACGGGTGCCGAGCGCCAGGGCGGCGAGCGTGAGCAAGAGCAGGACCCGGGCGAACCAGGCCATGGCCGGGTCGCGGTCGGCGCGGTCGCTGCCCAGGTCCGCGGCGGTGAAGCTGTACGCCGGCAGGTCGACGTCGCCGCCGTACCGCGAGACGTGCTCGGCCCGTGCCGTCCGGTACTGCGCCTCCGCCTGGCGCCACTCGTCGTAGGCGGCGCCGCTGCCGGTGTCGAGCCACTGCGCGTGCCGCAGCACCATCGTGCGGTACGGCGCCAGCGTGCCCAGCAGGTCGGTCTCGTAGTCCAGGGCGCCGACGAACGAGTCGTAGAGCTCGGGCGAGAGCCACGAGCCGGGGTCGGTGGTGGCGACCTGTGCGCGCATCCCGGCGGCGACGTCGGCCGCTCCGGCACCGTCGGTGATGGCGGACTCGAGCTCGCTGCGGCTGACCGCGTAGATGCTGTCCAGCGCCGCCGAGTCGCCGGTGACGATGTCCCACTCGAAGATCCACATCATCGGCGGGGGCTCGAGGCCGAGCGCCTTGACGCTCTGCTCCGCGTACGGACCGATGTACAGGCCGCGGGTGATCGCCTCGCGGGACCGCCCGAGGGCGTCGGTGATCGCCGCGGAGGTGGCCGGGTCGTCCGACAGCGTCTGCCGCACCCAGTCGGTGGTGACCTGCGCCGGGTCGGAGTCGGGGTCCCAGGCGAGCCGCCCGGCCCCGTAGGTGTTGAGGTCGTACATCTGCCAGAACCCCGTGCGCAGGTACAGGGTCATCGGGCCGGCCCGCAGCGGGCCGCCGTCCTGCGTCCAGTTCCAGATGCCCTCGACGTGCGGGTTGGCCGCGAGGAACTGCTGGAGCGCCTGCGCCTCCTCGGCGACGAGGTCGTTCGGCAGGGACCCGAAGCCCTCGAACTCGCGCCGGGCCTGGAACTCGACGATCCGGCGCTGCGTGCCGACCGCGAGCGTGGGGTTCAGGGGCAGGTGGCTGTAGAAGTCGCCCATCGTGTACTTGGTGGACACGATCAGGTGCGGGTCGTCCAGGTCGCCCAGCACCGACTCGTAGGAGTCCGGGTTGGTGTGCAGGTCGCCCACGGCGCCGACCCCGACGGTCCAGGTCCGGAAGATGATGTCGCGGTCGTGCGCTCCCGCCGTCTCCAGGAGCGCGTGCAGCATCGCCCGCACCGACGACTCGGAGGTCACCGCGAGCTTCGAGGAGTAGTCCCAGCCGGCCTGGTAGACCGAGCCGCCCTCGCCGATGCGGACCATGAGCCCGTCGACGAACGGCAGGCTGTCGAACAGCTCGGACAGTCCCGCCTGGTAGACGGACCACAGCGCCGGGTCGTCGACGTCGAGGCCGCCGACGGTCCGCTCGAGGTAGGACTCGAGCGGCGGCGAGACGGCGAGCATGTCGGTCAGCAGGTAGACGTGCATGCCCATGTCGGCGGCGTACTGGAACACCGGCCCGAAGGCCGCGACCATCGCCTTCGCGCGGTCCACGTGCGGGTCGCCCTCGGGGTAGACCTGGTGGCCGTCGCCCACGCCGCTGAACGTCACGTACTCGAGGAATCCGGGCACGACGACGCCGTTGTACCCCTGCCGCAGCGCGTGCTGCACCAGCTGGCGGAACTGGGTGTCGATGCGCGCGACCGCCTCCTGGTCCACCCATGGGGCGGCCGGCAGCACGGCGCCCGCGACCACGTCCGTGTTCAGCGAGTAGTCGTCGCCGGCGGCGAACGCCTCGGGGTCCGCCTCCCGCCCGACCGAGCCCGAGTCGGTCAGCCGCAGGCCGAGCCGCGGCTCCTGCGTGGCCCCGTCGGCGACCACGGCGGCCCCGGAGCGGATCCGGTCGGCGGTCGCGTACAGGCCCGCGGCTGCCCCGGCCGGGCCGGAGGCCTGCAGCTCGTACCGGCCGTTCGCGTCCTGCTCGATCCGGTACGCCTCGTCCGAGTCGGCGAACGCCGGGACGATACGCACCGTGAGGTCGGCGTCGCCCGTCGCGGTCCCGACCGCCGGAGCCGGCAGGCCGCGGGCGGTGAGCGCGTCGGTGACGGCGGTGGCGGCCAGCCCGACCCGTTCGTCGGCCGGCACGTCGATCGTCGCGATCTGCGGCGCGGGCGCGAGGGCTGTCACCGCGCCGCCCGGCGACGCGGTGGGCGGCGTGTCCGCGGGCGTGTAGCTCAGCCCGAGCGCCTGCCCGACGCCCATGGCGACGGCGGCGCCGAGCGCGAGGACGACGAGGGCCGCCACGAGGGACGGCCAGGCGCGGGAGCGGGGCACCGCGGCAGTGTAGGAACGCCACCCGGGCGCGACGTGCCGCGGGTCCCACCGGCGTCAGGCCCGTGAGGGACAAAAGCCGTCGAACCGGTCCGGCGATCAGCCCCGTTCACCCGAACGGAGCAACCGAACGTGCCGGGACCCTCGGCCACCCGACGAGGCGGCAGGTCCGCATGCTGAGCAGTCGCGGGGACGTGTTGACGCTGGTCGGTGGGGTTCCTACGGTCCGCCGGAATCACCGCCCGCGCGTCCGGCGCGGTTGCGGGACCGTCGTCGACCGGAAGGCTCCTCGGTGACCGAACGTCAACGACGTCTGGCCCTGGCGTGCTGCCTCGGCGCCGGCTTCGCGACGCTGCTCGACTCGGTGGTGCTCAGCTTCGCCGTCCCCAGCATGACCGCCGCGCTCGGTGCGAGCACGGGGCAGGTCCAGTGGGTGCTCGCGTCCTACTCGTTGACGTTCGGGCTGGGCCTCGTACCCGGGGGACGGCTCGGCGACGCGTTCGGCCGGCGCGGGCTCTTCGTCGCCGGCCTGGTCGTGTTCGTCGTCGGCGGGTTCGCGGCCGCCGGCGCCGGGAACGTCTGGTGGGTCGTCGCCGGCCGGCTGGTCCAGGGGTTCGGCGCGGGCCTGATCAGCGCGCAGGTGCTCGGCGTCATCCAGGACCTGTTCGTCGGGGCGCGGCGGGTCCGGGCGCTCGCGGCGTACACCAGTGCGGGCGCGGCCGCCGCGCTGGTCGGACCGCTGGCGGCGGCCGCGGTGCTGTCGTTGCTGCCGCCCGCGTGGGGCTGGCGCGGGGTGCTGCTGCTCAACGTCCCGTTCGCCGTCGCCACGCTCGTGCTCGCGCTGCGCTGCCTGCCGACCGCGGCCCGCGGTGGACGGCGGCCGGACGTCGACGTCCCCGGCGTGGTGATGCTGGGCGCGCTCGCGGTCCTGGCCACGCTGCCGGTGATCGACCCGGGCGCCCATCCCGCGGCCCTGGTGCTGGTCGCCGTCGCCGTCCCGGTGCTGATCCTGGTGCTCGCCGGCTGGGAACGGCGGTACGGGCGGCGCGGGAAGGTGCCCCTGTTCGCGCCCGCCCTCGTGCGGCAGACCGGCTTCCTCGCAGGCAACGGCGTCGCGCTGCTGTGGTTCGGGTCCGTCATCTCCCACGGCACCGTCCTGACGCTCTACCTGATCCAGGGTGCCGGCCAGCCCGCCCTCGCCGTCGCGCTGGTGCTCGTGCCGTCGGCGGTGAGCCGGATCGTGGCCTCGTCGGTCGCCCCGCGCGTGTTCCACCGCCGTGGCACCCGGACCGTCCCGGTCGCGCTGCTGGGGCAGGTCGCGTGCCTGGTCGGCATCGCCGTCGCCGCGCGCGGCCTGGAGGGCGGCGAGTTCCTGGTCGTCGTCGCGGCGATCGAGGTGCTGCTGGGCTTCGCGAGCGGGCTGGTCGAACCGCCGCTGCGGGCGATCACGCTCGGGTTCGCGCCGGCCGGCTTCCACGGCGTCGCCGCCTCGTTCCTGCAGCTGACGCAGCGCCTGTCGGCCACGTTCTGCGTGGCGGTCGCGTCGGGCCTGCTGTTCAGGGGCGCCCAGGCGGTCGTGACCCCAGGGTCGTTCGTCGTGTCGCTGCTCTTCTGCGCGACCTTGCTGGTCCTTGCCGCAGGGATCGCCTGCACGCCGTGGTTCCACGCGAGCGACGGCGGATCCACCATGCGAGACGACGCCGGACAAGGGTTGGCACGGGCCGCCGCAGACCTATCGTCACCGCCGTCTCAAGACCCGCAGGGGTCGCCCCGACGTCGCAAGGAGTGCTCCATGGCGAGCGACCGTGCCCACCACCCGATCGTCGCCGTCGCGCTCGAGGGCGCCGGCTGGCACCCGGCCGCCTGGCGCGAGGACGCCGCCCGCCCGGAGGCGCTCACGGACGGCGCGTACTGGGTCGACCTGACCCGGCGCGCCGAGGCCGGCGTCGTCGACCTGGTGACGTTCGAGGACAGCTTCGGCGTCCCGGCCGACCCGCGGGACGACCCGGCCGGCGAGCGCACCGATCGCGTGAGAGTACGGCTGGACGCCGAGCTCGTCGCGGCCCGGGTCGCACCCGCGACGACCCACGTCGGCCTCGTTCCTGTCGTGACGACGATCTACACCGAGCCGTTCCACGTCGCCAAGGCGCTGGCCACGCTCGACCACACGAGCCGCGGTCGCGCGGGCTGGCAGGTGCGGGTCTCGGGGCTGACCGACGAGACGTCGCTGACGGGTCGGCGCGACTTCCCGACGCTGACGATCGAGGACTACCTGGCGGGTCGTGGGGCCGAGGCCATCGGCGAGCGGTTCGACGAGGCCGCCGCCGTCGTCGACACCGTCCGCGCCCTCTGGGACAGCTGGGAGGTCGACGCCGAGATCCGCGACGCCGAGACCCGCCGGTTCATCGACCGCGACAAGGTGCACCGCGTCGACATCGAGACGCCGTGGTTCTCCGTGCGCGGCCCGTCGATCACCCCCCGCCCGCCCCAGGGCCAGCCGGTGGTGACCGCGCTCGCGCACGCGACCGTGCCGTACGAACTCGCCGCGCGCTCGGCCGACGTGGTGTTCGTGACGCCGCACGACGACTCGTCGGCGGCGTCGATCCTGGCCGAGGTCCGAACCGCTGAGGACTCCGTCGGGCGCACGGGCGAGCCGCTGCGCGTGGTGGCGGACCTCGCCGTCGTGCTGGACGCGGGCGGCGAGACCGGTGCCGCGCGGCTCGCTCGTCTCGACTCCCGGGCCGGGGGCTGGGCCACTGACGCGCGCATCGTCACCGGGTCTGCGCGCGACGTGGCCGACCTGGTGGAGGCCTGGACGCGGCTCGGGTACGACGGCGTGCGGTTCCGCCCCGCCGTGCTGCCGGACGACCTCGACGCGCTGGTGGCCGACGTGCTGCCCGAGCTGCGCCGCCGCGGCCTGGCCCGCACCGCGTACGACGCACCGACCCTGCGCGGGCTGCTGGGCCTGCCGACCGACGTCCCCAACCGCTTCGCCGCGGCCGTCTGAGAGCGAGAGAAGCCATGACCAAGCCCCGCAAGCAGATCATCTTCGGCGCCTACCTGGGCGGCGTGAACCACCACACGCTCTGGCACCTGCCGGAGTCCGGCAGCCAGATCGACTTCTCGTCCTTCGAGCACACCGCCCGCACGGCCGAGCGCGGGAAGTTCGACTTCTTCTTCCTCGCCGAGGGCCTGGCGCTGCGCGAGCGCGACGGGCAGGTCTTCGACCAGGACATCATCGGCCGGCCCGACACGTTCACCGTGCTCGCCTCGATCGCGGCGGTCACCGAGCACCTGGGCCTGGCCGGCACGATCAACGCCACCTTCAACGAGCCGTACGAGCTGGCGCGGCAGCTGGCGAGCCTGGACCACCTCTCGGGCGGACGCGCGGCCTGGAACGTCGTCACCAGCTTCGACGCATTCACGGGCGGGAACTTCCGCCGGGGCGGGTTCCTCGACCGGTCGCAGCGGTACGAGCGGGCGGCCGAGACGGTGGCCGTCGTGCGCGAGCTGTGGGACTCCTGGGCCGCCGACGACCTCGTGATCGACAAGGACGCGGGCGTCTTCGCCCGGACCGGAGCCGGCGCGTTCGCGCACACCGGGGAGCAGTTCGACGTGTCCGGGCGGTTCGGCGTGCCGCGATCCCCGCAGGGCCACCCGGTGATCCTGCAGGCCGGCGTCTCGCCGCAGGGACGGGACTTCGCGGCGGCGAACTCGGACGCGATCTTCTCGCCCTACGGCCGGTTCGAGGAGGCTCGGGCGTACTACGACGACATCAAGGCGCGCGCCGCCGGGTTCGGGCGCAACCCCGACCACCTCAAGATCCTGCCCAGCGCGTCGTTCGTCCTCGGCGCCACCGCGGCCGAGGCCCGCGAGAAGGACGAGTGGGTGCGCGAGGAGCAGGTCACCGGACGCACGGCGCAGATCCTGCTCGAGCAGATCTGGAACCGCGACCTGTCCGGCTACGACCCGGACGGCCCGCTGCCGGACGTGGAGCCCGCGCTCGACGCGCCGTCGTTCATCGCCGGCCGCGCGCTCACCCACGCGGACCGGCCCGGGACCGTCGCGCGCCTGCGCGCCCAGGCGGAGGCGAACGGGTGGTCGCTCCGACAGACCGCGATCGAGGAGTTCACGCGCGGCAGCTTCGTCGGCACGCCGACCCAGGTGGCGGACGCCCTCGACGACTTCGTGCAGAACGACGGCTCGGACGGGTTCGTCATCGGCTCGCACCTGGTGCCGATGGGGCTCGACGAGTTCGTCGACGACGTCGTGCCGCTGCTGCAGGAGCGCGGCTCGCTGCGGACCGAGTACTCGGGCAGCACGCTGCGCGACAACCTCGGCCTGCCCGTGCCCGCCCCGCAGGTCCCCGCGACCGCCGGGGTGTGACCGCCGCCGTCCCGGACCACCGCGGGGAGTGGTCCGGGACGGCGGCGTCTGCTGTCAGTCCGGGTGCTCGACCTCGGTGCCTTCGGGGGACGCGGCACCCTGCGCCCGGTGCGCCTCGACCGCGCGGTGCACGCTCCCGTGGATCCGGTCCGTGCCCAGCCGGTCGACCACGCCGTCGCGGGCCAGCGTCGCCCGGACGGCGGGCTTGAGCCGGGCCAGCCGGACCACCACGTCCGAGTCCCTGGCCAGGTCGAGGATCTCGTGCAGGGTCGCGGCGCCCTGGGCGTCGATCACCGCGACGGCCCCGCAGTCGATCACGATCACGCGGGCGTCCGGCTGCGCGTCGGCGACCTCGCGCACCCGGTCCTGGATCGCGTCCGACGTCGCGAAGAAAAGCCCCCCGTCGATGCGGATGACCGCGATGCCCTGCTCGGGCTGGTCGTCCGGGTACTCCTCGTGCTCGCGGAACACCTGGGTCCCCGGCTCGCGGGCCATGAGCGGCAGGGACGGCCGGGTGGTGACCGAGACGAGCCACAGCAGCGACAGCCCGATGCCGATGAGGACGCCGGCCAGCACCCCGACGACGAGCGTGCTGACCAGGGCGGCGATCGCGATCCAGAAGTCGAAGCGCTGCACCCGGAACAGCCTGCGCAGCCCGGCGACGTCCATCATGCCCATGACGACCGCCTCGATGATGATGGCGGCGAGCACGGCGGTCGGCAGGCCCGAGAACAGGGGGGCCAGCAGCACGAGCGTGAGCAGCACCATCACGCCGGACGTCAGCGACGCGACCGGCGACCGCGCACCGGTGCGGTCGTTGAGCGAGCTGGCCGAGAGGCTGGTGGAGACGGGCATGCCCTGCAGGAGCCCGGCCCCCACGTTCGCCGCGCCCTGCGCGAGGGACTCCTGGTCGATGTCCACGCGGTAGCGGTGCCGGGCCGCGAACATGCGGGCGTCGCCGGCCGTCTGCGAGAAGCCGATCATCACCAGCGCGACGGACGCGAGGCCCACCGTCGCCGCGTTGTCGAGCAGCAGCAGGGGATCGGGGACCACCACCGACGGCAGCCCGCGCGGCACGTCCCCGACGAGCGCGACGCCGTGAGCCCCGAGGTCCAGCAGCCAGTTCGCCAGCAGGCCGCCGACCACCAGGACGAGCGCGCCCGGCACCCGCGGCGCGATGCGGCGCAGCCCGAACACCGTGACCAGCGCGATCCCGCCGACGAGGACCGTGGCCAGGTTCGCCTCGCCCAGGGTGCCGAACCAGGACACCAGCTCCTGCGGCGGCGACGAGCCGTCCACGCTGGTGCCGGTGATCTTGGGCAGCTCCCCGATCACGACGTCGATCGCCGCCCCGAACAGGAAGCCCGTCACCACGGCCCGGGACAGGAACTGCGCGATCCAGCCCATCTTGAGCACGGCCAGCAGCACGAAGATCAGGCCCGAGACGAGCGTGATCCCGGCGACGAACGACGCGACCTGGTCCCCGACCAGCCCGGCCGCGACCACGGCGCTCGCGGCGACGGCGGCCAGCCCGGAGCTCGGGCCCGTGGAGATCTGGCGGCTGGTGCCGAAGATCGCGTAGAGGATCGCCCCCGCGGCCGCGGCGTAGAGGCCGTTCTGCAGCGGGATCCCCGCGATCCCGGCGTAGCCCAGGTTCTTCGGGACGATCAGCGCGGCGACCGCGACCCCCGCGGCGATGTCCGTCCGCAGCCAGCGCCGGTCGTACCCGCGCAGGGCCCCGACGATCGGCACGCGGTCGGACCAGCGGCGGCGGGCGCGGGTCGACGGTTCCTGGGGCGCTGTCATCGGGTGATCACGAGGCCAGCCTCTACCCGAGTGCCCGGTGGTGTCAGGTAGTTCGTGAGCCGTGTCGCGGGCGCAAGGGTCGATGTTCCCGCAGTTCAGAAGGCGAGGTCGGACGAGTGTCGTCCGCGTGCAATACTTCGTCCTACAGTATCTGTAAGAGAAGATACTTCACCGAGAGGGAGTGTTCGTCCGTGACCACAGCTCTGACCTACCGTGCGGCGGTCGCCCGCAGGTTCGGACCGCCTGACGCGCTGGGGGTCGAGGATCTGCCCGTCGGCCCACTGGCGCCGGGGACCATCCGGGTCGCCGTCCGGGTCGGAGGCGTGAACCCCGTCGACGCGACGATCCGCTCGGGGGCGTTCGGTGGGGGAGTGCCGTTCGTGCCGGGCACCGAGTTCGCGGGTGTGGTCGTCGAGCTCGGCGCGGGCGTCTCGGGTGTCACGGTCGGTGACGAGGTCGTCGGATTCGGCACGCCCGGCGCGGACGCGGACCTGGTCACCACGACGCCCGACCGCGTGGTGCGCAAGCCGGCGGACCTGTCGTGGGAGCTCGCGGGTGCGGTGGGCGCGGTCGGCCAGACGGCGCTGACGGTGCTCGATGCGCTGGCCCTGCCCGCGGATGCGCCTGTCGTCGTCCACGGCGGCTCGGGCGGGGTCGGCACGATCTTGGTGCAGCTGCTCGTGGCGGCGGGGAACCCGGTGGTCGCCACCTCGAGCGCCGCGCGCGCCGACTACCTCACGAGCCTCGGTGCACGGCCGATCGCCTACGGTCCCGACCTGGCCGCCCGGCTGGCCGCCGAGCACCCGGTCGGCTTCGCCGCCTCGATCGACCTCGCGGGCAGTGCGCAGGCCGGCGAGATCGGCAGCGCCGTGCGGACGGCGGGCGGCAAGGCCGTCACCATCGTGCCTGCGACCACGCAGAGCCACCGGATCCCGCTGATCCAGGTGCAGCGGTCCCAGGGCCGCCTGGCCCGGCTGCTCGCCGACGCGGCCGACGGCACGCTCCGGATGCCGGTGCAGACGATGCCTCTCAAGGAGATCGTCGAGGTGCACCGCCGCCTCGACGCCCGGCACGCCGTCGGCAAGACCGTCCTCGACCTGTCCGACAACCCGCACCTCCCGGAGGCCTGACCGTGACCACCCTCTCGCTGATCGGCCCGGGCCGTCACGGCACCGCGATCGCGCAGCTCTTCGCCGCCCACGGCGTCGAGGTGACGCTCTTCCACTACCGCCCGCAGAAGGCCGAGCAGGCCGCCCGGACGATCACCGCGGTCGTGCCGGATGCGGCGATCAAGCTCGCCGAGAGCCTGGAAGCGGCGGTCGACAGCTCGGACGTCGTCGCTCTGACCACGCTCTGGGACGCGCCGCAGCGGGAGGTCCTCTCGCGCATCGGCGACCGGCTCGTCGGCAAGGTGCTGCTCGACGTGTCCAACCCGCTCGACGTCACTCCGGCCGGGATCTTCTTCCGCACGCCGGTCGACGGGTCCGCGGGCCAGTTCGTCTCCACGCTGCTGCCGGCCGGGGCCGGACACGTCAAGGCGTTCTCGAACGTGGCGACAGCGGTGCTCGGCGCGGCCGCCGACCAGCAGCCCTGCGCGGTCCTGCCCTACCTCGCCGACGCGGTGGCCACGGCCCACCGGGTGAAGCCCCTGCTGGAGCTGACCGGGTGGCAGCCGCGGTACGTCGGCGACATCCAGCGTTCGGCGGACCTCGAGATCGGTGGCCGCTACAACAAGGTGGCCGGCCGCCTGGGTCGTACTGTCCTCGACGTGCGGGAGTTCACCGAGCAGTTCGGGCCAGAGCGGCTTCCGCGGCGCTGACGATGACGACGACCGTGGAGGAGGGGCGAGTGGACGCGGAGCGGGAGAGCCGGATCGCGGTCTGGCGTGACCTGGTGGCCGCGCACGACCGGCTGATGAAGCAGTTCCAGACGGAGCTCAAGGCCGAGTTCGACCTGTCCGTGCCTCAGTACGACGCCCTGCTGCGTCTGTCGCTGGCCGGAGGGACGTGCCTGCGGATGGGTGAGGTCGCCGACGCGCTGCTGTTCAGCAGCGGCGCCGCGACCAAGGTGTTCGACCGGCTCGTCGAGCGCGGGCTCGTCGAGCGCGGCGCCGATCCCGGCGACCGGCGCACCGTGCTCGTCGGGCTGACCGATGCGGGCCGTGAGCTGTTCGCCCGGGCTCAGGGGTCCCACGGCGACAGCATCCACGACACGCTCGGCCCGTTCGCCTCGGCCACCGAGCGCCGGCACGTCGAAGCGTTCCTGGAGCGGCTCGCCGCGGCGAGCTGATCTACGCCTTGCGGACCTCGGCCCAGAGCTGCTCGTAGCACTGCGCGACGCGGCTCGTCGGGGCGAAGGCGGTCACCGGCGACTGCCGCTCGGCCATCTGCTCCACGATCGACAGGGCCGGGATCTCGGTGCTCGCGATGCGCGTGCCCTCCCGGGGGGCGGAGTCGATGACGTCGCGGTGCAACCGCTTGCGACGGTCGACCATCGAGAAGAACGCCACGAGGTTCGGTCGCGGCTTCTCGGACTCGGCCACGAAGCCCTTCAGCTGCTCCAGCGTCCGCATCGAGAGCGTCGCGGGGATCAGCGGCACCAGCAGCGTGTCAGCGGCGTGCAGGACGTTCTCGGACATCAGCGAGATGCTCGGCGGGCAGTCGAGGAACACCACGTCGTAGTCGTCGGAGACGTCGGCCACCAGCTGACGGAGCCGGCGGGTGCGCTTCTTGGCGTCGTCGAGCTCGAGGTCCAGGTTGCGGTAGCTGAAGTCGGCGGGCAGCAGGTCCAGGTTGTCGAAGTGGGTCGACTTGAGCGCGTCGTCCATCGCGCGCTTCCCGGTCACCAGCGCGTGCCCGCCGCCCTTGACGCGTGGGCGGACCCGGAAGATGTAGGTCGCCGCGCCCTGCGGGTCCAGGTCCCACAACAGCGTCCGTCGCCCCTCGCGCGCGGACAGGTGGGCGAGGTTCACGGCCGTGGAGGTCTTTCCCACGCCGCCCTTGATGTTGTACGACGCGAAGACCTTCACCGTCGGCCGCTCAGTCGCCGACGGTGTGGCGGCCGCGCTGGACGATCAGCGGGTCGACCTCGCCGATGACGGCCTCGTCCTTGCCCTCGTACGAAAACTGGCTGAGGAAGGAGCGCATGGCGTTGAGCCGGGCGCGCTTCTTGTCGTTGCTGCGGATCGCGATCCACGGCGAGGGGTCGGTGTCCGTGCCCGCGAACATCGCCTCCTTCGCCGCGGAGTACTGCTCCCAGCGGTCGAGGGACTCGAGGTCCATCGGCGAGAGCTTCCAGCGGCGCACGGGATCGATCTGGCGGATGGCGAAGCGGGTGCGCTGCTCGCGGCGGGTGACCGAGAACCAGAACTTGGTCAGGTGCGTGCCGTCGTCGACGATCAGCCGCTCGAACTCCGGGGCTTGGCGCATGAACGCCGCGTACTCGTCGTCGGAGCAGAAGCCCATCACCCGCTCGACGCCCGCGCGGTTGTACCAGGACCGGTCGAACAGCACGATCTCGCCGGCGGTCGGGAAGTGCTGGACGTACCGCTGGAAGAACCACTGGCCCCGCTCGGTCCGCGTGGGCTTGGTCAGCGCCACGACGCGTGCCGCGCGCGGGTTCAGGTGCTCCATGAACCGCTTGATCGTGCCGCCCTTGCCCGCCGCGTCGCGGCCCTCGAACACGATGATGTGGCGCTCGCCGTTGTCCTCCGCCCAGTACTGCAGCTTGAGCAGCTCGATCTGGAGGCGGTACTTGGCCTCCTCGTACTCCTCGCGGTCCATCAGCTCGTCGTACGGGTAGTCCTCGCGCCAGGTCTCGACGGCCTTGCCGCCCGGGTCGATGAGCACGGGGTCCGCACCCTCGCCGCCGGACACGGTGTAGCCCTCCGCGACGAGCCGGTCGATGTACTCGCGCAGGCTGTCCTCGGCCCCGGGCCGGTATCCGTCGAGATCGAGTGTCGAGTCCATCACGTCCTCCTGACGGGGCTGGGCGCTGCGACTGTATCCACGTAACTGTCCAGCGACCATGCCTGGGGCGCACGTGCTGGCACCTTCGCGCGGATCCACCGCTCCTATGCTCGTTCGGTGCGAGCGACCAGGGTGGTCCAGACCCGTCTCGGTGCCGTCGAGGTCATGCTCCTGGTAGGCGACGAGGCGCCGGTGCTCTTCTTCCCGGGAGGGCATTGCCCCGCGACTGTCGACTGCGGGTGGAGCGTCTACGCGTCCCTCGGCCACGGCATCCTGTCGTTCTCCAGGCCCGGCTACGGGGCCACCCACGTGGGGCAGCTCGCTGCTCAGGAGTTCGTGCCGGCCGTGGCGGAGTGCTGCGAGCGGTTGGGAGTCACCGAGACGGCCGGTGCTGTCGGGGTGTCCTTCGGCGGCATGCAGGCGATCCATTGCGCTGCGGCGCTGCCGGGGCTGGTGCCGCGCCTCGCGCTGCACAGCTGTGCGCCGTCCACCCACGCCTATCCAGACACGGCTCGGCAGGCGCTGCTCGGGCCGCTCGTGTTCGCACCGGGCTCGCAGAGTGTGGTCTGGTCGGCGATCGCACGGCTGGTCGCCTCGGACGGGGACCTGCGGAGGATGGTCGCGACGCTCTCGACGAGGCCGCTCGACGACTGGTGGCACACGTGGTCGGCGGCCGACCGGACCCTTGCTCGGGAGCTGTTCCAGACGATGTCCTCCGGGGCGGGGTTCGTGAACGACCTACGCCAAGGCCGGGCGGGGCGGCGTTCCTATCGCCGGCTGTTCCAGACCGAGGTCCGCTGTCCCACCCTGGTGACGGCCTCCCGCGACGACGCAGGGGTCGCGTTCAGGCATGCCGAGGACCTCGTGCAGACGATCCCGACCGCCACTCTCGTCGAGCTCGACGCACCCAGCCATCTGTTCTGGATCGGGCCGGCTCGCGCCCAGGTCGAGGCGGCCGTGCGCACCTTCCTCGCGACACCCACATGACCGGCGGCATCGTCCGCCACACTCGTTCCATGACTGTGCCGATCGCGCCGCCGGTTGTCGCGCCGCGGTTGCCATCGACCAGGGTGCGCTGGCTTCGCCCGATCGGTGCCACCCTCACGATCCTCGGTTGTGTCGTGCTCGGTGCGATCGCGCTCGTCTCGATCCTCACGCGCATGTCCGACCCGGCCACGCCCTGGGTGGGGTTCGTGCCCGGCCCGGACGGGACGCCGATGGCGGTCGTCCAGCGGTCCGGAGCCGACGCCGTGACGACCGTGTCCGTCGAGGCTGCGGGCGCGGATCGGTCGGTTCTCTGGGCCATCGACCGGGTACCGGGTTCCGCATGGGACGGTGCGGTCGGGCTTGGTAGCGACCCCAAGGCATTCGTCGTGAGGACCGCGCTGGAAGCTGCGTCGATCCCCGCCGGCTCGGTGCTCGTCGTCACGAACGGGTGCTATGCCTCGTACGCAACGGTGCCGGTCGGGCCGCTGACGCCGGGCGTCGTCACGACCGAAGACCAGCAGGTCAGCCTCGACGAGTTCTACAGCGACGGGGGTGCGTTCACGGCCTGCGGTGCGGCGGAGTTCGAGACCCCGCTGAGGATCGCCGGGGGCGGACTGGTCCTGCTGGTTGCCGGCCTGGTCGCGCTGGTTGCCAGCGTTCGGCGCCGTACGGCGTGACCCCACCCGGGTTCTGCTCGGCGGGCTCTGCCTCGGCCGCGACTCAGGCCACGTCTAGCCGTGGCCGCCGATTCGATCTGGCACGTGTCTTGGCACGGACCCTGGTTCCGACGCTCTGACCCGAACTGATGTGTGCCCGCGAAAGGACTCGAACCTTCGACCTTCTGCTCCGGAGGCAGACGCTCTATCCACTGAGCTACGCGGGCGTTCGCACCGGCCCGGGGGTCGATGCGGTGCACGACACTACCAGCCGTCGCTCACTCGCCCAGCAGTGCGGACAGGTAGCGGGTGGTCTCGCTGGCGGCCCGGCCGTCGTCGCCGGCGACGATGGCCTCGACCAGGACGTCATGGGCGTCGTGGCCGTGGGTGTCGGTGACGAAGTTGAAGCGGATGTTCTCGCCGATCGCGTCGAGCAGGTTCTCGTACAGGGTGACCAGGACGGGGTTGGCGGTCGCGCGGACGATCGCGCGGTGCAGGTCGAGGTCGGTCGACACCATCGCGTCCAGGTCGCCCGCGTGATAGGCCTCGGCGCGCTCGTCGCGACGCTGGAGGAGGCCCGCCGCGTCGGTGGCCGAGCGGCGTCGGGCGGCCAGGCGGCCGGCCTCCACCTCGAGGGCTCGGCGCACCTCGACGACGTCGCGCTGCCGGGCGTCGGCGATCTGCCGGCCCATGGTGACCGCCAGCTCGGAGCGGGACAGGACGTAGGTGCCCGAGCCCTGGCGACGCTCGAGCAGGCCGGCGTGCACCAGCGACTGCACGGCCTCGCGCACCGTGTTGCGGCCGACGCCGAGCAGGTCGACGAGGGCGGGCTCGGGTGGGATCCGGGAACCCACCGGCCACTGCTCCGACTCGATCCGGCCGCGGAGCTCGGCAACCGCGGTGTCGATCAGTCCGGTCCGTCGCACCATCCGGTTAGGCTCCGTGTCCAGGCATGCGGTGCAGTCAACACCGGCGGGTCGGTCCACGCCAGACCCCCGTACGGATGATCTGCGGGACGCGCCCTGGCCTACCGGAAAGTTGTCTGTGGACCCGTCGACGCCCTCGCTCGCGCCCTGGCGCGGCCGCCTTGTCGTCCTCGCCGGCATCGTCCTGGTCGGGCTCAACCTGCGCATCGCGGTCGCGGCCGTCTCGCCGATCATCGGGGTGGTCCGCCAGGACTTCGCTCTCAGTGCGACGCAGGTGGGGCTGCTGGGCACCATCCCCGTGGCGTCGTTCGCGGTCTTCGGCTCGCTGGCCAGCCCGATCGCGCGTCGTCTCGGGCTCGAGCCGACGATGATCCTCGCGCTCCTGCTCTCGGCGGCCGGCGAGGTCCTGCGCGCCCTGTCGGGGGCCGCACCCGCGTTCCTCGGGTGGTCGGTCATCGCGCTGGCCGGCATGGGCATGGGCAACGTGCTCCTGCCGCCGCTGGTCAAGCGCTACTTCCCGGACCGGATCGGCGCCGTGACCGCGTCGTACTCCGTGGCCCTGTGCGTGAGCACCGCCGTCCCGCCCCTGGTCGCCGTCCCGCTCGCGCAGACCGCGGGGTGGCGGTGGGCGGTCGGCGTGTGGGCGGTCGTCGGGCTGGGCGCGGTCGTGCCGTGGGTCGTCGTCATCGCACGGTCCGTGTCGGCACGCACCCACCTGCGGGAGATCGTCCGACGGGCGCCCCGCCGCGAACGTCCCGCCGCGCTGGTCCGGGCGGGTGGCGACGAGACGCGCATCGTGTGGCGCTCGCGCCTGGGCTGGGCGCTGGTCCTCACGTTCTTCGCCAACACCACCGGCACGTACGTGCTGTTCGCGTGGCTGCCGCAGATCCTTGCCGACGCCGGGCTGGGCACCGACGTCGGCGGGCGCTGGCTCGCCGTGTTCGCCATCGTCGGGCTGCCCGCCGCGCTGTTCGCGCCGATCCTCACGGCCCGGATGCGCAACCCGTACCCGCTGATCGTCGGCTTCGTCGCGTGCTGGATCGTCGGCTACGCCGGGCTGCTCGCGGCGCCCACCCAGGCGACGGCGCTGTGGATGATCCTCATCGGGCTCGGGCCGGGTGCCTTCCCCGTGCAGCTCGCGCTGATCGGCCTGCGCTCGCGGACACCCGCCATCGCCGTCGCGCTCTCGGGCATGGTGCAGGGGCTCGGGTACGGGCTGGCGATCGTCGGGCCGGTCGGGATCGGGATCCTGCACGACGCCACGGGCTCGTGGACCGAGCCGTTCGTCGTGCTCTTCGCGCTGCTGGCCCTGCTGCTCGTGGCCGCCTGGTTCGCCTGCCGGCCGACCATGCTGGGTCCGGAACCGGCCTGAAACGCTCGGTACCCTTCTCCGGTGACTCCCGCCCAGCTCTCCGAGGCCCTCAAGGCCGCCCTCGTGCACGCCGTCGACGACGGCACGTTCGCCCTCGACCCCGCCGCGATCCCCGCGACCGTGCACCTCGAGCGACCCCGCCAGCGCGAGCACGGGGACTGGGCCACCAACGTGGCGATGCAGCTGGCCAAGAAGGCCGGCACCAACCCGCGTGCATTCGCCGAGGAGCTCGCGCGGCGCCTGGCCAGCACGGAGGGCGTCTCGGCCGTCGAGGTGGCGGGCCCCGGCTTCCTCAACATCCGGCTCGACGCCGCGGCCGCCGGTGAGCTCGCCCGCTCCGTCGTCGAGCAGGCCGGCGCCTACGGCCAGAACGAGACGCTCGCCGGCGTCTCGCTCAACCTCGAGTTCGTCTCGGCCAACCCGACCGGGCCGCTGCACATCGGCGGCGTGCGGTGGGCCGCGGTCGGGGACAGCCTCGCGCGCGTGCTGCAGGCGTCCGGCGCGACCGTGGCGCGCGAGTACTACTTCAACGACCACGGCGCGCAGATCGACCGCTTCTCGCGCTCGCTGCTGGCCCGCGCGCTGGGCAATCCCGCGCCCGAGGACGGCTACGGCGGCGACTACATCTCGGAGATCGCCGAGCAGGTGGTGGCCGACGCTCTCGCCGCCGGCGAGCCCGACCCGCGCACGCTGCCCTACGACGAGGCGAACGAGGCCTTCCGGGCACGCGGCGTGGAGCTCATGTTCGCCGAGATCCGCCAGTCCCTCGAGGACTTCGGCGTCCACTTCGACGTCTACTTCCACGAGGACTCGCTGCACAGGTCCGGTGCCGTGGACCACGCCGTGGCCCGCCTGCGCGAGCTCGGGCACGTCTTCGAGGCCGACGGCGCGGTCTGGCTGCGCACCACGACGTTCGGCGACGACCGCGACCGCGTGATCATCCGGTCCAACGGCGAGGCCGCGTACATCGCGGGCGACATCGCGTACTACCTGGACAAGCGGGAGCGCGGGTTCGACCGCGTGGTGATCATGCTGGGCGCCGACCACCACGGGTACATCGGCCGCATGATGGCGATCTGCGCGGCGTTCGGGGACACGCCCGGCGTCAACCTCGAGATCCTCATCGGGCAGCTGGTGAACCTGGTCAAGGACGGCGCGCCCGTCCGGATGAGCAAGCGGGCCGGCACGGTCGTCACCATCGACGACCTCGTCGAGGCCGTCGGCGTGGACGCCGCCCGGTACGCGCTCGCGCGCTCGTCGGCGGACTCGAGCATCGACCTCGACCTCGACCTGCTCAGCAGCGCCAAGAACGAGAACCCCGTGTTCTACGTGCAGTACGCGCACGCCCGGTCCGCCTCGGTGGACCGGAACGCCGAGGCCACCGGGGTCCGCCGCGAGGAGGGCTTCGACGCCTCGCTGCTCGACCACGAGAGCGACTCCGTGCTGCTGGGCCAGCTCGCGGAGTTCCCGCGGGTGGTCGCGCAGGCCGCCGAGCTGCGTGCCCCGCACCGGGTCGCGCGCTACCTCGAGGAGCTCGCGGGGGCGTACCACACCTGGTACGGCCAGGTCCGCGTCGCGCCGTTCGGCGACGAGGTCGTCGGCGACGTGCACCGCACGCGCCTCTGGCTCAACGACGCCGTGCGGCAGGTGCTGGTCAACGGGCTCGACCTGCTGGGCGTGAGCGCGCCGGAGCGCATGTGACGGGCGAGCCCTGGTCGACCGGCGTCCACCGGTCGGCCGACGGTGCCGTCAGCGTCGCCGGCGTCGACGTCCGCGCCCTGGCAGCCGAGCACGGCACGCCCGCCTACGTCCTCGACGAGGCCGACCTGCGCTCGCGGGCACGCGGCTACCGGCGCGCGTTCGAGACGGCGTTCGCCGAGATCGGCGCGGGCGTCGACGTCTACTACGCGGGCAAGGCGTTCCTGAGCGTCGCCGTCGCCCGCTGGGTGCACGAGGAGGGCCTGCGCGTCGACACGGCCACCGGCGGCGAGCTCGCCGTCGCGCTGCGGGCGGGCGTCCCCGGCGCGGACATCGGCCTGCACGGCAACAACAAGTCGGACGCGGAGATCGCCCGCGCGCTCGAGGCCGGGGTCGGCCGGATCATCGTCGACTCGCTGGTCGAGATCGAGCGGGTCGCCGACGCCGCCTCCGTCGACCGCCCCGCCCCCGTGATGGTCCGCGTGACCACCGGCGTGCACGCCGGCGGCCACGAGTACATCTCGACCGCTCACGAGGACCAGAAGTTCGGCCTCTCGATCGCGTCCGACCAAGGCTCGGACTCGCCGGCCATGCAGGGGCTGCTCGCGGTGCTGGCCCGGCCCGAGCTGCGGCTGCTCGGCATCCACTCGCACATCGGCTCGCAGATCCTCGACCCGTCGGGCTTCGAGGTCGCCGCGCGCGCGGTGCTGACCCTGCGCGCGCAGCTGGCCGAGCGGACCGGGGTGCTGGTCGAGGAGGTCGACCTCGGCGGCGGCTACGGCATCGCGTACCTGCCGGGGGAGGTCGCGCTGGACCCGGACCGGATCGCCAAGGACATCGCGTCGTCGGTGCAGTCCAGCGCCGCCGACCTCGGGACCCCGCTGCCGCGGTTCTCCATCGAGCCCGGGCGCGCGATCGTCGGTCCCGCCGGTCTGACCCTCTACACCGTCGGGACGGTCAAGCCGGTCCGGATCGAGGACGGCCGCACCCGTACCTACGTGTCGATCGACGGCGGCATGAGCGACAACATCCGGCCCGCCCTCTACGGCGCGCAGTACCACGCGGAGATCGTCGGCCGGCTCGCGAGCGGGGACACCGTGCTCGCACGCGTCGTCGGCAAGCACTGCGAGAGCGGCGACATCGTCGTGCACGAGGTGCAGCTCCCCGCCGACGTCCGCGCCGGCGACCTGCTCGCCGTCGCCGCCACGGGGGCCTACGGACGGTCGATGGCGTCCAACTACAACCACGTCCCGCGCCCGCCGGTGGTCGCGGTCGCCGACGGGACCTCCCGCGTGCTCGTCCGCCGCGAGACCGAGGACGACCTCCTCGCGCTCGACCTCGGCTGACCCCGGCTCACCGGTCGGACCGCGCGTCCCAGCGCCTGGACGCACCCCTATCCTGGGGGCGCTCCCGCCCGACCCGACTGGAGGCCACCCCGTGCCCTCGCCCGTGCCCGCCCGCCCGCCCCTGCGCGTCGCCGTCCTCGGCTGCGGCGTCGTCGGCACGGAGGTCGTGCGGCTGCTCACGACGCAGGCGTCGGACCTCGCCTCCCGGGTCGGGACGTCGCTCGAGCTGGTCGGGGTCGCGGTCCGCGACGTGGACGCCCCCCGCGACGCGGTCGTCGACCGTGCGCTGCTCACCGCCGACGCCGAGTCGCTGGTCGAGCGCGCCGACGTCGTCGTCGAGGTCATGGGCGGGATCGAGCCGGCGCGGAGCCTGCTGCTGCGGGCGATCGCCGGCGGCGCGTCCGTCGTCACCGCCAACAAGGCCCTGCTCGCGCAGGACGGTCCGACTCTCTACGCCGCTGCCGACGAGGCGGGCGTGGACCTGTACTTCGAGGCCGCGGTCGCGGGCGCCATCCCGATCGTGCGCCCGGTGCGCGAGTCGCTCGCCGGGGACCGCGTGACGCGCGTGCTCGGCATCGTCAACGGCACCACCAACTACGTGCTCGACAAGATGGCGTCGGAGGGTCTCGACCTCGACCAGGCCGTCAAGGAGGCCCAGGCGCTGGGCTACGCCGAGGCGGACCCGACGGCCGACGTCGAGGGGTACGACGCCGCGGCCAAGGCGGCCATCCTCGCCTCGCTCGCCTTCCACACCCGCGTCTCGATCGACGACGTGTCCCGCGAGGGCATCACGTCTCTGACAGCCGACGACGTCCTGTGGGCGCAGCGCACCGGCTACGTCCTCAAGCTGCTGGCCATCGCCGAGCGGGGCAGCGCCGACGGCGCCGAGGGCGTCCAGGTGCGCGTGCACCCCGCGCTCGTCCCCTCCAGCCACCCGCTGGCAGGAGTTCGTGGCGCCTACAACGCGGTGTTCGTCGAGGCCGAGGCCGCCGGCGAGCTGATGTTCTACGGGCGCGGCGCGGGCGGGGAGCCCACCGCGTCGGCCGTCCTCGGCGACGTCGTCTCCGTGGCCCGGCACCGTGTGCTCGGCGGCAAGGGACCCGTCGAGTCCCGGTACGCCGAGCTGCCCGTGCTGCCCGCGGCCGCCGCGCGGACCCGGTACCAGGTCCGGCTGGAGGTCGCGGACCGTCCCGGCGTCCTGGCGCAGGTGGCCGCGGTCCTGGCGTCGCACGACGTGTCGATCGAGGCCGTGCGCCAGTCGCCGGCGAGCGAGACGCCCGACGCCGACTTCGCGCGACTGGTCATCACCACGCACGTCGCCCCCGAGCACGCCCTGCGCAGCACCGTCGACGCCATCGCCGGCCTCGACGTGGTCCGCCGGGTCGTGTCCGTCCTGAGAGTCGAGGGAGCCTGATGGCCCACCAGTGGCGCGGCGTCATCGCCGAGTACGCCGACCGCCTGCCCGCCCACGTCCAGGAGCGCATCGTCACGCTGGGGGAGGGCGGCACGCCGCTCGTCCCGTCGCCGACGCTGTCGCAGCGCACGGGCGCCGAGGTGTTCGTCAAGGTCGAGGGCATGAACCCGACCGGCTCGTTCAAGGACCGCGGCATGACGACGGCCATGTCGGCCGCGGCCGGTCGCGGCGCCAAGGCCGTGGTCTGCGCGTCGACCGGCAACACCTCCGCCTCGGCGGCGGCGTACGCCACGCGCGCCGGCATGGTCTGCGCGGTGCTGGTGCCGGACGGCAAGATCGCGATGGGCAAGCTCAGCCAGGCCGTCGCGCACGGGGCCACGCTGCTGCAGGTCGACGGCAACTTCGACGACTGCCTGGTCGCGGCCCGCAAGCTCGCCGAGGCGTACCCGGTGGAGCTGGTGAACTCGGTCAACCCCGACCGCATCGAGGGCCAGAAGACGGCCGCGTTCGAGATCGTCGACGCGCTGGGCGACGCCCCGGACATCCACGCGCTGCCGGTGGGCAACGCCGGGAACATCACCGCGTACTGGAAGGGCTACCGCGAGTACGCGGGGCTCGACGCCGGCGCGGAGCACACGGCGGTCGCCACCCGGACGCCGATCATGTGGGGCTTCCAGGCCGCGGGCGCCGCGCCCATCGTCAAGGGCCACCCGATCGACCACCCCGAGACCATCGCCACGGCGATCCGCATCGGCAACCCCGCCTCGTGGCGGCAGGCCGAGGAGGCGCGCGACGTGTCGGGTGGGCTCATCGAGGCGGTCACGGACGAGGAGATCCTCCGGGCGCACCGCGTGCTCTCGGCCGAGGTCGGCATCTTCGTCGAGCCCGCCTCCGCGTCGGGCGTCGCCGGCCTGCTCCGCCTGAGCGACGAGGGCCGCGTGCCCGCGGGCGCGCGCATCGTCATCACGGTGACGGGGCACGGGCTCAAGGACCCGCAGTGGGCGCTGCGCACCCCGGACGGCGGCGACGTCGTGCCGGTGCGGATCTCCTCGGACGTGGTGTCCATCGCCACCGCCCTCGGCCTGGACTGAGGCCCCCGCGATGCGCCTGGGTGCGGACCACGTCCGCGTCCGCGTCCCCGCCACCAGCGCCAACCTCGGCCCGGGGTTCGACGCGTTCGGCATCGCGCTCGGGCTGTACGACGAGCTCGAGGTGCGGGCGCTCGGCTCGCCGGGCGTCCGGGTCGAGGTCACGGGTGAGGGCGCCGGGCAGGTTCCCGACGACGAGCAGCATCTCGTGGTCAGCTCGCTGCGCGCCGCCCTCGACCTCGTGGGCGCCTCGCAGACCGGCCTGCACCTGGTGTGCCACAACCGCATCCCGCACGGCCGGGGGCTCGGGTCGTCCGCGGGCGCGGTCGTCGCCGGCATCGTCGCGGCCCGCGGCCTGATCGCCGAGCCGGACGCGCTGTCCGACGACGTCGCGCTCGACCTCGCCGCCCAGATCGAGGGCCACCCCGACAACGCGGCCCCCGCGGTGCTCGGCGGCGCGACCCTCGCGTGGCGCGACGACCGGTTCCGGGCTGTCGACCTCGCGGTGCACGACGACGTGGCGCTGCTGGCGATCGTGCCGCCCCACCACCTGTCCACCAAGGCCGCCCGCGGCGTCCTGCCGGCGACCGTGCCGCACGCCGACGCCGCGTTCCAGGCGGGCCGGGCAGCGCTGCTGGTCGAGGCCCTGGGCCGCCGTCCCGACCTGCTCCTCGCAGCGACGCAGGACCGGCTCCACCAGGAGTACCGGCGCTCGGTGATGCCGGGCTCGCTCGCGCTGGTCGACGTCCTGCGGGCCCAAGGGGTCGCCGCCGTCGTGTCCGGCGCCGGGCCCACGGTCCTGGTGCTCGCGCGGCGGCTGGGGACCACGTCCGGGGCCGACGGCGTCGTCGCCACCGACGCCGACGAGGCCGTGCGCGCCGCGTTCGGCGGTGCGATGGGCGGCTGGCAGATCCTGCCGCTCCCGGTCGACCGCGAGGGCGCCACCGTCCAGAGGGTGACCTGACCGGGTGAAGTACGGCCCAGTCGTTCACCCGGCCGGGTGGCAGAGCCGACAGTGATAACATCGATGCGTTCCCCGGATCTCGTCCTCCGGAGGCCCGTGTCGACCTGACCGGCCACCTCACAGTGAGTAGACGACCCGGGAACGATCCAGCCCACCGTGCGCAGACGTCGTCGTACGCAGCGCGTGTGGCTCCAGCACCGTCTCGGTCACCGCGACCGGACGTCGACCGATCCCCGAACCATCGGGTCCCGGTCACCGACGAGGGGAAGGGTCCTTCGTGACAGACATCATCGAACCCGCCGTGAGCACGTCCGGCGGGTCCGCCCGCAGCGCCGGGATCTCGGCGCTCCGCCTGCCCGAGCTGCAGGCGATGGCGTCCGACCTGGGCGTCAAGGGCACCTCCAAGATGCGCAAGGGCGACCTCGTCCAGGCCATCTCGGACGCGCGTGGCGGCACCCGGCCGCAGGCGCTCGAGCCGCGCCGCGCCGAGGCGGTCGCAGTGGCCGACGCCCCTCCGGCCCGCCGTACCCGCGCACCGCGGGTCCAGGCCCCGCAGCTCGACCTCGAGCCCGTCTCCACGCCGGTCCAGGACCGCGCACCGTCGCAGGCGCCTCGCGGTGACGCGCTCGCCGGCCTCGAGGCCGCGCTCGACGCCAAGCTCGCGCCCGTCGAGACCCGCGACGACCGCGCCGCACGTGCGGCCGACGCCGTCGGCGGCGTCTCCGGTGAGCGCCGCTCGCGCCGGGCCGGCCGCGGTGCCGGAGCCCCCCAGGGTCAGGACGACGAGGGCGACCGGGCGCAGGCCAACGGCCAGGCGTCCAACGGACAGCAGGACCGTCAGCAGGGCAACCAGCAGCAGGACCGCCAGCAGGGCAACCGCCAGCAGGGCGCCAACGCGCCGCAGGGCAACACGCAGCAGGCCACCCAGCAGCGCCGCGAGCAGGACGAGGACGGTCTCGACGAGCGCGGCGGTCGTCGTCGGCGCTCGCGTGACCGCTACCGCGACCGCGACCGCAAGCGCCCCGGCACGCGTGGTCGGCCGGGCGCCGGCGAGCTCGCGGGCCTCGACGACATCGAGGTGAACGAGGACGACGTCCTGCTCCCCGTCGCCGGCATCCTCGACCTGATGGACAGCTACGCGTTCGTCCGCACCACGGGCTACCTGCCCAGCGCGAACGACGTCTACGTGTCGCTGAACCAGGTCAAGCGCTACGGCCTGCGCCGCGGCGACGCGGTGACCGGTGCCGTCCGCCAGCCCCGCGAGGGCGAGCAGCCGCCGGCGCAGGGCAACCGGCCCAGCAAGTTCAACGCGCTGGTCCGCCTCGACTCGGTCAACGGCCTGGAGCCCGATGGCGCCCGCGTGCGCCCCGAGTTCAACAAGCTCACCCCGCTCTACCCGCAGGAGCGCCTGCGCCTGGAGAGCGACTCGGGCAAGCTCTCGCCGCGCGTGATCGACATCGTCGCGCCCATCGGCAAGGGCCAGCGCGGCCTCATCGTCGCGCCCCCCAAGGCGGGCAAGACGATCATCATGCAGCAGATCGCCAACGCCATCACGACCAACAACCCCGAGGTCCACCTCATGGTCGTGCTCGTCGACGAGCGCCCCGAAGAGGTCACGGACATGGAGCGGACGGTCAAGGGCGAGGTCATCGCCTCGACCTTCGATCGCCCCGCCTCGGACCACACGATCGTCGCCGAGCTGGCCATCGAGCGCGCCAAGCGCCTGGTCGAGCTGGGCCAGGACGTCGTCGTGCTGCTCGACTCGCTGACCCGCCTCTCGCGGGCCTACAACCTGGCCGCCCCGGCGTCCGGCCGCATCCTCTCGGGTGGTGTCGACGCCTCGGCGCTGTACCCGCCCAAGCGGTTCTTCGGCGCGGCCCGCAACATCGAGCACGGCGGCTCGCTCACCATCCTCGCCTCGGCGCTGGTGGAGACCGGCTCCAAGATGGACGAGGTCATCTTCGAGGAGTTCAAGGGCACCGGGAACATGGAGCTCCGGCTCTCCCGCGGCCTGGCCGACAAGCGCATCTTCCCGGCGGTCGACGTCAACGCGTCGGGCACCCGCCGCGAGGAGATCCTCATGCCGCACGACGAGCTGAAGATCATCTACAAGCTCCGTCGCGTCATGGGCGCCCTCGACCAGACCCAGGCCATCGAGCTGCTCATCGGCAAGCTGCGCGAGACCAAGTCCAACGTGGAGTTCCTGCTGCAGGTGCAGAAGACGACGCCGGGCAACGACTGACCGACCCGCTCGTCGACGGCCCCGCCCTCCTCCGGGAGCGCGGGGCCGTCGCGCATCCGCTCCCGTCGCGTGCTGTCGCCGAGCGCGGCCTCCGGTCGCCGAGCGCTGCCTCCCGTCGCCCAGCGCTACCACCCGTCGCCGAGCGCTGCTGCCCGTCGCCGAGCGCGCCCGCCCGGCGACCGCGCTCGCGGACGGGCGACCGCGCTCGTCGACACGCCACCGCGCTCGCCGTGCATCCGCACCCGGGCGCTTCCGGTCGCCCAGCGCTACCTCCCGTCGCCGAGCGCTACCTCTCGTCGCCGAGCGCGACCTCCCATCGCCCAGCGCGACCTCACGCGTCCGCTCCGGTCGCGTGCTGTCGCCGAGCGCACCCTCTCGTCGCCGGGCGCGGCCTCCCGTCGCCGGGCGCGGCCTCCCGTCGCCGAGCGCGCCCGCCCGGCGACCGCGCTCACGGACGGGCGACCGCGCTCGTCGACACGCGACCGCGCTCGCTGCCGCCGTCAGTGAGCGCGCGGGCGTGCACCCGGGCGGCTAGCGTGCAGTCGTCCGTCCGGCACCCAGGAGGCGATTCGATGGCGAAGTCGTGGAGCACACCGCCCGGAGAGGCCCTGCGGGTGGGTCCGGGGTTCGACCTCGTGGACGCGGACCTGTCGGCCACCCCGGGCTGGGAGCACGGCGAGGCGGCGGCCGAGAAGCGGCTGCGCAAGGACGGCGAGCGCCTGGGCGAGGCGCAGGAGCGGCTGTTCGCCGACGGCCGCTCGGGCGGCAGCCGTGCCGTCCTGCTGGTGCTGCAGGGCATGGACACCGCGGGCAAGGGTGGCATCGTGCGGCACGTGCTCGGCCTGGTGGACCCGCAGGGCGTGCAGCTGCACTCGTTCGGGGTGCCGACGGAGAAGGAGCGCGCACAGCACTACCTCCAGCGGATCCGCGAGGCGCTGCCCGTCCCCGGTCACATCGGCGTGTTCGACCGGTCCCACTACGAGGACGTGCTGGTGGTCCGCGTGAACGAGCTGGTGCCGCCCGAGGTCTGGGAGCCGCGGTACGACGAGATCAACGCGTTCGAGCGCGAGGTGGTCGACTCGGGCACGGTGATCGTCAAGGTCGCGCTCCTGGTGTCGCAGGCCGAGCAGAAGGCCCGGCTGCGGGAGCGCCTGGAACGGCCCGACAAGTACTGGAAGTTCAACCCCGGCGACGTGGACGAGCGGGCGAAGTGGGCCCGCTACCTGCAGGCGTACCAGGCGGTCCTCGACCGCACGAGCACCGACGTCGCGCCGTGGTACGCCGTGCCGGCCGACAACAAGTGGTACGCCCGGCTGGCGGTCGGGCGCCTGCTGCGCGACGCGGTCGAGGGGCTGGACCTCGGCTGGCCGCCGGCGGACTTCGACGTCGAGGAACAGCTGGCCCGGCTCGACGCCCAGCCCTTCTGACCGCGCCCGACCCGCGAGGAGCGGCCGACGGACAGCCGAACCGCACGCACGTCGGCGGATCCGGCTGTCCGCGTGCGGTTCGCCTGTCCGGGGCCCGGCCTGAGCCATGTGAGCGGGTCGGCGTGACGCACCTCATGCGCCGCCCGTCCCGGGATGATTTCGGGCGTCCGCGCTGTTCTGGCACAATGGTTCGCTGGTCTGCGGTTCACCGGCGCCGTCTCGTGCGTCCGGACCCGGAGACACCCACCCGAGGAGAAGTTTCGTGAAGGCTGACATCCACCCCGAGTACGTCCTGACCGAGGTCACCTGCACCTGTGGCAGCACCTTCGTCACGCGCTCGACCGTGACCTCCGGCAAGATCCACGCCGACGTCTGCAGCGCCTGCCACCCGTTCTACACGGGCAAGCAGAAGATTCTCGACACCGGTGGCCGCGTGGCCCGGTTCGAGGCGCGCTACGGCAAGAAGGCCGCCAACTAGCACTCCCGCAGCGCCGGTGCCCGGCGCGGACGACCGCCCTCCATGGCGGTGTCCGCGAGGGCACCGGCGCTGTGTCGTTGTCGGAGCACGCCGGACCCCAGCCTGAGGACACCCGCATGAGCGAGGCATTCGCCGCCGCCGAGCCGCTGCTCGCCGAGCACGCGCAGATCGAGGCGCAGCTGGCCGACCCCGCCGTGCACGCGGACCCCGCGAACGCGCGCAAGCTCGGTCGCCGGTACGCCGAGCTCGGGCGGGTCGCGCAGGCGTACACCGCCTGGAAGGCCGCGTCCGACGACGTCGAGGCCGCCGCCGAGCTGGCCGAGGTCGACGAGAGCTTCGCCGCCGAGCTGCCCAGCCTGCAGGACGCCGCGAACGCGGCCTCGGCCCGGCTGCGCGAGGTGCTGATCCCGCGCGACCCCGACGACGCCCGCGACGTGATCCTCGAGGTCAAGGCGGGGGAGGGCGGCGAGGAGTCGGCGCTGTTCGCGGCCGACCTGCTGCGGATGTACACCCGGTACGCGGAGAAGATGGGCTGGGCGACGCAGCTGCTCGGCGCCACCGAGTCGGACCTCGGCGGGTACAAGGACGCCCAGCTGGCCATCAAGAGCCGCGGGGCCGTCGCACCCGAGGACGGCGTGTGGGCGCACCTGAAGTACGAGGGCGGCGTGCACCGGGTCCAGCGTGTCCCCGTCACCGAGTCGCAGGGGCGCATCCACACGTCGGCCGCCGGCGTCCTGGTGTTCCCGGAGGCCGAGGACGAGGCCGAGGTCGCCATCGACGCGAACGACCTGCGGATCGACGTGTACCGGTCGTCGGGCCCCGGCGGGCAGTCGGTCAACACCACCGACTCCGCCGTCCGCATCACGCACCTGCCCACGGGCATCGTCGTGTCCATGCAGAACGAGAAGTCGCAGCTGCAGAACCGCGAGGCCGGCATGCGCGTGCTGCGCGCCCGGATCCTGGCCGCCCGGCAGGAGGAGGCCGCCGCCGCCGCGAGCGAGGCCCGCCGGTCGCAGGTGCGCACGGTCGACCGCTCGGAGCGGATCCGGACCTACAACTTCCCCGAGAACCGCATCGCCGACCACCGGACCGGCTACAAGGCGTACAACCTCGACGCGGTCCTCGGCGGTGACCTCATGCCCGTCGTGCAGTCGGCGATCGACGCCGACGAGGCCGCGCGCCTGGCGTCGGCGGGCGCGTGATGGCCGGCCCCGACATGCGCGCGCTGGTCGAGGGCGCCACGCGGATCCTCGCGGAGGCCGGCGTGCAGTCGCCGCGGCATGACGCCACCGCGCTCGCCGCGCACGTGCTCGGGCAGGAGCGGCTCGAGCTCGTGCTGGCGCCTCCGGTGCCGGACGGCTTCGCGGAGGAGTTCGCCGGGTTGGTCGAGCGTCGCCGGAACCGTGAGCCCCTCCAGCACCTCGTCGGCACCACCGGCTTCCGGTACCTGACGCTGCTGGTCGAGCCCGGCGTGTTCGTGCCGCGGCCGGAGACCGAGGTCGTCGCGCAGGTGGCCGTCGACGAGGCGCTGCGGCGGGCGAACCCGCTGGTCGTGGACCTGTGCTGCGGCGCCGGGGGGATCGCCGTCGCGGTCGCGACCGAGGTCCCCTCCGCCCGGGTCGTCGCGGTGGACCTGTCGCCCGAGGCCGTCGACCTCACGCGCCGCAACGCCGAGCACAACGGCGCAACAGTCCGCGTCGAGCTCGGGGACGTCGCCGACCCGACGCTGCTGAGCGAGCTCGACGGCACCGTCGACGTCCTCGTCGCCAACCCGCCCTACATCCCGCCGGACGCCGAGCCGGTCGACCCCGAGGTCCGCGACCACGACCCCGACCTCGCGCTCTACGGGGGCGGCCTGGACGGGCTGGAGGTGCCGCGCGCGGTCCTGCGGGCGGCCGCGCGCCTGCTCGTCCCGGGCGGTCTGCTGGTGATGGAGCACGCCGAGGTGCAGGACGCCGCGGCGCGCGCGGACGCGCTCGCCACCGGCGCGTTCGTCGACATCGAGTCCCGCCCCGACCTGACCGGTCGACCCCGGATGCTCGTCGCCCGCCGGATCGGGCACCCGCACGTGACAGACTCGGCGCCGTGAACGACCGGATCACCCCCGCGAGCGACCCCACGACCTGGGGCCCGGCGCTCGACGAGGCGGTCAACGTCCTGTCCCGCGGCGGCCTCGTGGTCATGCCGACGGACACGGTGTACGGGATCGCCGCCGACGCCTTCACCCCGCCCGCCGTGCAGGCGCTGCTCGATGCCAAGGGCCGGGGCCGGCAGATGCCGCCGCCGGTGCTCATCGCTGACGTGCGCACGCTCGACGGGCTGGCCACGGCCGTGCCCGCGGGTGCTCGAGCGCTCGCCGAGGCGTTCTGGCCCGGCGGCCTGACGCTCATCGTCCGGGCGCAGCCGTCGCTCGCCTGGGACCTGGGGGAGACCCGCGGCACCGTCGCGCTGCGCGTGCCCGACCACGAGACGGCCCTGGCGCTGCTGCGCCGCACGGGTCCGCTCGCCGTGTCCAGCGCCAACACGACCGGCTCGCCCGCGGCCGTCACCGCGCAGGGCGCGTACGACCAGCTCGGCGACTCCGTCGCGGTCTACCTCGACGCCGGCGACGCCCCCGGGCAGGTCTCGTCGAGCATCGTCGACGCCACGGGCGACCGGCTGCGGCTGGTCCGCGTCGGCGCGGTGAGCCTCGAGCAGCTCAACGAGGTCACCCCGGTGGAGGGGCCTGCGACGTGAGGGTCTACCTGCTCGCGCTGATGATCTCCGCCACCGTGGCGTACCTGATGACCCCGGTCGCCCGCTGGTGCGCGCTGCGCTGGGGGGCCATCACCGCGGTCCGGGACCGGGACGTGCACGCCATCCCGACGCCCCGGCTCGGGGGGATCGCCATGTTCGCGGGGATCCTCGTCGCGATCATCATGGCCAGCCGCCTGCCGTTCCTCGAGGGCGTCTATGCCAACCCGCGCCCGCTCGTCGGCATCGTCGGCGGCGCCGCCATCGTCTGCGCGCTGGGCGTGGCGGACGACATCTGGGACCTCGACTGGCTGACCAAGCTCATGGGCCAGGTGCTCGCCGGGCTGTTCCTCGCGTGGCAGGGCGTGCTGGTCTACCAGCTGCCCACCGGCAGCATGCCCACGCTCGGGTCCACCCGGATGGCCATGTTCCTCACGGTGCTCACCGTGGTCATCGCGATGAACGCCGTGAACTTCGTCGACGGGCTCGACGGGCTCGCCGCCGGGGTGCTCGCGATCGGCGGGACCGCGTTCTTCCTCTACGCCTACCTGCTGACCGAGGGCGCGAACCCCGGGGCGTACGCCAACGCGAACCTCGCCACCCTCGTGCTCGCGGTGCTGGTGGGGGCGTGCGTGGGCTTCCTGCCGCACAACGTCTACCCGGCGCGCATCTTCATGGGCGACTCGGGGGCCATGCTGCTCGGGTTCGTGTTCAGCGCCGCCGCGATCGTGGTCACCGGGCAGATCGACCCGGAGCAGGTGCTCGAGCGCCAGCGGTTCCCCGCATTCCTGCCGATGCTGCTGCCGTTCGCGGTCCTGCTGCTCCCGCTGCTCGACATGGGGCTCGCGATCATCCGGCGCGTCGGCGCCGGCAAGTCGCCGTTCCACCCCGACCGCATGCACCTGCACCACCGGATGCTGCAGCTGGGCCACTCGCACCGCCGCGCGGTCGCGATCATGTACGTCTGGACGGCGGTGTTCGCCTTCGGGGTCGCCGCCCTGGTCCGCTGGTCGACGACGGCGGTGCTGATCGCCTTCGGCGCCGCCGTGCTCGCCGCCACCCTGCTGACGCTCGGACCGCTGCGCGGCCGGGCCGCCACACCGCCTCTGGAGGCCGCCCCGTGACCACCCCGTCGTCGACCGATCTCGTCTTCCGCCAGGCGCTGCGCGACATGCTCGTGCTGCTCGGCGTCCTCACGGTCGTCGGCGTGCTCGTCGGCTACCTCGTGGACGGCCTGCCCGGGGTCTGGGGCGCCCTCATCGGCGTGGGCGTCGCCCTGCTGTTCTCGGGGACCACCGTGATCTCGGTCCAGCGCACCACGCACTCGGCTCCCGCGACCATGATGGCGGTCATCCTCGGCGCCTGGCTGGTCAAGATCATCCTGGTGATCGTGCTGCTCGTGGTCCTCAAGCCGCTCGACTTCTACAACCCGCAGGTGCTGGCGATCGTCATGCTCCTCGGGGTCATCGGATCGGCCGTCCTGGACGCCCGCGCGGTGTCCCGCGGACGGGTCGGCTACTTCGAGCCCGCAGCCGGTCCGACCGCCTCCCAGACGCCTTCGGGCAACCCCTCGCCGGGTCCGGACCAAGCCGGTTCATAGGTTAGGCTTCCTCCCATCCAAGACGGCCCGACGCCGTGCTCGTGCCCGCACTGACGCGGCACTCGGCGCCAACGACCACAGGAGACCGCCCTGTTCAGCCTTGCGACGATCCTGCCGCTCGCCGCGGAAGAAGACGGCAGCGGGGGCTTCCACGCCCCTTCTCTCGCCGACTTCTTCCCGCCGGCCATCTGGTTCGAGGGCACACCGTTCGAGATCAACCGCATCATCCTGGTCCGGTTCATCGCGGTCATCGCGCTCCTGCTCATCTTCATCATCGGCGCCAAGCGCGCGAAGCTGGTCCCCGGGCGCTTCCAGAGCCTGCTCGAGATGGGGCTGGACTTCTGCCGCAACTCGATCGCCTACGAGATCCTCGGTGAGAAGGAGGGGAAGCGTTTCGTCCCCCTGATCACGACGATCTTCTTCGCCGTCCTGTTCTTCAACATGACCGGCGTGATCCCGTTCCTCAACATCGCGGGAACCTCGGTGATCGGCCTGCCGATCATCTTCGCGCTCTGGGTGTACGTCGTGTACCAGTACGAGGGCGTCAAGAAGTTCGGCTTCGGCGGGTACCTCAAGCACAGCCTGTTCCCCCCGGGTGTCCCGTGGCCGATCTACATCCTGCTGACGCCGGTGGAGTTCCTGCAGGTCTTCATCCTGCGGCCCGCCACCCTGGTCATCCGGCTCCTGGCCAACATGCTCGCCGGGCACCTGCTGCTGGCGCTGTGCTTCGCGGCCACGTCCTTCCTCCTCTTCGAGGCCTCGGCCGGGCTCAAGGCGTTCGGCGTCGTGACCTTCGTCGCCGGCTTCGGGTTCTTCCTGCTCGAGGTCTTCGTCGCCGCGCTGCAGGCGTACGTCTTCTCCATCCTGGCCGCCGTCTACCTGCAGATGGCGACCACCGCAGAGCACTGATCGAACCCGCGACGGCCTGATCCCCGGGTCGTCGCCCGCAACGGACGCGCCGAGCGGCGCGCAGATGAAAGGAACCAGATCCAGTGGAAATCACCGGTCTCGCCCTCGTCGGCTACGGTCTTGCGGCCATCGGCCCCGGCATCGGCCTCGGCATCCTGTTCGGCAAGACGATCGAGGGCATGGCGCGCCAGCCTGAGATGTCCGGCCAGCTCCGCTCCACCATGTTCATCGGTCTGGCGTTCATCGAGATCCTCGCGCTGCTCGCCATCGCCACGCCGTTCTTCTTGAAGTGATCACCGCGCAGCTCTCCGCTGCCGCGCACGGCGTGGTGGCGGCCACCAGCACGGAGGACATCAACCCCCTCCTGCCGGAGACCTACGACATCGTCTGGTCCCTGGTCATCGTCGTGATCATCGCCCTCGTGTTCATCAAGTACGCCCTGCCGAAGTTCCAGGCGATCTTCGATGAGCGCGCGGAGAAGATCGAAGGCGGGCTGCAGCACGCCGAGGCCGCACAGGCCGAGGCCGCTGCCCTGCGTGCGGAGTACGAGCAGCACCTCGCTGACGCCCGCACGGAGGCCGCTCGCATCAAGGAAGCCGCTCGCGCTGAGGGCGGTGCCATCGTCACCGAGCTCAAGGCGAAGGCGGCCTCCGAGGCGGCGCGCACGCTCGAGACGGCCCAGCGCCAGATCGAGGCCGAGCGTCAGCAGGCCGAGGTCTCGCTGCGCGCGGACGTGGGCGCTCTCGCCACCGACCTCGCGTCGAAGATCGTCGGCGAGTCGCTCGAGGACGAGGTCCGGCAGTCGCGTGTGGTCGACCGGTTCCTCGCTGAGCTCGAGGCGTCGACGGCTGCGACGAGCGCAGGCAAGGAGAACTGATGCGCGGCACGAGTCTCGCGTCCCTGTCCGCGGCACAGGTCCGGTTCGAGCCGGTGCTGGCCGCGGCGGGTACGCAGGCGCGCGGTCTCGGCGAGCAGCTGTTCGCCGTCGTCGACGCACTGGACTCCTCGGGCTCGCTGCGGCGCACCCTGTCGGACCAGTCCATCGAGTCGGGCGCCAAGGCCGGCCTGGTGGCGGGCGTGCTCGCCCGGTCCGACAAGCGGGTCATCGCGGCGGTCACCGACCTCGCGCAGGCGCACTGGTCGTCGGCCGAGGACCTGGTCGACGCCGTCGAGCAGCTGGGCTTCGACGCGCTGCTCGTCTCGGCTCAGGCCGCGGGCGAGCTCGAGCGGGTCGAGGACGAGCTGTTCCGCATCACGCGGTCGCTCGTCGGCCAGCGCGAGGTGCGGTACGCCCTCTTCGACGACCGGGTGCACGCGGACAACCGCGTCAAGCTGGTCGACGACCTGCTGAAGGGCAAGGTTGCCGACGCCACCCTCGCGGTGGCCCGGCGCGCGACGGCCGCCCCCCGCGGTCGGCGCTTCGTCGCGACCCTCGGCCACGTGGCCGACCTCGCGGCCGCACGGCGCGAGCGCCTGGTGGCGTCCGTGACCTCGGGCAGCGAGCTGACGCAGGCGCAGCTGGACCGCCTCGGCGCCATCCTGCAGCAGGCCTACGGGCAGGACCTGCAGCTCAACGTGACGGTGGACCCCCAGATCCTCGGGGGCCTGCGCATCCAGGTGGGCGCGGACGTGGTCGACTCGACCGTGCTCGCCAGGCTCGCCGACGCACGACGACGACTTGCCAGCTGAGCATCGGCCCCAGGCCGGTCCCTTGAACGACGTGCACGAACGTACGACCGCCCGACCGGCGGTCACGACAGGAGAAGAGCAATGGCTGAGCTGACGATCCGGCCGGACGAGATCCGGGCCGCGCTGGACAGCTTCGTGAAGTCCTACGAGCCGACCGGCGTCGTGTCCGAAGAGGTCGGTCGCGTGACGCTGACCGCCGACGGCATCGCGCAGGTCGAGGGCCTGCCCGGCGCGATGGCGAACGAGCTGCTCCGCTTCGAGGACGGCACGCTCGGCCTCGCGCTCAACCTCGACGTCCGCGAGATCGGCGTCGTCGTCCTGGGCGAGTTCACCGGCATCGAGGAGGGCCAGGAGGTCCGCCGCACGGGCGAGGTCCTCTCCGTCCCGATCGGTGACGGCTACCTCGGCCGCGTGGTCGACCCGCTGGGCCAGCCGATCGACGGCCTGGGCGAGCTGAAGACCGAGGGCCGCCGCGCCCTCGAGCTGCAGGCCCCGGGCGTCATGCACCGCAAGTCGGTCGACGAGCCGCTGCAGACCGGCCTCAAGGCCATCGACGCGATGATCCCGATCGGTCGCGGCCAGCGCCAGCTCATCATCGGCGACCGCCAGACCGGCAAGACCGCCATCGCGATCGACACGATCATCAACCAGAAGACCAACTGGGAGTCGGGCGACCCGAAGAAGCAGGTCCGCTGCATCTACGTCGCCATCGGCCAGAAGGGCTCCACCATCGCCGCCGTCCGCGGCGCCCTGGAGGAGGCCGGCGCGCTCGAGTACACGACGATCGTCGCGGCCCCCGCGTCCGACCCGGCCGGCTTCAAGTACCTCGCGCCCTACACCGGCTCGGCCATCGGCCAGCACTGGATGTACCAGGGCAAGCACGTCCTCATCGTCTTCGACGACCTGTCCAAGCAGGCCGAGGCGTACCGCGCCGTGTCGCTGCTGCTGCGCCGCCCGCCGGGCCGCGAGGCGTACCCCGGCGACGTCTTCTACCTGCACTCCCGTCTGCTCGAGCGTTGCGCCAAGCTCTCGGACGACCTGGGCGGCGGCTCGATGACGGGTCTGCCGGTCATCGAGACCAAGGCCAACGACGTGTCGGCGTACATCCCGACCAACGTCATCTCGATCACGGACGGCCAGATCTTCCTGCAGTCGGACCTGTTCAACGCCGACCAGCGCCCGGCCGTCGACGTCGGCATCTCGGTGTCCCGCGTCGGTGGTGCCGCGCAGGTCAAGGCGATGAAGAAGGTCTCCGGCACGCTGAAGCTCGACCTCGCGCAGTTCCGCTCGCTCGAGGCGTTCGCGATGTTCGCGTCCGACCTGGACGCGGCGTCCCGCGCGCAGCTGACGCGTGGTGCCCGCCTGATGGAGCTGCTCAAGCAGGCTCAGTACACGCCGTACCCGGTCGAGGACCAGGTCGCGTCGATCTGGGCCGGCACGAAGGGCAAGCTGGACGACGTCCCGCTGGCCGACGTCCGCCGGTTCGAGACCGAGCTGCTCGACCACCTGCGCCGCAACACCGAGGTCCTGTCGACCATCGCGTCGTCCGGCAAGCTCGAGGACGACACGGAGAAGGCACTCGGCGACGCGATCGACGAGTTCCGCAACGGGTTCCTCGTCGGTGACGGCTCGACGCTGGTCGGCTCCGCCGACGACGGCGCCGAGGTCGAGGTCGAGCAGGAGCAGATCGTCCGGCAGAAGAAGGGCTGACCGTGGCAGGTCAGCAGCGCGTCTACCGGCAGCGGATCCGGTCGACACAGTCGCTGAAGAAGATCTTCCGCGCGATGGAGCTCATCGCTGCCTCGCGCATCGGCAAGGCGCGCGACCGGGTGACGGCGGCGACGCCGTACTCCCGTGCGCTGACCCGTGCGGTGTCGGCCGTGGCCACGCACTCCAACGTGACCCACCCCCTCGTCACCGAGCGGACGGACACCAACCGGGTCGCGGTCCTCGTCGTCACGTCGGACCGCGGCATGGCCGGCGCCTACTCGGCGAGCGCGATCCGCGAGGCCGAGCGCCTCATCGGCCGCCTCACCGAGGCGGGCAAGGAGCCGGTCGTCTACGCCGTCGGTCGCCGCGCCATCTCGTACTACGCGTTCCGCGGGCGTGAGCTCGCCGAGCAGTGGTCGGGCAACTCGGACGCGCCGTCCGTCGAGACCGCCACGGAGATCGCCGAGACCCTGCTCGCGGCGTTCGAGGCGCCGGTCGACCAGGGTGGCGTCTCGGAGCTGCACGTCGTGTTCACGCACTTCAAGAACATGGTGTCGCAGACCCCGCGCGTGATCCGGCTGCTGCCGCTCGAGATCGTCGAGGGCGTCGAGCCCCGCGACGAGAACGAGATCCCGCCGCTGTACGAGTTCGAGCCGTCGCCGGAGGCCGTGCTGGACGCGCTGCTGCCGATGTACGTGCGCAGCCGCATCTACACGTGCCTCCTGCAGGCCGCGGCCTCCGAGCTCGCCGCCCGGCAGCGGGCCATGCACACCGCGACCGAGAACGCCGAGGACCTGGTGCGCATGTACACCCGGCTCGCCAACCAGGCCCGCCAGGCCGAGATCACCCAAGAGATCAGCGAGATCGTGTCGGGCGCCGACGCGCTCGCCTCCTGACGACCACGTCCACGAAGAGACGAACCGGAGAAACACCATGACTGCTACCACCACCGAAGCGGCCGTCGAGCACGCGTCCGGCCCCGGCGTGGGCCGGGTCGCGCGGGTCATCGGCCCCGTGGTCGACATCGAGTTCCCGTCCGACCAGATCCCCGAGATCTACAACGCCCTCCAGGTCGACATCGACCTGTCCAGCCAGGGCGAGGGCGAGGCTGAGGGGTCGACGACGATGACCCTCGAGGTCGCCCAGCACCTCGGCGACTCGCTCATCCGGGCCATCGCGCTCAAGCCGACCGACGGCCTGGTCCGCGGCGCGCTCGTGCGCGACACCGGCGAGGCGATCTCCGTTCCCGTCGGCGACATCACCAAGGGCCACGTCTTCAACGTCATCGGCGAGGTGCTCAACCTCAAGGAGGGCGAGAAGCTCGAGATCACCGAGCGCTGGCCCATCCACCGCAAGCCCCCGGCCTTCGACCAGCTCGAGTCGAAGACGCAGATGTTCGAGACCGGCATCAAGGTCATCGACCTGCTGACGCCGTACGTCCTCGGCGGGAAGATCGGCCTCTTCGGCGGTGCGGGCGTCGGCAAGACGGTCCTCATCCAGGAGATGATCCAGCGCGTCGCGCTCAACCACGGTGGTGTGTCGGTGTTCGCCGGTGTCGGCGAGCGCACCCGTGAGGGCAACGACCTCATCGTCGAGATGGAGGAGGCCGGCGTCTTCGACAAGACGGCGCTCGTCTTCGGCCAGATGGACGAGCCGCCGGGCACGCGTCTGCGCGTCGCCCTGTCGGCCCTGACGATGGCGGAGTACTTCCGCGACGTGCAGAAGCAGGACGTGCTGCTCTTCATCGACAACATCTTCCGGTTCACGCAGGCTGGTTCCGAGGTGTCGACGCTGCTCGGCCGCATGCCGTCCGCGGTCGGCTACCAGCCGAACCTCGCCGACGAGATGGGCATCCTGCAGGAGCGCATCACCTCGACGCGTGGTCACTCGATCACCTCGCTGCAGGCGATCTACGTCCCCGCCGACGACTACACCGACCCGGCGCCGGCCACCACGTTCGCGCACCTGGACGCGACGACCGAGCTCTCGCGCGAGATCGCCTCGCGCGGTCTGTACCCCGCCGTCGACCCGCTGACCTCCACCAGCCGGATCCTCGACCCGCGGTACGTCGGCCAGGCGCACTACGACGCCGCCACCCGCGTGAAGTCGATCCTGCAGCGCAACAAGGAGCTCCAGGACATCATCGCGATCCTCGGTGTCGACGAGCTGTCGGAGGAGGACAAGACGGTCGTCGCACGCGCCCGCCGCATCCAGCAGTTCCTCTCGCAGAACACGTACATGGCCGAGAAGTTCACCGGCGTCGTCGGCTCGACGGTCCCGCTCACGGAGACGGTCGAGGCCTTCGGCAAGATCGCCGACGGCGAGTTCGACCACATCGCCGAGCAGGCGTTCTTCAACATCGGTGGCCTCGAGGACCTCGAGCGCAACTGGGCCCGCATCCAGAAGGACTACGGCGTCTGACCGCCTCGGCCAACGCAGGGGCGTCCGTCTCGGACGCCCCTGCGTACCCGTAGTCCCGCACAACATCGAAGGAGGGTCTCGTGGCAGAGATCGAGGTCGAGATCGTCGCGACCGCCGGCAAGCTGTGGTCCGGCACGGCCTACATGGTGTCGGCCAAGGCGGGCGAGGGCGAGATCGGCATCCTGGCCGGTCACGAGCCCGTGCTGTCCGTGCTGCAGCCCGGCGAGCTCCGCGTGTTCCCGTCGCAGGGTGCCCAGCCCAAGCGCTGGCAGGTCGAGGGCGGGTTCCTGTCCTTCGACTCGAACCACCTGACCATCGTCGCCGAGCACGTCGTCGAGGGCGCACGCCCCGCGACGCCGTCGGCCACGCACTGAGGTCGCACCCACGGTGAGCGGGGTCGTCGTCACACTCGGGTGTGTCGTCGTCGTCGTCCTGCTCGTCCTCGGCGGGCTCTGGGTCTCCCGGGTGCACACGCTGAACCGGCGCGTCGGGTCCTTCCACTGCGCGCTGGGACGCACGGCCGAGGGGTCCTGGTCGTCGGGCGTCGCGCAGTACGGCGCCGACCGCCTCTACTGGTGGCGTTACCGCTCGCTGGCCACCCGCCCGCGTGCCCGCTGGCAGCGCCTGGGCCTGACGGTGCTGGAGCGTCGTGAGCACTCCGACGGCCAGGTCGTCGTGACCTGCCGCCCCGGCTCGTCGACGGACACCGTCCACCTGCTCATGAGCGCCGACGCCTACGCCGGCCTGACGTCCTGGATCGAGGCCACGCCGTCGCGCGTCGGCTCGGTCATCTGACCGGAGAGCTCCGATGCGTCTCGTCGTGGCGTCCTGTGCTGCCCGCTACAGCGGTCGGCTCAACGCGCACCTGCCCCGCGCCACCCGCCTGCTGGTGGTGAAGTCCGACGGCAGCGTGCTGCTGCACTCGGACGGCGGCTCGTACAAGCCGCTGAACTGGATGAGCCCCCCGTGCACGCTCGCGGTGTCGGAGCCCTCGGACGAGTCCCGCGCCGCCGGCGTCACACAGGTGTGGACCGTGCAGCACCAGAAGTCCGACGACCGCCTCGAGATCGAGCTCTACGACGTGCAGCACGACTCCGCGCACGAGCTGGGCGTCGACCCGGGCCTGGTCAAGGACGGCGTCGAGGCCCACCTGCAGGAGCTGCTGGCGGCCCAGATCATCCTGCTCGGCACCGGCCACACCCTGGTCCGCCGCGAGTACCCGACGGCCATCGGACCGGTCGACATCCTGGCCAAGGACCCCTCCGGCGGCACGGTCGCCGTCGAGATCAAGCGCCGCGGGGACATCGACGGCGTCGAGCAGCTGGCCCGCTACCTCGAGCTGCTCAACCGCGACCCGCACCTGGCCCCTGTCCGCGGGGTGTTCGCCGCGCAGGAGATCAAGCCGCAGGCCCGCGTGCTCGCCACCGACCGCGGAATCGGCTGCCTCGTCCTCGACTACGACGCCATGAAGGGCGTCGACGACTCGGGCTCCCGCCTCTTCTGACCCGGTGCGGCCGCGGCCGCCCACTCCTTCAACGCTGCCGCTGCGCTCCACGCGCGCGCCCTCGGACAGCCGAACCGCACCCGGACAGCCGTCTCCGCCCGACCGCGTGCGGTTGACCTGCCGGGCGGCGCCGGCGCCACAGCGGAGCAGGAGTTGAACATGTTCAACTGAACGTGGCCAAATGGCCACATGAGCGACGACACCAAGGCCCTCGTGCGGTCCACGGCCCTGCGGCTGTTCCGCGAGCGCGGCTACGCGGCGACGACCATGCGCGCGATCGCGCAGGAGGCCGGGGTCGCCACCGGCAACGCGTACTACCACTTCGCGTCCAAGGACCACCTGGTCCAGGAGCTGTACCTCGACGTGACCCGCGAGCAGTCGGCGGCCGCGAGGGCCGTGCTGGCCGACGGCGGCGACCTCACGGCACGGCTGCGTGGCGTGCTGCTCGCGGGTGTCGACGCGTTCGTGGACTACCACGGGTTCGGCAGCGAGTTCGTCACGGTCGCCATCCGCCCGGGGTCGGCGGCGAGCCCGTTCTCGGCCGAGTCGGGGGAGGTGCGCGAGCTGAGCCAGGGCATCTTCCGCGAGCTGGTCGAGGGCGCGTCGCCCGCCGTGCCGTCGGTGCTGCGCGAGGAGCTGCCCGAGCTGCTGTGGCTCGCACAGCTGGGCGTGACGCTGTTCTGGGTCTACGACGGCTCGCCGGGGCAGCGCCGGACGCGCACCCTCGTCGAGGGGGTTTCCCCACTGATCGGCCGGCTGGTCCGGCTGTCCCGGCTCCCCGTGCTGCGCGGTGCCGCCGACGACGTCCTCGCGCTGGTGCGGGCGGTCCGGGCATGAGCCGGCTGACGTACGACGAGGTCGGCGCCACGCAGGCCGACGCGCTGCCCGACGGCTTCCGGCACCTGCGGGTCCGCCACCTGCTGGCGCACGGGTCCCGCGCGGAGGACGTCGCCGTCGTCGGCGAGGCCCTGCTGCGGTGGCAGGTGCACGCGGCCGCCGGGATCGACGTGCGGCCCGACGCCGACGAGGCGGCCGTGGGCGTGCGGGTCGTGAGCCGTCCGGGCGTCGGACCGGTGCACCTGTCGGTGCCGTGCGAGGTCGTGTGGGTGCAGCGGTCGCCCGGGCGGACCGGGTTCGGGTACGGCACGCTGCCCGGCCACCTGTTCCGCGGCGAGGAGGCGTTCACCATCGAGCGCGACGACGCCGGCGACCTGTGGTTCGTCGCGACCGCGTACTCGGTGCCGGACCGGTGGTGGGTCCGGGCCGTCGGGCCGGTCGCGGTGGCCGGGCAGCACCTGTACCTGCGGCTGCTGGCCCGGGGTGCGTGCCGGGTGCTGGGGCGCGCGTCGTGACGGTCCGTGGGCCGGCGGCGATCTTCCTGCTCTGCGTGCGGTGCTTCGTCGTGCTCGTCGCGGTCAACGCGACGGTGGTCGTCGGGGTCCAGCTGATCACGGACCCCACGACCCTGAGCGGCAGTGGGGTCGGGTTCCTCGTGTACGTGGCGCTGGTCGCCGCCGTGCCGATCGGCGTGGTCGGCTTTCCCGCGGGCGTGCTGACCGCGCACCTGCTCCGCCGCAGTCGCAGCGAGCTCGTCCACGTCGCCGTGTTCGCGCTGGTCGGCGCGGTCCTGTCCGTCGCGATCTGCCTCGCCGTCGGCCTCGTCGATCCCGCCGGCCCCCAGGCCCTGCTCGCCGCGGCCGAGGGTGCGGTCGGCGCGGGCGGCGCGCGCTGGTGGTCCGGGTGGGCGACGGCGCGACGTGAGCGGCGTCCGGCGACGCCGACGGCGGAGCAGGTCGAGGACGCCCAGCTGGACGGCGCCGAGCGGGCGTAGGCATGCGGAAGGATGAACCCGTGAGCACCGAGCCCCTGATCCTGCGCGGCCGCCTCGTCACCCCCCGCGGGGTGCTCGACGACGGGGTGGTCGTGATCGACGACGCCACGATCGTCTGGGTCGGTCCCGCCGACGGCCTCCCCACCGGCTGGGCCCCGCCGGACCCGTCCGACGCGACGATCCTGCCCGGCCTGGTCGACCTGCACTGCCACGGCGGCGGCGGGGCGAGCTTCCCGGACGCGGTCGACGCGGCGGACGCCCAGCGCGCGGTCGACGAGCATCGTCGCCACGGGACCACGAGCCTGGTCGCCTCGCTGGTCACGGCCCCGCCGGACGTCCTGCTGGAGCGCACGGCCCTGCTCGCGGGGCTGGCGGACGCCGGCGAGATCGTCGGCATCCACCTCGAGGGCCCGTTCCTGTCGGCGGACCGCTGCGGCGCGCAGAACCCGGCGGACATGCTGGACGGCGACGCCGACCTGGTCCGCCGGATCGCACAGAGCGCGGACGGCCACCTGGTGACGATGACGGTCGCCCCCGAGGTGCCCGGCGCGGACGAGGTGATCGCGGCGCTCGTCGACGTCGGCGCGGTGCCGTCGATCGGGCACACGGACGCGTCGGCCGAGCAGGTGGGCGAGGCCGTCGACCGCGGCTTCGACCTGCTGGCGGCCCGGTCCAACGGCCGGCTGACCGCCACGCACCTGTTCAACGGCATGCGCCCGTTGCACCACCGCGACCCGGGCCCGATCGCCGCATGCCTGGCGGCGGCAGCCCGCGGCGAGCTGGTGGTCGAGCTCGTCGCCGACGGCACGCACCTCGCCGACGGCACGGTCCGGTCGGTGTTCGACCTGGTCGGCCCCGGCTCGATCGCGCTGGTCACGGACGCGATGGCGGCCGCGGGGATGCCCGACGGTGCCTACCGGCTCGGCCCGATGGACGTGACCGTGGAAGGCGGGGTCGCGCGGATCGCCGACGAGACCGGCGCGATCGCCGGGGGAGTGGCGCACCTGCTCGACGTCGTCCGGAACGTCGTCGCCGCCGGGGTCCCGCTCGAGGACGCGGTGCTCGCGGCGGCGACGACCCCGGCCGACGTGCTGGGCCGCCGGGATCTCGGCGCGCTCGCCGCGGGCCGGCGCGCAGACCTCGTCGTGACCGACGACGACCTGCGGCCCGTCCGCGTGCTGCGCGGGGGCGCCTGGATCTAGCGCTGCATCAGGACGGGGTGCTGGTCAGCGTCCACCCGTCCCTCGAACGCTCGCGCACGACGGCGTAGCCGAGGCCGGCCACCGACAGGCCGTCGTCGGTCGCGACGGAGCCCAGCAGCTCCTCACCGGGTCCGCGGACGACGACCGGACGGTCGGAGTGGTTGAGCACGAACAGGTAGGTCGCCTCGGCGCCCCGCCGGCGGACGACCTCGACGCCGGGCGGCACGTCCGCGAGGACGGGCGCGACGCCGGCCCTCGCGGCCAGGGACCCGAGGAAGCCGGTGATCGACGCTTCGTCGAGGGCGGTGGACACGTAGGTCGCGGTGCCACCGGACGGGTCCGTCGCCCGGGTGATCGCCGGGCTGCCGTCGAGGTCCCCGCCGGTGTAGGTGGCGACGGCCGAGGCGGTCGTCGGCTGGACGAGCTCCGACCAGGTCTGCCCGCGCATGCCGCCCGTGAGCTCGACGTGCTCGCCGGGCGCCAGCGGCGCCAGGTGCTCGACGCGCACGCCGAGCAGGTCGCGCAGGCGCCCGGGGTAGCCGCCGGTGACCACGTGCAGGTGCTCGTCGGCGATCCCCGTGAACGGTCCGACCACCAGGTGTCCTCCGCCGCGCACGTAGGCCTCGAGCGAGTCGACCGCGGCGTCGTCCATCGCGAACATGCTCGGGACCACGACCAGCCGGTAGCCCGACAGGTCGCGGCCCGGCGGCACGAAGTCGACCGCGACGCCCGCGTGCCACAGCGCGCGGTGCGTGGACCGGACGGCGTCGGAGTAGGTCAGGTGGTCGGACGGCAGCGACCGGTTCTCCAGCGCCCACCACCCCTCGGCGTGCCACCAGACGGCGACGTCGGCATCGACCACCCGGCCGTCGGCGGGCGGCTCCGTGATCTCCGCGATCGCGTCGAGGGCAGCCCCCAGCTCGCACATCGCCCGGTAGGTCGCCGAGTCGGCGCCCGCGTGCGGCACCATCGCACCGTGCCACGCCTCGGACCCGGCGGCGGACGCGCGCCACTGGAAGAACAGCGACGACTGCGCGCCGCGGGCGACGTACGACAGCGAGTTGCGCACGGCGCGCCTCGGGTCCTTGAACGCGATCCGGCCGTGGACGGAGATGGAGCTCGCCGACTGCTCCATGAGCAGCCACGGCCGCCCGTCGGACCACGACCGCGTGAGGTCCGCCGCGTAGGCCACGTGCGCCTCGCCGTCGGGGCCGGTCGTGTCGAGGTAGTGGTCCATCGACACCACGTCCTGCTCGGCGGCCCAGCTCCACTGCTCCAGGTGGTTCCACGTCGGCAGCATGAAGTTCGTCGTGACCGGGGCCGTCGAGCCCGCCGCGCGGATCTGCTCGGTCTGCTCGCGCAGGCAGTCGAGCAGCTCGTCGGAGAAGAACCGGCGGAAGTCGACCGCGTGGGTCGGGTTGTGCAGGTACTGCGTGGCGCGCGGCGGCTGGATCTGCTCCCAGGAGCCGTAGTGCTGGCTCCAGAACGCGGTCGCCCAGGCGTCGTTCAACGCGTCGAGCGTGCGGTAGCGGTCGCGGAGCCAGGTGCGGAACGACTCTGCGACGTGGTCGCACCAGCAGAACGTCCCGTACTCGTTGTGCACGTGCCACGCCCGCAGGGCCGGGTGGTCGCCGTAGCGCTCGGCCAGCGCCGCGGCGATCCGGCGGGCAGCGGTGCGATAGGCGGGCGCGCACGCGCAGTACGTGTCGCGGCTCCCGTGCGTGAGGCGCGTCCCGTCGGCCAGCACCGGCAGCGCGTCCGGGTGCGCCAGCGAGAACCAGGGGGGCGGCGACGCGGTGGGGGTGGCCAGCACGACGCCGATGCCGCCGTCGTGCAGCAGGTCGAGCACGTCGTCCAGCCAGCCGAACTCGTACCGGCCCTCCTCGGGCTCCAGCAGGGCCCAGGAGAACACGCCGACGGTCGCGGTGTTGACCCCGGCGCGCTGCATGAGCTCGACGTCCTGCTGCCACACCTCGCGCGGCCACTGCTCCGGGTTGTAGTCGCCGCCGAACCAGAACCGGTCCGTGCGCAGCGGTGCCTTGCTCATCGTGCTCCTGTCGTCGTCAGCGGCCGTCGGGCCCGAGCCACACGTCGCGGTGGGGGAGGTACGCGCGCAGCTCGTCCCACAGCTCGTCGGGGATGTCCTGCCGCGCCCACGCGAGCGCCTGCTCGATCTGCTCGGGCCGGCTCGCGCCCACGATCGTCGAGGTGATCCGCGGGTCGCGGGTGCTGAGCTGCAGCGCGGCAGCGGGGAGATCGACGCCGTGGCGTGCGCACGCCGCCGCGATCTGGTCGAGCGCCGCGAGATGCTCCGCGGTGGCCGGCCGGTAGGCGTAGAGCGGCGGGTCGGCGCGGCGGCCCGCGAGGATGCCGCCGCCGAACGGCGCGGCGTTGAAGGCAGCGACCCCGAGCTCGGCGCAGGCATCGAGCACGCCGTCCGAGGACCGGTCCAGCAGGGTCAGCCGGTTGTGGGTGATCGCGGCGTCGAAGGCGCCGGTCCGGATGTACTGCTCCATCATCGCGGACGGGCCGCCTGCGACCCCGACCAGCCCGATCACGCCCTCGTCCCGGAGCCGCAGCAGCGCGTCGACCGCCCCGCCGGGCGCCATCGCCTCCTCGAACGTCGTGCGCTCCGGGTCGTGCAGGTGGACCAGCGGGAGGTGCTCGAGGCTCAGCCGCTCGCAGCTCTCCTCGACGCTGCGGCGCACCCGGTCGCCCGAGAAGTCGGCCGACCCGGGCGGCGGGTCGACCTTCGTGGCGACCGCGTGCCCGGCCGGCACCCCGCCCAGCCGGCGCAGCACCCGGCCGATGCGCCGCTCGCTCTGGTCGTAGTCGTTGCTCGTGTCGAGAAGGGCGAGGGGGCCGGTCAGGGCGGCCTCGATCGTCGCCTCCGCCACCTCGTCCGCGAGCGACTCGCGGCCGAGGGCGGACGCGCCGACCGTGAGCACGCTCACCGGGAAGCCGCCCAGCACGACCGTCCGGGCAGGGTCGGGGGCGAGGCTCATCCCTTGAGCCCTCCGCTGAGCAGGTCGAGCCGCCAGAAGCGCTGGAGGAAGAGCAGGAGCGCGACGAGCGGGATGATCGACAGGGCCGCGCCGACGATCGCGATGCTGTACAGCGCCGGTTCGCCGGACCCCTTCGAGAGCAGGGTGTACAGGCCCACGGTGATCGGGTACTTGTTCTGGTCCGAGAGCATGATGAACGGCAGCAGGAAGTTGTTCCAGATGCCGACGAACTGCAGCATGAACACGGTCACCATGCCCGGGAGCATCATCGGCAGCCCGATCGAGGTGAAGATCCGGGCCTCGCTCGCGCCGTCCAGCCGGGCGGCCTCCATCGTCTCCATCGGCACCGACGCGGCGGCGAAGACGCGCGACAGGTAGATGCCGAACGGGGAGATGATCGCGGGCACCAGCACCGAGAGGTACGAGCCCGCCATCCCGATCTTGGACATCAGCAGGTACTGCGGGATCGCGAGCGTGATCCCCGGGATGAGCACGCCCGCGAGGATCGCGAAGAAGATCGCGTTGCGGCCGCGGAACTGGTACTTCGCGAGCCCGTAGCCGGCCATCGTCGAGACGAGCATGGACAGGATGGCGCCGACGCCGGCGTACAGGAGGCTGTTCAGTGCCCAGGTCATGTACTGCCCGTCGCCGTAGGCGAACAGGTCCCGCAGGTTGTCGACGAGCCCGTTGCCGGGAGCGAACGTGAAGGTGGTGAACAGCTGCGACTTCGACTTGGTCGAGGCCGTGATGACCCACAGGACCGGGATCAGGCAGTAGACCGCGCCGAGCACGATCACTCCGGTCGGCACGGCCTTGGTCAGGAACGACGTCCGCGTCTGCAGCGGACGCACCGCCGTGATCGTCGCCATCAGTCCTCCCCGAAGGCGCGCTTCTGCGTCACGCGCAGCAGCAGGACGGAGAGCAGGACGGTGAGGACGGCGAGGATCACGGACGACGCGGCCGCGAGCGGCAGGTCGTCGCGGGTGAACGCGTCGCGGTAGATCGTCATGAGGGGGACCCACGTCTGGGTGATGGCGCTCGTCATCGGGCGCAGGGTGGTGGGCTCGCCGTAGACCTGCAGGGTGCCGATCAGCGAGAAGAGGCCGGTCAGGATGAGCGCGGGCGACACCAGCGGGATCTTGACCCGCCAGGCGATCTGCCGCTCGTCGGCCCCGTCGATCCGGGCGGCGTCGTAGATCTCCGACGGGATCCCGCGCAGCGAGGTGTAGATGATGATCATGTTGAAGCCCACGCCGCCCCAGATCGCGATGTTGGCGACTGAGCCGAAGATCTCGGGGTTCTCGAGGAAGGGGATCGAGCCCCAGCCGAGTGCCCGCGTGATGTAGCTGAACGGGCTCGTCGCCGGGAGGTACATGAAGCCCCACATCAGCGAGGCGACCACCCCGGGGACCGCGTACGGGATGAAGATCGCGGTCCGCGAGAAGCGCTTCGCGCGGGTCACCGTCGAGTCGAGCAGGAGCGCGAACAGCAGGGCGAGGCCGAGGGTCAGCGGGATCGCGATGGCGCCGTAGATCGCGAGCCGTCCGAAGCCGGCCAGGAAGTCGGGGTCGGTCAACGCGGCGACGTAGTTGTGCAGCCCGACGAACACCTCGGTCCGCTTGCCGAACGCACCGCCGCCGACCAGCCGCAGCCCGCGGAAGCTCAGCCAGACGGAGTACAGCATCGGGACCAGCAGGAAGGCCACGAACAGCACGACCGCGGGGGCGAGGAAGACGTAGGGGGCGATCGTCCCGCGGCGGGGCCGGTTCCCGGAGGGTGCCGTCACGGTCGCGGTGACCGGCGGCGTGAGCGTGGTGGGGATGGTCATGTCACTCTCCAGCGCGAGGTCGACCCCGACGCCCCGGGGCGTGCCGGGGCGTCGGGGTCGATAGCCTCACTCGTTGACGGTGAACCCGGTCGTCTTCATGTCGTCGACGACCACCTTCTGGGTGGCGGTCAACGCGTCACGCAGGGGCGTGCCGTTCTCCACCGCCTTGGCCATCGCGTCCTGGAACGCGCTCGACGCCACGTTGACGTTCGGCCCCCAGGTGATCGACGGGATCGTGTCGGCGGCGATGCTCGACGCGAGCTTCCAGAAGTCCGTCTGCTGCGGCATCAGGACGGGCGGGGCGGACGTCTCGGCCTTGGTCTGGCCCAGCGTCGAGGCCGGGTACTGGCCGGTGTCCAGCTGGATACCGGCGCCCTCGTCGCTGGAGTTGATCCAGGCGGCGAACTCGGCGGCCTCCTTGGGGTGCTTGGACGACGTCGTCACGACGACCGCCGAGCCGCCCTGGTACGCCACCGCGGTGTCGCCGGGCGTCCACTGGGGCAGGGGGGCCATCGCCCACTGGCCGGCCATGTCCGGAGCGACGCCGTAGATGACGCCCGGTGCCCAGAGCGCCGACGGCCAGGACAGGATCTGACCGGCGTTGACCTCCTGGTTCCACTGCGGCGTCAGCAGGTCCTCGACCTTGATGAGGTCGTTGTCGATGAGGTCCTGCCAGTAGTCGGCGACCTCCTTCGACGCCTCGTCGTCGATGCCGACGGTCCACGTGTCGCCGTCGACCGACCACCACTTGGCGCCCGCCTGCTGCGCCATGCCGGCGAAGAAGCCGAACTCCGTGGTGTTGAAGGTAGCGAGGTACGTGCTCGGGTCGGCGGTGTGCACGGCTTCGGCAGCCGTCTTGAACTCCGCCCACGTCGTCGGCACCTTGACGCCGAGCGCGTCGAGACGGGCCTTGTTGTAGACGAACGCCATGGGCCCGACGTCCTGCGGGACGCCGTAGATCGCGTCGTTGAACGTGGTCAGGCCCCAGGTGGAGTCGGTGAAGGACTTCTTGACGTCGTCGCCCACGTACTTCGTGATGTCGGCGGCCACGTCGCCGACGATCATGGCGGGGAGCGTCTGGTACTCGACGACGGACAGGTCCGGGGCGTTGCCGGCGCGCGTGGCCGTGAGCAGCTTGGCCGACGAGTCGGTGCCGCCGCCGGCGTCCGTGTGCTTCACCTGGATGTCGGGGTGCGCCTTGTTCCAGGCGTCGACGAGAGGGTCCTGTGCGGTGCCCCAGGCCCAGTACTGGAGGGTCACGGGTCCCGCGGCGGACTCGCCCGACCCGGCGTCGTCGCCGGCGCCGCTCGAGCAACCGACCAGGGCGAGGCTCGTTGCGGCGACCACTCCGACCGCCGTCAGCAGTCTCGAACGCATGTCACATCTCCTTCGACGTGTTCGGGTTCTTCGGGCGTGCACTTCGCTGTCAGGCGAAGCGCTTCGATGCGCCCACGGCGGTTAGTCTTGACGGCAAGATGTCCGGATGTCAATACGTGGATGGGGCCGAGAAGCCCGACGTGATGGCAGATTCGTCCGACGATTTCGAAACGCTTCGACGATTCCTGGGCGGATCAGCGTGCCGCGAAGACGCTCCCGCGCTCCTCGAGGGTCGGCGCGACGAGCCGCGTCTCGGCGACGCCGCCGCCCTCGAGCCGGGCCATGACCATCTCCACGGCGATCCGGCCGATGTCGTGCCCCGGCACGGTGATCGCGTCGATGGGTCGCTCGATCGACTCGGCGATGTGCGCCGCGTTGATGGCCACGATCGCCATCGACTCGCCCGTTCCGCGCCCGTGCCGCTCGAGGGCCTCGACCACCCCGGCCAGCGCGGCCTCGTTGTGGACCACCAGCCCGGTCGTCTCGGGATGCGTGGCCAGCAGCTCGTCCACGGCGGCGACGCCGCCGGCGTAGCTCGGCTCGCAGGGCACCACGACGACCGACGCGGAGTCGGTCGTCGCCTGCTCGACGACGCCGTCACGCATGCGGACCGCGTAGTTGGCTCGGTGCTCGAACCTGTCGCGCGAGGCGCCGATCAGGGCGAGCCGGCGGTGGCCGTGCACCGTGAGCTGGTGCGCAGCGAGCCTGCCCGCGGCCGCGAAGTCGAGGTCGACGCAGGAGAGGCCGCTCGTGTCGGCCGGCACGCCGATGAGCACCGCGGGGCGCGTGAGCGCCCGCAGGTACGGCAGGCGAGGGTCCTCGGACTCGATGTCCATGACGATGAGGGCGTCGGCGAGCGACGTCGCCGAGACCCGGTCGATGCCGCCGACGTCCTCCTGCGTGAGCAGCAGGACGTCGTGGTCGAACTGGCGCGCCGTGGTCAGCACCCCGGCCACGAACTCCATGATGATCGCCACGTTGATCCCGGGGCGGAACGGCACCATCAGGGCGATCACGTTGCTCCGGCTCGACGCCAGCGCCCGCGCGCCCGCGTGCGGGTGGAACGACAGCTCACGGATCGCCCGTTCGACGCGCTCGCGGGTCGGCTGCGAGATCGGCCGCTTGCCGCTCAGCACGTAGCTGACCGTGGAGACCGAGACCCCTGCCGCGCGAGCCACGTCGCCGATTGTCGCCATGGCGTCAGGGTAGCGGCAGGGGCACCCGGATGGTTCGACGGTGCTTATCGATACGCTTCGATTACCTTCTTCCGCACGGTAGGTGCACATTTCCGCAGCGATGCCGTACGCTCGGCCAGCGAAGCGCTTCGACGATGCGGCGAGCGCCTGCGACACTGCGTGGAGACGCAGCGCAGGCCCGAGAGGACGACGATGAAGTTCACCGACGGCTACTGGCAGACGCTCCCGGGCGTCACGGTGCTGCACCCGCGATCCGTGGTCGACGTCGAGGTCGGCGAGCAGGTGCTCACCGTGCACGCGGCGACCAAGGCGATCGCACGGCGTGGCGACACCCTGAACCGTCCGACGGTCTCCGTGACGTTCACCAGCCCCATGCCCGACGTCGTCCGGGTCCGGGTCGAGCACCACAGCGGCGGCGTTGACCGTGGGCCGTGGTTCGACGTCGCCGAGTCCACGGCCGACGTCAAGGTCACGGGAGCCGACGCCGACGGCGTGGCGACCTTCCGGTCGGGCGACCTCACGGCGCGCGTGTCCACGGCAGGGGAGTGGGACGTCGAGTTCGAGGCGGCGGGGCGGGTGCTCACCTCGTCGGGCGCCCGGTCGGTCGGCATCGCGACGGACGCGAAGGGCGACTCCTACGTCCACGAGCAGCTCGGCCTCGGCGTGCGCGAGCACGTCTACGGACTCGGCGAGCGGTTCGGCGCGTTCGTGAAGAACGGCCAGACGGTCGACATCTGGAACGAGGACGGCGGCACCGCGAGCGAGCAGGCGTACAAGAACGTCCCGTTCTACCTGTCCGACGCGGGCTACGGCGTCTTCGTCGACCACCCCGGGCACGTCTCGTTCGAGGTCGGCTCCGAGGCGGTGTCCCGCACGCAGTTCTCCGTCGCGGGCGAGTCGCTGCAGTACTATGTGATCCACGGACCGACGCCCAGGGACGTGCTGCGCCGCTACACCGCGCTGACCGGCCGCCCGGCGCGGGTGCCGGCCTGGTCGTACGGGCTGTGGCTGTCGACGTCGTTCACCACGCAGTACGACGAGGCGACCGTGATGTCGTTCGTCGACGGCATGGCCGAGCGCGGGCTGCCGCTGAGCGTCTTCCACTTCGACTGCTTCTGGATGCGCGCGTTTCACTGGACGGACTTCACGTGGGACCCGGCGACGTTCCCGGACCCGGAGGGGCTGCTGTCCCGGCTCCACGCCAAGGGGCTCAAGGTCTGCGTGTGGATCAACCCCTACATCGCGCAGCGCTCGAGCCTGTTCGAGGAGGGGCGCGCGGGCGGCTTCCTGGTGAAGCGCGCCGACGGCTCGGTCTGGCAGACGGACCAGTGGCAGGCCGGCATGGCCCTGGTCGACTTCACCAACCCCGACGCGGTCGCCTGGTACCAGGGGCACCTGCGGCGGCTGCTCGGTCAGGGTGTCGACGCGTTCAAGACCGACTTCGGCGAGCGGATCCCCACCGACGTGGTGTGGCACGACGGGTCCGACCCCGAGCGCATGCACAACTACTACACGCACCAGTACAACCGCGCGGTGTTCGACCTGCTCGAGGCCGAGCGCGGCGAGGGCGAGGCCGTGCTGTTCGCGCGGTCGGCGACGGCCGGCGGCCAGCAGTTCCCCGTGCACTGGGGCGGCGACTGCGAGTCCACCTTCGTCTCGATGGCGGAGTCGCTGCGCGGTGGCCTGTCGCTGTCGTCGTCGGGCTTCGGCTACTGGAGCCACGACATCGGCGGGTTCGAGGGCACGCCCGACGCCGCCGTGTTCAAGCGCTGGCTGCCGTTCGGGCTGCTCTCGTCGCACAGCCGGCTGCACGGCTCGGACTCGTACCGCGTGCCGTGGGCCTTCGACGACGAGGCCGTCGACGTCACCCGCACGTTCACCGAGCTCAAGCTCGCGCTCATGCCGTACCTCGGCCGCCTGGGCGCCGACGCGCACGAGCAGGGTCTGCCGGTGATGCGGCCGATGGTCCTCGAGTTCCCGGACGACCCGGGCGCGGCCACCGTCGACACGCAGTACATGCTCGGCGAGGACGTGCTCGTCGCGCCGGTCTTCTCCGCGGACGGGCAGGTCGACGTCTACGTGCCGGAGGGCGTCTGGACCTCGCTGCTCACCGGCGCGCAGGTCACCGGCCCGCGCTGGGTCCGCGAGCAGCACGGCTTCTCGTCGCTGCCCGTCTACGTGCGGCCCGGTGCGGTCCTGCCGGTCGGTGCGCGCACGGACCGGCCGGACTACGACTGGGCCGACGGCGTCACGCTGCGGCTGTTCGAGGTCGCCGACGGGCACCGCTCCGTCGTCACCGTGCCGGCGCCGGACGGGACCGAACCGGTCACGTTCGTCGTGCGGCGCGACGGCGGCACCGTACGCGTCGAGGCCCGGGGAGCGACGGCTCCGTGGAACGTGCAGGTCGGTCTCGACGGGCCCGCCGCACGCGCGACTGCGGGGCAGGCCGCGGTCGAGCTCTCGCTCTGAGGGCTCCCACCACCTCAGGGGCAACCCGGGTGGCGGGAGCGTTCCCACGGCGTGTATCGTATCGTTTCGACAAACCGGGGCGAGGTGTGTGGAAGCGCGGCACGGACGCCGCTCGTCGCCCGCCGCCCAGCCCCTGCAGACCCGCTGCGTCGACCCGCAGCCGCCGCCCGCACCAGTCCGTTCGACCTGAAGGACCCGCACATGACGACCACGCGCCCCTCCGGACGCCAGTTCCCCGCCGACTTCCTCTGGGGGTCGGCCACCGCGTCGTACCAGATCGAGGGCGCGTTCGACGAGGACGGACGCCTGCCGTCCATCTGGGACACGTTCTCCCGCACGCCCGGCAAGGTGCTCGACGGCGACACGGGTGACGTCGCGGCGGACCACTACCACCGCGTGCCGCAGGACGTCGCGATCATGCAGGACCTGGGCCTGCAGGCCTACCGCTTCTCCATCGCGTGGCCCCGCGTGCAGCCCACCGGCTCCGGCGAGTTCAACCAGGCCGGCCTCGACTTCTACGTCGACCTCGCCGACCGGCTGATCGCCGCCGGCATCAAGCCCGTCGCCACGCTGTACCACTGGGACCTCCCGCAGCCGCTCGAGGACGAGGGCGGCTGGGCCAACCGCCAGACGGCCCTCAACTTCGAGAAGTACGCGCGCAAGCTCGCCGAGGTGCTGGGTGACCGCATCCACCTGTGGACCACGCTGAACGAGCCGTGGTGCTCCGCGTTCCTCGGCTACGCCTCCGGCGTGCACGCCCCCGGCGTCACCGACGACGCGTCGGCACTCGCGGCCGTGCACCACCTGAACCTCGCGCACGGCCTGGCCGGTCGTGCGATCAAGGACGTGCTCGGGCAGGACACGCCGATCTCGGTGACCCTCAACCTGCACGTCACCCGCGCGGCGTCGGACGCCCCCGAGGACGTCGAGGCCAAGCGCCGGATCGACACCATCGCCAACGAGGTGTTCCTCGGCCCGATGCTCGACGGCGAGTACCCCAAGCAGGTCTTCGCGGACACCGAGCACATCAGCGACTGGTCCTTCGTCCTCGACGGCGACCTCGACCTGATCCAGGTGCCGCTGGCGCTGCTGGGCATCAACTACTACTCGACCGGTCGCGTCCAGCACGGCACGCCCGCCGGCGGCGACGGCACCCCGGGCCCGGACGGGCACCGCTCGTCGGAGAACAGCCCGTGGGTCGGCGCCGGCAACGTGGAGTTCCTCCCGCAGCCCGGCCCGCACACCGCGATGGGCTGGAACATCGAGCCCCAGGGCCTGGTCGATCTGCTGCTCGAGATCCACGACCGCTACCCGCGCATCCCCATGGCCATCACCGAGAACGGCGCCGCCTTCTACGACGAGGTCAGCGAGGACGGCCGGGTGCACGACGCCGACCGCGTGGCCTACCTGCACGACCACATCGACGCCGTCGGCGAGGCCATCGAGCGCGGCGCCGACGTGCGCGGCTACTTCGTGTGGTCCCTGATGGACAACTTCGAGTGGTCCTACGGGTACGACCGCCGCTTCGGCGTGGTCCGCGTCGACTACGACTCCCTCGAGCGGACGGTCAAGGACTCGGGCCTCTGGTACCGCGAGCTCCTGCGCACCAACGCGATCCCGACCCCGGAGTCTGCCGCCCTCTGACGCACGTCCACGACGTCCGCGCCCCCTCGGGAGCGCGGACGTCGTCGTTCCCACCCCACGACGTCCGCACTCGGTCGGGCTCCGACCCCCACGAGTGCGGACGTCGCTTCTGCTCCCGCAACGTCCGAGCAAGTAGCTGCCCCGACGCCTACGTGCTCGGACGTCCCGCTCACCACCACCACGCGCAACGTCCGCACTCGGTGAGCCCAGGGCCCCACGAGTGCGGACGTCCCGTCGCGGTGGGGGAGGATGGGGACGTGGGACGACGATCGACGAAGCGGCCGTACGGCGCCGAGCACGTCGAGCTCGACCTCGACCGGGCCACCGGCGGCCGCCGCTCGGAGACCGCCCCCGACGGCGAGTGGGTGGTCCAGCAGGTCCGCGGGTCCGACCGCGCGTTCCGCTGCCCGGGCTGCGACCAGCTGGTGACGGCCGGGACCGGCCACGTCGTCGCCTGGCGCACCGACGGCCTGTTCGGCGAGGCCCTCGACGACCGCCGGCACTGGCACACGTCGTGCTGGCAGGCACGCGGCCGCCGCGGACCCACGCGCCGATGACAGAGACGCGCGCGCCGCGGCTTCTCGCGACCGATCTCGACGGCACCCTCCTGCGCCCCGACGGCTCGCTGTCGGAGCGCACGGCCCGCGCACTGGTCCGGGCCGCCGACGCCGGGATCGAGGTGGTGTTCGTGACGGCGCGGCCACCTCGCTGGCTGCGCGACCTCGCGCCGCACGTCGCCGGGCACGGCATCGCCATCTGCGCCAACGGCGCCGCCGTGCTCGAGGTCGGCACCGGGAAGGTGCTCGCGGAGCGCGGGATGGACCCGGCACTGGTCGGCGGCATCGCGGACCGGGTCCGAGCCGCCTGGGGAGGCCCGGAGCACGTGCACCTCGCGGCGGAGAGCGGCGCCGGCTTCGCGCACGAGACCCGGTTCCGCTCCACGCACCACGTGCCGGCGGGGAGCCCGACGGCCGACCGGATCGAGGACGTGCTCGGGCCGTCGACGTACAAGCTGCTGGTCCGCAGCACCCGGCCCACCACCGACGACTTCGCCACCGAGCTGGCAGCGGTCGTCGGCGACCTCGGGGTGGTGGCCGACTCGGGTGCGGTCGGCCTGGGGGAGATCTCCGGCCCGGGGATCACGAAGGCCGCGACCCTGGCCGACTGGTCGGCGGCCCGCGGGATCGACCCGGCCGACGCCTGGGCGGTCGGGGACGCCCCGAACGACCTGTCGATGCTCGGCTGGGCGGGCACGTCGTTCGCGATGGCCAACGCGCACCCGGCCGTCCTCGCGGCCGCGACCCGGCGGTGCGCCTCCAACGCCGACGACGGCGTGGCCGACGTGCTCGACCTCGCGGGTGCCCTCGCCGAGCGCGGCCTAGGCTCGTCCCGATGACCACGAACACGACCGACCCCGGCCTCATCCGCTCGCTCACGGTCCTGCCGGCCGCCCGCCAGGACGTCGAGCTGCACACCGCCGACGGCCTCACGCTCGTCGGCGAGCTGGCGCGGCCGGCCGCCACGCCCCCGGTCGCCACGCTGGTGACGCTGCACCCGCTGCCGACGCACGGCGGCTACATGGACTCGCACGTCTTCCGGAAGGCGGCGTGGCGGCTGCCGGCCCTCGCGGACCTCGCGGTCCTGCGCTTCAACACCCGGGGCACGTCCAGCCCGCGCGGCACCAGCGGCGGCGCGTTCGACGGCGGCGCCGCCGAGCGGTACGACGTGCACGCCGCGATCGAGTTCGCCGAGTTCCACGACCTGCCGAAGCGCTGGCTGGTCGGCTGGTCGTTCGGCACCGAGCTGGTGCTCATGCACGGCCGCGACCCGTCGATCGAGGGCGCGATCCTCCTGTCCCCGCCGCTGCACCGTGCCACGGACGCGGACCTCGACGCCTGGGCGGAGCTCGGCAAGCCGCTGGTCGTCCTCGTGCCGGAGCTCGACGACTACCTGCGTCCCGAGGAGGCCCGCCGCCGGTTCGCCCGCGTCCCGCAGGCCGAGGTCATCGGCGTCGACGGTGCCAAGCACCTCTGGGTGGGCGAGACCGCGGTCCGCCGGGTGCTCGACGAGATCGTCGCCCACGTGGTCCCGGGCCACGAGCTCCCGCTGCCGACGCACTGGGCCGGTCCGAGCACGACGGCGGAGGACGACGCATGAGCCTGCACACCTATCGCGACGGGGGCGACGGTGTCCCCGTCGTGCTCCTGCACGGCTTCCCGCTGGACCACCGGATGTGGGACGCCGTCGCGGCCGCGATCCCGGCCGGTCGCGCGGTGCACGCCGTCGACCTGCCGGGCACCCCGGGCTCGGCCACGGACCTGCCTGAGCCGGCGCTCGAGGCCTCGGCCGACCTGGTCGCCGCGGACCTGCGGTCGGCCGGCGTCGAGCGCGCCGTGGTCGCCGGCCTGTCGATGGGCGGCTACGTGGCCCTCGCGCTGCTCGAGCGGCACCCCGACCTGATCGCCGGTCTCGCGCTGGTCGACACGAAGTCCACCGCCGACGCCCCCGAGGCGCACGCCAACCGGCTGCGCATCGCGGCCGAGGTCGAGACCGCCGGCACGGTCGACGCGGTCCGACCGATGTCGTCGTCGCTCCTGGGCGAGACCACCCGGGCGGCACGGCCCGGGCTCGCCGACGAGGTCGCCGCCTGGATCGACCAGCAGCCGCCCGCGGGCATCGCCTGGTCGCAGCGGGCGATGGCGGCACGCCCCGACCGCTCCGACGTGCTCGGCGCGTACCGCGGGCCGGTCGTGGTCGTCGTCGGAGACGAGGACACGGTCACGCCGGTCGAGGCTGCCGAGCACCTGGTCGCGACCGCCGCGGACGCCCGGCTCGTCGTCGTGCCGCACGCCGGCCACCTCTCGGCCGTGGAGCAGCCCGCCGCGGTCGCGGCCGCGCTGGCCGAGCTGGCCCAGGTCGTCGACTCCGGGTAGGAGTCAGCGACGCGTAGGGGTCAGCGACCCAGCACCCGCGCGAGCGCCTCTGACATATCCAGCGACTCGCCGTCCTTGCCGCCCGCGCCGATCACCAGCGGGGGAGCGGACGGCTCGGGGGTCACGCCGCGGAAGCGCGCTGCCAGGCTCGACGGCGTCGTGAGCACGTAGAACTTGCCGGCCGTGTCGATCGCCACCGTCTCGTCCCGCCGCAGGTACCAGCCGGTCAGCGGCGTCCGGTAGCGGGCCCGCCCGTCGTAGCTGCGCGCCGACAGCTCGACGGGCTGCGGGCCGAACCGGGTCACCCGGACCAGGAACGCGTCGATCAGCTCCTGTGCCCGCGCGGACTCGGCCCGCTGCCGGTCGGCCAGCAGCTCACCGTGCGCGGCAGCCGCGGCGCGCCGCTCCTCGCGCCAGCGGGCGGTCGCGTCGGACGAGGTCTGATCGGTCACGGGTGCCCTTCCGACGTCTGCCCGTCAGCGGGTCGGCGCGGCTGCGTCGTCCTTCTCGGCGGGCTGCTCGTCCTGGGCATCGGCAACGGGGGCCTCGCCCTTGACGTCGGCCGGCGCCTCGACGGACTCGGCCTTGTCGTCCGTGGCGGGCTCGGCGACCTCGGGCTTGTCGGACCCCTCGGCAGCGGGCGCCTCCTCCACGACCGGCACGGCTGCGGACACCGGCGCCGGGCGCGACTTCGTCGGACGCGACGCCGGGCGCGCGGGCTTGCCGGCGGGAGCGGAGGCGTCGTCGGCACCCTTGGCGGGCGCCTTCGCGGCAGCCGGAGCGGACTTCTGCTCCTTCTCGAACGCGGCCTCGGCCCGGGTCGCCCGCTCGAGCGTCGCCCGGTCGGGGTTGTGGCCGAGCAGGTTGCGCAGCTCGTCGAGGTAGGAGGTGATCGACTCGCGCTGGCGGTTGAGGTCCTCGACCTGCCGCGTGGCGGACGTGCGCTCGCGCTCCGACTCGATCATGGCGTCGGAGATCTGCTTCTCGGCGTGCTCGCGGGCCTCGGCCACGACGCGGTCGGCGTTCTTGCGCGCGTTGGAGATGAGCTCCTTGGCGTGCTGCTCGGCGTCGGTGCGGACCTTGTCGGCCTGCGCCAGCGCCTTGGCGACCCGCTGCTCGGCCTCGGCCGCGTGCGCCTCGGCGTCGCGCACCAGGTGCTCGGTCTCGGCCCGTGCCGTCTCGTGGCGCTCGGCGTCCTCGCGCTCGGCGGCCTCGCGGCGGGAGGCGATGGTCAGCTCCGCGTCCGCCAGCTGCTGCTCGGCGGAGCGCACCAGCTCGTCGGCGTGCGTCTTCGCCGACGTGGTGAGCTCGGCCGCGGCCCGACGCGCGTCGGTGAGCGCGCGCTCGACCTCGAGGCGGGTGCGCTCGCGCAGCTCGCCGGTCTCCCGGTCGGCGGCCGACCGGAGCTCGCCGGTCTCGCGTGCGGTGACCTCCTGGAGCTCCGCGGCCTCGCGGGTCGTGACGTCGCGCAGGTGGGCGGTCTCGTGGGTGGCGCGCTCGCGCAGCTCGCCGGTCTCGCGCTCGGCCTGCGCCCGCAGGTCGGCCGCGTACCGCTCGGCGTCGCCGCGCAGGGCCACGACCGTCTGGTCGGACTCGGCCCGCTGGGCCGCGAGCTCGTCGGACGTCTTCGAGCGCAGCTCGCCGGTCTCGCGCTCGGCCTGGGCGCGGACGAAGGCCGCGTACTGCTCGGCCTCGACGCGCAGGGCGGCCACCTCGGCGGCGACCCGCTGCTGCAGCGCGGCGGCATCCCGCTCGGCCGCCGCACGCACGCCGTCGGCGTACTCCTGCGTCTGCACGCGCAGCGACGTGACCTCCTCGGCGGCCTGCTGGCGGGCGGCGCCCACCTCGGCCGCGGCGTCGCTGCGCTGCTGCGCCACGTACCGGTCGACCTCGACCCGGGCTGCGGCCAGCTCGGCCTCGACGCGCTGACGCAGCTCGGTGGTGTCGGCGTCCGCACCCTGTCGCAGGTCCTGCGCGTAGCGCTCGGCGTCCTCGCGCTGGGCGGTGGTCTCGATCTCGGCGCGCGACCGCAGCTCGCTGGCGGTCCGCTCGGTCGCGATGCGCAGCTGCGTCGCCTCGTGCTCGACGCTGGCGCGCAGCGTTCCGAGCTCGCGCTCGAGCGAGCTGCGCCGCTCGCTCTCCTCGGTGGTGATGGCGCTCTGGATGCGGGCGGCCTCGCGCTCGGCGGAGCCGACGAGCTCCTCGGCCCGGCGCTGCGCGGCCAGGAGCGTGCTCTCGGCCTCCGACGACGCCGTCGTGCGGACCTCGTCCGCCTCGCGGCGGGCGGTGGCGACGACCTCGGCGACCTCGTTCTCGGCGCGGGCGCGCAGCTGGCCGGAGGCGAGCTTGGCGCGGGCCAGCGCGTCGGCGGCCTGGGCGTTCGCCTGCGTCACGACGTCCGAGGACTGCTCCTCGGCGGAGCGCAGGAGCTGCTCGATGCGCGAGCCCAGCCCGGAGTAGGTGGGGCGCTCGGCCTCGCGGAGCTGGCGGTGCGCCTCGGAGAGCTCACCGGCGACCTGCATGGCGCGGCCGTCGAGCGACTCCACCTGGGCGCGGGCGTCGGCGAGGGCCTTCTCGAGCCCGGAGATGCGTTCGTCGACGGCTTCGCGCTCGTATCCACGGAAGTTGACGACGGGGAAAGGGGTCCGGGCGTCGGGCACGAGCAGTCCTCCTGGGCACGGTGGCTCCGCGCGGAGCGGCCTCGGTCGAGGCGCTCGTCGACTACCGGAGCCCGGCGGACAGGATACGCGTGTTCACGGTGCTGCGGTCGGCCTCCTGCGCTCGCCTGCACACCCGGGACGATCCGTCCACTCGATCCCGGTTCGGTCGTGACGAGCCCCTCTGCCTATCCTGGGGCCTCTCGTCCCTGGAGGATCCTGCGTGCTCAAGCGACTGATCATCGCCGCCGTCGGCGTCGTCGGACTGGTCGTCATCGGTCTCGGCATCGCGTCCGCGACGGTGTGGCGAGCCGACGACGTGCTCGTGGCGACGACGTCCGGCGACCAGCACACCCTCGTCACCGAGCCCGGTGTCCTGGAGCTCGGCGGAGACCCCGTCACCGTCAAGGTCACGGTGCCCGGCGGCGGCCCGGTCGTCCTCGCCGTCGGTCGCGACACCGACGTCGCCGGCTGGGTGGGTTCCGACGCGCACGGCACCGTCACCGGCCTGTCCGGCTGGCACTCGCTCGCCGTCGACGACGTCGCCGCCCCGGCCCCGAGCCCGGCACCGACCGACGCGGCCACCGCGCCGCCGGCGGACGCAGCCACGCCGACCCCCTCCGAGGGTGCCGCCGAGGCGCCGGCCACCGCGGCCGACCCGACGGGTTCCGACCTGTGGGTCGCCGAGGTCAGCGGCACCGGTTCCGCGCAGCTCGTGTGGCCCGCGCAGGAGGGCCGCTGGAGCCTGCTGGCGGTCAGCACCGGAACCTCCGCGCCGACCCTCTCGCTGGCGTGGCCCCGCGTCGTCACGACGCCGTGGCTCTGGCCCTGCGTCGTCGTCGGCGCCCTGCTCGTGCTGCTCGCTGGCTGGCTCCTCCTGCGCGACGTCCGCCGTCGCCGGGCCGGGCTCGACGAGCCGGTCTGGCACCCCGTCACCACCGGCGCCATCCCGGCCGTCACCGCCGGGGTCGCCGTGGGAGACGTCGACGACATCCCGGTCCTGACCCGTCGCCAGCTCCGGGAGGCGGCGCAGGCCCGCGCCGCGCGACCCCGCACGGGCTCGTTCCCGAAGGTCCCCACCACCACGGGATCCGTTCCTGCGACGACGCCGACCGGCAGCGAGGCTCCGGCCGTGACACCGGCCGTCGTGGCCACGAGCCGCCGCGACCTGAGGCCGCCCACGGGGTCCGTGCCTGCGGTACCTCCTGCCGCGGCGCCCGCCGCTGCGGCCGTCGCATCCGACCGCGCCGTCCCGGCGTCGGGCTGGACACCGACCGCCCCGGCCGCCGACGTCGCGCGGACGCCCGCCACACCGGTCGACCCGCCCGCCGGCACACCGCACGGCCGCCCCTCGTGGGCCCACGCCGCAGCACCGGCTCCGTCCGCGGCCGGTGCGGCCGGCGCGGCCTCCGCCGCGGGCGCGGCTGACGCGCCGACGAACCCCGCCCCGGACCCGAAGGACCCGACCGCCTGGTCGGCGGGCCCGCCTCCTCCGGGCGCGCGCCTGCGCCCGGGCTCGCCCGCCGGTCCCGACGCCGAGCCCGTGCACGCGGGACGGCCGGCCTGGGTCCGGACGACGACGCCGGAGCCCGCACCCGCCGACGAGGCCGCCACGGCCGGCTCGCGGGCCGACGCGTGGCGCCGGGCCTGGGGCCTGCCCCCCACGGAGGGCGACGCCCCGACCGAGCCGGACACCGACGAGACCACGGAGGAGGGTCGATGACGCGCACCGCCTGGTCCCGCCGGGTCGTCGCGGCCCTCGGCAGCGTGCTGCTGCTCGGGCTCGCGGCGTGCGGCAACCCGCTCCCGGAGGCCCAGCCCGAGCCGGTCCCCGCCGTCCCGCCGGCCGCCACGACCGTCGTGCAGTCCCAGGACGTGCTGACCGACCTCGGCGCCGTGCTGGCCGCGGCCGACGCCGCGCTCGACCCGGCCCAGCTCCCGCCGCGGGTGTTCGGACCGGCGCTGGCCGTGCGCTCGGCGGAGTACGTCCGCGCCAACGCGACCGCGGGCGCGAAGGCCCCGACCGCGCTCCCCACCGACGCGCAGGCGCTGATCGTGCCGCAGACCGACGAGTGGCCACGGACCCAGCTGGTCGTCACCAAGCAGCCCGACGACCTGCAGGCCCCGCGCATCCTCGTCATGCAGCAGGCCGCGCCCCGCGACCCGTACAAGCTGTGGGGCTGGGGCCGGATGGGCGCGGGCGTCCAGATGCCCCCCACCGCCTCGCCCGAGACCGGCAGCCCGGTGCTCGCGCCGGACGCCACCGGCCTGGTGGTGACCCCGACCGAGGCGCTCCAGCAGTACGCCGACGTGCTGGCCAACGGAGACGCCTCGGCCTTCGCCGCGACGTTCGCCCCGGACACGTTCCGGTCGAGCATCGAGGCGGCCCGCGCGGCGACGGCGGCGGGCGTCCAGGCGGCCGGGACGGCCAGCGAGACCTACACGCCCGAGGCCGCGCCGGTCGTCAGCCTCGGCACGGTGGACGGCGGCGCGATCGTCGTCGGCCAGCTCACCACGGTGTCGACGGTGACGCTGACGGTCGCGGGTGGGACGATCCCCATCTCCGACCCCTTCTATGCAGCGCTCACCGGCAAGCAGAGCGCCGGCAGCAACTTCGTCCGGACGTTCACCGACGTGCTGGTCATGTACGTGCCCCCGGCAGGCAGCGGAGCACCCGTGCAGCTGCTCGCCGCCGAGCACGCCGTCACGTCGGCCACGGCCGAGTGACCGACCGATAGCCCGACCGACCACCCACCGACGCAGGCCTCGAAGGAAGATCGACGCATGTCCCAGCCCACCGGACCCCGCCCCCGCCTCGACGTCCGCGGCGCGGTCGACCTCTCGACGCTGAACCGCCCCGCGACCCCGGCCCCGGGCAGCCCCGGCGGCCTGCCGGCGCCGGGCACCTACGTCGTCGACGTGGACCAGGGGTCGTTCCCGGCGCTGGTGCAGAGCTCGACCGAGTACCCGGTGGTCGTCGTCCTCTGGTCCCCGCGCAGCGAGGCCAGCGCGACGGTCGCAGCGGACCTGGCCGCGCTCGCCGACGAGGACGGTGGGCGCTGGCTGCTGGCGCGCATCGACGCCGAGGCCAACCCGCAGATCGCCCAGGCGTTCCAGGCGCAGAGCGTGCCGACGGTCGTCGCGGTGCTGGCCGGGCAGCCGCTCCCGTTGTTCCAGGGCGCCTACCCGCTCGACCAGGTGCGCGCGGTCCTCGACCAGGTGCTCGCTGCGGCCGAGGCGAACGGCATCACCGGACGGGCCGCACCGACCACCGGCGGGGAGCCGGCGGAGGAGGAGCCCGAGCCGGAGCTCCCGCCGCTGCACCAGGCCGCGTACGACGCCATCGAGGCCGACGACCTCGCCGCGGCGACCGCCGCCTACGAGCAGGCGCTCAAGGAGAACCCTCGCGACGCCCTCGCCCGCGCCGGCCTGGCCCAGGTCGGCCTGCTCGAGCGGACGCGCGACGCGGACCTCCAGGCAGCACGCGCCGCTGCGGCCGCCGACCCGTCCGACGTCGACGCGCAGCTGGCGGTCGCCGACCTCGACATCCTCGGCGGCAAGGTCGAGGACGCCTTCGCGCGACTGATCGACGTGCTCCGCACGACGTTCGGCCCCGAGCGTGAGCGCGTCCGCGTGCGCCTGGTCGACCTGTTCGAGGTGATCGGCGGCGAGGATCCCCGCGTCATCGCCGCCCGACGCGCCATGGCCAGCGCCCTGTACTGAGCGTTCGCCCAGGTCAGCGGCATATCGACCGACGTGACCCGCGTCACCGGCCACGGATTTGCCACCTGCGCCGGACGCTGCGTAATGTTCTCGATGTCGCCCGGCAGGGAGGAACGGACACCGCGGATCGCACCGCAGTGGCTGGTCCCCCGGGCAGACCACCCCGGACACTCCGACTGGCGATCTGATCGTCGGTCAACGTGGAGCGTCCGGAAGCGGAACCGCTGGTTCTCACCGCAACAAATGCCCTCTGACGAGGGGGTTTGACGCGGAGGGGCCGCTCCGCTAAGTTAGAACGGTTGCCTCCGGACAGGTTGAAAGGCCTGGAGGGATGCGCGTCTGTTCCTTGAGAACTCAACAGTGTGCCAAATAGTCGATGCCATATGGCTCGCTATCGGAGGTGTTTGCGGCCCGTTTGGGTTGTGGGTGCTGAGGTGGTGGGTCTTGGTTGAGATTGGTGTCCGTTCTTCCACCTCCGTGGGGGGCGGGTGCCACAATTCAGCCGAATCTGATTGGTCCTTATCGGGACCGTTTCGTGTGTCGGTTGCTCTGCTGCTTCGGTGGTGGGGTGCCATGTAGACATTTACGGAGAGTTTGATTCTGGCTCAGGACGAACGCTGGCGGCGTGCTTAACACATGCAAGTCGAACGGTGATGGCCAGCTTGCTGGTCTGATCAGTGGCGAACGGGTGAGTAACACGTGAGCAACCTACCCCAGACTCTGGAATAACCATGGGAAACGATGGCTAATACCGGATACGAGACACACACGCATGTGTGGTGTCTGGAAAGAT